>NZ_JACVBI010000006.1:0-404709 GCF_014852305.1 Pseudomonas sp. PDM09 | reverse complement strand
GCTTGGACTGGTCTCAATACTGGATACGATAACTCGGCTTAATCGCATAACTTGAACCGCCGTATACGGATCCGTACGTACGGTGGTGTGAGAGGACGGCGGCTGTGAAGCCGCCTCCTACTCGATCCGGTTTTCAGCTTTTAGCACCGCGCAATTCGACCTCGAATACCAGTGGCGTGAATGGCGCAATCAGGTCGCCGGCACCGTCGGCACCATAGGCTTGGGCCGATGGGATCACCAGGCGCCATTTCGCGCCGACCGGCATGTTTTGCAGCGCACTGCGCCAACCCGTGATCACACTATCCAGACTGAACCACTGCGGTTGGCTGTTCTGGTCGAACACTGAACCGTCAGGCAGGCGTCCGATATACAGCACCTGGACCTTGCCATTCGGACCGGCCTTGGCACCGGTGCCCGGCGCCAACTCTGTCAGCAATATTCCATCGGCCAGTTCGCGAACGCCGGGTTTGGCTTTTTCTTCAACGAGAAACCGTCGTTCGTTTTCCAATGCCAATTCGCTTTGCGGCACAGGCGACTGCATGGCAACCCGGGCTTCATGCTCAGCCAGAATCTGTTCGATCCGCTCATCTTTCAGTGCCAGCGGCTTGCCTTGATAGGCTTGCTGCAAACCTTCGAGCAAGGCCTGAAGTTGCAGGTCCGGAACCTCCTGGCGCAAGCGTTCGCCAAGACTTGCGCCCAAGCTGTAAGCGAGATCGTGAGTGTCATTTGCGGCGGTTTTTTCGGCGGCCTGGGCCACGGAAAAAAACACGCACAGCGATAAAAATAGGTAGCGCGACATGGGCACTCTCCGACCTGAGATGCGCAGGATTATGCCAGTGTGAATGCATTCAAAGGTGAACTGGTTTTGCGCAAGCACAGAACATTTTTACTTCGTTGCAACGTAGTGCTTTCGATACTGTCAACATGCCCTAGCGGCGGTTGCAGCAGAGGTCTAGTATGAGCCGCATTCACGTCAGCCAGGAGGTAAACCATGTCGGCCACCAAGAAGCCAGTAAATACTCCGTTGCACTTACTCCAACAACTCTCGGGCAGCCTGCTCGAGCATTTGGAAAACGCTTGTTCCCAAGCCTTGGCTGATGCTGAAAAACTGCTCGCCAAACTGGAGAAGCAGCGCGGAAAAGCACAGGAAAAGTTGCATAAATCCCGGACCAAATTGCAGGACGCTGCGGCGGCCGGCAAAGCCAAGGCGCAAGCCAAGGCCAAGGAGGCGGTGAAAGAACTTGAGAACTTGCTCGATGCCCTCAAGGATCGCCAGTCCGAAACGCGCAGCTACATCCTGCAACTCAAACGCGACGCTCAAGAAAGCCTGAAACTGGCCCAGGGTGTCGGTCGTGTCCAAGAGGCTGTCGGCAAGGCGTTGTCCCTGCGTTCGGCCAAGCCAGCTGCGGCTCCTGCCAAGAAAGCCGCTGCCAAACCGGCTGCTGCAAAAGCACCGGCCAAGTCTGCTGCCAAACCGGCTGCCAAAGCACCGGTGAAAGCCGCAGCAAAACCTGCCGCTAAACCTGCGGCGAAAAAAACAGTCGCTGCAAGCGCTGCAAAACCTGCCGCCAAGCCAGCCGCTGCCAAAACAGCTGCCGCTAAACCGGCTGCAAGAACCGCTGCTGCTAAACCCGCGGTGGCGAAAACTGCAGCGGCGAAAGCAGCTGCCAAACCGGCCGCAAAACCAGCTGCAAAAACTGCCGCTGCGAAACCTGCTGCCAAGCCAGCCGCGAAATCAGTCGCGACTAAAACAGCTGCAAAACCAGTTGCAAAACCAGCTGCAAAAGCTGCAGCCAAACCGGCTGCCAAAACTGCTGCTGCAAAACCTGCTGCAGCCAAGCCAGCTACTGCTGCAAAACCTGCTGCAGCCAAGCCAGCTACTGCTGCAAAACCTGCCGCAGCGAAACCGGCAGCCAAACCTGCCGCTGCCAAACCGGCTGCAAAACCAGCGGTGAAGAAACCGGTTGCCGCCAAGCCGGCCGCCTCGCCAGTTGCCAAGCCAGCCAACCCGGTTCCGGCGGCAACGTCTGCTTTAGCAGCAGCCACCTCGACAACGCCGCCAGCGCCAACGCCGGCCGCCGCATCGATCGCAGCAACCACCCCAACCAGCGCTTCCTAAGTGCCGGTTACCGCGACGCGCAGCTGATGCAGCGCGTCGCGGTCCAGGTGGGTGGCACCCGCCGCCACACCTTCCAGCCAGGCCGATAGATCGGTCGCCTCATCCTGCGGCCAACTCAACGCCGATCGTTCCAGTCGCACCAACAGATGTCGCTCGGCATCCAGTTCGAGTGCCTTCACTTGCTCGCGCAACGCATTCAGTTCGCTATCGCCGATGGCAACGACTTTCCAATTCACCCGCAAGGCTCGCAGCGGTTGCACCACGTCTGCGTCCCACGACTCGGCCACGCTACGCAGTTGCTGCAATCGGACTTCGTTACAGGCGACGCCACGTTCTCCCAGCCATAACCCGCAGAGCAGCAAGCACACATTGATACCCGCCGACTGCAATTGCAGGCATGCGGGTTCAACGCCGGGACGGGCGTAAGTGCCAAGGGAAAAGCTCCACAGGTCAGAGGACATAGTGCTACTCGCGCCAGTTGCGAGCGAAGCTGGTAGACTCCGCCGCCATTATGATTCGACTTCAGAACCTCACTTTACAGCGTGGCCCGCAACGTCTGCTAGAAGACGCCGAGCTGACCCTGCACGCCGGCCACAAAGCCGGCCTCATCGGTGCCAACGGCGCCGGCAAATCGAGCCTGTTCGCCTTGATTCGTGGCGAACTGCACCCGGACTCGGGTGACTGCTTCCTGCCGGCCGACTGGCGCATCGCCCACATGCGTCAGGAAATCGAGACACTCGAACGCCTGGCGGTCGACTACGTGCTCGATGGCGACCTGCGCCTGCGCGAGGTGCAACGCGACCTCGCCGCAGCCGAAGCGGCCCATGACGGTGCCGCTCAGGCCCGCCTGCACTCGGAACTCGACAGCGCCGACGGCTACACCGCCGACGCCCGGGCTCGAAAGCTGCTGGCCGGCCTTGGGTTCACCAACGAGCAGATGGATCGGCAAGTAGGAGATTTCTCCGGTGGCTGGCGGATGCGTCTGAATCTGGCGCAGGCTTTGATGTGCCCTTCGGACCTGTTGCTACTCGACGAACCGACCAACCACTTGGACCTCGACGCCATCATCTGGCTCGAAGAGTGGCTTAAAAGCTACCCCGGCACCTTGCTGCTGATTTCCCACGACCGGGACTTCCTCGATGCCGTGGTCGATCACGTAGCCCACGTCGATCAACGCAAGATCACCCTGTATCGCGGTGGTTACAGCGCTTTCGAACGCGCCCGTGCCGAACGTCTGGCCCAGCAACAACAGGCCTACGAGAAGCAGCAGGCGCAACGTGCGCACATGGAAAGCTACATCGCCCGCTTCAAGGCCCAAGCCACCAAGGCCCGTCAGGCCCAGAGCCGGATCAAGGCACTGGAGCGGATGGAAGAGCTGTCCGCCGCCCACGTCGATTCGCCGTTCGACTTCGTCTTCCGCGAGTCGACGAAAATTTCCAGCCCGCTGATCGACCTGTCGGATGCTCGACTGGGTTACGGCGACAAAGCCGTGCTGGAGAAGGTCAAGCTGCAACTGACCCCCGGCGCGCGGATCGGTTTGCTCGGCCCGAACGGCGCGGGTAAATCGACCCTGATCAAAAACCTCGCCGGTGAGCTTGAGCCGTTGGCCGGTCGCCTGACGCGCGGTGAAAACACCGTCGTTGGCTACTTCGCCCAGCATCAGCTGGATTCTCTCGACTCCAAGGCCAGCCCGTTGCTGCACTTGCAGCGCCTGGCGCCGACCGAGCGTGAGCAGACCTTGCGCGACTTCCTCGGGGGCTTCGACTTCCGCGGCGCACGTATCGATGAGCCGGTACTGAATTTCTCCGGCGGTGAGAAGGCGCGTCTGGCCTTGGCATTGATCGCTTGGGATCGACCAAACCTGTTGCTGCTCGACGAACCGACCAACCACCTGGATCTGGAAATGCGTCTGGCGCTGACCATGGCCCTGCAGGAATTCAGTGGCGCGGTACTGGTGGTCTCACACGATCGCCATCTGCTCAAAAGCACCACTGACAATTTCTATCTGGTGGCAGACGGCAAGGTCGAGGAGTTCGACGGCGACCTGGAAGACTACGCCCGTTGGCTGGTCGAATACCGTCAACGCAATGCCCCGGTCAGCAATACCCCGGTCAATCCGGACAAGACCGACAAGAAGGCTCAGCGCCAGGCTGCCGCTGCGTTGCGTCAGCAATTGGCACCGCACAAGCGTGAGGCTGACAAGCTTGAAGCCGAGCTGGGCAAGCTGCACGAGAAACTGGCAAAGATCGATGCCAGCCTTGGCGACAGCGACATTTACGAGCCGATGCGCAAGAACGACTTGCGTGATCTGCTGGCTGAACAGGCCAAGCTGAAGGTGCGTGAAGCCGAGCTGGAAGAAGCCTGGATGGAAGCGCTGGAACTGCTGGAAAGCATGCAGGCGGAGCTGGAGGCACTGTCCTGATGGACGCCTTCAAACTGCCGTTGCCGGCTGTGTGGGGCGAGCCGCTCTGGCTGGTCGTGCAAATTCTGCTGATCCTGCTGGCCGGTTATATCGCCCAGCGCGTCGTCGCTAAATGCCTGACTCGCCTGGGCGAACGCTATCCGTTTCCGCCGCAGTTTTTCATGCCGCTGCGCGGCGGTTTGCGCTGGCTGATCATGGGCAGCGCGCTGATCTTCGTGCTGGAGCGCCTTGGCGTGTCGGCCACGGTGCTCTGGACGGCGTTGTCCGGTTTCGTTGCGGTGGCCGCCGTGGCGTTTTTCGCCATGTGGAGCGTGCTGTCCAACCTGCTATGCGCAATTCTGATCTTCACCGTCGGCCCGTTCCGTATCGGCGATGTGGTCGAGTTGGTGGATACCACCGACAAGCCCGGCGTCAAAGGTCGGGTGGTGGCGATCAATCTGCTCTACACCACGCTGATCGAAGCTGAAGAACTCGGCACCGGCAGCGCCATGGTGCAAGTGCCCAACAGCCTGTTCTTCCAGCGCTCGGTTCGACGCTGGCGTGGGACGGATGTGTTTTCTTCGAACGGGTTTGAAAAGTAAGCCTTCTGTTGCCTGACACACCGCCATCGCGGGCAAGCCCGCTCCCACAGTTTTTTTGGAGTCGGATTACAGGTTTGTGATCAGCCCGAAACCCTGTGGGAGCGGGCTTGCCCGCGATGGCGGTCCGTCAGACGATGGGCCCTTCAAGCCGTAAACGCTGGTCGGCAGTCGCCGTGTCCTGCAAAAAATCGGTAGTCATCGGCCCAAAGGCGCATTAGCTTAGACGTCTGTCACGAGTCTGAATCGAGGTGTGCGATGCTGCTTCAAACATGGCTGGCGTTTTTTGCCGCCTGCTGGGTGATCAGTCTTTCCCCCGGCGCCGGCGCCATTGCGTCGATGTCCAGCGGTTTGCGCTACGGTTTCTGGCGCGGTTACTGGAACGCCCTGGGCCTGCAACTGGGCCTGGCCTTGCAGATCGCGATTGTCGCTGCCGGTGTGGGTGCGATCCTCGCGGCCTCCGCCACGGCGTTCTATGCGATCAAATGGTTTGGCGTGGCCTACCTGGTCTACCTCGCGGTCAAGCAATGGCGCGCGCTGCCCAATGACATGAGCGACGACGCCGCCATCCGGCAGATCGGCAAGCCAATGGCGCTGGTGTTCCGCGGTTTTCTGGTGAACATCAGCAACCCCAAGGCCTTGGTGTTCATGCTTGCGGTGCTGCCGCAATTCATTGACCCCCACGCGCCGCTGGTGGCCCAGTACCTGATTCTCGGCGTGACCATGATCGGCGTCGACCTGATCGTCATGGCCGGCTACACCGGGCTGGCGGCCAAGGTGCTGCGTTTGCTGCGCACGCCCAAGCAGCAACAACGCATGAACCGTACTTTTGCCGGGCTGTTCATTGGCGCGGCGGCGTTCATGGCGACCCTGCGCAAAGCCGCGGTGTAAACCTTCAGGCATAAAAAAAGGCGACCTCTTCAGGTCGCCTGATCGTTCCATGCTCTGCGTGGGAACGCCTCAACGGACGCTCCGCGTTCGGCTCTTTGGGACGCAGAGCGTCCCGGGCTGCGTTCCCACGCGGAGCGTGGGAACGATCAGAACGGGGGCAAGCCCCCTCGCTACAGATGGCCAGCCTGAGATCAGCGCAGAATCACCGGCGCCGTATCCTGCGGCAGATTATTGCGCAGCGGCGCTTGCCCCGGCTGCTCGTAACCACCGCCACCGAGTTGTTGGCTCAATTGCGCAGCCACATCCTCACCCAGCGCCTTGGACACGTCACGTACCACCCGTGGACGGTTCAGCGAGATCTTGATGTCCCGACCATTCACCAGTTTGGTGTCCTGACCTTCGCCCATCGCCGTGAAAGCCGAGGTGATCTCAAAGGTCTTAGTGTTGATCAGGCTGAAGTCCGCCACCAGCGTCAGCCCCAGCACCGCCGAATAGCTATCGGTGTTGGCCAGCTCGTTCATGTCGCGGGTGAAGTCGATGTCTGACACGGTGCCGAACAGCACGTAGTCGGCACCCTTGAAGCTGCCGGCCTTGATCCGCTTGATCACGTCATACACGTCACCTTTGGACGATGCTGTGTAAGGCGTGCCCTGCACCAATTGGAACATGCCGGTGCGTAGAATCTCGCCCTTGATGTCGCCGGTGAATTTACGCAGCTCGCCTTGCTCGATGTAGCTGCTGGTCGCTTCGATCTCGTTGTAACTCGAAGAGCCGCTGGCGCCGTAGTAACTCTGGCTGTGGTTGCTCTGTGCCGAAATGATGTGGATGTATTGCTCCACTCGCTCCTGATACGCCAGATCCGTCACCGCGACTTTCGGGGCCGCTTGCACGCTGAACGCGCAAGCCAGGGCCATCATGCCAATCCATGTGCGCATCGATTAACGCTCCGTGGTTTTGCGGATCTCTTTTTCGTCCATCCACTCGGCCAGACCGCTTTCAACGTCGATCAACTGCAGGCTGAATTTGTAGAAGACGTCCTTGTAATCGCTGCTGCGCTTGACGATCGAGCTGATCGAACCTTCAAGACGGTATTGGGCGGCGATCATGTTGCCGGTCTTGGCCACGGTGCTTTTCTTGTACAAACCGCTCTGGTTTTGCAGCTTGAGCTGGTCAACCTGGCTTTGCATGGCGGTGTTGTCGCTGGCGAAGCGGGCAGTGCCGGACTTCATCAGTTGGGTCTTGATGCTGGTGGTGATTTCGCGAGTGTCGATGTACTCGCTGGTCTTGTTCTTCACGTCGTAGACCTGAACCACCGGACGGCCTTGCAGGATGCCGGACTGGGCCAGGGAGCGGGTCATGGATTCGGCGATCATCTGCAGGTCGGTGGAACCGAACTCGTTGGTCACGGTTTCCACGGCCTTGGTGTCGCCGTAGCTGATGTTTTTGCTGCCAAGCGTTGGCGAAGTGTTGGCGCAACCGCTGGCCAGGAGGGCGATGACGGCGATGAACGAAAAGCGTGCAAACATGGGAATGCTCTCTAAAACTGAACGAATAGGGTGTCGGGCTTAAGGCGTTTTGATTTCGAGACGGAAATCCACGGCTTTGGCGGTTGGCGCAATCGCCTGAATGAAACTGGTCTGCTCGCCGTACATCATCTGGCTTTTCCAGGTTTCTTCTTCGGCAACCGGGAAACCTTCAGGGCCGAGCCAGGCAAAACGGTAGTAGAAGGTCTTGTTGTTGTAGCTGGTGTTGCTCAGCTGCGCATTGACCGTCATGAAGCCGTTTTCCCGGGCCACGCGCATGGCGCCGACCACGATGTTCTTGAGCTTGCCCATGGCCACGACCTTGCTGGCCGCGCTGCCTGGCTCCGGCGGTGGCGGGGTGGCGCAGCCGGCCAGCAAGGCGAGGGCGACGACAGCGATGAATTTGAAGCGCATGCAAAGACTCCGTTCTTAAGGTTGTTTGAGGCTGGCCACGGCGGTCGGGTTGGCGCTCGGGATCACGTGCGCAGCTACGCCGCTGGCGAATACTTGATTGCCCACGGCGCGCAGGGTGATGACCTGAAAGCGCTGATCGACGGTGACCTTGACCACCGAGCCGCCCACGGCGCTCGGCAGCGTGACGCTGTGCTCGCCTTTCTTCAAACGCAGACGCACCACCTGAGTGTTGTCCGGCAGCGTGCGCCACGTACGGGTATCGGCGCCTTCGAGTACAGCTGAAGTGATGCCGACGGCAAGACCCGCCAACGGGTTGGTTTCATTGATCTGCTTCTGTGCCACGCCACGGGTGATCGCCCGCACGGTGGTGCGCAGGATGATGCCTGGCATGTCATCACGCAGCGCGCGACGGGACATGGCAGTGGTGCTGTTGAGTTGCGTCAGGTCCAACTGCTGACCGTCCACGCCGATTTGGGCGAACACGGCGGTGGAGGTATCCGGCTTGATGATCGGGAACGACAGCGGCGTAATCACCACGTTGTTGCTGATAGGCAATGGCAGCGGAATGCGGATCGAGTCGCGGGACGGCGCCAGACCGCTTTGCACCACGATCAGGATGTCGCTGTCCTCGTTCCTGGCGGGTTTATCGAGATTCACCAGCGCCTGCTCCAGCAGTGGCGTGTTCGGACGCAGCTCGGCGGCCTTGCGATAGCCCGGTGCCGCCAGATCTTTCTCACCCAGGGCTTCATAGACGAAGCCGGCCAGATAATGGCTGAACGCACTCTGGTAGCTGTTTTTCAGGCTGACCACTTCCGGTGCGTCGAGGCTCGCCACCGGATAACCCTGCAAATCCTTGTACTGGGTTTTGACGCCTTCTTTCTCGGCTTGCTCTTCGCTCTTGAGGTATTCCTTGTCACGCAGGTCGGCAATCACCGCTTCACGTTCGTGAGTCTTCTTGATCGCGGTGCGCGCGCCATCGAAATCATTCACCGCCAGCAGGTTGAGGGCCATCTGCGTGGTCAGCATGACTTTTTCGTAGTCGTAGCCTTCGTAGCGACGAACCTTGTCGTTGACCAGGAAGCTGCCGAACTGAGCCAGGTACTTGTCGGTGTCGAGCTTGACCGCGTCTTCCCACTTGCCCACCACCTGATCGGCGCTGGTCCAGGCGTTCTGGCTGCCTGACAAGTCGCCCTTGGCGCGCAGCAGTTCGCCCTTCTCGAAGTAATAGAGCAGGTCTTTGTCTTTGCTGGTGTTGTTCTTTTCCAGCAGGGTCAATGCGGCGTCGACGTTGCCGGAGGCCAGTTGCTGGTTGGTTTGTGCAAGTTCCGAATCGTAGTTACGAAACGCCGAGCAGCCGGAAAGCAATGTGACAGCGCTGAGCGCGATCAAGGTGGGGGCACGGAATGCCATAAGGGTACGTCTTCCCTGAATTTAAGCAGCCGCGTGCTGGTCGGGCTGTTGGGACCCATCGGCAGGGCTGTTGGCCTCATGCCAATTCCTCATAAAAAAGGAGCTTAAATGCCATATCGCAATAACGACGGCGCGGCATTATAAACAGGGATGATGGCCATGTAATGGCTTTTTAATTTCATATTTTCGCAATGTGCCATTACTTATTTCAGGCCGGACTCCACGTAGCGTTCTCAGGAAATTCCAACAAAGCTTGAGTGAAACTCATTGGGAGTGAACAATGTGTTACTTCGTATTTCCATTTGAGATTTATTCATGATTGCCTCCTCTCGTTTTCTGGCGTGGCTCGTGCTGCCGGTGATCGCGTTTTGCAGTTTCAATGCGCTGGCCGAAACCGCGGAAGGTGCGCCCAAGGCCCTGCATTTGCTCGATTACATTGGCGCCGATTACCCAGCGACGGTTGAGGCGGGCAAGGTCATCGATGAGTCTGAATACCGCGAACAGCAGGAATTCCTGAAAGTGCTGCAAGGTTTGATCGCCGATTTGCCGGCCAAACCCGAACGGGCAGAGCTGGAGCAGGGCGTCAACAGCCTTGGCGCTGCCATCGCCGCTCGCAAGGACGGCGCGGATGTTGCCCGTCAGGCGCGGCAGCTGGGGGCAAAACTGGCGGTGACCTATGAGGTCAGCCAGGCCCCGGTTATCACTCCAGACCCGACTCGCGGCGCGCCGCTGTATACCCAGCAATGCTCGGTGTGCCATGGCGATGCGGGCGCCGGTGACGGTCCGGCGGGTGTCGGCATGACGCCACCGCCGGCCAATCTGCGCGATGCCGTGCGACTGGACCGTCTGAGCCTCTATGCGATCTACAACACGCTGGGCATGGGGGTTGAAGGCACCGACATGCCGGCCTTCGCCGATCAACTGGATGATCGTCAACGTTGGGACCTGGCAACCTATATCGCCAGCTTCAGCGCCGATCCGGCTGCGGCCAAATCCGAGAAAACCTACAACATCGCCGACCTGGCACGTCAGACGCCAGCCGAGGTGCAGGCCGCTGAAGGTCCGCAAGCGGCCGCCACTTTCCGGGCGCAACGAGCGCAACCGCCCCAGGTCAAGCGTGGTCCGGGGCAGTTGCTTGATTACACGGCGGCCACCCTGGACAAGAGCATCGCAGCCTACCGCGCCGGCGATCACGATCAGGCTTATGACTTGTCGGTAGCGGCGTACCTGGAAGGCTTCGAACTGGTCGAAAGCTCGCTGGACAACGTCGACGCCAACGTGCGCAAAGACACCGAAAAATCCCTGATGGCGTACCGTCAGTCGTTGCAGGACGGCTTGCCGGTGGCCCAGGCCGAGCAGCGCCTGGAAGCGGCCAAAGCCAAGTTGAAAGAGTCCGCTGGCCTGCTAGGCAGTGATGGCTTGAGCTGGTCGCTAAGCTACATTTCCGGTCTGTTGATTCTGCTGCGTGAAGGTCTGGAAGCGATTCTGGTGCTCGCGGCGATCCTCGCATTCCTGCGCAATACCGGTCAGCAATCGGCGGTACGCAGCGTCAACATCGGTTGGGGCCTGGCACTGTTGGCCGGGCTGGCGACCTGGGCGGTTGCGGCTTATGTGATCGACGTCAGCGGCGCCCAGCGTGAACTGCTGGAAGGCGCGACGGCGTTGTTTGCCAGTGTCATGGTGCTCTGGCTCGGCGTGTGGATGCATGACCGTCGCCACGCAGCGGCCTGGCAGGATTACATCAAGAGCAGCCTGGTGAGCGGTGGCGGGCGTTTCGGCTTTGCGATTCTGGCGTTTTTCTCGGTGTATCGCGAACTGTTCGAAGTGATCCTGTTTTACGAAACCCTGTGGCTGCAAGCCGGGCCAGCAGGGCATAACGCCGTAATGGCGGGCGGCGCAACGGCGCTGGTAATGCTGATCGGTCTGGCCTGGGTGATTCTGCGTGGCTCGGCGAAACTGCAGCTGGCGTTGTTCTTCAGCATCAATGCCGGGCTGTTGTGCGCATTGTCGGTGGTGTTTGCCGGCCATGGCGTGAAGGCGTTGCAGGAAGCCGGGATCTTCGGCACGCGGCCGGTGCCGTTCTTTGACTTCGACTGGCTGGGGATCCACGCTGATGCGTATTCCCTGAGTGCTCAGGCTGTGGCGATCATTGCGATCATTGTGTTGTATAGCCGTAGCCGGATGGCCGAGAAGCGGCGGGTGTCGGTTTCTTAAAAGCATTCGCTGCGCTCATAATCGCGGGCAAGCCCGCTCCCACAGGTTCAGCGCTAACCTTGTGGGAGCGGGCTTGCCCGCGATGCTTTTCAATAGAGGAAACACTATGCGCGTGTGGATCGATGCCGACGCCTGCCCTCGGGCAGCCAAGGATCTGGTGGTGAAGTTCGCCCTAAAGCGCCAGTTCGAAGTGGTGCTGGTGGCCGGCCAGCCGCAGATCAAACCGGGCCTCACGCTGGTGAAGTTGATCGTAGTACCCAGCGGCCCGGATGCCGCTGACGATTACCTGGTGGAACACGCGGCGCCGGGTGAGCTGGTAATTTGCAGCGATGTGCCGCTGGCGGACCGGTTGGTGAAGAAAGGCGTGGCGGCACTGGATCCGCGGGGCAAAGAGCTCGATGCGCAGAACATGGGCGATCGGCTGGCGGTGCGTAACCTGTTCACCGATCTGCGCGAGCAGGGCCAGATGAGCGGCGGGCCGGCGCCGTTTGGCGAGCGCGAGAAGCAGGCATTCGCCAATGCGCTGGACCGGATACTTACGCGGTTGTCGCGCAAAGCCTGAAAAGATCGCAGCCTGCGGCAGCTCCTACATGGACCGTGACCGACGCAAATTATGGGTCAGTGCAAAATCCTGTAGGAGCTGGCGAAGCCTGCGATCTTTTGATCTTGCTTCTTTACTCGTCGTTTTCGTGGGTCAGTTCCAGCACGCGGTCGACCAGTTTGTTGATGCCGGAAGCGGCCTCGCTGATCGATTGCGCCAGCATGTACGCCGGAGTGCTCACCAGCTTGCGCGCCTTGTCTTCGACGATGTCGGTCACCGCGCACTCGGCATGGGTGGCGCCCATTTTGTTCATCGCGGCGGCGGTATCGGCATCGTTGCCGATGGTGCAGGTCACGCCCGGGCCGTAGATCTTGGCCGCCAGGGCCGGCGAGATGCAGATCAGCCCCACCGGCTTGCCGGCCTCGGCGAACGCTTCGGTCAACGCCAGGACGTCAGGCTGAACGCTGCATCCGGCACCTTCGACGGCAAAGGTCGACAGATTTTTGGCCGATCCGAATCCGCCGGGAACGATCAGCGCATCGAAGTCTTCGACGCTGGCTTCACGGATATCCTTGATGTTGCCCCGGGCGATCCGTGCCGATTCCACCAGCACGTTGCGTGCCTCGGGCATTTCTTCGCCGGTCAGGTGGTTGATCACATGCAACTGCGCGATATTGGGTGCGAAACACTGCACCTGGGCGCCGCGCTGGTCCAGCCGCAGCAGGGTGATCACGCTTTCGTGGATTTCGGCGCCGTCGTACACGCCGCAGCCGGAAAGGATCACTGCAATTTTTTTGCTCATGGGCTTTTCTCCAGATTCATGGCGTTAAATGTCCACTAATTTGTCACTCGTTGCCATAGGGTTAATACGCGGCTCCACCTAATCTCTGCTGAACGATTCTGATCAGGGCGCGTCATGGACTTCATTCTGTATGCGGTGCCGTTTTTCTTTGTGCTGATTGCGGTCGAGCTGCTGGCCGACCGTTGGCGCGGGGTGAGCAATTACCGCGTGGCAGACGCGATCAACAGCATCAGCACTGGCGTGCTGTCGACTACCACGGGTCTGTTGACCAAAGGCGTCGGCCTGGTGACTTATGCCTTCGCCCTGAAGCATCTGGCCGTGATCGAGTTGTCGGCCGACAGCGTCTGGGTCTGGGTGTTCGCTTTCGTCTTCTACGACTTCTGCTACTACTGGCTGCACCGCATGGGCCACGAGCGCAATATCCTCTGGGCCGCCCATTCGGTGCATCACCAGAGCGAGGACTACAACCTCTCCACGGCCTTGCGCCAGACCAGCACCGGGTTTGTGTTGAGCTGGATTTTCTACCTGCCCATGGCCGTGCTCGGCGTTCCACTCGTGGTGTTCGTCAGCGTTGCGGCGCTGAATCTGCTGTACCAGTTCTGGGTGCATACCCGGCACATTCCCAAGCTCGGCTGGTTCGAATGGTTCTTCGTCACGCCGTCCAATCACCGGGCTCACCATGCACAGAACGCTCTTTACATGGATCGCAACTACGGCGGGGTGTTCATTATTTGGGACCGTCTATTTGGCTCGTTCCAGGAAGAGGACGACAACGAGCCGGTGATTTTCGGCGTGACCACACCGCTGGCGAGCTGGAATCCGTTGTGGGCGAATGTGCAGTTCTATGCGCAGCTGTGGGATGACGCCCGGCGTGCCGAAAGCGGATGGGACAAGCTGCGGATCTGGTTCATGCGCACCGGTTGGCGACCAGCGGATGTGGCGGCCAAGTACCCGATGAACAAACCGGACCTGAGCCAGTTCCGCAAATTCGAGGTACCGCTGGACGGGCGCCAACAGTGGTATGTGGCGCTGCAGTTCTGCGTCTACATCGCCTTGGGCAGTTACTTGATGAACCTGGAGCAAAGTCTGCCGACCGCAGCCCTGGTGTTGGGCTGGGGCGCCGTGGCGCTGGGGCTGTTTGTGCTGGGCGCGGCCCTGGAAAATCGCCCGCAGGCGTTGAGGCTGGAGTTGTTGCGGCTGGCGTCGAACCTGCCGCTGGTGTGGCTGGCGCCAATGGTCGGGTTATGGCCGGACAGTGTAATGGGCAATGCGGTGGGCTGGGTGGGGCTGCTCAGTTACAGCCTGCTCAGCGGGATCGGTCTCTACTGTTGTAGAAACCGCTTCACTCGATGGGCGTCGTAGGTTCGCTGGACTTGGCCTGTCCGGCTTTCAACGCTTGCTCGTCGGCATAGATCTTCTTCGCCAGACGGGCATTCTTGAAGCGCCGCCGCAGCCACAGGCAAAAGCCCAGTACCAGCAAGGCGCCCAGCACCCACAGCTCATACTTCTTGACGCTGCCCAACATGCCTTCGAGCACTGCGCCGAAATGATAGGCGGCGGAAGCCAGCGCGGCGGCCCAGATGGCTGCGCCAATCCCGTTGAGCAGCAGGTAACGTCCCGGCGGATAGCCCGACAGGCCGATCGCCACTGGCATCACGGTGCGCAATCCATAGACAAAGCGGAAGCTCAGCACCCAGATGTCCGGGTGCTTGCGGATATGTTCCAGCGCCCGATCGCCCATCAGTTGCCAGCGCGGTTTGCGCGCCAGCAGTTTGCGCCCGTGCTTGCGTCCCAGGAAGTACCACAGCTGATCGCCGGCATAACTGCCGAGGAATGCCACGAGCATCACCACCTTGATGTCCATGTATCCACGGAACGCAAGGAAGCCCGCGAGCACCAGGATGGTTTCGCCTTCGAAGAACGTGCCGAGAAAGAGGGCGAAGTAGCCGAATTCCTGAAGAAATTGTTGGAGCATTGTCTGGGTGCTGGCGAAATGAACGCGCAGCCTAACCCCTCGGACACATTCAGGAAAGTGTCAAAATGTGTCTCGACGTGAACATTTCCTACAAGGACAATGGAATGCGGCTTCCTGAAGCACAACTGTCATCCGTTCGTCATAATGGCCGCTTATAACTGTCACGCTCGCCCGCCAGCGCGGGCTCAGGAGTCTGCCGTGAGCTTTACCCCCGCCAATCGTTTGTTTCCTGCAACCCGCCTGCGTCGAAACCGTCGTGATGATTTCTCGCGTCGACTGGTCCGTGAAAACGTACTGACCGTCGATGACCTGATCCTGCCGGTGTTCGTGCTGGACGGTGAAAACCGTCGCGAAGCGGTGGCGTCGATGCCGGGCGTCGAACGCCTGACCATCGACCTGTTGCTGGAAGAGGCGGCCAAGTGGGTCGAGCTGGGGATTCCTGCCCTGGCATTGTTCCCGGTGACGCCGCCGGAGCTCAAATCCCTGGACGCCGCTGAAGCGTGGAACCCCAACGGCATCGCCCAGCGCGCCACCCGAGCCCTGCGTGACCGGTTCCCGGAGTTGGGGGTGATCACCGACGTCGCCCTGGACCCGTTTACCACCCACGGTCAAGACGGCATTCTCGATGAAGAAGGCTACGTGCAGAACGACATTACCGTCGACGCACTGGTTAAACAGGCCCTGTCCCACGCCGAAGCCGGCGCTCAGGTGGTGGCGCCTTCGGACATGATGGACGGTCGCATTCAAGCAATCCGCGAAGCGCTGGAGCTGGCCGATCACGTCAACGTGCGGATCATGGCTTACTCGGCCAAATACGCCAGCGCCTATTACGGCCCGTTCCGCGATGCGGTGGGTTCGGCGCTGAACCTGGGCAAGGCCAACAAGGCCTCCTATCAAATGGACCCGGCCAACAGCAACGAAGCCCTGCACGAAGTGGCGGCGGACTTGTCAGAAGGCGCGGACATGGTCATGGTCAAGCCAGGCATGCCGTATCTGGATATCCTTTACCGGGTCAAAGAAGAATTTAAAGTGCCGACCTTTGTCTATCAGGTCAGCGGTGAATACGCCATGCACATGGCAGCGATCCAGAATGGCTGGTTGAGCGAAGGGGTTATCCTCGAATCCCTGACCGCTTTTAAACGTGCAGGCGCTGATGGCATCCTGACTTACTTTGCCGTCCGTGCTGCTCAATTGTTACGAGAGCAAAAATAGCCCTCCCAGGAACATTCGATGAATACCGAAGGACTCACTGAAGTTGCCGTAAAAGACGCTCAACCTGTGGTGGAGCCAATCGCCGAAACCCCGCCGGAGCTGGAGCCTGCTCCTGCCGCGGTGGTGGCCGAGCCCGTTGTTGCGGCGCCAGCGATTGCCATTCCCGGCCTGGATGACAGCAGCCTGTACATCCATCGTGAGCTCTCGCAACTGCAGTTCAACATCCGCGTGCTGGAACAGGCGCTGGATGAGTCCTACCCATTGCTGGAGCGGCTGAAGTTTCTGCTGATTTTCTCCAGCAACCTGGACGAGTTCTTCGAGATTCGTGTGGCCGGCCTGAAGAAGCAGATCACCTTCGCTCGCGAACAGGCTGGCGCCGATGGCCTGCAACCGCACCAGGCCCTGGCTCGCATCAGTGAACTGGTGCACGGCCACGTCGATCGCCAATACGCGATCCTCAATGACATTCTGTTGCCGGAACTGGAAAAACATCAGGTCCGCTTCATCCGTCGCCGTTACTGGACCACCAAGCTCAAGACCTGGGTTCGTCGTTATTTCCGCGACGAGATCGCCCCGATCATCACTCCGATCGGCCTCGACCCGACGCACCCGTTTCCGTTGCTGGTGAACAAGAGCCTGAACTTCATCGTCGAGCTCGAAGGCATCGACGCCTTCGGTCGCGACTCCGGTCTGGCGATTATCCCGGCGCCGCGTCTGCTGCCGCGGATCATCAAGGTGCCGGAAGAAGTCGGCGGTCCCGGCGACAACTATGTGTTCCTGTCGTCGATGATCCACGCCCACGCCGATGACCTGTTCCAGGGCATGAAGGTCAAGGGCTGCTACCAGTTCCGCCTGACCCGAAACGCCGACCTCGCAGTCGACACCGAAGATGTCGAAGACCTGGCCCGCGCCCTGCGCGGCGAGTTGTTCTCCCGTCGCTACGGTGACGCGGTGCGGCTGGAAGTTGCCGATACCTGCCCGAAACACTTGTCCGACTACTTGCTCAAGCAGTTCAACCTGCATGAGACCGAGTTGTATCAGGTCAACGGCCCGGTCAACCTGACCCGGCTGTTCAGCATCACTGGCCTGGACAGTCATCCGGAGCTGCAATACAACCCGTTCACCCCGCAGATCCCGAAACTGCTGCAAAACAGCGAGAACATTTTCAGCGTGATCAGCAAGCAGGACATTCTGCTGCTGCACCCGTTCGAGTCGTTCACCCCGGTGGTCGACTTGCTGCGTCAGGCAGCGAAAGACCCGCACGTGTTGGCGGTACGCCAGACGTTGTATCGAAGCGGTGCCAACTCCGAGATCGTCGATGCGCTGGTAGACGCTGCGCGTAACGGCAAGGAAGTGACGGCGGTGATCGAATTGCGCGCGCGGTTCGATGAGGAGTCCAATCTGCAACTGGCCAGCCGTCTGCAAGCGGCCGGTGCGGTGGTGATTTACGGCGTGGTCGGTTTCAAGACCCACGCCAAGATGATGCTGATTTTGCGTCGCGAAGCGGGCGAGATTGTCCGCTACGCCCACTTGGGTACCGGCAACTATCACGCGGCCAACGCCCGTCTGTATACCGACTACAGCCTGCTGACCTCCGACGATGCCTTGTGCGAAGACGTCGGCAAACTGTTCAGCCAGCTGATCGGTATGGGCAAGACCCTGCGCATGAAGAAACTGCTGCACGCACCGTTCACGTTGAAGAAGGGCATGCTTGATATGATTGCCCGGGAGACGCAATTCGCCCTCGACGGCAAACCGGCGCACATCATCGCCAAGTTCAACTCGCTGACCGACCCGAAGGTCATCCGCGCGTTGTATAAGGCCAGTCAGTCCGGGGTGCGTATCGATCTGGTGGTGCGTGGCATGTGCTGCCTGCGACCGGGCATCGCCGGGGTCTCCCACAACATCCATGTGCGCTCGATCATCGGTCGCTTCCTGGAACACACCCGGGTCTTCTACTTCCTCAACGGCGGCGAAGAGCAGATGTTCCTGTCCAGCGCCGACTGGATGGAGCGCAACCTCGACAAGCGCGTCGAGACTTGCTTCCCGGTCGAGGGCAAGAAGCTGATTTTGCGGGTCAAGAAAGAGCTGGAGCTTTATCTCACCGATAACACCCACAGCTGGAGCCTGCAGTCGGACGGTCGCTACATCCGCAACACGCCGACCGGCAACCAGAACCCGCGCAGTGCCCAGGCAACTTTGCTTGAGCGTTTGGGTAGCCCGATTCTGGCTGTTCGTTAACGCGCAAACCCTGTGGGAGCGGGCTTGCTCGCGAAGGGGGCAGCACATTCAGCATGGATGTTGACTGACACACCGCCTTCGCGAGCAAGCCCGCTCCCACATGGGGCTTGCATCGTCTGCTGAATCGCGGGCACAAAAAAAGGCCTTCCGAAGAAGGCCTTTTTCAATTTCAACGAACGTTAAGGACGAAGCTGACGCGAGTCAGCCATTCCGCTTCCAGGGCGAAGTCGGCCTGGGTCAACTGGTTGTCGTCCAGCCAGTGTTCCGGGAACAACACGTCCAGGCTGTCGCCGTTGGCATGCAGCACGACCTGTGGCATTTCCTGGATACCGCGGATGTGGTGGAACAGAATCGCAAAACGCAGTAGCACGCACAGGCGAATCAGCTTGATGCCGTCGTCGCCGAATTCGGCGAACTTGTCCTTGGGAATGTTGCGTCGGTGGCCACGTACCAGTAGCGCGAGCATTTGCTGGTCTTCGCGGGAGAATCCGGCCAGGTCCGAGTGCTCGATCAGGTAGGCGCCGTGCTTGTGGTACTGATAGTGGGCAATGTCCAGGCCCACTTCATGGACCTTGGCGGCCCAGCTCAGCAATTCGCGCCAGACACCGTCATCCAGCTGCCAATCCTCGGCCACTTGATCGAAGGCATGCAGCGCCTTGCGTTCGACCCGTGCGGCTTGTTCCAGGTCAACGTGGTAACGCTCCATCAGCGAGCTGAGAGTGCGCTCACGCACGTCTTCATGATGATGACGGCCCAACAGGTCGTAGAGCACGCCTTCGCGCAGGGCGCCTTCACAGTGGTCCATGCGTTGCAATTCGAGGGCGTCGAAGATCGCTTCGAGAATCGCCAGCCCGGCGGGGAAAATCGCCCGACGGTCGGGCTTGATGCCTTCGAAATCGATTTTCTCGGCATCGCCGAGTTTGAACAGCTTGCGCTTGAGCCAGGCCAGGCCTTCGGCATTCACTTCGCCAGTGCCATGCCCGCCGGCCTTCAGCGCCAGGCCAATGGCGCGAATGGTGCCCGAGGAGCCGATGGCTTCATCCCAGGTCAGGCGGTGCAGGGCGTGTTCGATGCTCATGATCTCCAGCCGCGCCGCGGTGTACGCCTGGGCATAGCGGGCCGGGGTGATCTTGCCATCCTTGAAATAGCGCTGGGTATAGCTGACGCAGCCCATTTGCAGGCTTTCGCGCAGCAGCGGTTCGAAGCGCTGGCCGATGATGAATTCGGTACTGCCGCCGCCGATGTCGGCTACCAGGCGCTTGCCCGGCGTGTCGGCGAGGGTGTGAGAGACGCCGAGGTAAATCAGGCGCGCTTCTTCACGGCCAGAGATGACTTCTACCGGATGGCCAAGAATTTCTTCGGCGCGGTGGATGAATTCGGCGCGGTTACGGGCTTCGCGCAGGGCGTTGGTGCCGACGATCCGCACCGTGCCGGGCGGCATACCGCTGATCAGTTGGGCAAAACGCTTCAGGCAATCGAGCCCGCGCTGCATGGATTCTTCGCTGAGTTGGCGCTCTTCGTCGATGCCGGCGGCCAGCTGAACCTTCTCCCCGAGACGTTCGAGAATCCGGATTTCGCCGTTCTGGGCCTTGGCCACGACCATGTGAAAGCTGTTGGAGCCCAGGTCGATTGCGGCGATCAGGGACAGATTCTTGGCTTGGGATTGCGGCATGGTCAGGGGGTCTCGGTCGATAACCTCGACATCCTGCCACGATCAAACGCTGCCGCCAACGCGTAGGCGCTGTCGAAGGCTGCGATCTTTTACCACGGGGCATCCGTGGTGTTGCGAATGGCCTCTTCGCGGGCAAGCCCGCTCCCACAGGTTTTTGCGTCGAACACACCATCGCGTTCCAGCAGAGAACCCTGTGGGAGCGGGCTTGCCCGCGAAGGCGGCCTTGCAGGCACTGAAGATCTCTCAGCCTGCCGCCTCAACCGTCCCGATAAAATTCGCCAGCTCCGCCGTCTGCGGGTTGGCAAACAATACCTTCGGATCCCCCACCTCATGCACCTTGCCATGGTGCATGAACACCAATTTGTCCCCAACCTCGCGGGCAAAGCGCATTTCATGGGTGACCATGATCAGCGTCATGCCCTCTTTGGCAAGTTGCCGGACCACGCTCAGCACTTCGTTGACCAGTTCCGGATCCAGTGCCGAGGTGATTTCATCGCACAACAGCACCTTCGGCGACATCGCCAGCGCCCGGGCAATCGCCACCCGCTGTTGCTGGCCACCAGACAGTCGGTCGGGAAAGGCATCGAATTTTTCCCCCAGCCCCACCCGTTCCAGCATCTGCCGCGCCAGTTCGGCGGCTTTGGCTTTCGGCACTTTCTGCACCACTTGCGGCGCGAGCATGACGTTTTCGCCCACAGTGAGGTGGGGGAACAGATTGAACTGCTGGAACACCATCCCGACTTTCTGCCGCAGGCTGCGCAGGTCGGCGCGGGCGGCGTCGAGGTATTCGCCGTCGACTTCGATCACGCCGTCATTGATCGACTCCAGACCATTGAGGGTGCGCAGCAAGGTGGATTTGCCCGAGCCACTACGGCCGATGATCGCCACCACCTGGCCTTCGTCGACACTCAGGTCGATGCCTTTGAGCACATGGTGATCGCCGTAATACTTATGCAGGGCGGAAATTCTAAGCAGAGGCATGCAGTCTCCTTTCCAGGTAGCGCGCACTGAGGGACAAGGGGTAGCAGAGCAGGAAGTAACCGAGCGCCACCAGGCCGTAGACCATGAAGGGCTCGAAGGTCGCGTTGGCGAGCATGCCGCCGGTCTTGGTCAGTTCGGTGAAGCCGATGATCGAGGTGACGGCGGTGCCTTTGACCACTTGCACCGAGAAACCCACGGTTGGCGCCACAGCGATGCGCAGGGCTTGCGGCAGGATGACGTAACGCAGTTGCTCCAGCGGGTTGAGTGCCAGGCTCGACGAGGCTTCCCACTGGCCATTGGGGATCGAATCGACACAACCGCGCCAGATCTCCGCCAGGTAAGCGCTGGTGAACAGCGTCAAGGCCATGGCCGCGGCCATCCACGGCGAAATCTCCACACCGGCCAACGCCACACCGAAGAACACCAGAAACAGCTGCATCAATAGCGGCGTGCCCTGGAACAGCTCGATGTAGGTGCGGGCGAAGTGGCTGGGCAGGGATTTTTTTGAAATCCGCATCACCATGATCAGCAATCCGATCAGCCCGCCGCCGATAAACGCCACCAGCGACAATGCCAGGGTCCATTGCAGCCCCGTGAGCAGGTTGCGCAGGATGTCCCAGAGGGTGAAATCACTCATTGGCTGCTGCTCCTTGCTATGTAGCGCCGGCCGATCCAGTTCAGCAATTGGCGGATCAGCAGGGCCATGCACAGGTAGATCAGTGTGGTCAGGGCATAGGTTTCAAAGGCGCGAAAGTTGCGCGATTGAATGAAGTTGGCGGCGAAGCTCAGCTCTTCGGTGGCGATCTGCGAACAGACCGCCGAGCCGAGCATGACGATGATGATCTGGCTGCTCAGGGCCGGCCAGACCTTGCCCAGCGCCGGCAGCAGAACCACGTGACGGAAGGCTTCGAAGCGGGTCATCGCCAGGGCGGCCGCGGCTTCCAGCTGCCCGCGGGGGATCGCTTGAATGCCGGCGCGGATGATCTCGGTCGAATAGGCGCCAAGGTTGATCACCATCGCCAGCACCGCCGCCTGCCATTCGGAAATCTGCAGGCCCAGCGACGGCAAACCGAAGAAGATGAAAAACAACTGCACCAGGAATGGCGTGTTGCGGATCAACTCGACGTAAACCCCGAAAATGCCGGCGAACGGGCGGATGTTCCACGCCCGCACCAGTGCCCCGACGATACCCAGACCGACCCCGAGCACCGCGCCAATGGCCGTCAACTCAAGGGTGAACAGCGCACCGCGCAGCAGCAGATCGGTGTTTTCCACCACCGGCAAGAAATCGAACTGATAAGCCATAAATCGTCTCCGCGAACGATCAGAGATCGGCCGGCAGCGGCTCTTTCAGCCAGGTTTGCGAGTTCTTTTCCAGCGCACCGTCAGCCTTGGCCGTGGTGAGGATGTCGTTGACCTTGCCCAGCAGCGCCGGCTCCTTCTTGTTCACGCCAACGTAAACCGGCGAGTCCTTGAGCTTCACCTTGAGGGCTGGCACGCGTTTCGGGTTTTTTTCGCTGATCGCTACCATCACCACGTTGCCACTGGCGATCAGGTCGACTTGCCCTGCCAGGTAAGCGGCGATGGTCGAGTTGTTGTCTTCGAAGCGTTTGATGGTCGCGCCTTCGGGAGCGACTTTGGTCAGTTCGATGTCTTCGATGGCGCCACGGGTGACGCTGATGGTTTTGCCCTTGAGATCGTCCAGGCCCTTGATGGCGGCGTCTGGCGGGCCGAACACGGCGAGGTAGAACGGCGCGTAGGCACGGGAGAAGTCGATGACTTTCTCGCGCTCAGGGTTCTTGCCGAGGCTGGAAATCACCAGGTCGACTTTGCCGGTGGTCAGGAACGGAATGCGGTTGGTGCTGTTGACCGGGGTCAGTTCAAGTTTGACCTTGAGTTGGTCGGCCAGCAGTTTGGCGGTGTCGATATCGAGGCCGCGAGGTTTCATGTCCGGGCCGACCGAACCGAACGGCGGGAAGTCCTGGGGCACGGCGACTTTGAGGGTGCCGCGCTTGACCACATCCTCCAGACCGTCGGCGTGGGCGGGTGCCTGGCTCAGCATCAAGCTGGCAAACAGGGTGGCGAGGAGGACGCTGTAACGCATGGTCATGGCAAATCTCCGGATCGGCGGGAAGTGATTTCTGCGGATCGACAGAGCACGGGCCATGCCAAGATTGGTTTTTGGGGGGCGCAGGCCACGGTTTTGCTGGTGTCGCTCGGTCTTACTGGTCTGAACAGTTGAGTGACATTTCGCACCCTGATGGCGCACCCGTGAAAATTCCCGAACCCCCATGGGGCACGACTTGCCGGACGTCGCGAATAGCTTTACAACTAGCCGCTCATTGGCCTGGCTCGTCTGAAAAAACCATGAACTCGATCTCCCGCGCCGTACCCGAAGTGGCGCTGCAAGCCATCCGCAAACTGATCACCGAGCAAGGTTTCGGGGCGGGGGATGCCTTGCCCTCGCAACGGGACCTGGCGGTGCAATTGGGGGTCAGTCGAGCGTCATTGCGTGAGGCGTTATCGTCCCTGAGCGCACTGGGCGTGATCAGTATCCAGCCGGGCAAGGGCGTGTTTGTGCAGTCACCAGTCGATCTGCCCCGGGGCGATGCGGCGCCGGGCTGGCCGTTCGCGGCTCAGGCATCGCCGCTGGACATCTTCCAGTTGCGCTACGCGCTGGAAGGTTTTGCCGCCGGGCTGGCGGCCGTGACCCTGAGCACCGATGAACTCGATGTCCTGGAAGACAATGTCGCCGCCATGCGCAACGAACTGCGTGCCGCCGACTTCGATGCAGCGGCGCGACTGGATTTCGAGTTTCACCGGCGCATCCTCCTGGCCAGCGGCAATCAGGCGATGCTGAGCATTCTGACCGCCAGCGCCGACATCTTCCTGGAGAGCCAGAAGCTACCGTTCATCCGGGCCGAACGGGCGATGGAAACCTGGCAGGAACACCGTAAAATCCTCCGTGCGCTGGCTCGTCGGGCCTCTGGTGCCGCGCAGAAGGCCATGCAGGAGCATGTGCGCAATGCCGCCCTGCGTACCGGAATTGCTTTCGTCGCTCCCGCCACCTCATGACTTGAGCTATACCCAAACTCATGGGCCACCATAGCGAGACTCAATCATCTGCGGCTTCCTGAACACGGGAAGGGCGGCTATGATGGGCCACGTTTTTTATTGCTTACAACCCGGAGACATCCATGAGCAGCGATCTTATCAAGCACGTCACCGACGCTAACTTCGAAGAAGAAGTACTGAAGGCTGCTGGCCCTGTGCTTGTTGACTACTGGGCTGAGTGGTGCGGCCCTTGCAAAATGATCGCCCCGGTTCTGGACGAGATCGCTGGCACCTACGCTGGCAAGCTGACCGTCGCCAAGCTGAACATCGACGAAAACCAGGAAACCCCGGCCAAGCACGGCGTGCGCGGTATCCCGACGCTGATGCTGTTCAAGAACGGCAACGTCGAAGCCACCAAGGTCGGTGCGCTGTCGAAGTCGCAACTGGCTGCTTTCCTCGACGCCAACATCTAAGCGTTGTTATAAAGCGTCATGAAAAGGCCCCGCATAATGCGGGGCCTTTTCGTTATTGAGGGCTAGACGCTCCGAAACTCAGGTGGTACATTCGGCCCCGCACTGGTTTCTCCACTGCCCCCTGCTAGCCGTCGCCGACGCACTCCTTTTCGAATAAGTACGCGATCCTGTCGCCTTCTCTGCGGCGCGGCCTCATTAAGCCAAAAGCTTAATTTCCCCCCTCCATAAATGATTACGTCATTCCTATATGAATCTGACTGAACTCAAGCAAAAGCCGATTACCGAACTGCTCGAATTGGCCGAACAGATGGGCATAGAAAATATGGCCCGTTCGCGCAAGCAGGACGTGATTTTCTCCCTGCTCAAAAAGCACGCTAAAAGCGGCGAGGAAATCTCCGGTGATGGCGTGCTGGAGATTCTCCAGGACGGCTTCGGCTTCCTGCGCTCCGCTGACGCTTCCTATCTCGCCGGCCCAGACGACATCTACGTCTCGCCGAGCCAGATCCGCCGCTTCAACTTGCGCACCGGTGACACCATCGTTGGCAAGATCCGCCCTCCAAAGGAAGGCGAGCGTTATTTCGCACTGCTCAAGGTCGACACGATCAACTACGATCGCCCCGAGAACGCGAAAAACAAGATTCTCTTCGAGAACCTGACCCCGCTGTTCCCGACCGTGCGCATGAAGATGGAAGCCGGCAACGGTTCCACCGAAGACTTGACCGGTCGTGTCATCGACCTGTGCGCCCCGATCGGCAAAGGCCAGCGCGGCCTGATCGTTGCACCGCCGAAAGCCGGTAAAACGATCATGCTGCAAAACATCGCGGCGAACATCGCACGTAACAATCCTGAAGTTCATCTGATCGTATTGCTGATCGACGAACGTCCGGAAGAAGTGACCGAAATGCAGCGCACCGTGCGTGGCGAAGTGGTTGCCTCGACGTTCGACGAGCCGCCAACCCGCCACGTGCAGGTTGCCGAAATGGTGATCGAGAAGGCCAAGCGCCTGGTCGAACACAAAAAGGACGTGGTGATCCTGCTCGACTCCATCACCCGTCTGGCGCGTGCCTACAACACCGTGATCCCGAGCTCCGGCAAGGTGCTGACCGGTGGTGTCGATGCCCACGCCCTGGAGAAACCGAAACGTTTCTTCGGCGCTGCACGGAACATCGAAGAAGGCGGCTCGCTGACCATCATCGCTACCGCGCTGGTTGAAACCGGCTCGAAGATGGACGAAGTGATCTACGAAGAATTCAAAGGCACCGGCAACATGGAACTGCCTCTGGATCGCAAGATCGCTGAAAAACGTGTGTTCCCGGCCATCAACATCAACCGTTCCGGTACTCGCCGCGAAGAGTTGCTGACGGCCGACGACGAACTGCAGCGTATGTGGATTCTGCGCAAGCTGCTGCACCCGATGGACGAAGTCTCTGCCATCGAGTTCCTGGTCGACAAGCTGAAACAGACCAAGACCAACGACGAGTTCTTCCTGTCGATGAAGCGCAAGTAAATCGCAGAAAGTCAGCAAAAGCCGGGGAAACCCGGCTTTTTGCTATCTGATTTTTGATGAACCGGCAGTTCGTGGTTCTGAATAGAGGGGTTCGGCGCTAAACTGCCTGCCCCGAACGCCACGGCCAACACGAGGCTCACGCATGCAGTATCGCGACTTGCGCGACTTTATCAGCGGCCTGGAAAAGCGCGGCGAACTCAAGCGCATCCAGGTTCCAGTGTCCCCAGTGCTCGAAATGACCGAGGTCTGCGATCGAACGTTGCGCGCCAAGGGCCCGGCGCTGCTTTTCGAAAACCCTACCGGTTATGACATTCCAGTACTCGGCAACCTGTTCGGCACCCCCGAGCGCGTGGCGCTGGGCATGGGCGCAGAAGCGGTCAGCGAGCTGCGCGAAATCGGCAAGCTGTTGGCATTCCTCAAAGAGCCCGAGCCGCCGAAAGGCCTGAAAGACGCTTGGTCCAAGCTGCCGATCTTCCGCAAGATCATTGCCATGGCACCGAAAGTCGTCAAAGACGCGGTGTGCCAGGAAGTGGTCATCGAAGGCGACGATGTCGATCTGGCGATGTTACCGGTACAGACCTGCTGGCCGGGCGACGTCGGTCCACTGATCACGTGGGGCCTGACCGTCACCAAAGGTCCGAACAAGGACCGCCAGAACCTCGGCATCTATCGTCAGCAAGTGATCGGCCGCAACAAGGTGATCATGCGCTGGTTGAGCCACCGTGGCGGCGCGCTGGATTACCGTGAGTGGTGCGAGAAACACCCCGGCCAGCCGTTCCCGGTCTCCGTGGCCTTGGGCGCTGACCCGGCAACCATTCTGGGTGCTGTGACGCCCGTACCGGACAGCCTTTCCGAATATGCTTTCGCCGGTCTGTTGCGCGGCAACCGCACCGAACTGGTGAAGTGCCGAGGCAACGACCTGCAAGTGCCGGCCACTGCTGAAATCATTCTGGAAGGCGTGATCCATCCGGGTGAAATGGCCGACGAAGGCCCGTATGGCGACCACACTGGCTATTACAACGAAGTCGACAGCTTCCCGGTGTTCACCGTCGAACGCATCACCCATCGAATCAAACCGATCTATCACAGCACCTACACCGGCCGTCCGCCGGATGAGCCGGCGATACTCGGTGTGGCGCTGAATGAAGTGTTCGTGCCGATCCTGCAGAAGCAGTTTCCGGAGATCACCGACTTCTACCTGCCGCCCGAAGGCTGTTCGTACCGCATGGCCATCGTGACCATGAAGAAGTCGTATCCTGGGCATGCCAAGCGGGTAATGCTCGGTGTCTGGTCGTTTTTGCGACAGTTCATGTACACCAAGTTCGTTATCGTCACTGACGACGATATCAACGCACGGGACTGGAACGACGTGATCTGGGCCATCACCACGCGCATGGACCCCAAGCGCGACACGGTGATGATCGACAACACGCCGATCGACTACCTCGACTTCGCCTCGCCGGTTTCCGGCCTGGGCTCGAAGATGGGGCTCGATGCCACGCATAAATGGCCAGGCGAAACCACCCGCGAGTGGGGCCGGGTCATCGTCAAGGATGAAGCCGTTACCCAACGGATCGATGCCATCTGGAATCAGTTAGGAATAGATTGATGCGTGTAACCTTGCAGCCCTCCGGAGCAGTGCTAGAGATTCTGCCCGGCGAGCGGATTCTCGATGGCGCGCGGCGCCTGGGCTATGAATGCCCGCAAAGCTGTCGTAACGGCAATTGCCATGTGTGTGGCGCGTTGCTGGTGGAAGGCCGGGTCGAACAAGCCGGCGATGTGCGTGACCATGGCGAGTTCTACACTTGCATTGCAGAGCCGCTGGAAGACTGCATCGTGCTGTGGGATGGCGTGCTCGCGCTGGGAGAATTGCCGGTGCGCAGCGTGTCGTGTCAGGTCATTGAATGCAGGGATGTTGGCGGCGATACCTGGCGCGTGCGTCTGCGTGCGCCGGCGGGCAAGCCGCCGCGCTATCACGCCGGCCAGTACCTGATGATCGAGCGCGAGAGCGGTGAGAAATCCGCCTTCTCCCTGGCCTCTGCACCGCATTCCGGGCGCGACCTGGAAATTCATGTACTGGCGCGCGAAAGCAGTGCGTTGAGCCTGATCGAACAGCTTCAGCGCAACGCGATGGTGCGCATCGAGATGCCGTTCGGCGATACCCATTTGGCGGAACTGCCGGAGGGTCCACTGGTACTGATTGCTGCCGGTACCGGCATGGGCCAGATCCACAGCCTGATCGAACATTGCCGGGCCACGGGATTCAAGCATCCGGTGCATCTGTATTGGGGCGTGCGTCGTCCTGAAGACTTTTATGACATTGAGCATTGGGACGAATGGTTGAAGTTGCCCAATCTGTTCCTGCATAAAGTCGTCAGTGATCAATGTGGCTGGGGAGGGCGCTGCGGCATGTTGCATGAGGCGGTGTGTGAAGATTTCCCTGATCTGAAAGCCCTGCACGTCTATGCCAGCGGCTCTCCGGCCATGGTCTATGGCACGCTGGATGCGCTGGTCGAAGCGGGGATGGATGCCCATCAAATGCGCGCGGATGTGTTCGCTTACGCCCCCCGATCTTGATCCGCGATCTTAAATCGTTATAACTCCCCATATAGCCGATCGGTATTTATAAATTTTTATAGATGCCGGTAGGTTATATCTCATTCAGGCAATAAGTTTTAGAGCGCCGCTATGGCACTTAAATTGCCTTAAACCATATGTGCCTTATTGTTACAGCGGTGCGTTCTATTAAGTAATTCTTCACCCGCGGGGAGCTGAACGCTATTCGCCATGAGCGCCATTGAATCTGCTTTTTTGAATCTGGCTTACCCTCCGCAGCTCGATCTGGGGCCGCAGCTTACGCACGAACAATTGCTCAGCTCGATGCAATCGACCATGGCGCGCCACAAGGGTGGGCCGGTCTGGCTATTCGCTTATGGTTCGCTGATCTGGCGCCCTGAATGTGCGGCGGTTGAGCGAGTGCGCGGTCGCGTGCATGGCTACCATCGCGGTTTATACCTGTGGTCCCACGAACATCGCGGTACACCGGAAGTGCCGGGGCTGGTGTTTGGCCTGGATCGCGGCGGCTCATGCAGCGGGTTTGCCTATCGCTTGCCCGAAGAGCAACTCGAAGCTTCGCTTTATGCGCTCTGGCAGCGTGAAATGCCATTTCCCTCCTATCGCCCACATTGGCTTAACTGCCGTCTCGAAGACGGAAGCCAGGTTCAGGCATTGGGATTCGTTTTGGAGCGGCACCTGCCCAGCTATGCCGGCAACTTGCCGGATCATGTGCTGAGCCAGGTATTCGAAAGCGCTTGCGGGCGTTACGGCACTACTCGCGAGTATGTCGAGCAGACAGCTCACGCCCTGCGTAGCCACGCCATGCCAGACCGGAATCTGGAGGCGCGGCTCAAGCGCTGCAAATCAAAGACCGATCAGGCGATCGCTTCGCGGCTCTGACTGGCGACGTTCTTGTGACCCAGGGTGGGTGCCAGAAACGCCATCGCCAGCAGGCAGGCGACGACCAACAGGATGAAGCCGCCATCCCAGCCGAAATAGTCCACCGTGTAGCCCATCAGGGCACTGGCCGCGACTGAACCACCCAGGTAACCAAACAAACCAGTGAAACCGGCAGCCGTGCCCGCGGCTTTCTTGGGCACCAGCTCCAGCGCCTGCAGACCCACCAGCATCACCGGGCCATAGATCAGGAAGCCGATCGCGAACAGCGAGATCATATCGACCATCGGGTTGCCCGGTGGATTCAGCCAATACACCACAGTCGCCACAGTCACCAACGCCATGAACACCATGCCGGTCAGGCCACGGTTGCCCCGGAAGATCTTGTCCGACATCCAGCCACACAGCAGCGTGCCGGGAATGCCTGCCCACTCGTACAGGAAGTAAGCCCAGGACGTCTTGTCGAAGTCGAAGTGCTTGACCTCTTTAAGGTAGGTCGGCGCCCAATCCAGGATGCCATAGCGCAACAAGTAGACGAAGACGTTGGCCAGCGCGATGAACCAGAGCATTTTGTTGCGCAGCACGTATTTGACGAAGATGTCCTTGGCGCTGAATTCTTCTTCGTGGCTGGCGTCGTAGCCTTCCGGGTAGTCGTTCTTGTACTTCTCGATAGGCGGCAAGCCCGTCGATTGCGGAGTATCGCGCATGACAATGAAGGCAAATACAGCGACCAGCAACGCCACCGCTGCCGGTACGTAGAACTTGCTGTGCCAGTCGTTGAACCAGCCCATGCCGAGTATCGCCAGCGGGCCGATCAAGCCGCCGCCGACGTTATGCGCGGTGTTCCATACCGAAACCACGCCGCCGCGTTCTTTCTGCGACCACCAGTGCACCATGGTGCGCCCGCTCGGTGGCCAACCCATGCCTTGCGCCCAGCCGTTGATGAACAACAGGATGAACATCATGGTCACGCTGGACGTTGCCCACGGTGCGAAACCGAAAACGAACATCACCCCGGCGGACACAATCAGGCCAAAGGGCAGGAAGTAACGAGGATTGGAGCGGTCGGACACGATGCCCATCAAAAACTTGGAAAGACCGTAGGCGATTGCAATCGCCGACATCGCCACCCCGAGTTGGCCTTTTGTATAGCCTTGGGCGATCAGATCCGGAAATGCCAGGGTGAAGTTCTTGCGCAGCAGGTAGTAACCCGCATACCCAATGAAAATCCCGGCGAAGATCTGCCAGCGAAGGCGTCGGTAGGTGCTGTCTATTTTTTCTTCAGGCAATGGAGCCTGATGTGCGGCAGGACGAAAGAAAGCAAACATTCAAAGGCTCCAGATTTCTTGTTTTGACTGCGGATGCGAATGTTACAGTTTCGTTACCGAAAATAGCACCGGTTCGCATCAGCCAAACAGTGGAAATGTTGGAGATTGCATGTTCTTTTATGAACATGTCGCTCAGGTATAAATGCAGGGCGGTATGGGGATGGCGTAACCGGGTCGCAGGGCTGCGACCCGGTTCGGCTCAAGCAGGTCAGGTAAACAATCAGCGAATCTGAACCACCACTTTCCCGACCGCCTTGCGCTGGCCAAGATCATTGATGGCCTGCGCCGCATTGCTCAGCGGATAAACCTGAGACACCAGCGGCTTCAGCTTGCCTTCGGCAAACCAGCCGAACAGTTGCTGGAAGTTTGCCGCGTTGTCCTGTGGTTGGCGCTGGGCAAAGGAGCCCCAGAACACGCCGACCACCGCTGCGCCTTTGAGCAGTGCCAGGTTCACTGGCAGCTCAGGGATTCGTCCGCTGGCGAAACCGACTACCAGTAGACGGCCGTTCCAGGCAATGGCGCGGATTGCCTGGTCGAACAGGTCGCCACCCACCGGATCGTAGATCACGTCGGCGCCCTGGCCGTCGGTCAGGCGTTTGATTTCGTCCTTGAGGCTGGTTTCGCTGTAGTTGATCAACTCATCGGCGCCGGCAGCCTTGGCTACCGCGAGTTTTTCTGCGCTGCTGGCGGCGGCTATAACGCGAGCACCCATGGCTTTACCGATTTCCACCGCGGCGAGGCCGACGCCGCCGGAAGCGCCAAGCACCAGCAAGGTTTCGCCAGGTTGCAGGTTGCCCCGTTGCTTGAGGGCGTGCATCGAAGTGCCGTAGGTCATGCTGAATGCGGCGGCGGTGTTGAAGTCCATCGAGGGCGGGATCGGCAGCACGTTGTAGCCCGGCACCGCGACCTGCTCGGCAAAACTGCCCCAGCCAGTCAGGGCCATGACCCGGTCACCGACCTTGAGGTGGCTGACCTTTTCGCCTACCGCACTGACCACGCCGGCCGCTTCGCCACCCGGAGAAAACGGGAAGGGCGGCTTGAACTGATATTTGCCCTCGATGATCAACGTGTCCGGGAAATTCACCCCAGCCGCATGCACATCCAGCAGGATTTCATTCTTCTTCGCGACAGGACTGGCGACGTCTTCCAGCACCAGCGATTCGGCAGGGCCGAAGGCTTTGCACAGCACGGCTTTCATCAGGGCTATTCCTTTGGGAGTGATGGCCGATAAGTGTAGGTGTGTGAGTCATTGGGTCAACGAGCATGCCCGACCCTGATAGTCAGCCATAAGCTTGTGCTTGAGCGGCGGGTCGTTATGCTTGGCCGCAAACCGGATAAGGAGCGAATTGTGAAAGCGTGGATCATGTTGATGCTGGCCCTGTCTCTGCCTGTGGCAGCGATGGCCGAAGAAGCCAAAGAAGGTGAAGCCCCGAAGGTCAACTACATTACCCTGAGCCCGCCATTCGTGGGCAACTATGGGCTGGACGGTACGCCGAAGCTCAAGGTCTACAAGGCCGATGTGGCGTTGCGGGTGACCGGTGACGAGGCGACCAAAGCGGTAAAGGCCAATGAGCCATTGATCCGTAACAAGCTGGTGGCGTTGTTTGCGCAGCAGACCACTGAAGCCATGAACAACGTCGAAGCCAAGGAAAAGCTGCGTCAGGAAGCCTTGAAGCAGACTCAGCAAGTGATGAACGACGAAACCGGCAAGCCAGTGGTTGAGGATTTGTTGTTCAACAACCTCATTATTCAGTAAGACTTTTTTTGTCTGGGCGGCCTCATCGCGAGCAGGCTCGCTCCCACAGGGGATCTCCAGTGTATGCAGATTCAGTGTGGGAGCGAGCCTACTCGCGATAGCATTCTTTCAGTCACTGCATGGCTCAAGACCTTAATGCAATCACCGTCGCCCACTGCTCGGCTGTCACTGGCATCACCGACAGCCGCGAACCCTTCTGCACCAGTGGCATCTCGGCCAACGCCGTTTGCTGCTTCAGATAATCCAGCTTCAGCACCCTGGAAAACGTCTCGACGTGAGCAACATCAATCGCACTCCAGGCGTTTTTCTCGGCAGTGGCCTTCGGATCGAAGTAATGACTCTCAGGCTCCAGTGCCGTCGGGTCCGGGTACGCGGCTTCGACAATCTTGCCGATCCCGGCAATCCCCGGCTCCGGGCAGCTGGAGTGATAGAAGAGAAACTCGTCACCCACCGCCATTGCCCGCAGAAAGTTACGCGCCTGATAGTTGCGAACCCCGTCCCAGCGCGCTCGGCCAAGCTTCTCCAGGTCTTTGATCGAGAGTTCGTCAGGCTCGGATTTCATCAGCCAATAGGCCATGGTTTTGCTCCTTGCGAGGTGAGTGGGCAAGCGGTCGGGCAATTTTATGACAAACCGACAGTCGGTTGACGCCAGCGTTTGCGTGTCGGTTCACGTTGTCGCAAAATGCCGGCCTTCTAAGCTTGACGCTGCTGCACGGCCTACACCTACAACGGAAACCGCTGCTGTCATCGTGTTGATGTGCCTTTGGGGGGCAATCGATGAAACGCAAACCGGATTTACTATGGATTTTGGTTATTTTATTCGGCCTTGGTGTCGTGACCACCGGCTATGCCCAAAGCCTGTGGAACAACAAACCCGATGCTCCGGTCGAGATCGCGCAGCAACAGCCGTCGGCCTTCAAGCGCTGAACCTGTCTTTCGACGCCGCTGAAATCAGTGGCGTCTAGTCCGCGAAATACCATGCCTTGTCCGTGACCGTTCCCTGCAGCGGCACATCCCAGCTCGCCTGAGCCAATCGTTGAACCTTCTGACATTCATGGGCCAGGCCCAGAAGCGTCGGCTTGCGCCAGTTTTTGCGGCGCGCCAGGTACGCCAGGCTTCGATCGTAGAAACCACCGCCCATTCCCAGGCGTCCGCCGACATCGTCAAACCCCACCAGCGGCAACAACACCAGATCCAGCGCCCAGACCTTGCGTTGTCGGGCGATGTTGTGGCGAGGTTCGGGGATGCGAAAACGGTTGGGTTTGAGCTTTTCGCCGGGGCGAATCCGCTGGAACACCATTTTGGTTCGCGGCCAGGCACTGAGCACCGGCAGATACGTCGCCTTGCCCCGACGTTGCGCGGCACGCATCAACAGGCGCGGATCGATTTCACCGTCGTTGGGCAGGTACAGGGAGATGTGTTTTGCGCGGCGGAACAGCGGGTGCTGGATCAATTGCTTATACAGCCCGCGAGCGGCCTCGCGCTGCTGACTGGGAGTCAGTTCGCGGCGGGCCTTGCGCAGCATGCGTCGAAGTTGCGGGCGGGGCAGCAGCGCAGGTTCGGTCATGGATTCAGGCTTCAGAAGTGCGAGTACCAAAGCGTACCCGTAAAAAAGCCGATGCCGGTATTTAAACCGGCATCGGACTGGAATCAGGCTCCCCGGATGAACCGCTGTCGACTTAGCCCTTGAACCCGAAAGTTCAAGGTGGAAGATGCAGTAGGCTTTAAGGCTTTCCGTCTAGCGGACATGCACACCAGCCCAACGTGCAACCTCCAGGGTAGTGCGAATCGGCTCAGGGACGTCGTCAACTGGCAAGCACCCCAGGGAGTGATGCGAGTATACCCCAAGCGGTTTCGCGTTTCAGCCCTTGGTGACATCCGGATCGGTCGACAGCACCAGATCGACGCGGTCCAGCAGGTCGCGAACCTGCTCGCGGGTCGAACCGCTGGCCTGCACATCCGGGCGATCTTCCTTGTGCAGAAGATCGTGCGTGATGTTCAGCGCGGCCATCACGGCGATGCGGTCGGCGCCGATGACTTTGCCGCTGCTGCGAATTTCGCGCATCTTGCCGTCCAGGTAACGGGCAGCGCTCACCAGGTTGCTGCGCTCTTCCTGGGGGCAGATGATCGAGTATTCTTTGTCGAGGATCTGCACGGTAACGCTATTGCTTGAACTCATGAGTCTTGCTCCAGGGCCTTGAGGCGCGAAATCATCGATTCGACCTTACGCCGGGCGATTTCATTTTTTTCAATGAGATGCGCGCGTTCCTCGCGCCAGCTCTTTTCCTGAGCTAATAGGAGTCCATTCTGACTCTTTAGTTGCTCGACTCGAGTAATTAGCAGCTCGAGTCTGGCCATCAGCGCTTGCAGGTCGGTGTCTTCCATTGTGTCCACTGGTTGTGTCTGATGCGTGATAGCTGGCGGGACAGCCTTTAATAGTCTTGGCGAGTCTGTCGATGTAGGATACAAGGCCTTCATTCTAGACATAGCGCCGTCTGGCGCCTAGCTGCCCATGCCCATTCAGAATTCTCCGTACCAAGCCTTCGCCACCCTGCTGAGCACCAGCGGCCATCCCGTCTCGCCTGCCGAACTGCACGGCCTGTTGCTCGGTCGCAGTTGCGCCGGTGCCGGCTTCGAAGCCGACAGCTGGTTGGCCGACGCCGCCGAGCTGCTCGAAGGCGAGCCACAAGACAACGTTCGCAACGCCTTGATCGGCCTGCAAGAGATGGTCAAGGGCGAGCTTACCAGCGACGACATGACCGTTGTTCTGCTGCTGCCGACCGACGACGCGCCGCTCACCGAGCGCGCGGCTGCACTGGGCCAGTGGTGCCAGGGCTTTCTTACCGGCTTCGGTCTGACCCGCCGCGAATATGCCTTGAGCACTGAAGCCACCGAAGTGCTGCAGGATCTCGCCGCCATTGCCCAGGTACAGGACGCGCTGGAAGAGTCCGACGACGGCGAAAGCGACTACATGGAAGTGATGGAGTACCTGCGCGTCGCTCCGTTGCTGCTGTTCACCGAAACCAAGAAAACCGACGAAGCGGCTGCCAAACCGTCGTTGCATTAATCGCGTGCCAGGGAAAGCCATCTGCCCATGATTCATATCCCGAAATCGGAATACAGCCGTCGCCGCAAGGCGCTGATGGCGCAGATGGAACCCAACAGCATCGCCATCCTGCCTGCCGCCGCGGTGGCCATCCGCAACCGTGATGTCGAGCACGTCTACCGTCAGGACAGCGACTTCCAGTACCTCAGCGGTTTCCCCGAGCCTCAAGCCGTCATCGTCTTGATGCCCGGCCGTGAGCACGGCGAATACGTGCTGTTTTGCCGGGAACGTAATGCCGAACGGGAATTGTGGGACGGCCTGCGCGCCGGCCAGGAAGGCGCGATCCGCGACTTCGGCGCCGACGACGCATTCCCCATCACCGACATCGACGACATCCTGCCGGGCCTGATCGAAGGCCGTGACCGGGTGTACTCGGCCATGGGCAGCAATCCGGAATTCGATCGGCACCTGATGGACTGGATCAACGTGATCCGCTCTAAAGCGCACCTCGGCGCCCAGCCGCCGAACGAATACGTTGCCCTGGATCATCTGCTTCACGACATGCGCCTGTATAAATCGGCGGCAGAAGTGAAGGTAATGCGCGAAGCCGCACGGATTTCCGCCCAGGCCCATATTCGTGCGATGCAGGCCAGCCGTGCCGGTTTGCATGAGTTCAGCCTCGAAGCCGAGCTCGATTACGAATTTCGCAAGGGCGGGGCGAAGATGCCGGCTTACGGTTCGATCGTCGCCGCCGGGCGCAACAGCTGCATCCTGCATTACCAGCAGAATGACGCAGTGCTCAAGGACGGTGATCTGGTGCTGATCGACGCCGGTTGCGAGATCGACTGCTACGCCAGCGACATCACCCGCACCTGGCCGGTCAATGGCAAGTATTCACCGGAGCAGAAGGCAATTTACGAGTTGGTGCTGGCTTCTCAGGAAGCGGCGTTTGCCGAAATTGCGCCGAACAAACACTGGAATCAGGCGCACGAAGCCACGGTACGGGTGATTACCACCGGTCTGGTGAAGTTGGGCCTGTTGCAGGGCGACGTCGACGAGTTGATCGCCAGCGAAGCCTATAAAGCGTTTTACATGCACCGCGCCGGCCACTGGCTGGGCATGGATGTGCACGACGTTGGCGAGTACAAGGTCGGCGGCGAATGGCGCGTGCTGGAAGTCGGCATGGCGCTGACGGTCGAGCCGGGCATTTACATTGCGCCGGACAACCAGAACGTGGCGAAGAAATGGCGCGGCATTGGCGTGCGCATCGAGGACGACGTGGTGGTCACTAAAACCGGTTGTGAAATCCTGACGAACGGCGTGCCGAAAACGGTCGCCGACATCGAGGCATTGATGGCCGCAGCACGGACACAAGCGGCATGAGTCGAGTCAATCTGGCAATCATCGGCGGTGGCCTGGTTGGCGCCAGTCTGGCGTTGGCGTTGCAGGCCGGGGCCAAGGCCCGTGGCTGGAAGATCGTGCTGATCGAACCGTTTGCCCCCGGCGACAGCTATCAACCCAGTTATGACGCCCGTTCTTCGGCGTTGTCCTTTGGTGCCCGGCAGATTTATCAACGGTTGGGTGTGTGGCAGGAAATCTCCCGCCGCGCCGAGCCGATCAAGCAGATTCATGTCTCCGACCGTGGACGTTTCTCCACCGCGCGGCTGTCGGCGATGGAAGAGGGCGTTCCGGCGCTGGGTTATGTGGTGGAAAACGCCTGGCTCGGCCAATGCCTCTGGCACAGTCTGGACAAGGACGTGATCAGTTGGCGTTGCCCGGCGGAGGTCACCGGCATGGAACCGCTGACCGACGGCTATCGCCTGACGCTCAACGATGAAACCCTGGTGGAATGCGACCTTGCGGTGCTCGCCGATGGCGGCCGTTCCGGCTTGCGTGAGCAACTGGGGATCGGCATCAAGAAGCGCCCGTATAACCAGAGCGCGCTGATCGCCAACATCACCCCCAGCGAAGCGCACAACGGCATGGCCTTCGAACGTTTCACCGACGATGGGCCGATGGCCTTGCTGCCGTTGCCGGACAATCGTTGCGCGCTGGTCTGGACCCGTTTGGGTATGGATGCGCAACGGCTGGCAGCCCTTGATGACCGCAGCTTTCTCACTGAGCTGCAGGGCATCTTCGGTTATCGCCTCGGCACGCTGAAGCAGGTCGGCGCACGGCATTTGTATCCGTTGTCGCTGATCGAAGCCGAGGAACAAGTCCGCCCGCATCTGGCGATCCTCGGCAACGCCGCCCACAGCCTGCATCCGATTGCCGGGCAAGGGTTCAACCTGTCGTTGCGTGACGCCCAGGCGCTGGCCGACAGTTTGTTGGGCAGCGAGACATCGCCCGGCGATTTCGCCACCTTGCAGGCCTATCGCGAGCGTCAGCGTCTGGACCAGAGCCTGACCGTGGGCTTCTCCGATCAGGTCACCCGCTTGTTCGGCAGCACGCAGCCGCTGGTTTCCCTGGGTCGCAACATCGGCCTGCTCGGCCTCGATCTGTTGCCGCCGGCCAAACGCTGGTTCGCCCGGCAGGCCATGGGCCTGGGTACGCGTCCCGATGACTAAGCGAAAGCCGGGCAGGGTGAACCTGCAAGTCGATATTCACGACGGCGCGAGCACTTGGGTGACGCGCGTCGGAAAAAAACTTTATGAGCGGCTCAAGCCGCAAGCGAGACAGGCTTAAAGCATGGAAATGCGCGCAGATCTGCTGATTGTCGGGGCCGGAATGGTCGGCAGTGCCCTGGCGCTGGCGTTACAAAACAGTGGGCTCGAAGTCCTGCTGCTGGACGGTAGTCCCCTGAGCGTCAAACCCTTCGATGGGCAGGCTCCGTTCGAACCGCGGGTGAGCGCTTTGTCGGCGGCCAGCCAGCGAATACTCGAACGTCTGGGCGTTTGGGATGGCATCGTCAGCCGGCGCAGCAGCCCCTATACGGACATGCATGTCTGGGATGGCAGCGGCACCGGGCAGATCCATTTCTCGGCGACCAGCGTGCATGCCGAAGTGCTCGGGCATATCGTCGAGAACCGCGTGGTTCAGGACGCCTTGCTCGACCGACTGCACGACTGCGATCTCGGGATGCTGGCCAATGCGCGTCTGGAACAGATGCGCCGCTCCGGTGACGACTGGCTGCTGACCCTGGCCGATGGCCGCACCTTGCGGGCACCTTTGGTGATCGCGGCGGATGGCGCCAACTCGGCCGTTCGGCGCCTGACCGGTGTTGCGACTCGCGAATGGGATTACATGCACCACGCGATCGTTACCAGCGTGCAAAGCTCAAAACCCCATCGAATGACTGCGTGGCAACGATTCACTGACAACGGTCCGCTGGCGTTTCTGCCGCTGGAGCGGGACGGTCAACAGGATTGGTGCTCGATCGTCTGGTCGACCACGCCGAGCGAAGCCGAGCGCTTGATGGCGCTGGATGACGAAGGCTTCTGTAAAGAGCTGGAGCGGGCCTTCGAAGGCTGCCTCGGCACGGTGCTCCGCGCCGACCCGCGTTTGTGTGTGCCACTGCGTCAGCGTCATGCAAAACGTTACGTGGCTGAAGGTCTGGCGCTGATCGGCGACGCGGCCCACACCATCCATCCGCTGGCCGGGCAGGGCGTGAACCTTGGTTTCCTCGATGCCGCGGTGCTGGCCGAAGTGCTGCTGCAAGCGGCCACGCGTGGCGAGCGGCTGGCGGACGTGAAAGTGCTCAGTCGCTATGAGCGTCGGCGCATGCCCCACAACTTGGCATTGATGGCGGCGATGGAAGGGTTCGAGCGCTTGTTCCAGGCCGATCCGTTGCCGGTGCGCTGGTTGCGTAATACCGGGTTGAAGATGGTCGACCAGATGCCTGAGGCCAAGGCGTTGTTCGTGCGTGAGGCGCTTGGGTTGATTGGGGATCTGCCGGCACTTGCCAAGGCTTGATTGCAACATCCGGTAACGCCTCCACTCACTGTCCGATTGAGATGCGAAATGTGAGTCCTTATCATTCGCTCTCACTTCCCCATTCGAGAGACCGCTTCCATGTTGGCACCCAAGCGTCTACTGACCGCACTGGCCCTGACCCTGATTGGCAGCACCGCCGCCCAGGCCGCCGACGAGGTGGTGGTTTACTCCTCGCGTATCGATGAGCTGATCAAGCCAGTCTTCGATGCCTACACCCAGAAAACCGGCGTGCAGGTGAAGTTCATCACCGACAAGGAAGCGCCGCTGATGCAGCGGATCAAGGCCGAGGGCGAAAACGCCACTGCCGACCTGCTGCTGACCGTCGATGCCGGCAACCTCTGGCAGGCCGAGCAGATGGGCATCCTCCAGCCGTTCACGTCCAAGGTGATCGACGCCAACATTCCACTGCAATACCGCGCGTCCTCCCATGCCTGGACCGGCCTCAGCCTGCGGGCACGGACCATCGCCTATTCCACCGACCGGGTAAAACCCGGTGAACTGACCACCTACGAGGCGCTGGCCGACAAGCAGTGGGAAGGCCGGCTGTGCCTGCGCACGGCGAAGAAGGTCTACAACCAGTCCCTGACCGCCACCATGATCGAAGTCCATGGTGCCGAGAAAACCGAGAAAATCCTCAAGGGCTGGGTCAACAACCTGTCCACCGACGTGTTCTCCGACGACGTTGCCGTGCTGGAGGCGATCAACGCCGGCCAGTGCGATGTCGGCATCGTCAACACTTACTACTATGGCCGTCTGCACCAACAGAAGCCGAACCTGCCGGTGAAGCTGTTCTGGCCGAATCAGGGCGACCGTGGCGTGCACGTCAACCTGTCGGGCATCGGCCTGACCAAACACGCGCCACACCCGCAAGCTGCCAAGGCGTTGGTGGAGTGGATGACCACGCCTGAAGCACAGAAGATTTTCGCTGACGTGAACCAGGAATTCCCGGCCAACCCTGCCGTTCAACCTTCAGCTGAAGTCGCGAGCTGGGGCAAGTTCGTGGCCGACACCTTGCCGGTGGAAATCGCGGGCAAGCGTCAGGCTGAAGCGATCCGGATGATGGATCGGGCTGGCTGGAACTGAGTCTGTCGATATACTGCGCCACAGAATGAAGTCGGCGACGTCCCGGCCGGCCTGATCGTTCCCACGCTCTGCGTGGGAATGCATCCACCGACGCTCCGCGTCGAAGCGTGACGCAGAGCGTCACAAGATGTGTGCCCACGCAGAGCGTGGGCACAATCATTTAAACGAGAGCTTTCCTTGGCCCACCCTGCCCAACGCCGCTGGTATCCTCTGGTCTTCGCCATTGCTGCGCTGGTCCTGCTGCCCCTGAGCGTCCTGCTTCTTTCCTGGCAAACCATCGATCAGCAGATCTGGTCCCACCTGTGGGACACCCAGATGCCGCGGTTGCTGGGCAATACCCTCACGCTGGTCCTCGGCGTCGGTTTCGGCGTAACGCTGCTGGGCGTCAGCCTGGCCTGGCTCACCAGCCTCTGCGAATTCCCCGGGCGGCGCTGGCTGGACTGGGCGCTGATGCTGCCCTTTGCGATTCCTGCTTACGTGCTGGCATTCGTCTTTGTCGGCCTGCTGGATTTTGCCGGCCCCGTGCAAACCTTGCTGCGCGAATGGTTCGGCAGTGGCCTGAGGCTGCCGCGAGTGCGCTCCACCGGCGGTGTGATTCTGGTACTGGTGCTGGTTTTTTATCCGTACGTTTACCTCTTGGCACGTAGCGCATTCCTGGCTCAGGGCAAAGGCTTGATGGAAGCAGCGCGAGTCCTTGGGCAATCCCCGTGGCAGGCGTTCTGGCGAGTGGCATTGCCGATGGCACGTCCGGCCATTGGCGCGGGCGTGGCGTTGGCGCTGATGGAAACCCTGGCGGATTTCGGTGCCGTGTCGGTGTTCAACTTCGATACGTTCACCACCGCTATCTACAAAACCTGGTACGGCTTTTTCAGTCTTTCCACGGCTGCGCAACTGGCCAGCCTGTTGCTATTGGTGGTGATGGTCGTGCTGTATGGCGAGCGCCGTGCCCGCGGGGCCAATCGGGCGAGCAACGAACGGCCACGGGTCAAGGCGTTGTATCACCTGCGCGGGTTCAAGGCGCTGGCGGCCATGAGCTGGTGCGGCCTGGTATTTGCCTGCGCCTTCGTCATTCCAGTGCTGCAACTGGTGGTGTGGTTCTGGCAACGTGGGCGCTTCGATCTGGATGAGCGTTATGCCGGATTGATCATCCATACCCTGTACCTGGGCGGCATGGCAGCATTGATCACCGTCAGTGTCGCTCTGGTGCTGGCCTTTGCCCGTCGATTGGCGCCGACCCGGGCGATCCGCTCCGGCATCAGTCTGGCCAACCTTGGCTACGCCTTGCCAGGCTCGGTGCTGGCGGTGTCGATCATGCTGGCGTTCAGTTACCTGGATCGCGAACTGGTGATCCCGCTGTCAGGCTGGTTTGGCGGCGCGGGCAAACCGTTGCTGCTGGGCAGTCTGTCGGCGTTGTTGCTGGCCTATCTGGTGCGTTTTATCGCGGTGGCCTATGGACCGCTGGAAAGCAGCCTGGCGCGAATACGGCCCTCTTTGCCCGAAGCAGCACGTAGCCTTGGCGTCAGTGGGCCACGACTGTTTTTCAAAGTGTATCTGCCGCTGCTGCTGCCGGGCACGTTGAGCGCGGCGTTGCTGGTGTTCGTCGACGTGCTCAAGGAAATGCCCGCAACCCTGCTAATGCGCCCGTTTGGCTGGGACACGCTGGCGGTGCGGATCTTTGAAATGACCAGCGAGGGCGAGTGGGCGAGAGCCTCGTTGCCGGCATTGACCCTGGTGTTGGTCGGGCTGTTACCGGTCATCGGATTGATCCGACGTTCGGCGCACCGAAACGCGTAGGTGTCAGTCCTACACCTTGCGGCTACAATGCGCGGCATTCGGTGCGGTCCGTCCTCGGATCGGGTTGCTGAAATCGGCTGAAAGCCTTTTATTTCAAGGCATTTCATCTCGTGCAGCGCCTGCCCGCACCTTCGCCACGCCCGGAAGGAGAAACCCATGGGACAGCGTACGCCTCTGTACGACCTTCATCTCGCCCTTGGCGCGAAGATGGTCGATTTTGGCGGTTGGGATATGCCTCTGCATTACGGCTCGCAGGTCGAGGAACACCATCAGGTGCGCCGCGATTGCGGGGTTTTCGATGTATCCCACATGACCGTGATCGATGTTGACGGCCCCCAGGCCAAGGCCTGGCTTCAGTATTTACTGGCCAATGACGTCGAGCGTCTGCACAGCCCCGGCCGTGCCTTGTACAGCGCCATGCTCAACGAGCACGGCGGCATCGTCGACGACATGATCGTCTATCGTCTCGAGGACGGTTATCGCCTGGTGGTGAATGCCTCCACCCGCAATCAGGATCTGGCCTGGATGCAGGCTCATCTCGGTGACTTCGATGTGCGGCTCAACGAGCGTTCCGAGTTGGCGATGCTGGCCATTCAAGGGCCTCACGCCCGGCACAAGATTGCCGAACTGGTGACTCAGTCCCGCGGCACGCTGATTCAGCAGCTCAAATATTTCGAAGGTCAGACCGACGGTGACTGGTTCATCGCGCGCACCGGTTACACCGGTGAGGATGGTCTGGAAATCGTGCTGCCGGCGGATCAGGCACCGGGCTTTTTCAACGATCTGGTGGGCGCGGGTATTTCCCCGATCGGCCTCGGCGCGCGCGATACCTTGCGTGTCGAAGCCGGCATGAACCTCTACGGGCAGGACATCCATCAAGAAGTTTCGCCTTTGGCCTCCAACATGGCCTGGAGCATTGCCTGGGAACCGGCCACGCGCCAGTTCATTGGCCGCACTGCCCTGGAAGCCGAACAGGCCAATGGCGTACAGCACAAACTGGTGGGTCTGGTCCTGGAAGAACGTGGGGTTTTGCGCGCGCATCAGGTGGTTCGTATCGCCGATGTTGGCGAAGGGGAGATCACCAGTGGTAGTTTCTCTCCTACGCTTAGCAAGTCGATTGCACTGGCGCGCGTACCGGTGGCCACCGCCGACCGCGCTGAAGTGGAAATCCGTGGCAAGTGGTACCCGGTTCGAGTGGTCAAACCGACCTTCGTACGCCACGGCAAAACCTTGATCTAACTTTTTTTGGCGGGCAATGACCGCTGACATTTTTCTTGAGGACACAGAACATGAGCGAAATCCCTGTCGACCTGCGTTTTGCCGAAAGTCACGAATGGGCCCGTCTAGACCATGATGGCGGCGTGAAAGTGGGTATTTCAGACCATGCTCAGGAAGCCTTGGGTGACGTAGTGTTCGTCGAGCTGCCGGAAATCGGCAAAGTGTTCGCTGCCGGTGAGGCTGCGGGTGTCGTCGAGTCGGTCAAGGCCGCGTCGGATATCTACTCGCCAGTTTCCGGCACAGTCATTGCCGTCAACGAAGAGTTGGCCAACAACCCGGAACTGGTCAACAGCGCGCCTTATGACAGCTGGTTCTTCAAACTCGAGCCAAGCGATACCACCGAACTGGACAATCTGCTGCTCGATGCAGTTGCCTACAAGGCCGCCATCGGCGAATAAGCCTTCAGCGTTACCTCAAAGCCCCGACTTTTCGGGGCTTTTTTGTCTCTGCTAACTTGATGCGCTGGAGATTAAATGTGGAAGCGAGCTTGCTCGCGAAAGCGATTAATCATTCAACCTATATGTCGACTGACCCACCGTTTTCGCGAACAAGCCCGCTCCCACAGGGTATGTGTCAACCTTTCCCACAGGTTCGCTGCTGGCAGCGACTGCTATGCTGGTTTGACCGCATTGCATCGACGCCGAGCGCCAGTCAAGAGAGAGCCCGTCATGTCCCAGTTGCCGTCCTTGAGCCAGTTACGCGACCCCAATACCTTCCTGCGCCGCCATCTGGGCCCCGATGCCGCCGAGCAGCAGGCGATGCTCGACAGCCTCGGTCTTGGCAGCCGGGTCGAACTGATCGAGCAGACGGTTCCGCCGGGAATCCGCCTCAACCGGCCGCTGGACTTGCCGCCGGCCCTCGACGAAGAAGCCGCGCTGGCCAAGCTGCGGGGCTACGCCGAGCAGAACCAGGTATGGACCAGCCTGATCGGCATGGGATACCACGGCACTCTCACGCCGGCCGTCATCCTGCGCAACGTGCTGGAAAATCCCGGTTGGTACACCGCCTATACCCCCTATCAACCGGAGATCGCTCAAGGCCGGCTCGAAGCGTTGCTGAATTTCCAGCAGCTGACCATCGACCTGACCGGCCTGGAACTGGCCAACGCCTCGCTGCTGGATGAGGCCACGGCGGCAGCCGAGGCCATGGCACTGGCCAAGCGCGTGGCCAAATCCAGAAGTAACCTGTTTTTTGTCGATGAGAATTGCCACCCGCAGACCATTTCCGTCGTGCGGACCCGAGCCGAAGGGTTCGGTTTCGAGTTGATCATCGACGCTGTGGATAACTTGAAAAAGCACCAGGTGTTCGGCGCGCTGCTGCAATATCCCGACACCCACGGTGAAGTGCGCGATCTGCGCCCATTGATCGATCATTTGCATGCCCAACAAGCTTTGGCTTGCGTGGCGACCGATCTGCTGAGCCTGCTGTTGCTGACCCCGCCGGGGGAGCTGGGCGCCGACGTGGTGTTCGGTTCGTCCCAGCGATTCGGCGTACCCATGGGTTACGGCGGTCCCCACGCGGCGTTTTTTGCCAGTCGCGACGAATACAAACGGGCGATTCCCGGGCGGATCATTGGCGTGTCGAAAGATGCGCGCGGAAACGTTGCCCTGCGCATGGCCCTGCAAACCCGCGAGCAACATATCCGCCGGGAGAAGGCCAACTCCAACATCTGCACCGCTCAGGTGCTGCTGGCCAATATCGCCAGTTTCTACGCGGTCTACCATGGCCCGGAAGGGCTAAAACGGATTGCCCAGCGCGTCCATCGGCTGACCTGCATCCTCGCCGCTGGCCTGGAGCGTCACGGGATCACCCGTCTCAACCAGCATTTCTTCGACACCCTGACCCTGGAGGTGGGGGGCACTCAGACGGCAATCATCGAAAGTGCCCAGGCGGCGCAGATCAATTTGCGCATTCTCGGCCGTGGGCAGCTGGGCCTGAGCCTCGACGAAACCTGTGACGAAACCACCGTGGCGAAGCTGTTCGATGTGTTTCTCGGTGCCGATCATGGGCTCAACGTCGACGACCTGGATGCTGAAACGCTGGTATCCGGCATTCCTGCCGGGTTGCAGCGCAGTACACCTTATCTGCGTCATCCGGTGTTCAACGCTCATCACAGCGAAACCGAAATGCTGCGTTACCTCAAGCAGCTGGAAAACAAAGACCTGGCGCTTAACCAATCGATGATTCCGCTGGGCTCTTGCACCATGAAGCTCAACGCTACCAGCGAGATGCTCCCCATCACCTGGCCGCAGTTCGCCAACCTGCATCCGTTTGTGCCGAAAGAGCAGGTGGTGGGTTATTCCTCGATGATCGAGGAGCTGGAGCGCTGGCTCTGCGCGATCACCGGTTTCGATGCTATCTGCATGCAACCCAACTCGGGCGCTCAGGGCGAGTACGCCGGGTTACTGGCGATTCGCAAATATCACGAGAGCCGCCATCAGGGCGCGCGGGATATCTGCCTGATCCCGTCATCGGCCCACGGCACCAACCCGGCTTCGGCGCAGATGGCCGGTATGCGCGTAGTGATCGTCGAGTGCGATGAGGCGGGTAATGTCGATCTGGATGATTTGAAGGAAAAGGCCACGGCGGCGGGGGATAAACTCGCCTGCCTGATGGCGACTTATCCTTCGACCCACGGGGTTTACGAGGAAGGCATCAGCGAGATCTGTGAAGTTATCCACAGCCATGGCGGTCAGGTGTACATGGATGGCGCCAACCTCAACGCGCAGGTTGGATTGGCACGGCCGGCAGACATCGGTGCCGACGTGTCGCACATGAACCTGCACAAAACCTTCTGCATTCCCCACGGCGGTGGCGGGCCGGGGATGGGCCCGATTGGCGTTCGCGCGCACCTGGCGCCGTTCGTCGCCAATCACCCGGTAGTGCCCATCGACGGCCCGCTGCCGGAGAACGGCGCGGTGAGCGCGGCGCCCTGGGGCAGTGCGAGCATTTTGCCCATCAGCTGGATGTACATCGCCATGATGGGGCCGCAGTTGGCGGATGCGAGCGAGGTGGCGATTCTCGCCGCGAATTACCTGGCGCAGCATTTGGCCGGCGCATTTCCAGTGCTCTACACCGGGCGCAACGAGCGAGTGGCCCACGAATGCATCCTCGACTTGCGGCCGCTCAAGGCGCAGACCGGGATCAGTGAAGAGGACGTTGCCAAGCGCCTGATGGACTATGGCTTCCATGCGCCGACCATGTCATTCCCGGTGCCGGGGACGTTGATGGTCGAACCGACCGAGAGTGAATCGAAGGCGGAGCTGGACCGTTTTATCGGCGCGATGCTGAGTATCCGCGCGGAAATCACCGAGGTGCAGAACGGCAACTGGCCGGCAGAGGACAACCCTCTGAAGCGTTCGCCACATACCTTGGCCGACATCACCGGGGTTTGGGAGCGCCCGTACAGCATCGAGCGGGCGGTGACGCCGGATGCTCACACCAAGGCCCATAAATATTGGCCGGTGGTGAACCGGGTGGACAATGTCTACGGTGACCGCAATCTGTTTTGCGCGTGTGTGCCGGTGGATGAATACCGCTGAAGTAACGGAACACTAAATGATCGTTCCCATGCTCTGCGTGGGAATGCATCCCGGGACGCTCTGCGTCCCAAGAGCGGACGCAGAGCGTCCATGGCGGCGCTACCACGCGGAGCGTGGGAGCGATCATTGACAGGGTTTTGTCTCGGGCAAAAAAATGCCGCTCATCCAGAGCGGCATTTTTTGTTCAGCAACGAACCTTATTTCGAGGCGATGGCATTCTTCGCCAGGATGGCGTTCGCCAGTTCCATGTCCGTGGCTTGCAGGCCAGGGTTGTCGGCGCGGACTTTCTGTATCGCAGCTTCCAGATAGGGGCCGCGAATGGCGCCGTCACTGGCGACAAAGCTGCCGGCGTCGTCCTGGGCGGCGACGACCAGCTTGTGATCCCTGGAGGTCAGGTAGGAGGTGCCGGTGGTGGCACCGGAAGTAAGGACGTTACGCAAAAAGCTGTCATCAGCCATCGCCGAACCGACTTGAAGGGACAACACGGCGAAAGTAGCGACAGCAAGTTTGAGACGCATAAAAGGTGACTCCACTGGGTTTTAACTGCGGGCTTTGATTGCCAATAACCCAATCGAGTTCCGTGACGTTAGTCGGCTCGCCGCAGGAGCTGCCGCAGGCTGCGATCTTCTGATTTTTGCTTTTAAAAACAAGATCAAAGGATCGCAGCCTGCGGCAGCTCCTACCGACATCAGGCCTACTTCTGCTCACTCTGCGGCGTCACTCGCAACACCTCTTCGACCGTCGTCAAACCCGCCGCCACTTTTTGCGCCCCCGACAAGCGCAAACTGCGCATGCCTTCCTTGAAGGCCTGACGCCGCACCGCGAGCAAATCGGTATCAGGGTTGATCAGCGCTTTGATGCCATCAGTCAGTTGCATGATTTCGTACACGCCGGCGCGGCCGCGATAGCCGGTTTCGCGGCATTCCAGACAACCGATGGCGCGTTGTGCGTTACCTGGCAGTGGCGCTTGCCAAGGCCGGGTCAGGGTTTGCCAGTCGTCCTCGCCCAAAGTTAATGGCGCCTTGCAATGGGGGCAGAGGGTCCGGACCAGACGCTGGGCCATGACCCCGAGCACCGTGGCCTTGATCAGGTAATGCGGCACGCCGAGCTCCAGCAGGCGGCTGATGGCGCTCGGGGCGTCGTTGGTGTGCAACGTCGACAGCACCAAGTGGCCAGTGAGTGCGGCCTGAATCGCCATCTCGGCGGTTTCGAGGTCGCGGATCTCGCCAATCATGATGATGTCCGGGTCTTGCCGCATGAGTGCGCGCACGCCGGCGGCAAAGGTCAGGTCAATGTTGTGCTGGACCTGCATCTGATTGAACGCTGGCTCGACCATTTCGATCGGGTCTTCAATGGTGCAGAGGTTGACCTCCGGCGTCGCCAGTTTCTTCAGGGTGGTGTACAGCGTGGTGGTCTTGCCTGAACCCGTCGGCCCGGTCACCAGAATGATGCCATTGGGCTGGCGGGTCATGTCTTGCCAGCGACGCAGGTCATCGGCGGAAAAACCCAGCTGATCGAAGTCCTTGAGCAGCACTTCCGGGTCGAAGATCCGCATGACCATTTTTTCGCCGAACGCGGTCGGTAATGTCGACAGCCGCAACTCGACTTCGCCGCCATCCGGGGTTTTGGTTTTGACCCGGCCGTCCTGGGGTTTGCGCTTCTCTGCGACGTTCATCCGCCCCAGGCTTTTCAGGCGGCTGACGATGGCCATTGTCACCTGCGGCGGGAATTGATAGACGTTGTGCAGCACGCCGTCGATGCGAAAGCGCACCGTGCCTTGCTCGCGCCGGGGTTCGATGTGGATATCGCTGGCCCGTTGCTGGAACGCGTACTGGAACAGCCAGTCGACGATGTTGACGATGTGTGCATCGTTGGCGTCCGGCTCCTGGTCGCTGGCGCCGAGGTTGAGCAACTGTTCGAAGTTGCCCAGGGTGCTTGTTTGTTGATCAGCGTTGGTGGCGCCGGTGACCGATTTGGCCAGGCGGAAAAACTCCACGCTGAAGCGCTGGATGTCCACCGGGTTGGCCACTACGCGCTTGATCGGTACCTTCAGCACGTGGGTCAGGTCGGCTTCCCAGCTGCTGACGAAGGGCTGGGCGCTGGCCACGGTGACGGCATCGCGGTCGATGGACACCGCCAGAATCTTGTGGCGTTGGGCGAAGGCATAGGACATCAACGGCGTGATGGCCGCGACGTTGATTTTCAGCGGGTCGATGCGCAAGTAAGGCTGACCGGCCTGCTGAGACAGCCAGAGTGTCAGGCTTTCCAGATCGAGGTGTTTGCCGGGACGGCTGAGGTCGTCCAGGTGTTGGCTGGCGATGAATTCCAGCGGGTGCTGTTGACCATTTATGGCGTGACGGCGGCGGGCGTTGAGCGCGTGCTCGGCCGAATCCTGGCTGATAAAGCCTTGGGCGACCAATTCACGCAGCAAATCATTGAGGTCCAGCCAGCGGTCCTGAGTGGCGAGTTGAACGGACATGCGGGCTCCTTTTGAACAACCGTTCGCAAAGGATAGTCGTGCACCCGCAGACCGTTGGGCCACTACCCGACCAAGGCGTGACGTTTCTTTTCAGCCTGCCGCCTGAGCCGGCTCTTCCCACGCAGAATCAGCCGCTTGCAGGTTCACCGAGCAGACGCTGATCAGGTTACGTAATTTTTCCGCGATCACTTGAGCACGGTGCCAGCTCAGGCCGTCCATGACGATATCGACCGACAGCAGATCGTCCATACGCTGCACGTTGACCTGCTGCGGCGTCAGAAACTGCAAGGCGAACAAGTTGAGCGCCCGACACAGCAGATCCGGCTCGGCCTCGGCCAGTAATTGATAGTGAACGCGGCAGTGGGCGTTGCTGACGTTCCAGACATCGGCGCGGGCGGGCGGGGTGTTCACGGCTTCTAAATGCGGCATGGTCGGGCTCCAAAATCACTGGAGGAATTTTTACATTCGGTGCCGGGCATTTCTTATCTATGATTGGGCTTATTGACCATTTATCGAATCGATCAATTCGATTTAGTACCCACTATAGGTTTTTCTATGCACAGCGAGCTGGATGGCTACGACCGCAAGATTCTCGCGTTGCTGCAAGAGGACGCTTCGCTCTCCAGCGCGCAGATCGCCGAACAGGTGGGGCTCTCGCAGTCGCCGTGCTGGCGGCGGATTCAGCGGATGAAGGAGGAGGGGATCATTCGTGCTCAAGTGACGTTGCTTGACCGCAAGAAAATCGGCCTTAACACGCAGATCTTCGCCGAGATCAAACTCAACGCCCACGGACGTTCGAACTTCACCGAGTTCACCGAGGCGATTCGCGGTTTTCCCGAAGTGCTGGAATGTTATGTGCTGATGGGGTCGGTGGATTTCTTGCTGCGGATCGTCACGGCGGACATCGAGGCTTATGAGCGCTTCTTCTTCGAGAAGCTGTCGATGGTGCCGGGGATTCAGGAGGTCAACTCGATCGTGGCGTTATCGGAAATCAAGTCCACGACGAGTTTGCCGGTCTGAAGTTTTTGCGGTGAATGTGCTGGCCTCATCGCGAGCAGGCTCGCTCCCACATTTGATCTTTAGCGTCCACGAATATGTGAGCGACAGATAACCTTGTGGGAGCGGGCTTGCCCGCGATGGCAGTCTTACAGACGCAGCAAAGTCTTCCAGGCTCGATTCTGATACACCGCGATCGCCTGCTGCTTGCGCGCATCCAGCGATTCATCGGTGATCGGCTCGTTGGCCAGTTGCGTCAGTTTGTTCAGCTCACCGTACAGGCGATCCATTTCCGGGATCTCCAGTACGCCGCGGGCATGGTGCAGCCAGGCCTGGATGCGCTCGATACGCGGCAGTTGCTCGGCCAGGTCTTCCGGCTGTTGCTGGTAACGTTGCAATTGCAGCGAGTTGGCTTCTTCGCCCAGCATGCGCGGCAGCCAGCTGCCCAGTTGTGCAGCGCCCTGGCGATTACCGCGGACGTTGCGATCGGCGGCCCAGGTGCGGGCCAGCAGCCAGCGCGAAGTGTTCAGTGAGAACAGGCCCCAACGTGGGTCTTCCAGTTCTTCGAGGAACTGCTCCGGCGCAGCTTTACGTACGTCTTCGTCGTCCAGGCCGGCCTGTACCAGCGGGCGCCAGTCTTCCAGCAGGGCATCCAGCGCGACCCGCAGATCGTGCGTCGACTGACGCGGTGCGGCCTGACCGAGGCTGCTGATCAACGCGCGCATTTCAGCGAGGTTCTCGACCCAGTCCTGCAACAGGCGCCAGTGGCCATTGAAGCGATATTGCTCGGCCAGACGCTGGCTGCTGCTCAGCAAATGCCAGCTCAACGCGGCGAATGCATCGTCCAGCGGCATTTCGGCAGTGATCTGCGGTGCCGGCAAGCTCAGCGAGTAGCTGTTGGCGTCGAACAAGCGATAACCGCGTTCGGCCTTGCTGATGTCACACGGCATCAGCGCCAGTGTCGCAGCCAGTTCGGCGGCCAGTTCCAGCAGCGCGGCCGGTTCGCCTTCGCGCAGCTCCAGTTCCAGCTCGCAGATTTCTTCTTTCTGCTTGCCGACCACCACGTGGCCCAGGTCCAGCGCTGCTTCGATAACCACTTTGGTCTTGCCACGGCCCCAGGCGATTTCTGCGCGTTCGCGAACGAAATCGGTGGTGAAGATGGCTTTCAGGGTTTTCTTGTCCAGCTCGGCCAGCTCTTCGGGCCAGCATTCACCTTCGAGCTTCTTCACGTCGAGCTTGGCTTTGGCCAGAGGCCAGTCGTACTCGTGACGCTCGGACAAACCGGCGACGCTCTGGCCACGGGTCTTGAGGGTCTGAATCACTTCGTCGCCATCGCGGCGCAGGCGCAGGGCAACCTTGGCGCGGGCCAGGTCGCGCTCAGGCGTGTCGAAGTACTGGTTCATCAACTCACGGCGTTCCCAGCCACTTTTGTTGCGTTTTTTCAGTAACGGGTGCTCGCGCAGGGCGGCGAGGGTTTCGCGGCTGACGCGGAGTTTGATTTCGGTTTCTTTCTGCATGGCCGGAAAATCCAGGATCGGGAGCGCAGCCGGGGGAATGTGTGGCTGCCAAGGTCGTGCAGTGTACAGGACTCATTCGAGATAGGGTCTGTTGACACCCTACGCGCCGCGACGGTTTATTCCTGTCGCCGGATGGTTCTATGATGGACTTCAATTCGGGAGTTGGGAGTCAGCGATGCCTTTGCCGTCCATGAAAGATCAGTTCGCTGCGCTGATCGCCGCGCCGTCTGTCAGCTGTACCCAGCCCAGCCTGGATCAAACCAATCGGCCGGTCATCGACTTGCTGGCGACTTGGCTCGGGGACTTGGGTTTTGCCTGCGATATCCAGCAGGTCAGCCCCGGCAAATTCAATCTGCTGGCCAGTTTTGGCTCGGGCCCCGGCGGGCTGGTGCTGGCCGGTCACAGCGATACGGTGCCCTACGACGAGGCGTTGTGGCAGACCGACCCGCTGAAACTGACGGAAGTGGACGGTCGTTGGGTCGGCTTGGGCAGTTGCGACATGAAGGGCTTTTTCGCCCTGGCCATCGAAGCCGTCAAACCCTTGCTCGACCAACCGTTCAAGCAACCCTTGCTGATCCTCGCCACCTGCGATGAAGAAAGCTCGATGTCTGGCGCTCGCGCTCTGGCCGAAGCTGGACGTCCGCTGGGCCGGGCCGCGGTGATCGGCGAGCCGACCGGGCTGAAGCCGATCAGGATGCACAAAGGCATCATGATGGAACGCATCGACATCCTCGGCCAGAGCGGCCATTCCTCGGACCCGCGCCTGGGCCACAGCGCCCTCGAAGCCATGCACGACGCCATGGGCGAACTGCGCGGCCTGCGCCTGGCGTGGCAGCGCGAGTTTCGTAACCCACAGTTCAGCGTGCCGCAGCCGACCCTGAATTTCGGTTGTATCCACGGTGGGGACAACCCTAATCGCATCTGCGGCCAGTGTTCGCTGGAATTCGACCTGAGGCCTTTGCCAGGCATGGACCCCAAAGCGCTGCGCGCGGCGATTCTGCAGAAGCTCAATCCGATTGCCGAACGGCATCAAGTGAAGATCGATTACGCGCCGTTGTTCCCCGAAGTGCCCCCCTTCGAGCAGGCCGAGGACTCGGAATTGGTGAGGGTCGCTGAAAAGCTCACCGGTCATCGCGCCGAAGCAGTGGCGTTCGGCACAGAAGCGCCTTATCTTCAGCGTCTTGGTTGTGAAACACTGGTATTGGGACCGGGCGACATCGCCTGCGCACACCAACCGGGGGAATACCTCGAAATGTCACGTTTGCAGCCTACCGTGCATCTATTACGTCAACTGATTGAACATTACTGCCTGACACCGGCCAAAACGGCGATGCCGGTCAGTTGAGCGCAACCCATGTGGGAGCGGGCTTGCTCGCGAATAGGGAGTGTCAGTTGATATTAATGTGTCTGATACGCCGCCTTCGCGAGCAAGCCCGCTCCCACAGGTTCTGTGTTTTGGCTGACTAAACGTATAAATTGCCAGTGTCCCAACCCGTATTCATGAGGAGAGCGCGCGTGTCGCCAAGCCTGTTCCGACGATAACCATCAGCCCGCTGTGCGTTTACTGCTTTACCCTTTTTTCGGCTGCTATTTATTACAGGCCCAGGTTCATGCCCGAATACGTCAATTGGCTTCGTCACGCTTCGCCTTACATCAACGCCCACCGCGATTGCACCTTCGTCGTCATGCTGCCCGGCGACGGCGTGGAGCACCCGAACTTCGGCAACATCGTCCACGACCTGGTGCTGCTGCACAGCCTGGGTGTGCGACTGGTGCTGGTTCACGGTTCGCGCCCGCAAATTGAAACCCGCCTCGCCGCTCGCGGCCTGACTCCGCATTACCACCATGGCATGCGCATCACCGATGCGGCGACGCTTGAGTGCGTGATTGATGCGGTCGGTCAACTGCGCATCGCCATCGAAGCCCGGCTGTCGATGGACATGGCCTCATCGCCAATGCAGGGTTCGCGCCTGCGGGTGGCCAGCGGCAATCTGGTCACCGCACGGCCGATCGGCGTACTTGAGGGTGTCGACTATCACCACACCGGCGAAGTGCGCCGGGTCGACCGCAAGGGCATCAATCGCCTGCTGGACGAGCGCTCCATCGTGCTGTTGTCGCCGTTGGGTTACTCGCCGACCGGTGAAATCTTCAACCTCGCTTGCGAAGATGTCGCCACCCGTGCAGCTATCGATCTGGGGGCGGACAAGCTGCTGCTGTTCGGCGCCGATTTGGGCTTGATCGACGAAAATGGCCGGCTGGTCCGCGAATTGCGCCCGCAGCAAGTACCGGCGCATTTGCAGCGTCTGGGCAACAATTATCAGGCCGAGCTGCTGGACGCGGCCGCTGAAGCGTGCCGGGGCGGGGTGGCGCGCAGTCACATCGTCAGTTACGCCGAAGATGGCGCGTTGCTGACCGAACTGTTCACCCGTGACGGTGGCGGTACGCTGGTGGCCCAGGAGCAATTCGAAGTTGTACGCGAGGCGGCCATTGAAGACGTCGGCGGTTTGCTGGACTTGATCAGCCCGCTGGAAGAGCAGGGCATTCTGGTACGGCGTTCCCGCGAAGTGCTGGAGCGTGAGATCGAGCAGTTCAGCGTGGTCGAACGCGAAGGCATGATCATCGCCTGCGCCGCGCTGTATCAGATTGCCGATTCGGATGCTGGGGAGTTGGCGTGTCTGGCGGTGAACCCGGAGTACCGCCATGGCGGTCGCGGTGATGAACTGCTGGAACGCATCGAAACCCGCGCCCGGGCCCAAGGGTTGAAAACCTTGTTCGTGCTGACGACCCGGACCGCTCACTGGTTCCGTGAACGGGGCTTCGTGCCGAGCAGCGTCGAACGCCTGCCGTCGGCGCGGGCGTCGCTTTACAACTATCAGCGTAACTCGAAGATCTTCGAAAAAGCCCTGTGATGCCCCAAGCCTCGCTCCTACGGGGGCGGGGTGTTATTCAGTGACGAATTTCGCGCTGACATACGGCGAATAATCCGGCAGCACCGTCTCGACCTTTCCTTGTTCCTTCAAGAACTTCGCCGTCTCGCCCTTCGCCTGGGCTGGAGATGCCGAGCTGACCAGCAGCTCTGGCACATCATTGGCGCCGGTCATCGCGGCGTAAATCCTTGCGAACGCCCCAATACGTCGGCGGAAAAGAAAATATACGCGATACACAAACTGTAACAAATTGACTAGATAGTGCGCGTTTGGCCATGATGGCGTCGCCTTTTCGAAAGTGATTGACGTATGGGGAATACGCAAACGCTAATCGATCTAAAAAAAGGCCAATAAATACCATTTAGGAATTAGCTTATGAGCCGATACCTTTTGTCTCGGTTCGGATCATTGCTCGAGAGCTATATTCCCAAATGGTATGAAAAAGAATGAAATAATTCTTTTTGGGTTTATGAGGAAATCATTACCCTGCAGGGACCAAATCACGGCGGTTAGACCTTGGTCGTAGACACACATGGTTACGATTGACTTGTCAGTCACGGTCTGGCGCTAATCGCGCATCTGTGGATCTGGGGCGTTAGACCCGAGACCAAAGAACACAAAAATTAGAACGAGAGGAGCGAAACATGAAGAAGTCCACCTTGGCCCTGGCAGTGGCCGTAGGGGTTTTGGCGCAGCAGGCAGGCGCCGCCGGTTTCATCGAAGACAGCAAGGCTACTTTGGGGTTGCGTAACTTCTACATCAACACGGATAACCGTGACAGCGCTGCTGGCACTGCTGCCAACAAGGCTAACGGTGTTCAGAGCAAAAACGAAGAATGGGGTCAAGGCTTCGACCTGCGCTTCACCTCGGGTTACACCCAAGGCACCGTTGGCTTCGGTATTGATGCTATCGGCCTGCTGGGCGTGCGTCTGGACTCGGGCGGTGGCACCAACGGCGCCACTTCGACTTCTTACGGCGGCACTGTTTTCCCAAGCAAATCCAACGGCGAAGCGGTTGATAACTTCTCCAGCCTGGGCCTGACTGCCAAAGCCAAGATCTCCCAGACCGAACTGAAATTGGGCACTCTGCAGCCAAAACTGCCAGTGATCGTGACCAACGACGGTCGTCTGCTGCCGCAAACCTTCCAGGGCGGCCAGATCACCTCGAACGAAATCAAAGACCTGACACTGGTCGGCGGTCAGATCGAGCACGCCAAGGGCCGTAACTCCAGCAACAACGAAGAGTTGTCGATTGCTGGTGCGAACGCTCACACTGCTGCCGGTCGTGACAGCAACAAGTTCATCTACGGTGGCGGTGACTACAAAATCACCAAAGACCTGACTGCCCAGTACTACTACGGCAACCTGGAAGACTTCTACAAGCAACACTTCCTGGGCCTGGTTCACAACTGGTCGATCGGTCCTGGTGTGTTGAAGTCTGACTTGCGTTACTTCAACAGCTCCGATGACGGTGCCAACGGTCACGACTCGGCTTATTTCAGCTCCGGTAACGATGAGGGTTTCCGTTCCGGTCGCGGTAAAGTCGACAACAACCTGTACAGCGGCCTGTTCCTGTACTCCGTTGCCGGTCACACCTTCGGCGGTGGTTATCAGGTCAGCAATGGCAGCAGCGACTTCCCTTGGCTGAACCAGGGTGACGGCTCGTCGGCTTACATCACTACCGACAGCCAGATCGCCAAGTTCGCCCGTGCCGGCGAACGTACCTGGCAAGCTCGCTACTCGTATGACTTCGCCAAGGTTGGCCTGCCAGGCGCTACTGCCGGCATCGTTTACCTGCGTGGCGACAACATTGACACCGTTGGTACCAACGGTCGCGAGAACGGTTCCGGCCGTTCCGAGTGGGAACGCGACCTGACCCTGGCGTACGTAGTGCCAGAAGGTCCGCTGAAGAACCTGGGCTTCACCTGGAAAAACGCCATGTGGCGCAACGACGTCCCTGGTCAGCGCGACCAGGACGAAAACCGCCTGATCGTCAGCTACTCGATCCCGCTGTTGTAACAGCACTCGCGTAACCGACGTAAAAAAAGCCCCGCCCGGCATCACGCCGGGCGGGGCTTTTGCGTTTTCAAGGTGGGCTCACCCCCGTAAACCCTCCTTGAAATTCCCCTCTTTTGCAGCAACTCAAGGCCTTCTCGAACCTTGTGACCGATGTTCGTCTCGATGACTATTCAGGTCCAGTGAACAGATTTTTAATATTCTTTATAGATCTAAATAAATCGATATTTATTCTTTTTAATTAATATCGAACGCAGGCACAGTTGGGCTCAACAAGCACTCACCAGGAGCAGCACCATGAGCCTCAGACTTGGCGATATCGCCCCCGATTTCGAACAGGATTCCAGCGCCGGCACTGTCCGTTTCCACGAATGGCTGGGCGATAGCTGGGGCGTGTTGTTTTCCCATCCGGCGGACTTTACGCCAGTGTGCACCACCGAGCTGGGCTTCACCGCCAGGCTCAAGGATGAATTCACCCAGCGCGGCGTCAAAGCCATTGCTCTGTCGGTCGACCCGGTGGACTCGCATCACAGGTGGATCGAGGACATCAACGAAACCCAGAACGCCATCGTCAACTTCCCGATCCTCGCCGATGCGGACCGCAAAGTGTCCGACCTGTATGACCTTATCCATCCGAATGCCAACGACACCCTGACCGTACGTTCGCTGTTTGTGATCGACCCGAACAAGAAGATTCGGCTGACGATTACTTACCCGGCGAGTACCGGCCGTAACTTCAATGAAATTTTGCGGGTGATCGATTCGCTGCAGCTCACCGACAACTACAAGGTGGCCACCCCGGCCAACTGGCAGGACGGTGATGAAGTGGTGATCGTGCCGTCGCTCAAGGACGAAAACGAAATCAGGCAGCGCTTTCCCAAGGGTTATCGCGCGGTGAGGCCATACCTGCGCCTGACGCCGCAGCCGAATCGTTAAACGTCAAAAGATCGCACGGCAGCTCCTACGTAGATTGGCGTACAGCTGCAGGAGCTGCCGAAGGCTGCGATCTTTTACAGGCATCAACCAAAGCAGGGGATTTTGGGCCGTTTCGACGGCCTTTTTTTTACCTGGGAAAAACAGTTTCACATAGATCTATAACGCATAACTAAATGAATAAATATGATTTATGGATATATAAATCAACTGTTAAGGTCACTCCATCAACGCGAGATCGCAAGCCGCGAATCGCTAACACCGCTCAAGGAATTGTCTGAATGCTGGTCGTCTCACTCGGTGGCAGTCCCAGCCCACGCTCCCGTTCCGGGGTTTTGCTGGAGCGCTCGCGACGCTGGTTACAAGAGCAAGGTGTGGAAGTGGTGAGTTACCAGGTACGGGACTTCCCGGCCGAAGATTTGCTGCATGCCCGTTTCGACAGCCCGAAAGTGATCGACCTGTTGCAACAGATTGAAAACGCCGATGGCTTGTTGATCGCCACGCCGGTTTACAAGGCGTCGTTCTCCGGTGCGCTGAAAACCTTGCTCGATCTGCTGCCCGAACGTGCCCTCAGCCACAAGGTGGTTTTGCCGATGGCTACCGGCGGCAGTATCGCCCACATGTTGGCGGTGGATTACGCGCTCAAACCGGTGCTGTCAGCGTTGAAAGCCCAGGAAATGCTGCAGGGGATTTTCGCCGTGGACAGCCAGATCACTTACGGCGAAGGCAGCGCCCAGGCGCAGTTGGCGCCGGAGCTTGCGCAACGATTGTTTGAAGCGCTGGAGCAGTTTTTCAGCGCCATGGCTCGACGGCCCAAGCCGCTCGATCCGAACCTGTTGAACGAACGTTTGTTGAGTGCTCGCTGGAGCATTTAAGCCCGCCCTCAAACCACATCTGAATTTGAAGTACTCCACCTTACTGGCCCGCTAACGGGCAAGCAGGTGCAGCCAAAACCCAACTGCAAAAGGAGAGCGCTATGCGCACTGTCATTTTGCGTCGTGGTCTGGTCGCTCTGTTTGCTGCGGCTGTAACCTTCGGCGCCATTACTCAAGCTCAAGCCGAGACCCTGCGGATCGGTTATCAAAAGTACGGCACGCTGGTGCTGCTCAAAGCCAAAGGTACTCTGGAAAAACGCCTCGCCGCCCAAGGCGTGGACGTGCAATGGACTGAATTCCCCGGTGGTCCGCAACTGCTCGAAGGCCTGAACGTCGGCTCCATCGACTTTGGCGTCACCGGTGAAACGCCGCCCGTGTTCGCTCAGGCGGCCGGCGCCGATCTGCTCTACGTTGCCTATGAACCGCCAGCGCCCCACAGTGAAGCGATCCTGGTGCCGAAGGACTCGCCGATCAAATCGGTGCAGGACCTCAAGGGCAAGAAAGTCGTGCTCAACAAAGGCTCCAACGTGCATTACCTGCTGGTGCGTGCGCTTGAAGACGCCGGCCTCAAATACACCGACATCCAGACCGTGTTCCTGCCGCCAGCCGATGCCCGTGCCGCATTCGAGCGTGGCAGTGTCGATGCCTGGGTGATCTGGGACCCGTACCAGGCCGCCGCCGAACAGCAACTGCAAGCACGCACGCTGCGCGACGGCAAAGGCCTCGTCGACAACCACCAGTTCTACCTGGCGACCAAACCTTACGCGCAGAAAAATCCTCAAGTGATCAAGGCGCTGGTGGAAGAAGTACGCGCGGTTGGCGAATGGTCCAAGGCCAATCCCGAGGACGTGACCAAGCAAGTTTCGCCACTGCTCGGCCTGCCAACGGACATCACCCTGACCTCGGTGAAACGCCAGGGCTACGGCGCGCTGTTCCTTACGCCGGAAGTAGTCGCTGCCCAGCAAAAAATCGCCGACAGCTTCTACCAGCTCAAGCTGATTCCCAAACCCTTGAGCATCAAAGACGTGATCTGGACGCCACCCACCGCCGTGGCCAAAGCGCCGTAATTCGATTTCCTGAGGAGACCACTCCATGAGCCTTAATATCTTCTGGTTCCTGCCTACCCATGGCGATGGCCATTACCTTGGCACCGCTGAAGGCGCTCGCGCCGTCGACCACGGTTACCTGCAACAGGTCGCGCAAGCGGCGGATCGTCTGGGCTTTGGCGGGGTGCTGATTCCCACCGGTCGCTCCTGCGAAGACTCGTGGCTGGTAGCCGCGTCGCTGATCCCGGTGACCCAGCGTTTGAAGTTCCTTGTCGCCCTGCGCCCCGGGATCATTTCCCCGACGGTGGCGGCGCGTCAGGCCGCGACACTGGATCGCTTGTCTGGCGGTCGTGCGCTGTTCAACCTGGTCACCGGTGGCGATCCGGAAGAACTGGCCGGCGACGGTTTGTTCCTCAGTCACGAAGAGCGCTATCAGGCTTCGGTGGAATTCACCCGCATCTGGCGCCGGGTGCTGGAAGGTGAAACCGTTGATTACGACGGTCAACACATCAGCGTGAAGGGCGCCAAGTTGCTCTATCCGCCGATCCAGCAACCGCGCCCGCCGCTGTATTTCGGTGGCTCGTCGGAAGCCGCCCAAGACCTCGCGGCAGAGCAAGTCGAGATGGTTCTGACCTGGGGCGAGCCACCGGCCGCCGTGGCAGAAAAAATCGAGCAGGTTCGCGCCAAAGCGGCGAAGCTCGGCCGCACCGTGCGCTTCGGTATTCGCTTGCATGTGATTGTTCGCGAAACCAACGCAGAGGCGTGGCAAGCGGCGGATCGACTGATCTCGCATCTGGACGATGACACCATTGCCCGTGCCCAGGCGTCTCTGGCGCGTTTCGATTCGGTCGGTCAGCAACGGATGGCCGCGTTGCATGGTGGCAGTCGCGACCATCTGGAAGTCAGCCCCAACCTGTGGGCCGGTGTTGGTCTGGTGCGCGGCGGTGCCGGTACGGCGCTGGTCGGCGATGGCCCGACCGTGGCGGCACGGGTGAAGGAATACGCGGACCTGGGCATCGATACGTTCATCTTCTCCGGTTATCCACACCTGGAAGAGTCCTATCGGGTGGCTGAGTTGTTGTTCCCGCACTTGGATATCGAGCGTCCGGAACTGCCGAAAAGCGCCGGTTACGTCAGCCCGTTCGGCGAGATGGTAGCCAACGACATTCTTCCCAAAGCCGCGTCCCAGAGCTGAGGCGCCGCCATGAAGAAAATCATCCACAACCTCGCGCCCTGGGCGCTGCCGGTCTTGTTGCTGGCGGTGTGGCAGTTGTCGGTGTCGGCGGGCTGGTTGTCGACGCGGATTCTGCCGGCGCCGATCGCGGTGATCGAAGCCGGTGTGAGCCTGGTCAGCAGCGGTGAAATCTGGACTCACCTGGCCATCAGCGGCTGGCGCGCGGCGCTCGGATTCGCCATTGGCGGCGGCATCGGTCTTGCGTTGGGCTTCATCACTGGCCTGTCGACGTGGGGCGAACGCCTGCTCGACAGTTCGGTGCAGATGATCCGCAACGTGCCGCATCTGGCATTGATTCCGCTGGTGATCCTGTGGTTCGGCATCGACGAGTCGGCAAAAATTTTTCTGGTGGCGTTGGGCACGTTGTTCCCGATTTACCTCAACACATATCACGGCATTCGCAACGTCGATCCGGCGCTGGTGGAGATGGCGCGCAGTTATGGCTTGTCCGGTTTCAGCCTGTTTCGCCAAGTGATTTTGCCGGGTGCGCTGCCATCGATTCTGGTCGGTGTGCGTTTTGCGCTGGGCTTCATGTGGTTGACATTGATCGTGGCGGAAACCATTTCCGCGAGCTCGGGCATTGGCTATCTGGCGATGAATGCCCGGGAGTTTTTGCAGACCGACGTGGTGGTGCTGGCGATTCTTTTGTACGCGGTGCTCGGCAAGCTGGCCGACCTTGCGGCGCGTGGGCTTGAACGCGTGTGGCTGCGCTGGCATCCGGCTTATCAGGTTGCCAAGGGAGGTGCCGCATGACGGCTCAACAACCTCCACGCCTGCTGCGCGGTATTCCGCTGGTGGTGCGCAAGCTGCAAAAAACCTTCGGTTCACGGCAGGTGCTGCGTGAAATCGACCTGCACATTCCGGCCGGGCAGTTTGTGGCGGTGGTCGGGCGTAGCGGCTGCGGCAAAAGTACCTTGCTGCGCTTGCTCGCCGGTCTCGACAAGCCCACGGGGGGTGAGCTGCTTGCAGGCGCAGCACCACTGAATGATGCGCGGGAAGACACTCGACTGATGTTCCAGGAAGCGCGTCTGCTGCCGTGGAAAAAGATCATCGACAACGTCGGTCTCGGGCTCAAGGGCAACTGGCGGCCGCAAGCATTGCAAGCGCTCGAAGCCGTCGGCCTGGCGGATCGCGCCAACGAATGGCCGGCAACCTTGTCCGGCGGGCAGAAGCAGCGTGTGGCCCTGGCTCGCGCGTTGATTCATCAACCGCGTTTGCTGTTGCTCGACGAACCGCTGGGCGCATTGGATGCCCTGACCCGAATCGAAATGCAGCAACTGATCGAACGGCTCTGGCAACAGCATGGCTTCACCGTGTTGCTGGTGACCCACGACGTCAGCGAAGCGGTGGCGATTGCCGATCGGGTGATCCTGATTGAAGAGGGCGAAGTCGGCCTCGACCTGCATGTGGAGCTGCCACGCCCTCGGGTCCGTGGCTCCCATCGGCTGGCGGCGCTGGAAACCGAAGTGCTCAACCGCGTGCTGTCCCTGCCTGGCCAACCGCCAGAACCGGAACCTGTTTCACCACTGCCTGCGCAATTGCGTTGGGCTCAATAACTTAAAGATTCATCCAACGACAGGAATCAACATCATGACTATCAAAGCCATCAACGTTCGTAACCAGTTCAAAGGCTCGATCAAGGAAATCGTGCTGGGTGACGTGCTGTCGGAAATCGACGTGCAGACGGCCTCCGGCATCGTCACTTCGGTGATTACCACCCGTTCGGTGAAAGAGCTGGAACTGGTGGTCGGCAGTGAAGTAATCGCGTTTGTGAAATCCACCGAGGTGTCGATCGCCAAGTTGTAAGCGCGTGCTCAAACAACAACCCTGGAGGGTGTGAGCCCTGATCGTTCCCACGCTCTGCGTGGGAATGCCTCTTCGGACGCTCCGCGTTCGGCTTTTGGGACGCAGAGCGTCCCGGGCTGCATTCCCACGCAGAGCGTGGGAACGATCAAAGCACTTCGCGCTTGGGCAGATAGGGTGGCAAATACAACCCAAGATAAGCATCAAACACCCGCATCCCTTCTTCAGCCATGCGCGGCGTGATCTGCCCATGCTGCTGCACCGAGCGTGCATACACCCGATCGCCCAGCTCCATGGCCAGCGCAAATACATCGACATCACTCGGCAGGGTCGGCAATTCGAAGTGGTGGTCGAACAGCTTGTGCATCAGGTCGCCGAGTTCGATGTCGTGCTGGCGGTCGGCCTGGGTGACTTCAGTCAGGCCGTGCTGGGCGAGGATCAGTTGGCGGGCGGCGGCGTCTTCGTCGTAGATGGCGAGCATGCGTTGTTCCACCAGTCGCGACAGATCGCGCCAGCCGTTGAGGGCATGGTGATCGATGGGTGCTTGCAGGCAGGCGCGGAATGCGGCGTGGACGTCGGCGGTCAGGGCTTCAAGCAGGGCCGGGACGCTGGCGAAAAAATGGTAGACGGAGGAGGGCGGGATCTCCGCGCGTTCGGCGACGCTGTAGATCGACAGGCTGGCCACGCCCTCGGCGGCCAGCAGCGTGCGGGCGGCATCGAGTATCGAATCGATCCGGGCCTGACTGCGGGCGCGGGGTTTGCGTGGGGTGGCGAGTCGGGTCATCGAAGTCTCCTGCGGGGCAGCGGGCATTGTACGAGCAGGGTTTGTTGTTGTCTGCCCGGACGCCTTCGCGAGCAAGCCCGCTCCCACTTTTGAACTCTGCCCCGTACACAAATACTTTGTTCACTGGAGATCTAATGTGGGAGCGGGCTTGCTCGCGAAGCAGGCGCCTCGGTCCTGCTGAAAAAAAGCCATAAAAAACGCCGCAGGCTTTGTCAGCCGGCGGCGTTGTTTTTACTGCAACCGCTTACACGGTATGCAGGTACCAGTTGTATTCGAGGTCGGAGATGGAGTGTTCGAACTCCTCCAGCTCGCTCTCTTTACAGGCGACAAAAATGTCGATGTATTTCGGATCGATGTACTTGGCCATGACTTCGCTGTCGTCCAGTTCGCGCAGTGCATCACGCAAGTTGTTCGGCAGGCTTTGCTCGTTCTGCTCGTAGGAGTTGCCTTCCACGGGTGCGCCCGGCTCGATTTTGTTGGTCAGGCCGTGGTGCACGCCCGCCAAAACAGAAGCCATCAACAGATACGGGTTGGCGTCGGCGCCGGCTACACGGTGTTCGATGCGCACGGCATCGGAGGAACCGGTCGGTACGCGGATGGCCACGGTACGGTTGTCCAGGCCCCAGCACGGCGAGTTCGGCACGTAGAACTGTGCGCCGAAACGACGGTAGGAGTTGACGTTCGGGCAGAGGAACGCCATCTGCGCCGGCAGGGTCTCGAGCACACCGCCGATCGCGTGACGCAGTGCGGCGTTCTGCTCGGGATCCTCGCTGGCAAAAATGTTTTTGCCATCTTTATCAAGAATCGAGATGTGGACGTGCAGACCGTTACCCGCCTGGCCCGGATAAGGCTTGGCCATGAAGGTGGTGTCCATCTCATGGTCGTAGGCGATGTTTTTGATCAGACGCTTGAGCAGGACCGCATAGTCGCAGGCCTTGATCGGGTCGGCCACGTGGTGCAGGTTCACTTCGAACTGTGCCGGGGCACTTTCCTTGACGATCGCGTCGGCAGGGATGCCTTGCTCTTTCGCACCTTCCAGAATGTCCTGGAGGCAGTCGACGTATTCGTCGAGGTCGTCGATCAGGTAGACCTGTGTCGAATGCGGGCGTTTGCCGGAGATCGGCGAGCGCGGCGGTTGTGGGCGGCCGTTCACGTTCTCCTGGTCGATCAGGTAGAACTCCAGTTCGAACGCAGCGCAGATGGTCAGGCCCATCTCGTCGAACTTGGCTACGACTTGTCGCAGGACTTCGCGCGGGTCGGCGAAGAAAGGATCACCTTCGAGTTCGTGCATGGTCATCAGCAGTTGCGCGGTCGGGCGCTTCTGCCAGGGCTCATTGCACAGGGTGTCGGGGATTGGATAGCAGATTCGGTCAGCATCGCCGATGTCCAGGCCCAGGCCAGTGCTTTCCACCGTCGAGCCATTGATATCCAGAGCAAATAGAGAGGCCGGCAGGTTGATGCCTTTCTCGTAAACCTTGTGGAGGCTGGTGCGTTCAATGCGCTTGCCGCGCACCACACCATTCATATCCGCAATCAGAAGGTCAACGTACAGAACCTCAGGATGTTCCTTAAGGAACGCGTTCGCTTCGTTAAGCTGAACGGCACGCGGGGGTACCGACATGATGCAACACCTTTGTTGTTAAAAATATCAATCATTGATCTCTTCGGATTCCAGTCAACCCGAACGGCATGCCGAAGTCAAGCGAGGCCTTTTTTGCCCTAAAAAAGCACTCATGGGGCTTTTTTGAGGCACTTTGGGGCGTTTTTTTGCCTTCAGCCTTCTTGGTGCCCGCGAGCTTGAGCGGGCCGTGTTGTATTTTTTACGGGGGTGTTGTGTAAAAAAATGAACAAGGCTAAGCTCGATTTAAACCCATAACAGCAATAATACCGGGGTGCTTCATGTCTCGCCTGCCGTTAATCGGCGTCACCGCCTGCTCAAAGCAGATCGGTCTGCATGCTTATCACATCAGTGGCGACAAATACGTACGCGCCGTGGCTTCAGCTGCCAAGGGCCTGCCGTTGATTCTTCCATCCCTGGCGGATCAGCTGGCGCCGTCCGATATTCTGGACGCTCTGGACGGCATTCTCTTTACAGGCTCTCCTTCCAATATAGAACCGATTCACTATAACGGCCCTGCCAGTGCGCCAGATACTGCTCATGATTCTGCACGCGATGCCACCACTCTCCCGCTGATCCGCGCCGCTGTCGAGGCCGGTGTTCCCGTGCTCGGCATTTGCCGTGGCTTCCAGGAAATGAATGTGGCATTCGGCGGCAGTCTGCATCAGAAGGTTCACGAGGCCGGTCCATTCATGGATCACCGTGAAGACGACAGCCTGCCGCTGGAAGGGCAGTACGCGCCAAGTCACCCGGTGCACGTTCAGCCGGGCGGTGTACTTGCCAGGCTGGGCCTGAAGAGCGAGATTCAAGTCAATTCGATTCATGGTCAGGGTATTGAGCGTCTGGCGCCGGGCCTTCGTGTGGAAGCGGTGGCACCCGACGGATTGATCGAAGCCGTCTCTGTCATCGAAGGCAAGGCTTTTGCTTTAGGGGTGCAATGGCATCCCGAATGGCAGGTAAGCTTGAATCCTGACTACCTTGCGATTTTCCAGGCATTTGGCGATGCCTGCCGCAAGTACGCTCTACAACGCGACGCCGATGCGTCAAACAACGCCTGACTTATAAGAGCCAGGAAACTCAGCCTAAGAGGCATTTATGAGTAACAACCTCGACCAGCTCACCGATTGGTTGAAAGACCGCAAGATCACAGAAGTCGAATGCATGATTGGCGACCTGACCGGCATCACCCGGGGCAAGATCTCGCCGACCAACAAGTTCATTGCCGAAAAAGGCATGCGCCTGCCCGAAAGCGTTCTGTTGCAGACCGTGACGGGCGACTATGTCGAAGACGACATCTATTACGAACTGCTCGACCCGGCCGACATCGACATGATCTGCCGCCCCGACCAGAACGCGGTGTTCCTGGTGCCCTGGGCCATCGAGCCCACCGCCATCGTGATCCACGATACTTACGACAAGCAGGGCAACCCGATCGAGCTGTCGCCGCGCAACGTGCTCAAAAAAGTGCTGAAACTCTACGCCGACCACGGCTGGCAGCCGATCGTGGCGCCGGAAATGGAGTTCTATCTCACCAAGCGCAGCGATGACCCGGACTACCCGCTGCAACCGCCGATTGGCCGCTCCGGTCGTCCGGAAACCGGTCGCCAGTCCTTCTCGATTGAGGCCGCGAACGAATTCGATCCGTTATTCGAAGACGTCTACGACTGGTGTGAACTGCAGGAACTGGACCTCGACACGCTGATCCACGAGGACGGCACGGCACAGATGGAAATCAACTTCCGTCATGGCGATGCCCTGTCCTTGGCCGACCAGATTCTGGTGTTCAAACGCACCATGCGTGAAGCCGCGCTCAAGCACAACGTGGCGGCAACCTTCATGGCCAAACCCATGACCGGCGAGCCGGGCAGCGCCATGCACTTGCACCAGAGCATCATCAGCATCGAGACCGGCAAAAACGTTTTCTCCAATGAAGACGGGACCATGAGCCAGCTGTTCCTCAACCACATCGGTGGCTTGCAGAAATTCATTCCTGAGCTGCTGCCGTTGTTCGCACCCAACGTCAATTCGTTCCGCCGCTTCCTGCCGGATACCTCGGCGCCGGTGAACGTGGAGTGGGGCGAAGAGAACCGCACCGTGGGCCTGCGAGTTCCGGATGCCGGGCCGCAGAACCGTCGGGTGGAAAACCGTCTGCCGGGTGCCGATGCCAACCCATACCTGGCTATTGCTGCCAGCCTGTTGTGCGGGCTGATTGGCATGGTCGAAGGGCATAACCCGAGTGCGCCGGTCGTCGGTCGTGGCTACGAACGGCGCAATCTGCGCCTGCCATTGACCATCGAAGACGCCCTGGAACGGATGGAAAACAGCAAGACCATCGAAAAATACCTGGGCAAGAAATTCATCACGGGCTACGTCGCGGTCAAGCGGGCCGAGCATGAAAACTTCAAGCGCGTGATCAGTTCGTGGGAGCGGGAGTTCCTGCTCTTCGCCGTCTGATGCGCCGGGCGCGGCTGTAAATCGCCGCGCCTTCACTGGAATCCAAGGAGAATTCGCATGACCAGCAACAACCCGCAAACCCGTGAGTGGCAAATCCTGAGCAGCGATCACCACCTGGCCCCGTTCAGCGACTTCAAACAGCTGAAAGAGAAAGGCCCGCGCATCATCACCAGCGCCAAGGGCGTTTACCTCTGGGACAGCGAAGGCAACAAGATCCTCGACGGCATGGCCGGCCTGTGGTGCGTCGCGATCGGCTACGGTCGCGATGAGCTGGCCGATGCCGCCAGCAAACAGATGCGCGAACTGCCTTATTACAACCTGTTCTTCCAGACCGCTCACCCGCCGGTGCTGGAGCTGGCCAAGGTGATTGCCGACGTTGCGCCTGAAGGCATGAATCACGTGTTCTTCACCGGTTCCGGGTCCGAAGGCAACGACACCATGCTGCGGATGGTTCGCCACTACTGGGCGATCAAGGGCCAGCCGAAGAAGAAAGTCATCATCAGTCGCAAGAACGGCTATCACGGTTCCACCGTGGCCGGCGCGAGTCTGGGTGGCATGACGTACATGCACGAACAGGGCGACTTGCCGATCCCGGGCATCGTCCACATTGCCCAGCCGTACTGGTTCGGCGAAGGCGGCGACATGACGCCGAACGAGTTCGGTATCTGGGCGGCCAATCAGCTGGAAGAGAAAATCCTGGAAGTCGGCGTCGACAACGTCGGGGCCTTTATTGCCGAGCCGATCCAGGGCGCCGGCGGCGTGATCATCCCGCCAGACAGCTACTGGCCACGCATCAAGGAAATCCTCGCCAAGTACGACATTCTGTTCGTCGCCGACGAAGTGATCTGCGGTTTCGGCCGTACCGGCGAGTGGTTCGGCAGCGATTTCTACGACCTCAAACCCGACATGATGACCATCGCCAAGGGCCTGACGTCCGGTTACATCCCGATGGGCGGCCTGATCGTGCATGACGACGTGGTCGAGGTGCTCAACGAAGGTGGCGATTTCAACCACGGTTTCACGTATTCCGGGCACCCGGTGGCTGCTGCGGTAGCGCTGGAAAACATCCGCATCTTGCGCGATGAGAAAATTGTCGAGCGCGTGCGCACAGAAACGGCACCTTATTTGCAAAAGCGTCTACGGGAACTGAGCGATCACCCGTTGGTGGGGGAAGTGCGTGGGGTCGGTCTGTTGGGGGCCATCGAACTGGTTCAGGACAAAGCCACCCGCAAACGTTACGAAGGCAAGGGTGTCGGCATGATCTGCCGCACGTTCTGCTTCGAAAACGGCCTGATCATGCGTGCCGTCGGCGACACCATGATCATTGCCCCGCCACTGGTGATTACACCGGCTGAAATCGACGAGTTGGTGACCAAGGCGCGCAAGTGCCTGGACCTGACCCTGAGTGCGTTGCAGGGCTAAGTGCTAGGCTCTGAGCGAGGTGCAATGTTTGCACTTCGTTCCGTGCAAACAAAGGATGGGTCTTTCCTTGAAAGCCAGCCTTGGATCTTGCCAGACTAACGGTTGTTCGGATGCCCGTTAACCGGCCACTGAGCACGTGGTTAAAAAGAAAAATTGGAGCATTACCCATGAAGGCATTAGGTATGAAGATAGCTGGCAAGACCCTCCTCGCCATGTCCCTGATGGGCATGATGGCGGGCGCCGTTCAGGCCGACGACAAAGTGCTGCACGTGTACAACTGGTCCGATTACATCGCGCCGGATACCGTCAAGAAGTTCGAGGCCGAGTCGGGTATCAAAGTTGTCTACGACGTGTTCGACAGTAACGAAACCCTTGAAGCAAAGTTGCTGGCAGGCAAGTCCGGCTATGACATCGTCGTGCCGTCGAACAACTTCCTGGCCAAGCAGATCAAGGCCGGCGTTTACCAGAAGCTGGACAAGTCCAAGCTGCCTAACTGGAAAAACCTGAACCCGGACCTGCTCAAAGCGGTATCGGTGAGCGACCCGGGTAACGAACACGCGTTCCCTTACATGTGGGGGTCGATCGGTATCGGTTTCAACGCTGAGAAGGTCAAGGCTGCACTGGGTGCCGATGCGCCAACCAACTCCTGGGACTTGCTGTTCAAACCTGAAAACGCTGCCAAGTTGAAGTCGTGCGGTATCAGCTTCCTCGATTCGCCAACCGAGATGATTCCGGTGGCGTTGCATTACCTGGGCTATCCAACCGACAGCCAGGACAAGAAACAACTGGCTGAAGCCGAAGCGCTGTTCCTGAAGATTCGTCCTTCGGTGGGCTACTTCCACTCGTCCAAGTACATCACCGACCTGGCCAACGGCAACATCTGCGTCGCCGTGGGTTACTCGGGTGACATCTACCAGGCCAAGGCTCGCGCCGCTGAAGCCGGTGACAAGGTGAAAGTCAGCTACAACATTCCGAAAGAAGGTGCCGGCAGCTTCTACGACATGGTCGCCATCCCTAAAGATGCCGAAAACGTCGAAGGCGCCTACAAGTTCATGACCTTCCTGCAGAAGCCGGAAATCATGGCCGAGATCACCAACGCCGTGCGTTTCCCGAACGGTAACGCGGCGTCTACCGCACTGGTCGATAAAGAAATCACTAGCGATCCAGGCATCTACCCGCCAGCGGAAGTGTTGGCCAAGCTGTACGCGATTGCCGACTTGCCGGCCGCGACCCAGCGGATCCTGACTCGCAGCTGGACCAAGATCAAATCCGGTAAATAAGTAATAAACCCTGTAGCAGCTGCCGAAGGCTGCGTCCAACCGCGCAGCGGTTGCGCTCTCAAGAACGCGGGAAGGTCCTTCGGACCTTAACGCAGCCTTCGGCAGCTGCTACAGGGTTCTGCATAAAAGTTTTGCTGGAACGGTTTTTCGAGGGTAAGTTGCGCGCCGGTTTTGTTGCCAGGCAGCCATGGCTGTCATGTAACGCGGGGCAACTTGGGCCCAACTAATTTTAGAGGACCTCCACTTGCCTATTTTTTCTTTGTTGCGCAATGCCCTGCTGGTCGGCGCCGGGCTGACACTGGCTGTCAGTGTTCAGGCCGCTGGCACAGTGCATATTTATAATTGGTCGGACTACATCGGTGAAAGCACCCTGGCCGACTTCCAGAAAGAAACCGGCATCAAGCCGGTGTATGACGTATTCGATTCCAACGAAACCCTGGAAGGCAAGTTGCTGGCCGGGCGTACCGGATATGACGTGGTCGTGCCGTCCAACCACTTCCTTGGCAAACAGATCAAGGCCGGGGCTTTTCAGAAGCTCGACAAATCGAAGCTGACTAACTATTCCAACCTCGACCCGGTATTGCTCAAGCGCCTGGAACAGAACGATCCGGGCAATCAGTACGCCGTACCGTATCTGTGGGGCACCAACGGCATCGGTTACAACGTCGACAAGGTCAAGGCAGTGCTGGGTCTCGACAAGATCGATTCGTGGGATGTGGTGTTCGAGCCGCAGAACATCAAGAAGCTGCACAGCTGTGGCGTGGCGTTCCTCGACTCCGCCGATGAAATGATGCCCACGGTCCTCAACTACATGGGCCTGAACGCCAACAGCACCAACCCTGAAGACTACAAAAAGGCGGAAGCCAAGTTGCTGGCGGTGCGGCCTTACGTGACGTATTTCCACTCCTCCAAATACATCGCAGACCTGGCCAACGGTGACATCTGCGTGGCGATCGGTTTCTCTGGCGATATGTTCCAGGCCAAGGCCCGCGCGGCTGAAGCCGGCAAAGGCATGAACATCGCCTACTCGATTCCGAAAGAGGGCGGCGCGCTCTGGTTCGACATGCTGGCGATCCCCAAGGATGCCGCCAACGCCAAGGAAGCCCATGCCTTCATCAACTATTTGCTGAAACCCGAAGTGATTGCCCAGGTCAGCAATTCCGTAGGCTACGCCAACCCGAACCCCGGGTCGGACAAACTGATGGAACAATCCATACGCACCGACGCATCGGTCTATCCACCGCAAGCGGTCCTCGACAAGACATACGTCTCCATCGAGTTGCCACCGAACATTCAACGTTTGATGACGCGCAGCTGGACCAAGGTCAAATCGGGCAAATAGCTTCAACCTATCCAGGTTCGCCACGTTGAGCGAACTGCAAATTCTGTTGGGAGTTTCGTAAATGGCAGTTGCCTCCGGCGCCTATAAGAAAGCCCTCGAGGGCGATCAGACACCTAAACAGGTGCTGGTCAAAATCGACCGGGTCACAAAAAAGTTCGACGAGACGATTGCCGTGGACGACGTGTCCCTGGAAATCAAGAAAGGCGAAATCTTCGCCCTGCTCGGCGGCTCGGGTTCGGGCAAATCCACCTTGCTGCGGATGCTGGCAGGTTTCGAACGGCCCACGGAGGGGCGCATTTACCTCGATGGCGTAGACATCACGGACATGCCGCCGTACGAGCGGCCGATCAACATGATGTTCCAGTCCTACGCCTTGTTCCCGCACATGACCGTGGCGCAGAACATCGCCTTCGGCCTCAAGCAGGACAAGCTTCCCGCCGCTGAAGTCGATGCACGTGTGGCCGACATGCTCAAGCTGGTGCAGATGAGCCAGTACGCCAAGCGCAAACCGCATCAGTTGTCTGGCGGTCAGCGTCAGCGTGTGGCGCTGGCGCGTTCTTTGGCCAAGCGACCGAAGCTGTTGCTGCTCGACGAACCGATGGGTGCGCTGGACAAGAAGCTGCGCTCGCAAATGCAACTGGAACTGGTCGAGATCATCGAACGGGTCGGCGTGACCTGCGTGATGGTGACCCACGACCAGGAAGAAGCCATGACCATGGCCGAGCGCATCGCGATCATGCACCTGGGCTGGATCGCCCAGATCGGCAGCCCGATCGACATCTACGAAACCCCGACCAGCCGCCTGGTCTGCGAGTTCATCGGCAACGTCAACATCTTTGACGGTGAAGTGATCGACGACGCCGAAGGCCACGCGATCATCACCTGCAAGGACCTGGACCGGCAGATTTATGTGGGCCACGGCATCAGCACTTCGGTGCAGGACAAATCCGTGACCTACGCGATCCGTCCGGAAAAGCTGCTGGTGACGCCGACCATGCCGACCTGCGAATACAACTGGTCCAGCGGCAAAGTGCATGACATCGCCTATCTCGGTGGCCACTCGGTGTTCTACGTCGAGTTGCCGAGCGGCAAGATCGTCCAGTCGTTCGTCGCCAACGCCGAGCGCCGTGGCCAGCGGCCGACTTGGGGTGATCAGGTTTACGTGTATTGGGAAGATGACAGCGGCGTGGTACTTCGCTCATGAACCTGCGCAAATTCAAACGCCGGCTCAATCGAATAATTCCCGGTGGCCGTCAGCTGGTCATCGGTGTTCCGTTCATTTGGCTGTTCATGTTCTTCATGTTGCCGTTCTTCATCGTCTTGAAGATCAGCTTCGCCGAAGCCGACGTGGCCATTCCGCCGTACACCGAGATCTACAGCTTCATCGACCAGAAGCTCCAGGTGCTGCTTAACCTGAGCAACTACGCGATGCTCGGCGATGACGAGTTGTACATCGCCGCTTACCTCGGTTCATTGAAGATGGCGCTGATCAGCACCGTCCTCTGCTTGCTGATCGGCTACCCGATGGCCTACGCCATTGCCAGTGCCCGCAAAGAACTGCAAACGGTGCTGGTGCTGCTGATCATGATGCCGACCTGGACCGCGATCCTGATCCGCGTGTATGCGTGGATGGGCATCCTCAGCAACAACGGCCTGCTCAACGGCTTTTTGATGAGCATGGGCTGGATCGACGAGCCGCTGCAGATCCTCAACACCAACCTCGCGGTTTACATCGGGGTCGTTTACTCCTATCTGCCGTTCATGATCCTGCCGCTCTACGCCAACCTGGTCAAACACGACACCAGTCTGCTGGAAGCCGCGTCGGACCTGGGATCGAGCACCTTCAACAGTTTCTGGAAGATCACCGTGCCACTGTCGAAAAACGGCATCATTGCCGGCTGCATGCTGGTGTTCATCCCGGTGGTGGGTGAGTTCGTGATCCCGGAACTGCTCGGCGGTCCGGAAACCCTGATGATCGGTAAAGTGCTCTGGCAAGAGTTCTTCAATAACCGTGACTGGCCAGTGGCGTCTGCCCTGGCGGTGGTGATGCTGGCGATCCTGATTGTGCCGATCATCCTGTTCAACCGTAGTCAGGCCAAAGAAATGGAGGGCAAGGAATGAAGCGCTTCCGTTTCTCAAGTTTCATGCTGGTAGCGGGTTTGCTGTTCATCTACGCGCCGATGCTGATCCTGGTGATTTACTCGTTCAACGCCTCGAAACTGGTGACGGTGTGGGGCGGCTGGTCGATCAAGTGGTACGTGGGGTTGATGGACAACACCCAATTGATGGGCTCGGTGGTGCGCTCGCTGGAAATCGCCTGCTACACCGCGATTGCAGCGGTAGCACTGGGGACGCTGGCGGCGTTCGTGCTGACGCGAATCACCCACTTCAAGGGCCGCACGCTGTTCGGTGGTCTGGTCACCGCGCCGTTGGTGATGCCGGAAGTGATCACCGGTCTGTCGCTGTTGCTGCTGTTCGTGGCCATGGCGCAGATGATCGGTTGGCCGCAGGAACGCGGCATCGTCACCATCTGGATCGCCCACACCACGTTCTGTGCGGCGTATGTGGCGGTGGTGGTGTCGGCGCGCTTGCGTGAGCTGGACCTGTCCATCGAAGAGGCGGCCATGGACCTGGGCGCGCGGCCATGGAAGGTGTTCTTCCTGATCACCATTCCGATGATCGCGCCGTCGCTGGCGGCGGGCGGGATGATGTCGTTTGCCTTGTCGCTGGATGACCTGGTGCTGGCGAGCTTCGTGTCCGGTCCGGGTTCCACGACCCTGCCGATGGAAGTGTTCTCGGCGGTGCGCCTGGGCGTGAAGCCTGAGATCAATGCCGTGGCCAGCCTGATTTTGCTGGCGGTGTCGCTGGTGACTTTCCTGGTCTGGTACTTCAGCCGTCGTGCCGAAGAGATTCGCAAGCGTGCGATCCAGCAGGCCATCGAAGAGGGCGCCGCCGATTCCTGGAAACAACCGGACGTGCGCCGGGCCCAGGCGCCGGAAGCGGCTTGAGCTTGATGCCGGGTTGACCACACATGTGTGGCCAACCCAAATCCACTGTGGGAGCGGGCTTGCTCGCGAAGACGGACTGACATTCAACATCCATGTTGACTGACCCACCGCTTTCGCGAGCAAGCCCGCTCCCACAGTGGTCGGTGTGAAGCAACAATCTTGTGATCACCACAAAACCTGTGGAAGCGGGCTTGCGTGCGATGACGTCAGTTAAACCAACAGAGATCTAATGCCCTGAACGCGCTGGCAACAGCTTCAACGTACTACGTGTATTGGCCGTCACTTCTTCATCATTGAAATGCGCCTGGTAGTAAACCCCCTCGATATACGCCTCGGCCTGGTCGTCATAGTGACGGTCGAACGGCACGCCGCTCTGGCCGACCGGGTTGATGGTCAGGCTGTGGGCGGGGTCGGCGAAGTCGATCAGCCGCCGCGTCGACGGGCCGTAAGTCACAGGCCACGGCGCCGGGCCGATCCTGGCCGAGAGGTTGTTCGGCACTTCGTGGGTGCCGGGTGCCGCGAACGGCCCGACGTTGAAGATCCGCTCCAGCGGTTTTTGCGTCCCCAGCGGATGGCCGTGAGTCAAGGTGTGCGCCTTGCCCCACTGCCATTGTGTGGAGTCGTCGCCCAGGGTGGTTTTGAGGTGAGCCATGCTCGCTTGCCAGGCAACCTTGACCGTATCGGCGCGGGTTTCCTTGCCGGGGGTGTTGCGGTTGTCCCACCACGGTGAGTCGGCGGAGGCCGCCAGCCGCGGTAGTGCGGCATCGATCACCCGGGTCGGCAGCAGCGTTTCGAAGAAGTCGTTGCCCAGTTCATCGCGCATCGCCGCGTCGGTGAGGTTGAACAAGAACTGGTTGAACAGCGTGGCACTGATGGAGTCCAGCGGATAATCGCCGCTCCACTGCGCCAGTTGCTCCACCCTCTTGAGCTCGGCGGGATCGCTCACCACTTCACGCAGCACCGGTAGCAACGGCGCCAGCAAACGCGGACCGTAGTCGGTGGTGGTGCCCAGTTGCAGCTTCTGGCTGGACTCGTTGTCCCACTTCACGTTGTTGTCGCTGAGCTGACGATTGAGTTGCTGACCGCGATCGGCGAGGTTGTAGTAACCGGGAATTTCCATGCCGGTCGGCGACACCGGCTGGAAATTGGCCGAGACGATATAGCCCCGCGCCGGGTTCTCTTCCTGTGGATTGGCGCTGAACGGGTAAAAACCTTCCTTGTCCGCCTGAGGGGTGCTGCCGTCGAGGATGAAACCGGGCTTCACCCCGGCCGGGCGCTTGGGCAGCAGCGCCGAGGCCCACCAACCGATGTCGCCCTTGGCATTGGCGTAGACGATGTTCAGCCCCGGAGCCTGAACCTTGGCCGAGGCGGCGCGGGCCTTGGCCAGGGTGTCGGCGCGGTTGAGCTGGTAGAAGCCGTCGAGGATCGGATTCGGCGTCTCGAGGAAGGCCCACCACATGGCGACCGGTGTTTTGCCGGCGGCGGTGCCGAGCACATCGTTGATGATCGGGCCGTGGGGCGACTGGCGCAGGGTCAGCGTGACCGGTGGCTGGCCTTTGACCGCGATCTGTTGTTCGGTGTTGACCATGTCGACCCACTGGCCGCGATACCAGACCTGGTTCGGGTTGTCCGGGTTGACCTTCTCTACGATCAGGTCCAGATCGTCGTTCTGGAACATGGTCAGGCTCCAGCCGAAGTCCAGGTTGTGGCCCAGAAACGCAAACGGCACCAGCGCCTGATGGTAACCGTAAAGCTCGAAACCCGGCGCCGACAGGTGCGCTTCGTACCACACCGACGGCGCCGAGAAGCGAATGTGCGGGTCACCGGCCAGCAGTGGCTTACCGCTTTTGCTGCGGCTGCCGGCAATCAACCAGGCATTGCTCCCTTCAAATTGTGGCAGGCCATTGTCGGCCAATGCCTGCTCACTCAAACGGGCGAGGGCGTTCAGATCCTTCCAGTCATTGGCGGTGAGGGCTGGTGCAGGGTTGGCGCGCCTTTTGGCCAGCACGCCCTTGGGCTGCCAGTCGAGATCGAAGATGCTCAGGTACTCGGCGCCCAGTTGGTCACGCACGTAAGTCAGCAAGGGTTCGGTGCGAAACGCCGCGGCAAAGCTGTAGGCCATGTAGCCGGCGATGCTGATGCTGTCTTCGGCGGTGAAAGGGCGTTTGGGGATCCCCAGCACATCGAACTCTACCGGCGCAGCGTGGCTGTCCTGATATTGATTGATGCCGTCCAGATAGGCTTGCAGGGCCTTCCAGGCCGGCGACTGACGATCCAGCGCGGCGACGTAGCTTTCAGCCCGCTCGCGGATGCGCAGGCTGCGAAACAGTTTGTCGGTGTCGATCAGTTTCGGGCCGAGGACTTCGGCCAGCTCACCACGGGCCAGGCGCCGCATGGCTTCCATCTGGAACAGTCGGTCCTGGGCATGTACATAGCCAAGGGCGCGGTAGAGGTCGGTTTCGTTTTCGGCACGGATATGCGGCACGCCGCGCACGTCGTAGCGCACGGTCACCGAACCTTGCAGGTGCTGTAATTCCACTTGGCCCTGGCGCGTCGGTTGCTTGCTGTACACATACCAGCCGCCCCCGGCGACGAGTACGACAATCAGCAAGGCAAGTACGGTCAGGACGCGTTTCATGGTGACTCCTTGTTCTTACGGGATTGCCGCCCGTGTGGGCTGCAAACGTGTAGCACAGACCTCCTGTGCCGGGCATCGCGGTCCTGGAAAAGTCAGGAATGCCTTACTTCACCTCAGCAGGCCACGGACAGTAGCAACCCACCGCCAGCGTATGGGTGGCGTTCACCGCCCGGCCTTCATTCAGCGCTTGCAGAATGGGCTCGATAAAACTGTTGCTCGAATTGCAGGTCAGGCCTTCGCTGTACGGCCCGAAATACGCCAGCCTGCCACTGCGGTCCCAGATCGCCACCGCCGGGCTGGCAGGGATCTGTTCGGAACCTGGCAGGACAGTGATGGTTTTAAGGCGACTCAAGGTGCCGGGCAATTGACCATGGCTGCCGGGTTTTTGGACCGCATAGAACTCGACGCCCTGCGGTACATACTGCTCGACCAGTTCGGTCAGGTGTTGTTGGTTGCCGACATTGCACGGGCAGGCCGGGTCCCAGAAGTGCACCAGGCGAATGGCACCGGGGCCGGCAAGTTCGTCCGGCAGGCGCAATGGGTCGCCGGAGAACACCGCAGTGTGCGAACTGAAGGCGCGCAAGTAGCGCCCCTGAAACCAGTCATAGGCGGCCCACAGCGCGCCGGCACACACAAGGGCGAGCAGGCTGGCAAGCAATGTGGTGCGGTAGGCCGGACGCATGGGTTTCAATCCTCGAAGGTCGGCTAGCTTGCCATGCTTGCCGCGACAGATGAATATCGCAGGCCCATAAAGTCCGTTTCGCGCTCTGGAATAGCCCATGTCTGCCACTTTCGACCCCGATCATTTGCGTGCCAGCCTGCGGCCATTGGCCGAGTGGCAGCCGCTGTCGACGGAAGCCATGGCCTATCAGCATTTTTATGGGCTGGATTTCCCCCGGCGAACCTTGCGCAGTGGCCTGGGGCGTTTCGAGGTCGATGGCTATGAAGTGGTCAGCCAGCTCTGGTGGCCCGAGCGGGCGAAGGCGACGCTGTTTTTGTTTCACGGTTTCTATGATCACACCGGGCTCTATCGGCATGTGATCGAGTGGGCGCTGGACCAGGGTTTTGCGGTGATCGCCTGTGACCTGCCGGGGCATGGCTTGTCCAGTGGCGAACGGGCGAGCATCAAGGATTTCGCCGAGTATCAGAGCACCCTGCAAGGGTTGTTGGTCGAGGCGCAATCGCTGGGCCTTCCGCAGCCCTGGCACCTGTGCGGGCAAAGCACCGGCGGGGCGATCGTGATCGATCATGTGCTCAATCAGGGCGCGAACAGTCCCGCCCAAGGGCAGGTGATTCTGCTGTCGCCACTGGTGCGGCCGCGAGCCTGGGGCTGGTCGCAGCTCAGCTATTACTTGCTCAAGCCGTTCGTCAAAGGCATAGCCCGGCGTTTCAGCGAGAACTCCAACGACCCCGACTTCCTGACGTTCCTGCAAGCCGATCCGCTGCAGCCGCTGCGCTTGCCAACGGCCTGGGTCGGTGCGCTGGGGCGCTGGATCAAGCGCATCGAAGCGGCACCGAGCAGCCCACGGCAGCCGCTGATCGTGCAGGGGCAGGCGGACATGACCGTGGATTGGAAGCACAACCTTGATGTATTGCGGGATAAGTTCGATCGACCGCAGGTGCTGATGCTGCCCAAGGCGCGGCATCATCTGGCGAATGAGTCAGCGGGATTGCGGCAGGAGTATTTCGGGTTTTTGAGCAAGCGGATGAAGGGCCGAAATCTCTAGCGGTCGTTCGGGCCTCTTCGCGAGCAAGCCCGCTCCCACATTAGATCTCCAGCGGATACAGAATTCATGTACGCCAGAGATCAAGTGTGGGAGCGGGCTTGCTCGCGAAAGCGATCGTCCAGACGCTGCAGATTACTGAGTAAGGCTCGACGTACTCTGCCCCACCGCCAACCCCGCCCGAATCGCCGCCAATGCCGCTTGGTAGTAAGCCTTGCCCTCAGTGGACTCGGCAAACGTGGCGAACTCTTCCAGCTCGTCATCCGACAGGTCGCGATAGACATACAGCAGCGTATTGTTCAGGTCGGCGCCGATCTGCTCCATCAGGCGCTGGCGCTGGCCGTTCAGCATGCCTTGTGCCTGACCGCCACCGAGCAGGCCGGGGATCATCGAGCTCAGGCTGTCGGCCGCCACGCCCGCAATCGCCAGGCTGACTTCAGCACCGGCCTCGCGGGCAGGCAGGGCCTGGGCCAGGTGACCAATGATCAGCTGACGGGTATCGCTGGCCTGCATTTTCGGCAAGCCCTTGGCATTTTTGGCCAATTGATCGCGACGGGTCGCCAGCAGTTCGGCGGCGACGATTTTCTTGCCCAAGGGCGATTGGAAGAAGGTCAATGCAGGTTTCGGATCGGCAAGCTTTTTGCGCAGCTGCGCTTCGGCACGCTGATCCATGGCTTTGGGCGCAAAGCGCTGATTACTGTTGTTGAGCAGAGCCTGAAACACCGCCGGCGGCAGGCTGTTCTGGTAACGCTGCTGAGCGGCAGAGAGAGCATCGTTGAAATGCGCGCGTTGTTCTGGCCAACCGGCGACCTTGTACAACTGGTCGTGGCCGTCCGCCCAGGCGGGCAAAACACAGAACATCAGCAGTGAAAAAAGCAAACGGCGCATAGGGACTCCTGTCAGCAGGCGACTATTCTCCGTGCGGCATTCGTACTTGTCGAGAATTCGTATCAGGTTGCGTGCCTTATCCGACCAATCCTCCGCTGCGCGGCTCTGTCGGATTTGCGGGCACAGGAATACTATGCGCGCCATGCAAATATCCTCTGATCATCCGCTGCTGTTACGTATCGTCGACGACCTGGCTGAGCGCGGCTGGTCGCAGCAGAATATTTTCCTGCCTCTGGATCTGACCCAGGCGCTGGCGGCCGAGTGCCGCAAACGTGCCGCCGAGGGCGAGCTCGCCCCCGCCGCCGTGGGGCGCGGGCCGTTTTCGGAGATCCGCGAGGGCATTCGCGGTGACCATATCCAATGGCTCGAACCCGGTCAGGCCGAGGCTTGCGACAGCTATCTGGGGTTGATGGACAGCCTGCGTGAGGCGATGAATCGCAGTTTGTTTCTGGGCCTGGAAGATTTCGAGAGCCATTTCGCCCTGTACCCGCCTGGCGCTTTCTACCTCAAGCATGTCGACCGTTTCCGCGATGATGATCGGCGCATGGTCTCGGCGGTGATCTACCTCAATGACGCCTGGCTGCCCGAGCATGGCGGTCAGTTGCGCATGTACCTGGACGAAGGCGTCGAACATGATGTGGTGCCCACTGGCGGATGCCTGGTGGTGTTCCTGTCGGGCGAAGTCCCCCACGAAGTCCTGCCCGCAACCCGAGATCGCCTGTCGTTGACGGGCTGGTTCCGCCGTCGTGGCAACGAGCCGTTCTGATCATGCAAAAGATTCTGGTAAGCCGCTGTTTGCTTGGTCACCGCGTCCGTTACGACGGCGGCGCCAGTGGACCGTTCAATCTATTGGAGCAGTGGATTGCCGAAGGCCGGGTGGTGCCGTTGTGCCCGGAAGTTGCCGGTGGTTTGCCGACGCCAAGGGCCGCGGCGGAGATTCCGGGCGGGCAGGGCGGTGAAGTGCTTGATGGCCTTGCATCGGTCCTCACCACTGAAGGCGAGGACGTTAGTGCCGAGTTTCTTTCGGGGGCTTATCAGGCGCTGGAGCTGGTGCAGCAGCACGGCATTCGTATCGCCGTGCTCAAGGCCAACAGCCCGTCTTGCGGGAATCTGTTGACCTATGACGGGACGTTCAGTGGCGTGAAGGTCAACGGTGAGGGTGTTACCGCGGCATTGCTCAAGCGCCATGGCGTGCAGGTTTTCAGCGAGCTGGAGTTGGCTGAAGCGGCGCAGGCACTGGCAACCCTCGACTAACGACAAACCCAGATCCACTGTGGGAGCGAGCCTGCTCGCGATAGCGGTCTTACATTCAATATCAATGTTGACTGTTATGACCCCATCGCGAGCAGGCTCGCTCCCACAGGTTTCTCCGCGATTTCAGGGTTTCGGCGCCACACTCGTATCCGCCCCGAACCACTTCTGCGACAACGCTTCCAATCGGCCATCTCCCTTGATCCGCTGCAAGGCGTTTTCCAGGCTGGCATGGAACGCCGGGTTACCCTTCTGAAACGGAATGGCCATGCTCACAGCCGGGGCGGCTTTCGGCTTTTCTTCCGTCAGCGACTGCACCAACAGGATTGAACGCGGCTGCTCTTCTTTCTGCGCGATCAATTGCGCATTGGTGTGAATGTAAGGTTCGGTGAAGTCGAAACGATCCTTCAGCTCCGGGGTCTGTGCTATGTGATTGATGGCGACGTCGTACTTGCCGCTTTCGACGCCGGCCAGCAGGTCGACGGAATCGGTGACGACGAAGTCGGCCCTTACATCCAGCTCACCGGCCAGCAGTTGACCCAACTCGACCTCGAAGCCGGTCAGTTTGTCGTCATCCTTGAAATTGAAGGGCGGGGTATTGGCCTCAAGGGCAATGCGCAATTCGCCGCGGTCGTTTACATCGTCCATCAGTTCGGCATGAGCCAAAGGGCTCAAAAGGGGTAGCAGGCAGATCAGGCCAGGCAAAAAGCGCATGGTCACTCCTTTGAATTCATTTATCGCGACGCGCTGTTCAGGCTCGCTTTGCTATGGTTGTCGTGTGCCTTCGACAACGAATGGCCGTGAAGTTGTCACGGTCGAGCGAATTTTACGGAAAAACTGGAGAAGAAAATGAAATCCTTTATGTCACGAGCAGCACTGGCTGGCCTGTTGCTGGGTGCATCGATGCTGGCAACGGCTGCTACACCGGCTCCCAAAGGTGCAGAAGTGTTCATCGTTTCTCCTGCGGACGGAGCCACGGTTCCGCAAACCGTCGTCGTCAAGTTCGCTGTCGAGAACATTGCGCTGGCTCCGGCGGGCGATGTCACCAAGAACACCGGCCATCACCATTTGCTGATCGATGTCGATAAGCTGCCAGCCGCTGGCGCCCCGATTCCGAATGATGCCAACCATTTGCACTTTGGCAAGGCGCAGACCCAGGCTGAAGTAAAGCTGACGCCGGGCAAACACACCTTGCAGCTGGAGTTGGGCGATAGCGGCCACATGCCGTTCGATCCGCCTATCGTGTCGGAGAAAATCACCGTCAACGTTAAGTAACATCAGTCGCGCCCATGAAAAAGGAGACCCGAAGGTCTCCTTTTTTGTCACTCAAGTCGCGATCAGAACAACACGCGGCAACGAATGGTGCCGTTGATGTGCTGCAGCTTCTCTTGCGCCATTTCCGAGTATTCGGCATCGACGTCGATCACGACGTAGCCGACTTTCTCGTTGGTCTGCAGGAACTGACCGGAAATGTTGATGCCGTTTTCGGCGAAGACCTTGTTGATCTCGCTCATCACACCCGGAATGTTCTCGTGGATGTGCAGCAGACGGTGCTTGCCAGGGTGAGCCGGCAGGGCCACTTCCGGGAAGTTCACGGACGATACCGACGTACCGTTGTCGCTGTACTTGACCAGTTTTTCCGCCACTTCCAGACCAATGTTGGCCTGCGCTTCAGCGGTGGAGCCACCGATGTGCGGGGTCAGGATCACGTTGTCCAGGCCGCGCAGCGGGCTTTCGAACTCTTCTTCGTTGGAGCGCGGCTCCACCGGGAATACGTCGATGGCCGCGCCGATCAGGTGCTTGTCCTTGATCGCGTCCGCCAGGGCGTCCAGTTCAACAACAGTGCCGCGAGCAGCGTTGATCAGAATGCCGCCCTTCTTGATGGCGCGGATTTCCTTCTCGCCGATCATCCACTGAGTGGCTGCGGTTTCCGGAACGTGCAGGGTGACGATGTCGGACATGCCCAGCAGCTCGTGCAGGTTGCCGACCTGGGTGGCGTTACCCAGTGGCAGCTTGGTCACGGTGTCGTAGAAGTACACCTGCATCCCCAGGCCTTCAGCCAGAACCGACAGCTGAGTGCCAATCGAGCCATAACCGACGATGCCCAGCTTCTTGCCACGGATCTCGAAGGAGTTGGCTGCGCTCTTGATCCAGCCGCCACGGTGGCAGGAAGCGTTCTTCTCAGGGATGCCGCGCAGCAACAGGATCGCCTCGGCCAATACCAGCTCGGCTACGGAGCGAGTGTTGGAGTACGGCGCGTTGAATACCGCGATGCCGCGTTCGCGAGCCGCGTTGAGGTCGACCTGGTTGGTGCCGATGCAGAAACAGCCGACAGCCACCAGTTTCTTCGCGTGATCGAAGATCTCTTCGGTCAGCTGAGTGCGGGAGCGAATGCCGATGAAGTGCGCATCAGCGATCTTTTCCTTGAGCTGGGCTTCCGGCAGAGAACCTGTGAGGTACTCGATGCTGGTGTAGCCCGCCGCCTTGAGGACGTCGACAGCCGATTGGTGGACGCCTTCGAGAAGAAGGAACTTGATCTTGCTCTTATCGAGAGAAGTCTTGCTCATCTGCGTAAACCTGTATCCCGGAGAAAAATGGCAGGAAATGGTCAACAGATGCTGACCCGGACGGCAAGAAAGCCGTCGCCGCAGGACAGCCGTTGGGCACTATGCTGCGGGGTCGGTATGCTAGCATATGCACCCCGCTAAACACTCATTCCTGCGACGTGAAGCGTTCTCAGGATGACCATGAATTGTTCGAGAGTTCTGTCGATGACCGATCCTGCGCTGATTGATGAGCTGAAGACCCTGGTTGAGCCTGGCAAGGTCCTGACCGACGCCGACTCCCTGAATGCTTACGGCAAGGATTGGACCAAGCATTTCGCCCCGGCCCCGACGGCCATTGTGTTTCCCAAGACCACCGAGCAGGTCCAGGCCATCGTCCGTTGGGCCAATGAACACAAGGTTGCGCTGGTGCCGTCTGGCGGTCGTACCGGGCTTTCGGCTGCGGCCGTGGCAGCCAATGGCGAAGTGGTCGTGTCCTTCGACTACATGAACCAGATCCTCGACGTGAACCTGACTGACCGCACGGCCGTTTGTCAGCCGGGCGTGGTCACCGAGCAATTGCAGAACAAGGCCGAAGAACTCGGTTTGTATTATCCGGTGGACTTCGCGTCGGCAGGTTCCAGCCAAATTGGCGGCAACATCGGCACCAATGCCGGCGGGATCAAGGTGATTCGCTACGGCATGACCCGCAACTGGGTGGCCGGCATGAAAGTCGTCACCGGCAAGGGCGATCTGCTGGAACTGAACAAAGACCTGATCAAGAACGCCACCGGCTACGACCTGCGTCAACTGTTCATCGGCGCCGAAGGCACCCTGGGTTTTGTGGTCGAGGCCACCATGCGTCTGGACCGTGCGCCGAAAAACCTCACCGCGATGGTCCTCGGCACTGCCGATTTCGATTCGATCATGCCGGTATTGCACGCGTTCCAGAGCAAGCTTGACCTGACTGCCTTCGAGTTCTTCTCCGATAAAGCCTTGGCCAAGGTTATGGCGCGCGGTGACGTACCGGCGCCGTTCGAATCCGATTGCCCGTTCTACGCGCTGCTGGAGTTCGAAGCGACCACCGAAGAAGTGGCCAATCATGCCCTGGAAACCTTCGAGCACTGCGTCGAGCAGGGCTGGGTACTGGACGGCGTGATGAGCCAGAGCGAAACCCAGTTGCAGAACCTTTGGAAGTTGCGCGAGTACATCTCCGAAACCATCTCCCACTGGACGCCGTACAAGAACGACATTTCGGTCACTGTGTCGAAAGTCCCGGCGTTCCTGAAAGAAATCGACGCGATCGTCGGCGAACATTACCCGGATTTTGAAATCGTCTGGTTCGGCCACATCGGCGATGGCAACCTGCATTTGAACATCCTCAAGCCGGACAACCTGAGCAAGGACGAGTTCTTCGCCAAATGCGCGACCGTCAACAAGTGGGTGTTCGAAACCGTCGAGAAGTACAACGGTTCGATTTCCGCCGAACACGGCGTGGGCATGACCAAGCGTGATTACTTGACCTACAGTCGCTCGCCGATTGAGATCGAGTACATGAAAGCCGTCAAAGCGGTGTTCGACCCGAACGGCATCATGAACCCGGGCAAGATTTTCGCTGTTTGACTTGGAATTTAAGAGCTACGAAACAGGAGTCGGTAATGAGCTATCAGCACCAGTATGTCGACGGTACGCGTATTCATTTCCCGTTGGGGAAAGTGGTGTGCATCGGCCGTAACTACGCCGAACACGCCAAGGAACTGGACAACCCGGTGCCTACTGAGCCACTGCTGTTTATCAAACCGGGCAGTTGTGTGGTGCCGCTGGAAGGCGGTTTCAGCATTCCGACCGAACGTGGCTCGGTGCATTACGAAGCGGAAATCGCCGTATTGATCGGCAAGCCACTGTCGACCAAACCGAGCCGTGAAGAAGTACTGGATGCCATCTCCGGCATCGCCCCGGCTCTGGACCTTACCCTGCGCGACAAACAGGCCGAGCTGAAAGCCAAGGGCCTGCCGTGGGAAATCGCCAAGTCCTTCGACGGCGCGGCGGTGATTGCGCCGTTCGTGGCTGGCAGCACCTTCGCCGACCTGACCGACATCGGTATCCGCCTGACCATCAATGGTGAAGTGCGCCAGGATGGCAACAGCAAGGACATGCTGAATCCGATCGTGCCGATGATCCAGTACATGGCCGGCTGCTTCTCGCTGCAGGCCGGTGACGTGATCCTCACCGGTACGCCGGTGGGTGTTGGCCCGCTGAATGTCGGTGACGAACTGGTGCTCGAACTGCCAGGCGCCAGCCGCTTCACCAGCAGCGTGCGCTGACCCAACGCAAAACCCAGTGTGGGAGCGGGCTTGCTCGCGAAGAGGTCGTCAAATCCAGCATCAATGTTGGATGACAGACCGCATTCGCGAGCAAGCCCGCTCCCACTTTGGTTTGTGATCCTTCCTGGGAATCGCATCTGCCCGCAAAGGGCAATCCCGCCATTTCCCGTTTTTTTCACATGTTGTCCGGATAATTCCGGGGCTTCTGGCGTCTGAGCCAGTCCCAATGTGCTATTACCCATAGCCTGAATTTCTGGAACGCATCCCTGCATGGCCACCCAACCGCTGTCCAAGCTGAAAACTGCCCGCCGTTCGCGCTTTGTCATGCGTTGGTATTCCTGGCTTTTGCTGGTAGCGGCTGCTGTGTATGGCCTCGTGTTTGCGATGCACTGGGATGATCGCGGCGTGCTCTGGGTGATGGAGCGCTTTGAAAGCCCGGCCGAGCGAAAAGAGAGTATCTGGCTGCCGGACTACCGGGCGGTGATCGACGCCAAGTTGCTGCCGGGCATGGAGAAGGACGAAGCGTCAGATGTTTCTTATGACCCGCAGACCAAAACCCTGTTTGCGGTGATGGGCAAGAACCCGTTCCTGGTCGAGCTGACGTTGCAGGGCGATGTGTTGCGCAAGATGCCGCTGGTGGGTTGGAGCAACCCGGAAGCGGTGGCGGTCATGGGCAACGGTTTGCTGGCGATTACCGATGAGCGCAAACACCTGCTTTCCATCGTCAAGGTCGATGCCGATACTCGCGAACTGAATATCGCCAGTTTCCCGAAATACGACCTGGGCCCGTCGAAAAACCAGAACAAGGCCTTCGAGGCGATCGTTTGGGATGCGCGCAACCAGCAACTGTTGCTGGGTGAAGAGCGTCCGCCGGCGCTGTTCAGCTGGAAAAGCGATGGCAGCCAAATCCTCAAGGGCGACAAGCAAAAGCTGTCCAGCGACGAACTGGATATCCGCAACCTGTCGGCCCTGGCCATTGATCCGCGCACCGGCCATACCTTGGTGCTGTCCGCCGACTCTCACTTGTTGCTGGAATTGGACGAAAAAGGCGAGCAGGTCAGCTTCATGACCCTGCTGGGTGGTTTCAATGGTTTGAAAAAAACCATTCCCCGTGCCGAAGGCGTGACGATGGACGAAGCGGGCACGCTGTACATGGTGAGTGAGCCGAACCTGTTCTATCGCTTCGAAAAACAACCGTAGGAGTTCGGCAATTGTCGTCAAAGGCCATTGGCCATTAAGCTTGAATTCATACTGCCGTGGTATTTCATCCGCCCGTCTTGTTTCCGAGCCCGCCTGAATGCGCCGACTTGCCCGTCCCAAACCCCTGATACTGATCCTGTCGGTCATTGCGCTGATCATGCTGGTTGCCGTCGGCCAATACCTGCGCCTGTTCGAGCGCACCTGGTTCAATGTGCAGACGTTATGGCAGCCGATGAATGCCCAGTCGATTGGCCTGGATCAATATCAGGTAACGATCGAGGCGCAAGTCATTGACGGTCTGGATGACGATGTTTCGGCGCTGACCTTCGATCCCGTGCGCAAAAGCCTGTTCACCGTCACCAACAAAAATGCCGAACTGATCGAATTGTCCCTGGAAGGCAAAATCCTGCGGCGTGTGGCACTGATCGGGTTTGGCGACCCGGAGGCGGTGGAGTTCATCAGCGCTGACACTTATGTGATCACCGACGAGCGCCAGCAACGGTTGATCAAGATTCATCTGGAGGCGGACACGACGTTCCTTGATGCCGCCGACGCTGAACAGATTACCCTCGGCGTGCACATGCGTGGCAATAAGGGTTTCGAAGGGTTGGCCTATGACTCGGTGGGCAAGCGCTTGTTCGTCGCCAAGGAGCGCGACCCGATGCTGATCTACGAAGTGCAGGGCTTCCCGCACTACAACCCGGAGAAGTCCTACGCGGTGCATGTGGTGAACAACCCCAAGCGCGATGCCGGGATGTTCGTGCGAGACCTGTCGAGCCTGCAATACGATGAGCGTAGCGGCCATCTGCTGGCGCTGTCCGATGAATCGCGACTGATTCTGGAGCTGGACGTTGACGGGCGACCGCTGACCACCCTGTCACTGAGCAAGGGGCGTCAGGGGTTGCAGAAGACTGTGCCGCAAGCGGAAGGCATCGCCATGGACGATGACGGCACCCTCTACCTCGTCAGCGAGCCGAATCTGTTCTACGTCTTCAAAAAACCACCGCAACCCTGACCAGCACGCGTACCCCCTGTAGGAGCGAAGCTTGCTCGCGAAGGCGGCGCATCTGTCAGTAGAGATGTCGACTGATACGCCGCCTTCGCGAGCAAGCTTCGCTCCTACAGAGGTTTTGTGTTTGGCTTACTCGGCGCGCAGGGTTTTCACGCCTTCGCTCGTCCCCAGCAGCAGCAAATCAGCCGGGCGGGCTGCGAACAAGCCGTTGGTGACCACGCCGACGATGGCATTGATCTGTGTTTCCAGCTCCACCGGGTTGGTGATCTGCATGTTGAACACGTCGAGGATGATGTTGCCGTTGTCGGTCAGCACGCCTTCACGGTAAACCGGGTCGCCGCCGAGCTTCACCAGTTGGCGGGCCACGTGGCTGCGGGCCATCGGGATCACTTCCACCGGCAGCGGGAACGCACCAAGCACCGGCACCAGTTTGCTGGCGTCGGCGATGCAGATGAAGGTCTTGGCCACGGCCGCAACAATCTTCTCGCGGGTCAGGGCTGCGCCGCCGCCCTTGATCAGGTGCAGGTGCTCGTCGCTTTCATCGGCGCCGTCGACGTAGAACTCCAAGTCGCTGACGGTATTGAGCTCATACACCGGAATGCCGTGGCCTTTGAGGCGGGCGGCGGTGGCTTCGGAGCTGGCGACCGCGCCATCGAACGCGCCTTTGTGCTTGGCCAGGGCATCGATGAAGCAATTGGCGGTGGAGCCGGTGCCGACCCCGACGATGCTCTTGTCGTCGAGTTTTGGAAGGATGAAGTCGACGGCGGCCTGAGCCACCGCCTGTTTGAGTTGATCCTGGGTCATGCGGGCTCCGAAGTGCCGAAGAAGGGACGAAAGGCCGGCATTATAGGCCTCGCGATGGGGAAGGTCATTGCCCGATTGGCGGGTCAAATGCGCACGCCAGACAATTGATTAACTGTAGGAGCGAGGCTTGCCCGCGAAGAGGTCATCACATCCAGCATAAATTTGGCAGTAAGATCGCTTTCGCGGGCAAGCCTCGCTCCTACAAGTGTGGTCGCCCGCCCAAAAGCCGGGTTAGACTCCTTGGCCCTGCCCAACCCGCTCAGTGATGCTTTCCGATGCTCGAACAGTACGTCAAAAAGATCCTCACCTCGCGCGTTTATGACGTTGCCGTAGAAACCCCATTGCAGACTGCCCGCCAGCTCTCCGAGCGGCTGGGCAACGATATCTGGCTCAAGCGTGAAGACTTGCAGCCGGTGTTCTCGTTCAAGATTCGCGGCGCCTATAACAAGCTGACGCAGCTGAGCGATGAAGAGCGCGCTCGCGGCGTGGTCACCGCGTCGGCGGGCAACCATGCGCAAGGCCTGGCCCTGGCGGCCAAGGTTCTGGGCGTGAAAGCGACCATCGTGATGCCCAAGACCACCCCGGAAATCAAGGTCGAAGGTGTGCGCTCGCGTGGCGGTAAAGTGGTGCTGCACGGGGATTCGTTCCCGGAAGCCCTGGCCTACTCGCTGAAACTGGTCGACGAAAAAGGCTACGTCTACATTCACCCCTACGACGATCCTCACACCATTGCCGGGCAGGGCACGGTGGCAATGGAGATTCTGCGCCAGCACCCGGGGCGTCTGGATGCAATCTTCGTCCCGGTGGGCGGCGGCGGGTTGATCGCCGGGATCGCGGCATACGTGAAGTACCTGCGGCCTGAAATCAAGATCATCGGCGTCGAACCGGACGACTCCAACTGCCTGCAAGCCGCCATGGCCGCTGGCGAACGCGTGATCCTGCCGACCGTGGGCCTCTTCGCCGACGGCGTCGCGGTGGCGCAGATTGGTCAGCACACCTTCGACATTTGCAAAGACTATGTCGATGAAGTAATCACCGTCAGCACCGATGAAATCTGCGCGGCAATCAAGGATATCTACGACGATACCCGCTCGATCACTGAACCTGCCGGCGCCTTGGGCGTGGCCGGGATCAAGAAGTATGTCGAGCAACGCGGTGTCACCGGCCATACCTTCGTGGCCATTGATTCCGGTGCCAACGTCAACTTCGACCGCTTGCGCCACGTGGCCGAGCGCGCTGAATTGGGCGAGGGTCGCGAAGCCATCATCGCCGTGACCATCCCCGAGAAACCGGGCAGCTTCAAGGCGTTCTGCGAAGCCATCGGCAAGCGCCAGATCACCGAATTCAATTACCGCTACAACACCGGCAGCGAAGCGCACATCTTTGTTGGCGTGCAGACGCATCCGGAAAACGACCCGCGCAGTGCGCTGCTCGCCAGTCTCACTGAGCAGGGTTTCCCGGTGCTTGATCTGACCGACAACGAACTGGCCAAGTTGCACATCCGCCACATGGTCGGCGGGCGTGCCGCCCAGGTGGTCGATGAAGTGGTGCTGCGCTTCGAGTTCCCGGAGCGTCCGGGTGCGTTGTTCAATTTTCTCAACAAGCTCGGCGGGCGCTGGAACATTTCGATGTTCCACTACCGCAACCACGGCGCGGCCGATGGCCGTGTAGTTGCGGGCCTGCAAGTGCCACACGACGAGCGTCATCTGGTACCGGCCGCGCTGGAAGAAATCGGTTACCCATACTGGGACGAAAGCGACAACCCGGCCTATCAGCTGTTTCTCGGCTGAGCGGCTACGCTGATCGGCAGGCCATAAGGAAATCGAACAATGGAAACGTTAACCGCCCTCAAAATCGCTCATAGCGTGGCGACGGTGTTGCTGTTGATCAGCGCACTGGGGTTGGCGATCTGGGTCTGGCGCGCCCGCCGTAACGGCGACGCGAGCGCTCACACTCGTACCTTGCAACGGCCGTTGGTGTTCATCTGGCTATTGATGGGCCTGGCACTGCTGAGCATGCCGTTCACCGGTTGGTGGATGGTGCATCTGGTGGGCTGGCCGTTGGGGCAGACCTGGCTGCTGGCGTCCGGTGTGCTCTACACCGTGGCGGCGTTGGGCTGGTTCTGGCTGGTGGTGCGGCTGAATCGGCTGCGCAAGGCGCCCGCGGGAGGGAATGGGAAGTTTACGTTTGCGTTGGTGCTGTTCAGCTTTGTTTGCTTTATCGCCATTGCGGGGTTGATGGGGGCCAAGCCGGTATAGCGCGGAATCTGTAGCAGCTGCCGAGGTACGAGGCTGCGATGGGCTGCGAAGCGGCCCCAAAGGGCGGTCCTGCGGACCGCAACGCAGCCTCATACCTCGGCAGCTGCTACAGGCTTAATCAGTCGCGCAGGCTAATCACCGGCCAACCCCGCTTCTCGGCCTCGGCCCGCAGATTCACGTCCGGATCAACAGCAATCGGATTCGCCACCTGTTCCAGCAACGACAAGTCATTCATCGAATCGCTGTAGAAATAGCTGTCTTCCAGATTGTGGCCAGTCTCTTCCAGCCAACGATTCAACCGGGTCACCTTGCCTTCACGGAAGCACGGGACATCAGTGCTGCGCCCGGTGTAACGGCCGTCGATCATTTCGCATTCGGTGGCGATCAGGGTTTCAACGCCTAAACGTGCTGCAATCGGCCCGGTCACAAAGCGGTTGGTGGCGGTGATGATCACCAGTTTGTCGCCGGCCTCACGGTGCTTGGCCAGCAGTTCGATGCCCTTGGGCAGCACGATCGGTTCGATGCAGTCGCGCATGTAGTCCAGGTGCCATTGATCCAGCGTGGCCATCTCGGTGCGACCGAGAACTTCGAGGCAGAAGTTCAGGTACGCGTCGTTATCCAGCTTGCCGGCCAGGTAGTCCTGATAGAACTCGTCGTTGCGTGCCTTGTAGGCGACGGCGTCGAGGAAACCGCGTTCGCACAGATAATCGCCCCAGGCGTGGTCACTGTCACCGCCCAGAAGCGTGTTGTCCAAGTCGAATAAAGCCAGCCGCATTACAGTTACTCGCTGAAAAGTCTGTAGAAAGGTGTCCAGAATACGGACTTTTCACAAGAGTGCACATAAGGTAGGTCGGCTCGTTGCTGCTTTCACAACCTTTGTGGAACAATGCGACGACATGCGTTTGCGAGGTTGTTGCCGTGATCGACCCCGATGGTTTCCGCCCCAATGTCGGGATCATTCTGACGAATGATGCCGGCCAGGTGCTATGGGCTCGCCGTATCAATCAAGATGCCTGGCAGTTTCCACAGGGAGGGATCAATCCCCAGGAGACGCCGGAAGACGCCTTGTACCGCGAGTTGAACGAAGAAGTGGGCCTGGAGCGCGAAGATGTTGAAATACTCGCCTGCACCCGGGGCTGGTTGCGCTATCGTTTGCCGCAACGTCTGGTCAGGACGCACAGCCAACCGCTGTGCATCGGCCAGAAGCAGAAATGGTTTCTCCTGCGCCTGATCTCCAACGAGCAGCGGGTGCGGATGGATTTGACCGGTAAACCGGAATTCGATGGCTGGCGCTGGGTCAGTTATTGGTATCCGTTGGGCCAGGTGGTGACATTCAAGCGCGAGGTTTATCGCCGCGCTCTCAAAGAGCTTGCCCCGCGCCTTTTAGCGCGCGACTGACGACGGAGTTCGACCCCGAGCCATGCTCAATACGCTGCGCAAGATCGTCCAGGAAGTTAACTCCGCCAAGGATCTCAAGGCGGCGTTGGGGATTATTGTGTTGCGCGTCAAAGAGGCCATGGGCAGCCAGGTCTGCTCGGTCTACTTGCTTGACCCCGAGACCAATCGCTTCGTGCTGATGGCCACCGAGGGCTTGAACAAGCGCTCGATCGGCAAAGTCAGCATGGCACCCAACGAAGGTCTGGTCGGCCTGGTCGGCACGCGTGAAGAACCCCTGAACCTCGAAAACGCCGCGGATCACCCGCGCTACCGTTACTTCGCCGAGACCGGTGAAGAGCGCTACGCCTCGTTCCTCGGGGCGCCGATCATTCACCACCGTCGCGTTGTCGGCGTGTTGGTCATTCAGCAAAAAGAACGCCGCCAGTTCGATGAAGGTGAAGAAGCCTTCCTCGTGACCATGAGCGCGCAACTTGCCGGCGTTATCGCCCACGCCGAGGCCACCGGTTCGATCCGTGGCCTGGGTCGGCAGGGCAAAGGTATCCAGGAAGCAAAGTTCGTCGGGGTACCGGGTTCGCCGGGCGCGGCGGTCGGAACCGCGGTCGTCATGCTGCCGCCGGCCGATCTGGATGTGGTGCCGGACAAGACTATCGCCGACATTGACGCAGAGCTTGCGCTGTTCAAGACCGCCATCGAAGGCGTGCGCGCCGACATGCGTGCCTTGTCCGCCAAGCTGGCGACCCAGCTGCGGCCTGAAGAGCGGGCGCTGTTCGACGTTTACCTGATGATGCTCGACGATGCCTCGCTCGGCAGCGAAATCACCACGGTGATCAAGACCGGTCAGTGGGCTCAGGGCGCGTTGCGTCAGGTGGTCACCGAGCACGTCAACCGATTCGAATTGATGGACGACGCCTACCTGCGTGAGCGCGCCTCGGACGTCAAGGATCTCGGTCGGCGCTTGCTGGCTTATCTGCAGGAAGAGCGGCAGCAGACTCTGGTCTACCCCGACAACACCATTCTGGTCAGCGAAGAACTGACGCCGGCGATGCTCGGCGAGGTGCCGGAAGGCAAGCTGGTCGGTCTGGTGTCGGTACTCGGTTCCGGCAACTCCCACGTGGCGATCCTGGCGCGCGCCATGGGTATTCCGACGGTGATGGGCCTGGTCGACTTGCCGTACTCCAAGGTCGACGGCATCCAGATGATCGTCGACGGCTACCACGGTGAGGTCTATACCAACCCCAGTGACGTGCTGCGCAAGCAGTTCGCCGAGGTGGTCGAGGAAGAGAAACAGCTGGCCCTCGGGCTGGATGCATTGCGGGACCTGCCGTGCGTGACGGTCGATGGCCACCGCATGCCGCTGTGGGTCAACACCGGCCTGCTGGCGGACGTGGCGCGGGCGCAGAAGCGCGGTGCCGAAGGCGTGGGTCTGTACCGCACCGAAGTGCCGTTCATGATCAACCAGCGTTTTCCGAGCGAAAAAGAGCAGCTGGCAATCTATCGCGAGCAGCTCGCCGCGTTCCATCCGCAACCGGTGACCATGCGCAGCCTGGACATCGGCGGCGACAAGGCGTTGTCGTACTTTCCGATCAAGGAAGACAACCCGTTCCTCGGCTGGCGCGGCATTCGTGTGACCCTCGACCACCCGGAAATCTTCCTGGTGCAGACTCGCGCCATGCTCAAGGCCAGCGAAGGCCTGAACAACCTGCGCATTCTGCTGCCGATGATTTCCGGCATCCATGAACTGGAAGAAGCCCTGCACCTGATTCATCGGGCCTGGGGCGAAGTCCGCGACGAAGGCACCGACGTGCCGATGCCGCCGGTTGGCGTGATGATCGAGATTCCGGCGGCGGTGTATCAGACCAGGGAACTGGCGCGACAAGTGGACTTCCTGTCGGTCGGCTCCAACGACCTGACCCAGTACCTGCTGGCCGTGGACCGCAACAACCCGCGGGTGGCCGATCTCTACGACTACCTGCACCCGGCAGTGTTGCAAGCCTTGCAGAACGTGGTGCGCGACGCCCATGCCGAAGGCAAGCCTGTGAGTATCTGCGGCGAAATGGCCGGTGACCCGGCGGCGGCGGTGTTGTTGATGGCGATGGGCTTCGACAGCCTGTCGATGAACGCTACCAACTTACCGAAAGTGAAGTGGATGCTGCGTCAGATCAACCTGAGCAAGGCCAAGGAATTGCTGGCGGAGCTGATGACCATCGACAACCCGCAAGTTATCCACAGCTCGCTGCAACTGGCGCTGAAGAACCTTGGGTTGGCGCGGATGATCAATCCGGCTTCGGTTAAAACCCTCTAAATCTGCTCCGGCCCCATCGCGAGCAGGCTCGCTCCCACAGTTGATTTCTGTCGTGCACAAAATCTGTGTTCACAGAAAATCCAATGTGGGAGCGAGCCTGCTCGCGATGAGGTCTGCCTAGGCTAAACCCGTCTAAATCCTGACCTCCACTTCCCCCAAATGCCCCCCATACGGTCCGAAACTCCGTTCGACCATATGCCGCCCCCCATCCGCGTGAACGATCAACGCCGTACTCGCCCGTGTCCCGTAAGTCGGGCTCTTGATAAACACGCTCGACAACAACGTCTCGGTGGCCTGCCCCACGCCGGTGTCCGGCAATTCGGCAAGCGGCGCCGTCTGCGGATCGCTCAGCAAAGCCAACAGCGCCTGCGGCTGCGGATCGCCCAACACCTCGCTCAATGCTGCCTTGGCCTTGAGCACTTTCGGCCACGGCGTATCCAGCCCTGCGTTAGATAACCCATAAATGCCAGGTTGGAGCATGACTGCCTCCGTCTCCCGGGCATTGAAGTGCCATAGCTCGTTGGCATTGCCAATCAACAGATTAAACCCGGCATATTCAGGTGAACGTCCGACAACGTCCGTTAAATAGTCGTTAATCGACATGTCCCCGCTGAGAAACTGCGCCACCAGTTCGCCTCGCGACTTGCGCGCCGGCGGCTGAAGGGGATCACGGATGTTGGTCAGCGCGGCGAAGCGGCCGTTGGCGCCGACCCCGAGCCACGTACCGCCAGCCTCAAGGTCGCGACCAGCATACACGTGCGGGGCATGTGGCCATTGCGCCAGGGGCAGGCTGGGCCGGGCATAGAATTCGTCGCGGTTGGCCGCCACGATCAGTGGCTGGGCATGACCCGGTCGCCAGGCAAAAACAATCAGGCACATAAGGTGGTCCTTGTGTGTTTTTTGCTCACTCTACGCAGACATCGCTCATCGATCCATCGCCATCCACAGTGGAGCCCGAGGCCATGCTTCCGTTACCATGCCGCTCCTGATTCGGGATGCTTGGGGATGTGGCCATGGAATTTCTGCTCTATCTGGCGCTGGGCGCCTGTGCGGGCGTGCTGGCCGGGCTGTTCGGGGTAGGCGGCGGGATCATCATTGTCCCGGTGCTGGTGTTCAGTTTCACCTTGCAGGGATTTGATGCCTCGATCCTGACGCATCTGGCAGTCGGCACCTCCCTGGCGACGATCATCTTTACGTCGGTCAATGCGGTCCGCGAGCATCATCGCCGCGGCGCTGTGCGTTGGCCGATTTTTGCCTGGATGACGCTAGGTATTCTGATCGGTGCCGGTTTCGGCGCACTGACTGCCGAAGCGATTTCCGGGCCGAATTTGCAGAAGATCATTGGTGTATTTGCGCTGATCATCGCCGTTCAACTCGCTTTGGACTTCAAACCCAAGGCCAGCCGAACGGTGCCGGGCAAAGTCGGTCTGACCGTGGCCGGCAGTGTGATTGGCTGGGCTTCGGCGATTTTCGGGATTGGCGGCGGCTCGTTGACCGTGCCGTTCCTGACCTGGCGCAGCGTGCCGATGCAGCAAGCGGTGGCCACTTCGTCGGCCTGTGGCCTGCCAATCGCCTTGGCCAGTGCTTTAAGTTTCATGATTCTGGGGTGGCACGATCCACTGCTGCCGGCCCATAGTCTCGGTTTTGTTTATTTGCCGGCGCTGCTGGGGATTGCCCTGACCAGCATGGTATTCGCCCGCCTCGGTGCGCGACTGGCCCACAGGCTGTCGCCGCGCTTGCTGAAAAGACTGTTTGCCGCTTTGCTGTTTTGCGTCGGCTTGAGCTTCTTGCTCTGACGCGTAGCGCAATCCTGGCTTAATCCTGGCGTGACAGCGTCGCCCGGGAATTTGAAGGTTTCAACTCTAACGAGGAGTCGCAATGCTGCCTTACCCGCAGATCGACCCGGTGGCCCTGGCCATCGGTCCGCTGAAAATCCACTGGTACGGCCTGATGTACCTGATCGGCATCGGCGGCGCGTGGTGGCTGGCATCACGCCGGCTGAACCGCTTCGACCCAACCTGGACCAAGGAGAAACTCTCCGACATGGTGTTCTGGATGTCGATGGGTGTCATCGTTGGTGGACGTTTGGGTTATGTGCTGTTTTACGATCTGAACGCCTATCTGGCCAACCCGACCCTGATCTTCGAAGTGTGGAAGGGCGGCATGTCGTTCCACGGCGGGTTTATCGGTGTGATGCTGGCGGCGCTGTGGTTCGGTAAAAAGAACGACAAGTCGTTCTTCCAGCTGATGGACTTCGTCGCGCCGATGGTGCCGATCGGCCTGGGTGCCGGGCGCATCGGTAACTTCATCAACGCCGAGTTGTGGGGCAAGGCGACCGACGTGCCGTGGGCGATGGTCTTCCCGACCGATCCGGCGCAACTGGCGCGTCATCCGTCGCAGCTGTACCAATTTGCGCTGGAAGGCGTGGCGCTGTTCGCGATCCTCTGGCTGTTCTCGCGCAAGCCGCGGCCGACCATGGCGGTGTCCGGGATGTTCGCGCTGTTCTATGGCATCTTCCGCTTCATCGTCGAATTCGTTCGCGTGCCGGACGCGCAACTGGGTTATCTGGCCTGGAACTGGCTGACCATGGGCCAGGTGCTTTGCGTTCCGATGATCGTCGGCGGGCTGTTCCTGATCTGGCTGGCTTATCGGCGCGCCCCGGCAGCCCCCGCAGCTGCTGTATAAAAAGCAGGCGCTATAAATTCGAACCCTGGGGCGATGGTCCCGGGTTCAAGGACACAGGTAATTCATGAAGCAATATCTCGAACTGGTCGCCCACGTCATCAAAAACGGCACCAAACAGGCCAACCGCACGGGTGTGAACACCATCAGCTTTCCGGGCGCGATGCTGCGCTTCGATCTGCAGGAAGGTTTCCCGGCGATCACCACTCGCAAGATGGCCTTCAAATCCGCCATCGGCGAGATGTGCGGTTTTCTGCGCGGGGTGAACAACGCCGCCGAATTCCGTGCGCTGGGCTGCAAGGTCTGGGACCAGAACGCCAACGAAAACGCGCAGTGGCTGGCCAACCCGTTCCGTCAGGGTGAAGACGACCTCGGCGAGATCTACGGCGTGCAATGGCGCAAATGGCCGGCGTACAAGCAGATTCCGGTCAGCAACCAGGCCGCCATCGGGCAGACGTTGAGCCAGGGTTATCGTCAGATTGCCGAAGGCGAAGAAGACGGTCAGGCCTATGTGGTGCTGTACAAGGCGATCGACCAGATCCGCCAGTGCGTCGACACCATCATCAAGGACCCGGGCAGCCGTCGCATCCTGTTCCACGGCTGGAACGTCGCCCAGCTCGACGAAATGGCCCTGCCGCCGTGCCACTTGCTGTACCAGTTCCACCCGAATGTCGAGACCAGGGAAATCTCCCTGACCCTCTACATCCGCTCCAACGACCTGGGCCTGGGCACGCCGTTCAACCTCACCGAAGGCGCCGCGCTGCTGAGCCTGATCGGTCGCCTGACCGGTTACACACCGCGCTGGTTCACCTATTTCATCGGCGACGCCCACGTCTACGAAAACCACCTGGACATGCTCAACGAACAGCTCAAGCGCGAGCCGTTCCCGATGCCGAAACTGGTGATTTCCGACCGCGTGCCGGAGTTTGCCAAGACCGGTGTTTATCAACCGGAATGGCTGGAGCAGATCGAGCCGAGCGATTTCTCGCTGGAAGGCTATGAACACCACGCGCCGATGACCGCGCCGATGGCGGTATAAGCTTCGACACCGAACCAATGTGGGAGCGGGCTTGCTCGCGAAGGCGGTGGATCAGTCGACATCAATGTTGAATGATTGACCGCTTTCGCGAGCAAGCCCGCTCCCACATTTGATTTGTGGTGTTCTTAGTGGCCGTGGCTTCTCCCGACATGGGAATGCTCAACCTCCGTCGCCACAACCCCGCCGCTCACTTCCAGCCGCTGCAAAATCCCGCACTGATCGATATCCGGCCCTTCGCTGCAGCGTTGGCGCAGGTCGAGCAGTTGTGTCTGCAAGGCCAGCAAACCATCGATTCGAGCTTTCACATGGTGGATGTGTTCGTCGATCAACGCGTTGACGTTTTCGCATTGATCCTGCGGGCTGTCGCGCAGGGCCAGCAGGCTGCGGATTTCCTCGAGGGTCATGTCGAGGGTTCGGCAATTGCGGATGAAGGTCAGGCGCTCGGCGTGAGCCTGGGTGTAGACGCGGTAATTGCCGTCGCTGCGGGCCGGCTCCGGCAGCAGGTTTTCGCGCTCGTAGTAGCGGATGGTTTCCACGGCGCAGTCGGTGAGTTTCGCCAGTTCTCCGATTTTCATCGAGGCAATCTCCAAAAGGATGCTTGACCCTATAGTGGCTACAGGGTCTTTACTTGGCAACAGGCACCTTCATGGACGCGACCAATGAGCGATTCTCTTCACACCCACAAACCCGGGCACGATCACAGCCACAAGCTGCAGCCTTTGCACAAGCATGAGCATGGCGGCCACGGGGATTCCTGCTGTTCCTCCAAAGCAGCAGCGCCGTCGCTGATCAAGTTGAGCGAGACGCCGACTGCCGGTGCGCGGCTGAGCAGTTTCCGCATCGAGGCCATGGACTGCCCGACGGAACAGACGCTGATCCAGAACAAACTCGGGAAGCTGTCGGGTGTGCAGCAACTGGAATTCAACCTGATCAACCGGGTGTTGGGCGTGACCCATGACCTGCCAGGCACCGCGCCGATCATCGATGCGATCAAGTCGCTCGGCATGCACGCCGAGCCGCTGGAGCCGGGCGTCGAAGCGCCAATTCCGGCGCCTGAGAAAAAGCCCTGGTGGCCATTGGCATTGTCCGGCGTCGGGGCGCTGGCCGCCGAGCTTATCCACTTCACCAGTGCGGCGCCAAACTGGGTGGTGGCAGTTATCGCGCTGATCTCGATTCTCAGCGGTGGCCTCAGCACTTACAAAAAGGGCTGGATCGCCCTGAAAAACCTCAACCTGAACATCAACGCGCTGATGAGCATCGCGGTGACCGGCGCGATTCTGATCGGTCAATGGCCGGAAGCGGCGATGGTGATGTTCCTGTTCACCGTGGCCGAGTTGATCGAAGCCAGGTCGCTGGACCGGGCACGCAACGCCATCGGCGGGCTGATGCAGATGACCCCCGAGCAAGCCACGGTGCAGCAGGCCGACGGCAGTTGGGTCGCACAACCGGTTAAGAACATCGAACTGGGCGCGCGGGTGCGGGTGCGTCCCGGCGAGCGGATCGGTCTGGATGGCGAAGTACTGTCCGGCAACTCAACCATCGATCAGGCGCCGATCACCGGTGAAAGCCTCCCGGTGGAAAAAACCATTGGCGACAAAGTGTTCGCCGGCACCATCAACCAGTCCGGTTCGCTGGAATACACGGTAACCGCGGCGGCGAACAATTCGACCCTGGCGCGGATTATCCACGCCGTGGAGCAGGCTCAGGGCGCGCGCGCTCCGACCCAGCGTTTCGTCGACAGTTTCTCGAAAATCTACACCCCGGCGGTGTTTATCCTGGCCCTGGCTGTGGCGGTGATTCCGCCACTGTTCATGGATGCGCTGTGGTTCGACTGGATCTACCGGGCGCTGGTGTTGCTGGTGGTCGCCTGCCCGTGTGCCTTGGTGATTTCTACCCCGGTGACCATCGTCAGCGGTCTCGCGGCTGCGGCGCGCAAAGGGATTCTGGTCAAGGGTGGCGTCTATCTGGAGCACGGCCACAAACTCGATTACCTGGCCCTCGACAAGACCGGCACCCTCACGCACGGCAAACCGGTGCAGACCGACTATGTGTCCCTCGATCCAATCGCTGATGCAATTGCCCCGGCCATTGCGGCGGCACTGGCCGGTCGTTCGGATCACCCGGTGTCGCTGGCTATCGCCAACGCGGCTGTGAATAAGCATCCTGTGCCGCTGACTGTGGATAACTTCGAAGCCCTGGCGGGGCGTGGTGTGCGCGGCGAGATTAACGGTGAGCTCTACCACTTGGGCAATCACCGCCTGGTGGAAGATTTGGGCCTGTGTTCGCCAGCGCTGGAAGAGCAGCTGTTTGCTCTGGAGAAACAGGGCAAATCCGTGGTGCTGTTGCTCGACAAGTCGGGCCCCCTGGCGCTGTTTGCCGTCGCGGACACCGTGAAAGCATCCAGCCGCGAAGCGATCCAGCAGTTGCATGAGTTGGGCATCAAAACCCTGATGCTGACCGGCGACAACGTTCATACCGCCCAGGCCATCGCCGCCCACGTGGGCATCGATCAGGCGCAGGGCGATCTGTTGCCGACCGATAAGCTGCAAGCCATCGAAACGCTGTATGCCCAAGGCCATCGGGTCGGGATGGTCGGCGACGGCATCAACGACGCACCGGCACTGGCGCGGGCCGAGATCGGTTTCGCCATGGCGGCGGCCGGCACCGACACCGCAATCGAAACCGCTGATGTCGCCCTGATGGACGACGATCTGCGCAAGATTCCGGCTTTCATCCGCCTGTCGCGGCAGACCTCGAATATCCTCAAACAGAACATTGCCCTGGCATTGGTCATCAAAGCGATCTTTCTTGGGGTAACCTTCGCCGGGATCGCCACCATGTGGATGGCGGTGTTCGCTGACATGGGCGTGAGCCTGTTGGTGGTGTTCAACGGTTTGCGCCTGTTGCGCAAATAGACGATGAGGGAAGGGTGTGCTGAGTGCCGAGCTGAAGGCGTTTTACATGGTGGCCCGGTTGGGCAGCATTACCCTGGCGGCGAAAAAGCTCGGCCTGAGCCAACCGACGGTAACGACTCAGATTCGGCATCTGGAAAGCCAGTACTCGGTTGAGCTGTTCTACCGTGGCGGTCGCCGCCTCAGCGTCAGCGACGAAGGCGCGCGGTTGCTGCCGATGGTCAAGGCGCTGTTGCAGCAGGAAGCCGACATCGAGTTCTTCCTGCGCAACAGCGGTCAGGTCCAGGGCACGTTGCGCATCGCTGCCACGGCGCCGTATTACATCCTCGATCTGGTGAAGACCTTTCGCGAGCGCTTACCGCAAGTGGAGGTGTCGGTGGAAATCGGCAACTCCCAACAGGTGCTCGAAGCGCTGGAGGATTACCGGGTCGATGTCGCGGCGTCCTCGCAGTTGCTGGACGATGCGCGGCTGATTCGCCGGGTGCTCGGCAGCGATCCACTGGTGCTGGCGGTGCACCGCAATCATCCGCTGGCGGTGCATGATCATGTGCCGCTCAGTGCGCTGGCGGGGCATACCTTGTTGATGCGCGAATCGGGCTCGACCACTCGGCGCCTGACCGAAGAGTTGCTGGCCGGCGCCGGGGTGAGTTTCGGGCCGCTGCTGGAGATTGGCAGCCGGGAGTCGATTCGTGAAGCGGTATTGCGCAACATTGGTATCAGCATCATTGCTCGGCAGGAAGTGCCGCATGATCCGCAATTGCGGGTGCTGACTATCGAAAATGCACCGCAGATTCCCGAGTATCTGTATTGCCTCAAAGAGCGAAAAGGTGCGCGGCTGCCGGCGGCGTTTCTGGGGTTGGCGCAGGAAATGGCTCCGGCCTGAGACTTGTGGCGATGCTTATGGCCTCTTCGCGGGCAAGCCTCGCTCCTACAGATTGATCGCATTCCTCTGTAGGAGCGAGGCTTGCCCGCGAAGGCGTCCGTCGGTACGCCGCGGCATCCAACCCAAATCCCCGAATACCACTATCGGCCGTTTTTGCCTCATTGCCACATGACGGACGCATTGCAAACCTAGGATGGCCCTCATCTGCTTGATGAGGTCTGTCCATGAACCACTCGACTGCAACTGCCCTGACCAACCCCGGTGCGCCGATGAAAGTGCGCGGTGTGCAGAAACGCTTCAGTGCGTTCACCGCGCTGGATAACGTTTCCCTCGACGTCGCGGCGGGTGAGCTGGTGTGCCTCCTGGGGCCGTCGGGCTGTGGCAAAACCACCTTGCTGCGCTGCATCGCCGGCCTTGAGAAACAAGACAGCGGCGAGTTATACCTCGGCGATCGCGACGTTTCCCACCTGGCACCTCAAGCCCGGGACTACGGCATTCTCTTCCAGTCCTACGCCCTGTTCCCCAATCTGACCGTCGAAGCGAACATTGCCTACGGCCTCGCCGGCAGCAGTCGCGATGAAGTGCGCCAGCGTGTCGGTCAGATGCTGGAGCTGGTCGGCCTGATCGGCAGTGAGAAAAAATACCCCGGTCAGTTGTCCGGCGGTCAGCAGCAGCGAGTCGCACTGGCTCGGGCCCTGGCGCCGGCACCCTCCTTGTTGCTGCTGGACGAACCGATGTCGGCGCTCGATGCCCGGGTCCGCGAGCATCTGTGCACCGAACTGCGCCAATTGCAGCGCAACCTCGGCGTCACCACCCTGATGGTCACCCACAATCAGGACGAAGCCATGCTGATGGCCGACCGCATCGCCGTGATGAACAACGGCAAGGTCGAGCAGTACGCCACGCCGCAGGAAATCTACGACCGCCCGGCCACACCGTTTGTGGCGGAGTTCGTCGGTCAGGGCAACTGGCTGCCATTCCGTCGTAGCAGCGACAGTCATGCCCAGGTCGGTGGAATGAACATGCGCCTGGCCGAAGGCAGCGCTAAAACTGCCTCGGGCCGTTTGTTCTGCCGCCCCGAGGCCATTAACGTCAACCCGCCGGTGCATGAAGAAAACCTGTTCCCGGCCAAGGTTCGCGAGATTACTTTTCTCGGCAACCGCTGCCGCATGAGCTTCGAACTCGATCAGCTGCCGGGCCATGCATTGCTGGCGGAACTGGCGCCGGAAGCCATGCCGCGTCTCGGTGCCCAGCAGATCATGGTCGCCTTGCCGCCGCGTAGCCTGCAGGTGTTTGCCTGATGGGCGCGAACGTCGCGCTGCCGATACCGCACAAGCAGGTCCGGCAGGCCTCCCGTGCCGAAATCGGCGATCGGCTATTCGTGGTCGGCGGCAAGGTTCTGTTGCTGGTGTTGCTTGGCGTTGCGGTGTTGATGCCGTTACTGGCGATCTTCTGGCGCGGTTTCAGTTCCGAAGCCGGGCAGGGCGGTGGACTGATCGCCGCTCGCGAACTGCTGACCAGCGCCAATTTCCACTGGCTGCTGGGTAATAGCCTGAAAGTATCTGTCAGCGTCGCGGCCATTGTCGTACCGCTGGCTTATCTGTTTGCCTACGCGCTGCAACGTACATTGATTCCCGGTAAAGGCATCTGGCGCGGTATGTCACTGCTACCGCTGATGGCGCCGTCGATGCTGCCGGGGATTGCGCTGGTTTATCTGTTCGGCAATCAGGGCATGCTGCGCGGTTTGCTCTCGGACAATATCTACGGCTTCTGGGGCATTGTTCTGGGCGAGGTCATCTACACCTTCCCACACGCCTTGATGATTTTGCTGTCGGCCCTGTCCCTGGCGGATGCGCGACTGTTCGATGCAGCTTCCAGCATGGGCGCCAGTCCGGCGAAAGCCTTCCGCAGCATCACCTGGCCGGCGACCCGTCAGGCGGTGTTCGCGGCGTTCTGCCTCGTCTTCACCCTGACCATCACCGACTTCGGTGTGCCCGTGGTGGTCGGGGGCGACTATCAAGTGCTGGCACTGGAAGCTTACAAGGCCGTGGTCGGCCAGCAACAATTCGGTCGCGGCGCGCTGATCGGCATGGTCCTGCTGCTGCCGGCGCTGTTCAGCTTCGGCGTCGACGCCTGGCTGCGTCGGCGTCGTGGCGATTCCATGAGCGGTCGGGCGCAAGTGTTTCAACCGGCTCCATCGACGCTGCGCGACGTTTGTTATCTGGCCATCGTGCTGTTGATCTGCGCGGTGTTGCTGCTGGTGTTTGGCATGGCGGTGTACTCGTCGCTGGTGAAGTTCTGGCCGTACAACCTGTCGCTGTCGCTCAATCATTACCAGTTCAACGACACGGCGGGCGGTGGCTGGCTGGCCTACGGCAACAGCGTGAAGATGGCGTTGTGTACGGCGTTGATCGGCAGTGTGCTGATCTTCACCGGTGCTTACCTGATGGAAAAAACCAAGGGTCAGCGCGGACTGAATCTGACACTGCGCATGCTCAGTTTCGTACCGATGGCGGTGCCGGGTCTGGTGCTGGGCCTGGGTTACGTCTTCTTCTTTAACCTCAGCGGCAACCCGCTGCATGTGCTCTACGGGACCATGACCCTGCTGGTGGTCTGCACCATTGCTCACTATTTGACCACTGCCCAAATGACCGCCACCACCGCGTTGCGTCAACTCGATGCCGAGTTCGAAGCCGCCGCGCTGTCGCTCAAGGCGCCGCTGTACCGGCATTACCTGCGGGTCACCGTGCCGATCTGCCTGCCGGCATTGCTGGACATCGTGCGTTACCTGTTCGTCTCGGCCATGACCACCGTCTCGGCGGCGATCTTCCTCTACAGCCCCGACACCATCCTTGCGGCGGTGGCGGTGCTGAACATGGACGACGCCGGCAACGTCGGCGGCGCGGCGGCGATGTCGACCCTGATTCTGTTCACCTCGGCGGGCGTGTCCCTGCTGCTGGCCTGGGCTTCGCGCGGTTTGTTGCGCCGCTCCCAGGCCTGGCGGCAGACCGCGCCCAGTCATTGATTTGCCCCCCCACACCTCAACTCAAACAGGAAAAGATCATGTTCAAGCCTTTGGCCCTGGCCGCTGCTGTCCTCACCGCTTTCAGCCTGAACGCCTTCGCGGCGAAAACCGAGTTGACGGTGTACACCGCCCTCGAAGCCGAACAACTGAAGACCTACAAAGAGGCCTTTGAAAAGGCCAATCCGGACGTCGAGATCAAGTGGGTGCGCGATTCCACCGGCATCATCACCGCCAAACTCCTGGCCGAAAAAGCCCGCCCACAGGCTGATGCAGTGTGGGGCCTGGCGGCGTCAAGCCTGGCGATTCTCGATCAGCAAGGCATGCTGCAAAGCTACGCACCGAAAGACCTGGGCAAGATCGGCGGTAACTATCGCGACGCGGCCAACCCGCCAGCCTGGGTCGGCATGGACGTCTGGGCGGCGACCATTTGCTTCAACACCGTCGAGGCCGAAAAACAGGGTTTGACCAAGCCCGTGAGCTGGCAGGACCTGACCAAGCCTGAGTACAAAGGCAAGATCGTCATGCCCAACCCGGCCTCGTCCGGCACCGGTTTCCTCGACGTCAGCGCCTGGCTGCAAACCTTCGGCGAGAAGCAGGGCTGGCAGTACATGGACGACCTGCACCAGAACATCGGCCAGTACGTTCACTCCGGTTCCAAGCCGTGCAAACTCGCCGCCGCCGGCGAATTCCCGATCGGCATTTCCTTTGAATACCCGGCCGTTCAGCTGAAACGCCAGGGCGCGCCGCTGGACATCATCCTGCCGAAAGAAGGCCTGGGCTGGGAGATCGAAGCCACCGCCGTGATCAAAGGCACGCCCCACGAAGACGCGGCGAAGAAGCTGGCGGACTTCTCTGCAAGCCCGGCGGCGATGGAGCTTTATAAAGAGAACTTCGCGGTGCTCGCGCAACCGGGTATCGCCAAGCCGCAGACCGAACTGCCTGCGGATTATGAGCAGCGTCTGATCAAGAACGACTTTGCCTGGGCCTCGAAGAATCGTGACGAAATCCTGACCGAGTGGCGCAAGCGCTATGACGGCAAGTCCGAGAAAGTGGCTGCCAAGTAAATCTTCGTAGGCTGACAGGGCCCCTTCGCGAGCAAGCCCGCTCCCACAGTAGATCTCCAGCGGACACTAAATTTGTGAACGACACAGATCAAATGTGGGAGCGGGCTTGCTCGCGAAGGCGGCTTGGAATTCAGGACAAAACCCCATGACACAACACAGCGATATGCTGATCGTCGGCGCCGGCATCCTCGGTCTGTCCCACGCCTACGCCGCCGCCAAGCGCGGTCTGAAAGTCACCGTTTTCGAACGCAGCGAAACGCCGCTCGGCGCTTCGGTGCGCAACTTCGGCCAGGCCCTGGTCACCGGCCAGCCGCCCGGCCCAATGCTTGAACTGGCCAAGACCAGCCGCGACATCTGGGGCCAATGGGCACAACTGGCGGGCCTGCAACTCAAGCGCAACGGCTCGTATCTGTTCGCCCGCACCGAAGCGGAAGAGCACCTGTTGGAAGCCTTCTGCGCCGGTCGCGCCATGGAGCACGGTTACCGCGTCGACCTGCTGCGTGGTGCGGCGTTGCGCGATTTGTACGGCGGCCAGTTCAGCCATCACCGCGCCGCGTTGCACGGCATGGACGACCAGCAGTTGTATTCCCGCGAAGCGATTCCGGCGTTGATCGACTACCTGCGCCGCGAACTGGGCGTCGAGTTTCACTTCGCAACGCTGGTGCGCGACATCGAGCCGGGCCGCTTGCACAGCACCGCCGGCACCTTCAGCGCGGAGCAGATCATCGTCTGCTCCGGTCACGATTATCAAACGCTGCTGGCCGAGCCGATTGCCGAACTGAATCCGCAAATCTGCCGCCTGCAAATGCTCCGCGCCCGACCGCAGATCAACCTCAACCTGCAACACGCGCTGCTCACCGGTCTGAGTTGTGTGCATTACGGCGCCTTCGCCGATTTGCCGGAAGCCGCCGCGGTGCAGGCACAGATTCTGCGCGAGGCACCCCATCTGCATGAAAACGGTATTCACCTGCTGATCAGTCCGACGCCTTACGGTGAGTTGATCATCGGCGACTCTCATCATTACGGCAGCGATCCATCACCGTTTAATGCCGAGCAAGTGGATGACTGGATGATTGAACTGGCCGAGCAGACGTTGGGCTGCAAGGTGCAAGTCATCGAACGCTGGCAGGGCGTCTATGGTTCACGCGGACCGGGGCCGTTCTCCTTTCTGCGCCCGATGCCAGGCGTGAGCGTGGCGCTGATGCACACCGGTGTCGGCATGAGCGTCGGGCCGGCGATGGCTGAACGTAACGTCACGACTTTATTGGGAGACAGTTGATGGACCGCCATGAGCAAGTGATCGCCGAGGTGTTCGGTCTGTACGAGCGTTTTGGCGACAACGATTACATCGGCGAACCGGTGTCGCAGATCGAGCACATGTCTCAGGCGGCGGAACTGGCGATGGCCGAGGGGTTCGATGATGAAGTGGTGCTGGCGGCGTTCTTTCATGACATCGGGCATCTCTGCGCTGAGGGTGCCGAGAGCATGGGTGGTTTTGGGATCGTCAGCCACGAGCGACTGGGGGCGGATTACTTGCGTCGCGCCGGTTTCAGCGAACGCCTGGCGCGGTTGGTGGAGTACCACGTTCAGGCCAAGCGTTATCTGACGCTCAAAGAACCCGGGTACTACGAGCGCTTGAGCGAAGCCAGTCGGCGCACGCTTGAGTATCAGGGCGGGGTGATGACGGCTGTCGAGGCTGAGGCGTTCGAGCAGGATCCGTTGTGTGCGGTCAGTTTGCGGATGCGTCAGTGGGATGAATTGGCCAAGGAGATGTGGGTGCCGGTGATTGATCTTGGGCTGTTGAAGGAGAAGGCGTTGCGCTTGCTAGCCGCGTAGAGCCTCGGAACCGAGTGGCTGCCATCGCGAGCAGGCTCGCTCCCACATTGGATCTGTGAACGACGCAAATCCCCTGTGGGAGCGAGCCTGCTCGCGATGGGGGCAATCCAAACACCACAATTACCCCGGTTTTTACAACTGCTGCGCCAACACCTCAACCTGCTCTTGGCGCTCCCCCTGACTCAGCTTCGAATTCGGATTAAGCGACGACCACTGCGGATGCGCCCGCGCCTTGTTCAGCGCTTCGGGCAGTTTGCCTTCGCGCCAGGTTTTGTCCTGTGGCGTGGCGACCTGAATGCTGTCCATCGCTGCGTGTCCACGGGAACTCAGCGCTTGTAGCAATTGCCGTTGGCGCAAGGCCAACAGCCGTAGCACGCCGTCGTCGACGGTCAGTTCTCGCTGGCCTTTGATCTTGCCCAGCAAACGGCTGCCGTAACTGCGGGCGGTTTGCAGGGCGCCGCCGGCAATCGCGCCGGCCAGTGCCGCCGCACCGAGGGTCAGGCCACCCACCAGCAAGTCAACCCCGGCCCCGGCCGCTGCGCCAGCCGCGATGCCGCCGCCGACCCGCACACCGAGCTGCTTCAGGGTTTCCGGGTTGAACAGGTCATCGCCCCAGCGGCCATCGAGCAGCGGCAAGTCACTGGCCGCCGCATCTTGTGGGCGGAAGGCGTAGAGCTTGAGCAAGGCCTCGACGCAGCGCTGTTCGCGCTGCCGCACTGCTTTGCGCAGTTCGCTGATCGCTTGCTGTTCCTGCGCCGCCTCGCTGACCACACTGCGGCGGCAGGCGGCGCAATCGATCAATAAATCGGCGATCAGCCGCGCTGCACTTTGCTGACGGGCCAGGCGTTGGGCCTGCTGATCAGCGATCAAACGCTCCAGTTGTTCGCGGGCGTTTTCCAGCAGCAGCGCGAGGCTTTCGTAGAGTCGACGTTCGCCATCTTCCGGTGGCGCGACGCTGTCGAAACGCACCAGCGCATGCAAGCCCAATCGCGCCAGGGCTTCACGCCAATCAGGTTCGCGATGCTGGGCGCTGCTGACAAAATTCAACACCGGCAGCAGCGGTTTGCCGCAACTGGCCAGCACCTCCAGTTCGTCGCGGTACTTGGCCAGCACCGGCTCCCGGGCATCGATCACATAGAGCCCGGCGTCCGAGGCGAGCAGTTGCCGCAGCACCTTGGCTTCCTGTTCGAAGCGCTGCCGGGCTTCGCTGCCCTCAAGAAAACGCGCCAGTCGTGCCGGGCCGTCGAGACGTTCGCCGGGTCGTTCCAGACGTTCGAGGTAGTCGAGCAGGGCGATGGCGTCTTCCAGGCCCGGAGTGTCGAACAGATCGAGCAACGGCTCGCCATCCACCGACAATCGCGCGCCTTCGACGTGGCGAGTGGTGCTGGGACGATGGGACACTTCGCCGAAGCCGACGTCTCGCGTCAGCGTTCGCAGCAACGAGGTTTTTCCGACATTGGTGTGGCCCACCACGGCGAGCTTCAACGGCTGTTTCCAGGTATCAGTCATGACCCGTCTCCAGCCAGTTCAACGGCGCGCAATCGGCGAACGGCAGGTCCAGTTGTCGTAGCGCGACATGCCAGTCGCCCAGGCGTTCGGCATCCAGCGCTTCGCCGGGCGGCGCTTGCAACAACCACACACGGGTGGCGGTAGCGCTGCGAGACAGTTCGGCAATCAGCGCCAGACTGCCACGGTCCGGCGAGCGCCGCGGGTCACAGGCGATGGCCAGACGAGCCGGAGGGAAACGGCTCAGCTGTTCGAGCAGTTTGTGCCGGGATTCGCGGCTGTCGAGGACGCCGGCGTTGTTGACGTTTTTCGGCAGCTGCGGCGGCCAGGAGCGTTGGTCGTCCAATTCGATGGCTACCAACAGCGCACCATCGCTTTGCAGATCGCTGGCGGCGCGTTCAACCCGATGAAGTTGTTCTGGCGCGGCATCGCTGATGCCCAGGCGTTCGCTGGTGGGCATCAGCCGTTCGCGCAGTTGGGCGTAGCCGGGCAGGTTCAAATCCAGATGCAGGGCTGCTTGACCGGTTTTCCAGCGCCACAGGCAGAACAATGCGAGCAGCAATCGCGGTAAAACACCGTACGCCAGCAGCACCCCCACCAGCCACGCTGCCCAGGCCTGGCGGGCACTTTCGATGTTCAGCGCAGCATCGCCGCTGGCCCGGATCATCTCCACGCTGGGCACACTGAAACCGAGCAAGGCCGGCAGGGTGCCGAGGGCTTGGGTCATGGCGACGAAGGTGTCGCCGCCGAGAATGGTGGTCTCCCAGACGAAACCGTAGCGCCGGGTCGCCATCAGCGTCAGCACCATTACCAAGGCGCTGAGCATCGCCAGCAACCACAACCCGTTGACCAGCACGCCCAGCGCCCAGCGATTGAGTTTCTGCCGTTGCAGCAACAGCAGCAGGGCCGGCGCCAGTTGCGCAGCGTTGGCATCGCGGGCGAGTTTTTCACTGAGCCACAGCCATAAGCGTCCGAGGGCGGCGCCTTGTTCTCCGGCGAACACCAGGCCCAGGGCCCAACTCAACAATAGAATCAGATTCAGCCCGAGCAGACTGCCCAACGCCCAGAACACATTGACCGGGGACTGGCCGTCGCCCAGCGCGGCAAACGCCAGGCCGGCGCCGCTGATCACGGCCAGAACGGCCAGCACGATCAGCGCCAGTCGCGCGCCTTGCAGCCAATGTTTGAGGGCGTGGGTCTGTCCGTCGCGCTCGGCCAGCCACAGGGCGCGGCGTTGAATGCGCGTCGGCAGGTCGCCGCCGGCGCTACGGGCGATTCGATTGGCTTCCAGATCGTCCAAGGGGCCGGCGTGTTCTTCACGCAGACGTATGGTTTCACTCAGCCAGAGGTTTTGCAGGGGCGTCAGTTCAGTCACGCGGCATCCCGTCGCTTAATTGAGCGGTGAGCATAACCGCTGTGACGCTTATCGGGGTAAGGGAGGCTCTGGTATCCTCGCCGACATGACTAAATCACTCCCCCTCAGCCTGATTGCAGCCCTCGGTGAAAACCGTGTGATCGGCGTCGACAACAGCATGCCCTGGCACTTGCCGGGGGACTTCAAATACTTCAAGGCCACCACCCTTGGCAAACCGATCATCATGGGGCGCAAGACCTGGGATTCCCTCGGTCGTCCTCTGCCGGGCCGGTTGAACATCGTGGTCAGCCGTCAGGCGGATCTGCAGCTGGAAGGCGCGGAGGTTTATCCGTCGCTGGAGGCAGCGGTGGTTCGCGCGCAGCAATGGGCGAACGAGCAGGGCGTCGATGAGGTGATGCTGATTGGCGGGGCGCAGTTGTATGCGCAAGGGTTGGCACAGGCTGATCGGCTGTACCTGACCCGCGTGGCGCTGAGCCCGCAAGGGGATGCGTGGTTTCCGGCGTTTGATTTGAACCAGTGGAAGCTGGTGTCGAATGTTCCGAATCCGGCAGAAGGCGACAAGCCGGCGTATAGCTTTGAGGTGTGGGAGCGCACGTAGATCGTTCCCACGCTCTGCGTGGGAATGCAGCCCGTGACGCTCCGCGTCACTGGACGCGGAGCGTCCCTTGAGGCATTCCCACGCGGGAGCGTGGGAACGATCAGTACGGGTTAAGCGTGAGCCAACTCCGAATGCTCATCCGCATCCAGCAGTTCTTTATCCGTCTGCTGCATGATCTGGCTGGTAATCGCCCCAGCGGTGATAGAACCACTCACGTTCAACGCCGTACGTCCCATATCGATCAGCGGCTCAACCGAAATCAGCAACGCCACCAGTGACACCGGCAAACCCATGGCCGGCAGCACGATCAACGCGGCGAAGGTCGCGCCGCCACCAACCCCGGCCACACCGGCCGAACTCAGCGTCACGATCGCCACCAGCGTCGCGATCCACAGCGGGTCCAGCGGGTTGATGCCCACGGTCGGCGCGACCATCACCGCCAGCATTGCCGGGTACAAACCGGCGCAGCCGTTCTGGCCAATGGTCGCGCCGAACGAGGCGGCGAAACTGGCGATGGACTGTGGAATCCCCAAACGGCTAGTCTGGGCTTCGATGCTCAGTGGAATGGCGGCGGCGCTGGAGCGGCTGGTAAAGGCAAACGTCAGCACCGGCCAGATCTTGCGGAAAAACCGTAGCGGGTTGATCCCGGCAGCTGACACCAGCATGCCATGGACCACAAACATCAAGCCCAGGCCAATGTAGGACACCACCACAAAACTGCCGAGCTTGATGATGTCTTGCAGGTTGGAGCCAGCGACCACTTTGGTCATCAGCGCCAATACGCCGTACGGGGTCAGCTTCATCACCAGACGCACCAAGCGCATCACCCAGGCTTGCAGGGTGTCGATGGCGTTGATCACTTTTTGACCTTTCTCGACATCATCCTTAAGCAGTTGCAACGCTGCGACCCCAAGGAACGCGGCGAAGATCACTACGCTGATGATCGAGGTCGGCTTGGCGCGAGCCAGGTCGGCGAACGGATTCTGCGGGATGAACGACAGCAGCAGTTGCGGCACATTCAGGTCGGCAACCTTACCCGCGTAATCGCTCTGGATGGTTTGCAGGCGAGCCATTTCCTGGGTGCCGGCGACCAGGCCTTCGGCGGTGAGGCCGAACAGGTTGGTCAGGCCTATGCCGATCAGCGCCGCGATGGCGGTGGTGAACAGCAGCGTGCCGATGGTCAGGAAGCTGATTTTGCCCAGCGACGAAGCGTTGTGCAGGCGTGCCACGGCACTGAGGATCGAGGCGAACACCAGCGGGATCACGATCATTTGCAGCAACTGCACGTAACCGTTGCCCACCAGATCGAACCAACTGATCGAGGCTTTCAGTACCGTGTTGCCGGCACCATAAATCGTGTGCAGAGCGACACCAAATGCCACGCCCAGTACCAGCGCGAGGAGAACCTTTTTGGCCAGGCTCCAGGTGGTGTGACGTGTTTGCGCCAGGCCAAAGAGCAAGGCGAGGAACACCAGCAGATTGAGGATCAGCGGCAGATTCATAGAAGCTCCATAGACTTGTGCCAGCCACCTTCGTGTGTGACTGCGAACCGGCAAGCCTAACAGCTTGATATGTAATGATTTAATATCAAAAACAGCGGTTGACTGTCGTTTTTGGAATAAGCCGATGCCGCTGTGAGGAATGCAGTTGGCGGAATCAGGATGCAAGCGGTCGCGGGCAGGCGGGGACTGTCATACAGATTTGTTAGCGTCGATATCTTTGAATCAGGGAGAAACGCAGATGAAGCTCGCACCGAAATTTCTGGCTGCCGTATTCTGCTTGGGCCTTGCCGGCCAGGCGTTCGCTACGGACCTGAAACACTGGCCAGCCGATCAGGCCAAGGCGCTGGACGCGATGATCGCGGCCAATGCCAACAAAGGTAACTTCGCGGTGTTCGACATGGACAACACCAGTTACCGCTACGACCTCGAAGAGTCCTTGTTGCCGTTCATGGAAAACAAGGGCCTGATCACCCGCGAGAGCCTCGATCCCTCCCTGAAACTGATCCCGTTCAAGGACACCGCTGACCATAAGGAAAGCCTGTTCAGCTATTACTATCGCCTCTGTGAAATCGACGACATGGTTTGCTATCCATGGGTCGCCCAAGTGTTTTCCGGCTTCACGCTTCAGGAGCTCAAGGGCAACGTCGATGAGCTGATGGCGTCTGGCAAACCGGTGCCGAGCACTTATTACGATGGCGACGTGGTCAAGACCATCGACGTCAACCCGCCGAAAATCTTCACCGGTCAGAAAGAGCTCTACAACAAGCTGATGGAGAACGGCATCGAGGTCTATGTGATGACCGCCGCCTCTGAAGAACTGGTGCGCATGGTCGCCTCCGATCCGAAGTATGGCTACAACGTCAAGCCGCAGAACGTGATCGGCGTGAGCCTAATGCTCAAGGATCGCAAGACCGGCGAGTTGACCACGGCACGCAAGCAGGTCACTGCCGGCAAGTATGACGAGAAGGCCAACCTGGGCCTCGAGTTGACCCCGTATCTGTGGACTCCGGCAACCTGGATGGCCGGCAAGCAGGCGGCGATCCTGACCTACATCGATGAATGGAAAAAACCGGTCCTGGTGGGCGGCGATACCCCGACCAGCGATGGCTACATGCTGTTTCACAGCGTCGACGTGTCCAAGGGCGGTATCCATTTGTGGGTCAACCGCAAAGACAAATACATGACCCAGATTAACGGCATGATGGCCAAAAACGCAGCAGCCCAGGCGAAAGAAGGATTGGCGGTGACGGCGGACAAGAACTGGGTGATCGTCAAGCCGGAAGAGATTCAGTAAGCACTGCGATGATCGTTCCCACGCTCTGCGTGGGAATGCAGCCCGTGACGCTCCGCGTCACTGGACGCAGAGCATCCCTTGAGGCGTTCCCACGCGGGAGCGTAGGAACGATCAGCCCCGCACTTGGCGGGGCATTTTTTTGTTCGACGGTTAAGTATTACAACCCGTCAAGCATCGCCTTGTTACGTACCGCACCCTTGTCGGCGCTGGTGGCTAACAGGGCATAGGCTTTGAGCGCCGTGGTCACTTTACGTGGACGCACTTCCACCGGTTTCCAGCCTTTCCTGTCCTGCTCGGCACGGCGGGCGGCCATTTCTTCATCGCTGATCAACAGGTTGATCGAGCGGTTCGGAATGTCGATCAGTACCTTGTCGCCATCCTGTACCAGACCGATCGCGCCGCCAGCAGCGGCTTCTGGCGAAGCGTGGCCGATGGACAGGCCCGAAGTGCCGCCAGAGAAGCGGCCGTCGGTGAGCAGGGCGCAGGCTTTGCCCAGGCCTTTGGATTTCAGGTAAGACGTCGGGTAGAGCATTTCCTGCATGCCCGGGCCGCCTTTCGGGCCTTCGTAACGAATGATCACGATGTCGCCGGCCTTCACTTCATCGGCGAGGATGCCGCGTACGGCGCTGTCCTGGCTTTCGAAGATTTTCGCGTTGCCTTCGAAGACGTGGATCGACTCGTCGACGCCGGCGGTTTTCACCACGCAACCGTCCAAAGCGATGTTGCCGTACAGAACGGCCAGGCCGCCTTCTTTCGAGTAAGCATGTTCGACACTACGGATGCAGCCGTTTTCACGGTCGTCGTCCAGGGTTTCCCAACGGGTCGACTGGCTGAACGCGGTTTGCGTCGGGATGCCCGCCGGACCGGCCTTGAAGAAGTGATGCACGGCTTCGTCGGTGGTCTGGGTGATGTCCCACTTGGCGATACCTTCGGCCATGGTCTTGCTGTGCACAGTCGGCAGGTCGGTGTGCAACAGGCCGCCACGGGCCAGGGAGCCGAGGATACTGAAGATCCCGCCGGCACGGTGCACGTCTTCCATGTGGTACTTCTGGATGTTCGGCGCGACTTTGCACAGTTGCGGCACATGGCGGGAGAGACGGTCGATGTCGCGCAGGTCGAAATCGATCTCGGCTTCCTGGGCCGCGGCCAGCAAGTGCAGGATGGTGTTGGTGGAACCGCCCATGGCGATGTCCAGGGTCATGGCGTTTTCGAACGCCTTGAAGTTGGCGATGTTGCGCGGCAACACCGACTCGTCGTTCTCGCCGTAGTAACGCTTGCACAGCTCGACGATGGTACGGCCGGCCTGCAGGAACAGTTGTTCGCGGTCGCTGTGGGTGGCCAGGGTCGAACCGTTGCCCGGCAATGCCAGGCCCAAGGCTTCAACCAGGCAGTTCATCGAGTTGGCGGTGAACATGCCGGAGCAGGAGCCGCACGTCGGGCAGGCGCTACGCTCATACTCGGCAACCTTCTCGTCGGAGGCGCTGGAGTCGGCGGCGATCACCATGGCGTCGACCAGGTCGAGACCGTGGCTGGCCAGTTTGGTCTTGCCGGCTTCCATCGGGCCACCGGACACGAAGATCACCGGGATGTTCAGGCGCAAAGAGGCCATCAACATGCCGGGGGTGATCTTGTCGCAGTTGGAAATGCAGACGATGGCGTCGGCGCAGTGGGCGTTGACCATGTACTCGACGGAGTCGGCGATGATCTCGCGGCTCGGCAGCGAATAGAGCATGCCGTCGTGGCCCATGGCGATGCCGTCGTCCACGGCGATAGTGTTGAATTCTTTGGCGACGCCGCCGGCCCGTTCGATTTCGCGAGCGACCAGTTGCCCCAGGTCCTTGAGGTGCACATGACCCGGTACGAACTGGGTAAAGGAGTTGGCAATGGCGATGATCGGCTTCTTGAAGTCGTCATCTTTCATCCCCGTGGCGCGCCACAGTGCGCGGGCACCGGCCATGTTGCGGCCGTGGGTGGATGTTTTCGAGCGGTAATCAGGCATGAAGCACTCCGGGCGGCTAATCAGGTATCAAAAGGGGAAGTGAGCTTCTATTGACGTCTGGAACACTCAGAAATGGCCGTGTGTCCGGAAGTTGCCGATAACTTTGCGGGATCGCCGCGCGCTTCAGCTTGAGCTCATAAACCCGCCGGGGGATGAATGGCGATGAATCTCGCGATTCTACACCGCTGGCGTCAGGAGGGAATGCCGGAAAACGTTGATCCAGCGCCGATGAAGCGTATGGGGTGACGATCGGCGGGGTTATTCGACGCTTGGACTGGCTCTTGGGCTTTTGGCTCGTTGATTGATACGACTGTTGAGCGCCAGCGCCACGCTACTCAGAATGACGAAGCTGTATCCAAGGGTGGATTGCAGGTTGGCCGGCCCCAAGCTGATGAGCGCACTGATCAACCCGCCGCAGATGAAAATCACCGTGCTGCCGGCCGACGCCGAGGTTCCCGCACTTTCAGGGAACAGGCTCATGGCTTTGGAGGTGGCGGCCGGTCGGGCAATGGTGGTGCCGGCGGTGCAGATGAGCATCGGTACCAGGACGGTGACCGATGACAATGCAACGTGGTTTGAAAGGTAAAGCATGATGAGACCGGACAGCATGATCAGGCTCAACCCGCTGATGATCTGATGACGGGGACTGATGCGTTTGCACAGCACAATCGCAGCCATGCCGCCGACAATGTAGGCGCCGCCGTACACCAGCAGGATCAGCGAGTAGTCATAGGCCGATAACTGGAGTTGGTCCATGAAGATCAGCGGCGAAATAACGATGAATGAGAAATGGCAGGCGAAAGCAAAGCCTGAAATCAACCAGTAGGGCAGGAAATCGGCATCACGCAGGACCCCACTGTAGGACTGGAGGATATTCGGCCGCGCGCGGGTTGCTGCCGGGCGGGTATTGTCGAGAAACAGCCAGGCTTTGAGCAGTACCATGCCGGCCAGTGCGGTAAACACCCAGAAGCTGCCCTGCCAGCCCAGCGTGGTTTGCAGGAATGTACCGGCCAACGGTGAGACCGAGATGAAAATGCCGGTGGCGGTGACCATCAGGATCCGCAACCGGTCACGTTCCTCACCCTCGAACAGATCCTGAATCAGTGCTTGTGACAGCACGAAACACCCGCAGCCGAGCGCCTGAATGACACGCAGCAGCAGGAAATGGACATAGTCCGTGGTCAGTACGCAGCCCACCGCCCCCAGCATCGAAACGGTGATTCCGGCGAGCAACAACCGTTTGCGTCCGATCATATCCGACAGTGGCCCGATCAGCAGTTGAGAGGCGGCGATGCCGACGGCAAACAGACTGATCGACAGCGCAACGTCGGCGGACGTGCTGCGAAAGTGCTCGGCGAGTGCAGGGAACGAGGGAAGCAGGACATCCAGCGGGAATACGCCAAGCAGCACCATTGCCAACAACAGGCTGACCGCCCCACGACGCTGTCTGGCGGTTGCCGCAGAATGTCCTTCATTCATCGATAAGTCCTGCCTTCATGAACAGCTGCTGGTTGTAGGGCAGGGCGAAGAATCCGGCTTTTTTCAAAGCATCAAGCGTCGCGCCACTGCCGGATCGCGCACGCTGAAGGGTGGCTTGGCGGCTAGTCAGTTCTCCGAGAATCTCTGTGACGGCGGTCTCGTCGATACCCGCGCTGTGCAGGCTTTCCCGCATCCATCGCTCATCGGCTTCGAAGAAAATCCGGACGATGTCCAGCAGCAGCCTGCTGGCGAACGTGCGTTGACGGCTGTTCAGGGTCAACCACAGGTAATGGAACACTTCAGAGAAATAGCGGCTGTGAAGCGCCTCGTCCGAGAGGTGGTCCCTGAGCATTGCCTCGACGCTGGACACCAGGTCGTTACGGCAGATGTCGAGCAGATCCTTGGCAATGATCGTCTCCGACACGAACCCGACGAGAAACCAGGCCAGTGCCCTGTTTTTTTCAGGTGTGCGGTCGAGCAAGGTGTTCAACCGCGTGATGCGGTGAGGCATGACCGGGCGCGGACTGATCCCGTAAACCCCGGCAACCTGCTCGGCAAGGCTGTTGGAGAACAGTGCGTGATAACCCTCGTCGGTATAAAGCTGAAGTGCGGCGGTCTTCATCCGCGGGGGGACGCAGGCTTTCAGTTCACCGTGGATGATGGTTTCCACGGATCGGTTGACGATGCGGTGTTCGAGCAAGGTGGTGTAGTCGAGGAAATACACCAGATGATTGGCCGACAGCCGATGGATGACGGTTTGGCCCAGCGCTTCGATAGCCGGGTGCTTCAGGTATGCGAGGAAGGCCGGAGGAAACCAGTGGCGTGTTTCCAATTGTTGTTCCAGGTCTGGCGGCAATAGATAGTCGTGCTCGCTGGTTCGCACCGACGCGCGGGTATTCCAGTCACCGAGGGTGAAACGCCGCGCCCAGGAAAGGGGGCGATCTACCGGCGCAATGATGGGGGCGGTCATTGTTGCGGCTCCCGACTGCTCAGCAGATCCTTCAATTCCTTGCACATCACTTGTCCGTCGCTGTGGCCACAGCCAACAAAAAACAAGGGTTGTTCTGGATTGTTCTCAAGCCCCAGCAATGTTTCGACCTGATCGTCCGTCAGAGCTCCTGTCAGCCATGTGTTCAGCCCCAGTGCAGTGGCCACCAGTTGAAAGGTCTGGGAAACATGCCCCGCCTCCACGAAAGCCATTCGGTAGGCTCGTGAGTGTTCATATTTCCACCACAACTTGTCGAAGCGAGCGGTAATGAACAGACCCACCGGCAGGTTATTGATGAAATGTTGGCCACACAGCAACTGCCCCAGGGGCGAATCAGGTGCCGGGTTGATGAAGCTCAGTGCATGGTCGACGGGATGATAGGCGTAGAACCCGGGTTCAAGGCCGCTGACGTTTTGTACATGAAGAAAGCCTTCGCAGGCATTCAGCCCGCCGCCGGACGGGCTGCTGCGTCGGGCACCGAGACCTTCGACAATGGTTTCGTCGACGTCATTTTCGCGTTCATGCAAGTAGCCCAGGGACAGGTAAAGCAGTGTGCCGACATCTTCTAGCGAAACCGCTTCATCCGTGAAGGTGCGGCAGGTTTTGCGGCCGATCAGGACGCTGGCAAGCGAACCTTGCGGCAGGCAGGAGGGTTTTGGCAGGGCAATCAGCTCGCGCGCCTGGTGTTCTTTGAGCCTGGTGCCCGGCGCGGGTGCGGCCAGTACTTCGGTGCAATGGTCCAGATAGTGCCTCGACCATTCATGAATGTTCTGAGGGACATGTCCGCAGGGAATGTTCTTGGTGCCGATATGGAATATCTTCGACAGTTCATCCCAACCCCATTCAATAGTGTCTTGTATTGAGGTGGTCAATATTCCGGAGTTCAGAAGTTGAGTGTCTACTCTGTTGCTGTCGTCATACAGTTTGGGGTTATTGATAAGTTGTGCAAGTCGGGTTGAATATTCCAGATTAAGTTCAAATTGTTTATGATTTTTGTAATCCCAGACTATTTGGCCGGGCGTACGCGGAAGTATGAACAAGTATGGGTTTATCTGCATGATGGACGGTTCGCTCTGGACATAGCTATAGAAAACGCTGGGTAGCCGGCACTCCCCAGCGTTTCATTTACTTAGCGGGTTTTTGGCGCAACCAGAAAAGCCAGGTTGGCGATTTTGTTTGCTTCCAGAGTAATTGCTTTCATGTTTTTGACTCCTTGTCATTGATAGTGAGTGTCACTTCGCGGTGACAACTCAATCATAGGCTGTAATGAGCCCTTATCAAGGGGGTATTAAGTAGGAAGGTTCTAGTAATTTTGTCGGAGCGATCTGACGGTAGGAGCAAGTTTGTAAGTTATATCCTTTTAAATAAAGGATGCAGGGAAACGTCCTGCAAGTCAGTAGGACCGCAAGAGTAAGAAGCGAGACAGAAGTTTGGATGTCGTGGCGTTGAAACGGCTGACGGAGAGCCTGTTGGCTCCCCGTCAAACCAGCGTACTCAGCTGTTTGGCAGCAGGCGGCAGGTGATGCTCTTGATGTAGCGAGTCTCGGCAATCGCTGGGTGTACCGGGTGATCCGGGCCCTGACCGCCGCGTTCCAGCATCTGGATGTTGCGGTCCAGGTGACGGGCGCTGGTCAGCAGGATATTCTGCAGATCGTCTTCCGGCAGGTGCATCGAGCACGAAGCGCTGACCAGGATGCCGTCCTTGCTAAGCAGGCGCATGGCTTGCTCATTCAGGCGACGGTAGGCGCCTTCACCGTTTTTCATGTCTTTCTTGCGTTTGATGAAGGCAGGAGGGTCGGCCACGATGACGTCGAAACGCTCTTCGCTGGCTTTCAGCTCCTTCAGGGCTTCGAACACGTCGCCTTCGATGCAGGTCATTTTTTCGGCGACGCCGTTCAGTGCGGCATTGCGCTCGACGCCGTCGAGGGCGAAGGCCGAAGCATCGACGCAGAACACTTCACTGGCGCCGAACGCCGCCGCTTGCACGCCCCAGCCGCCGATGTAGCTGTACAGGTCGAGTACGCGTTTGCCTTTGGCATAAGGGGCCAGACGCGCGCGGTTCATGCGGTGGTCGTAGAACCAGCCGGTTTTCTGTCCCTGGATGACCGGTGCTTCGAATTTCACGCCGTTCTCTTCCAGAGCAACCCATTCCGGCACCAGGCCGAATACGGTTTCGACGTAGCGGTTGAGGCCTTCGGCATCACGGGCAGCGGAGTCGTTCTTGAACAGAATGCCGCTTGGCTTGAGCACTTGGGTCAATGCCGCGATCACGTCATCTTTGTGAGCTTCCATGGTCGCCGAGGCGATCTGGACGACCAGAATGTCGCCGAAACGGTCTACCACCAGGCCTGGCAGCAGGTCGGAGTCGCCGTAGACCAGGCGATAGAACGGCTTGTCGAACAGGCGATCGCGCAGGGACAGGGCAACGTTCAGGCGATGCACCAGCAGCGACTTGTCCAGCGGCAACTTGATGTCGCGCGATAGCAGACGGGCGCAGATCAGGTTGTTCGGGCTCATGGCAACGATGCCCAGCGGCTTGCCGCTGGCGGCTTCGAGAATCGCCTGGTCGCCGGCCTTGAAACCGTGCAAAGGCGTAGCGGCTACATCGATTTCGTTGCTGTAGACCCACAGGTGGCCGTTTCGCAGGCGACGGTCGGCGTTGGCTTTAAGGCGCAGGCTAGGCAGGGACATGACGTCGCTCCGGAAAAAAGAGCGGGAGTATAGCGTGTTGAGGGAGTGACGGGTTTGGTGGTCGATGAAACGCGGATGAGGCCTGTCAGTTAAGGTGTGAACCTGTGGGAGCGGGCTTGCTCGCGAAGGCGGGGTGCCAGGCAGCATTAATGTCGACTGACACGCCGTTTTCGCGAGCAAGCCCGCTCCCACATGAATGCGCTTGACTGACTGTCGGATCCATCTTTTTAAGGGTTAGAATCCCCGCCTGACCCGGAGTGTGTACTTATGTCCCAAGAGTTGACGACCGAACAGATTCAACAGTCCCTGCAAGGCATCAGTGTGCCGCCTCAGCCGCAGATCATGGTGGATCTGCAGATGGAGCAGTACATGCCCGACCCGGATCTGGAAGTGATCGCGAAGCTGATCTCCCAGGACCCGGGCTTGTCCGGCGCCTTGCTGAAAATCGTCAACTCGCCGTACTACGGCTTGAGCAACAAGATCACCGCGATCCAGCGGGCAGTGAATCTGTTGGGCAGCCGCTCGATCATCAACCTGATCAATGCGCAGTCGATCAAGGGCGAGCTGAACGACGATGCCATCGTTACACTCAACCGTTTCTGGGATACGGCGCAGGACGTGGCGATGACGTGCCTGACCCTGGCCAAGCGTGTCGGTGTCCAGGCCGGTGATGAAGCCTATGCGCTGGGCCTGTTCCACGATTGCGGCATCCCGTTGATGATCAAGAAATTCCCCGACTACATGAAAGTGCTGGAACAGGCCTATGCCAATGCCAGTGCCGAATGCCGGGTGGTGGATACCGAAAACAAGCAATACAACACCAACCATGCCGTGGTCGGGTATTACACCGCCAAGTCCTGGCGCCTGCCGGAACATGTCACCCAGGCCATTGCCAACCACCACAACGCCCTGGCCATTTTCAGCGATGAATCGTCACGCAACACGCCGCTGAAAAACTTGCTGGCGATCCTGAAGATGGCCGAACACATTTGCGCCTCCTTCCGGGTGCTGGGCAACCAGTCCGAAGACCATGAATGGAACAGTGTCGGGCCCCTTGTGCTCGATTACATCGGCCTATCGGAATACGATTTCGAAACCCAGAAACAAGAAATTCGCGACCTCGCCACACGTTGAGTGTCGAACCTCGCCTGATTCGAGAGCCCCATGCCTGAACTGCCGGAAGTCGAAACCACCCGCCGCGGGATTGCACCGCACCTGGAAGGCCAGCGCGTCAGCCGGGTGATCGTGCGTGAGCGCCGTCTGCGCTGGCCGATCCCCGAAGACCTGGATGTGCGGCTGTCCGGTCAGCGCATCGTGCTGGTGGAACGGCGCGCCAAATACCTGCTGATCAACGCCGAAGTCGGCACGCTGATCAGTCATTTGGGGATGTCGGGCAATCTGCGGCTGGTGGAAGTCGGCCTGCCGGCGGCCAAGCATGAGCATGTGGACATTGAACTGGAATCGGGCCTGGCCCTGCGCTACACCGACCCGCGACGCTTTGGCGCGATGCTCTGGAGCCTGGACCCACTCAACCATGAACTGCTGATTCGACTCGGGCCGGAGCCGTTGACCGACCTGTTTGACGGCGAGCGACTGTTCCAGCAATCCCGCGGGCGTTCCATGTCGGTCAAACCGTTCATCATGGACAACGCGGTGGTGGTCGGCGTCGGCAATATCTACGCGACAGAAGCATTGTTTGCGGCCGGTATCGACCCGCGCCGTGAAGCCAAGGGCATTTCCCGGGCGCGCTATTTGAAGCTGGCGATCGAGATCAAGCGCATCCTTGCCCTCGCCATCGAGCGCGGGGGCACCACGTTGCGGGACTTTATCGGTGGCGACGGTCAACCGGGTTATTTCCAGCAGGAACTGTTCGTGTACGGCCGTGGTGGTGAACACTGCAAGGTCTGTGGCACAGGGCTGCGGGAAGTCAAGCTTGGGCAGCGCGCCAGCGTCTTTTGTCCGCGCTGTCAGAGCTGATACCGGCTACGGTCTATAGTCAGTGTTCTCACTGCCTAGCCGAAGGACCGTGCCATGAATCTGTTTCGAACCCTTGTCGTTGCGTTGTTGCTGAGCGTCGGTGCGTCCGCGCTGGCGGCTGAGAACGGCAGCGGCGATCCGCGTTACACCATCCAGAACCCACCGGCCTACGCCATGCTTGGCGACTTGCTGATTGCTCGACCTTTGTTGGTGGCGGCGACGGTGATCGGTGCCGGGGCGTTTGTGCTGTCGTTGCCGTTTACCGCACTGGGCGGCGGCATTGGCGATGCGGGACAGGCGTTGGTGGTCGATCCGGCGAAAGCCGCATTTGTGCGGTGCCTGGGGTGCATCGGGGAGGGGTTTGAACAGCAGGAGTGAGGCAGAATCAAAAGATCGCAGCCTTTGGCAGCTCCTACTGGTGTACGCATTCCAGGGTAGGAGCTGCCGAAGGCTGCGATCTTTTCAGGCTTTCAAGCCTTACCGGTAATCTTGCGGTACTTCTCCATCAACTGTTCTTCAGTCTCCGGATGAGCCTCGTCCAGCGGGATGCAATCCACCGGGCAGACCTGCTGGCACTGCGGTTCGTCGTAGTGGCCGACACATTGTGTGCACAGGTTCGGGTCGATCACGTAGATCTCTTCGCCCTGGGAGATGGCGGCGTTCGGGCACTCAGGTTCGCAGACGTCGCAGTTGATGCAATCGTCGGTGATGATCAGGGACATGCTAACTCCAGCCAGGGCGGCAGGCCCGGGCGCAATAAATCAATGCGCACAATTGTGCCGCATTGGCGCCCGCAGTGCACGCGGGCGCGATCAAGTGCAGCGATCGAAGATTGCGGTAGCCGTAAAAGATCGCAGTCTTCGGCAGCTCCTACTTTTTAAAGCGTAGGGTGAGGGCGTCGGCCACCGCCGGGTGGACGAACTTGGTGATATCGCCGCCCAGGGCTGCGATTTCACGCACCAGCGTCGAGGAAATGAACGAATAACGCTCGGATGGGGTAAGAAACAGGCTTTCCACATCCGGCGCCAGTTGGCGGTTCATGTTGGCCAGCTGGAATTCGTATTCGAAGTCCGATACCGCGCGCAAACCACGCAGGAATACGTTGGCGTTCTTCTCTTTGGCGAAGTGCGCGAGCAGCGTCGAGAAGCCGACGACTTCAACGTTCGGCAGATGTTTAGTGACCTCGCGGGCCAGCTCCACACGTTGTTCCAGGGGAAACAGCGGGTTTTTTTTCGGGCTGGCGGCGACGGCGATGATCACGTGATCGAACAGGCGCGAGGCGCGTTCGACCAGATCGCCATGGCCCTTGGTAATAGGGTCGAAGGTACCTGGGTACAACACTCGGTTCATCGCGTCGTCCTGGCGGGAGTCCGTTGGGGAGTCGGATGGTATCGCAGCCTTCCCGGTCGGCCAAGTCGCCTGTTGGGTAAGAAAGCACTATAGACGATGGGAATATTCCGCGTTTTCATGGGTTTTTCAAACGTTCGGCCAGCGAAGTAGCCAATTGTGCCGTCAGTCCGTAGACCGACAATTGGGGGTTTGCCCCAATGCTGGTGGGGAAAAGCGAGCCGTCATGAATCGACAGATTGGCGAGTTGGTGATGTTGGCCGAGGCTGTCGGTCACGGCATTTTTCGGGTCTTCACCCATGGCACAACCGCCCATCACATGGGCACTGCCCAGGCGCGTTCTATACAACTCAAGGCTCAGATCATCAATCAGCGTGCGCGCTTGAGCGAGGGTTTTCACGTAGCGCGCGTCGGCGTGCATCGGCATCACGGCGTTGGCGCCACCGGCGAACTGGATCTCGGCCATGCTGTGGAAAGCCCGGCGCAACCCGTCCCAGGCATACGGTGAAACCTGATAGTCGAGCACCGGTGTGCCGTCACCGCGCAATTCAACGCTGCCGCCGGGGCTGTCCGGGTGAAAACCGTCCCGCAGCAATGCCAGCATGGCATGGGTGTGCGGCAGGTTTTCCATATGCCGGGCGCTTTCCGTGCCAAAACCACCGAGTAACGTGCTGGCCAGCGCCGGATGCAGGGGTGGAACTTCAAGTTTGTAGGACATCTTGCCAGTGGTGCCATCCTGCCACTGGAAATGGTCGGAATAGATCGACTGCGGCGCGCCGTAGAACGGGTTGATCACCTCATCAAACAGCCCGGCGGATATGTTTACCAGATGCAGGAACGTCCGTTTGCCCAGCCGCTCGTGAGGATCCGGCGCCTCGGAGCGCAACAGCAGCGCCGGGCTGTTGATCCCGCCGCCGGCCAGCACGTAATGCCGCGCCTTGACCGTAATCGTGCGTCCGGTGGGCGCAACGCAACGCTCATCCATCGCCACGCATTGCAGCCCCGTAACCCTGCCGTCTTTGAGTGACAGCTTTTCTGCGCGGGCCAGATAGAGCAGCTCGCCACCTTTTTCCAGGGTCGCCGGGATGGTCGTGACCAGCATCGATTGCTTGGCATTGGTCGGGCAACCCATGCCGCAATAGCCGATATTCCAGCAGCCGCGCACGTTGCGCGGAATCACATGCCAGGCGTAGCCGAGTTTTTCGCAGCCCTTGCGGATGACGTCGTTGTTGGCGTTGGGCGGCACCCTCCATGGCGCGACACCCAGGCGTTGTTCCATTTTCTCGAACCAGGGCGCCATCTCGGCCGACGTGTGGCCTTTGACGTCGTGCTCTTTGGCCCAGTGTTCCAGCGTCGGGTCCGGGGTGCGAAAGCTCGAGGTCCAGTTGACCAGCGTGGTGCCGCCCACCGCCCGACCCTGGAGGATGGTAATTGCGCCGTCCTTGCTCATGCGCCCGATGCCTTCCTGATAGAGGCTGCTGTAGGCCTGGTCTTCGAGCATCTTGAAGTCGCTGCTGGTCTTGAGTGGGCCTTCCTCGATCAGCAACACCTTGTAGCCGGCGGCGCTGAGGATTTCGGCGGTGGTTCCACCGCCGGCACCGCTGCCGATGATCGCCACGTCCGTTTCGAGGGTCAGGTCCTGGGGCAGGCGGGCGCCGTTGTAGGTTTTCCAGCCACGGGCCAGGCCTTCGCGGAACGGATCGGGTACGGGCATGTTTGGGGTTCTCTTATTATTTTGGATTCTGTGGTGAGGCGGCTGACGTCATCGCGGGCAAGCCACGCTCCCACAGGGTTTGAGTCGTTCACAAAAGGGTGGTCCATCGCAAAACCTGTGGGAGCGTGGCTTGCCCGCGATAGCGTCGACTCGGTCTCAAACCGAAGGCGGCCCGGGATACCCGCAATGCGCCCACGACTCCGCCCTGCTGTACCACGCCATCATCACCATTTGCAGCAACGAGCTGTGGCCCATGCGCAGCAGGCTCAACGAGCTGTTTTCCCAGCGGTCGAGAAAGTGCCGGATCTGTTCGCTGCTGGTGTTTTCCCAGCTACCCCAGATCCCGGTCAGTGGCCCGCGAGTCACGGCCATTCCCAATACATCGAACAATTGCCGGGTCAGTTTGAGCATTTCCGGCGACAGGTGATTCAGGCCGTTATCCAGGCTGTGCAGAGTCTCGGCGACGGCGGTCGGCATTTTTTCGACGGCCACGGCGCCCTCGAGCATCACCGGAATCACTGCCCGCAGAAACAGCAGGTCGCCGCTGCGCAGAATCGCGAAACCGCTGGCCGGCGTATTCGACGAGCAGCCGCTGAGGCTCGCGCCTAATCCGGCCGTGGCCAGAAAGGCGCTGGCGCCGAGGCTGAATTTAAGCAGGCCGCGCCGTGACAGCGCGGGTGTATCGGACAGGCTTGGGCTCATTATTGTTTTTACCCGGCGGTGAGGATGTTTAGCGGATAAACAGCTTCTGGATCAGTTTCTGAATGGACTTGCCGTACGGCGGGTAAATCAGCTTCGCCGCATTGAAACGCTGTTTGATCAGCACGCCTTTGGCCTTGCTGAAGGTCAGGAAGCCTTCGTGGCCGTGGTAGTGGCCCATGCCCGAGGCACCGATGCCGCCGAACGGCATGTCGTCCTGAGCAACGTGAAGCAAGGTGTCATTGAGGCAAACGCCGCCGGAATGGGTTTCGTGGAGGGCGCGGTTTTGCTCGCGCTTGTCGTAGCCGAAGTAATACAGCGCCAGCGGGCGAGGGCGTTGGTTTATGTAGGCAAACGCTTCGTCAAGATCCTTGTACGGCACGACTGGCAGCAACGGGCCGAAGATTTCGTCCTGCATCACTGTCATGTCGTCGCTGACATTGAGCAACAGGCTATGGCTCATTCGCCGGCCCTGGCCCTGGTCGAACAGCGGAATCAGCAGCGCGCCCTTGCTGGTGGCATCGCTGAGGTAGCCATTGAGCCGTGCCAGCTGCCGGTCGTTGATGATGGCGGTGTAGTCCGGGTTGTCGGCCAGCGTCGGATAAAACCCGCGAACCGCCTGACGATAGGCTTCGACGAAAGAGCCGACGCGGTCTTCCGGCACCAGCACGTAGTCCGGGGCGACACAGGTTTGCCCGGCATTGAGGGTCTTGCCGAAAGCGATGCGTTCGGCGGCGTCCTTGAGCGGCACATCGCGGGAAACGATGGCCGGAGACTTGCCGCCCAGCTCGAGGGTCACCGGGGTCAGATTCTCGGCCGCCGCGCGCATCACGTGTTTGCCGATGCTGGTGGCGCCAGTGAACAGCAAGTGATCGAAACGCAACCGCGAGAACGCCACACCGATATCAGCCTCGCCCAGCACCACGCAGACCAGGTCCTGGGGAAAGATTCGGCCCAGCAACTCCTTGAGCAGCAAACCGGTGGCGGGGGTCGATTCGCTGAGTTTGAGCATCACCCGGTTGCCTGCCGCCAACGCACCCACCAGCGGCCCGATGGCCAGGTAAAGCGGGTAGTTCCACGGCACGATCACTCCGACCACGCCCAACGGCTGATAAACCACTTTGGCCGACGCTGGCTGAAAGGCTAGGCCGACTTTGCGCCGCGAAGCTTTCATCCAGTCTTTGAGGTGCCGGCTGGCGTAGTGAATGCCGTGCAGGCTGGGCATCAGTTCGGCGAGCAGGGTTTCATCGGCGCTGCGGTGGCTGAAATCCTGGCTGATCGCATTGATCAGGGCCTGGCGCTCGTTGCTCAGCAGGTCCTTCAACGCCTTTAGCCATTGTTGGCGCTGAGCTGCGGGTGGCATCGGGTTGGCGGCATACGCCGCGCGTTGAGCATCGAACAGGGTTTGGAGTTCGTCCAGAGGCTGCTGCAGGTTCTTCAGGTAGGCAATGTCTGCAGGCATGGTCGGCTCCGGATTTATTGTAATGAGGAACTTTTTAGAGTCTATGCTCTAGAAAGTCAAATAGCACTTTGGTACAGCTTTGTTTTATCCATGCGCGGATAGGTCGTAAGATGCCTCTCATCGCACTCTGAATTAAAGCTCAAGCCATGGCCCCTCGGATCAAAACCAGCGAGCGCATCGTGCAGAACAGCCTGGAGCTGTTCAATCAACAGGGCGAGCGCAGTATCAGCACCAACCACATTGCTGCCCACATGGAAATTTCCCCGGGCAACCTGTACTACCACTTCCCCAACAAGCAGGCGATCATCGCCGTGTTGTTCAGTGAGTACGAAAACCTGGTGGACAGCTTCCTGCGCCCGCCCCAGGGCCGCGCCGCGACGGTCGAAGACAAGCGCTTCTACCTCAAGGAACTGCTCGCCGCCATGTGGCAATACCGCTTCCTGCATCGCGACCTCGAGCATTTGCTCGACAGCGATCCTGAGCTGGCTGCCCGTTACCGGCGTTTTTCTCAGCGCTGCCTGATCCAGGGCACACACATCTACGCGGGTTTCGTCGAGGCCGGCATTCTGTGCATGGACAAGGTTCAGATCGAATCCCTGACCCTCAATGCCTGGATCATCCTCACCTCGTGGGTGCGTTTTCTGTGCACTACGCGGGAAAATTCCAACCATCTGAGCGAACAGGCCATCAAACGAGGCGTGTATCAGGTGCTGGTGCTGGAGGCCGGGTTCGTCACCGATCAGGCTCACGATGCGGTGAATGCACTGTTCGAAGAGTTTTATGTGCCTTTGGCCCAGGCGCTGGAAGAAGTGGGATAAAGAGTGCAGTAGGATTCGAGACAGAAAAATCACAGGAGCCCGTTATGCCCATTGCGCAACTGATCAGCCCGCAAGCGTTGGACCTGAAAAAGGAGACGCCGGGGCTGGTGATTCTGGATTGTCGTTTTGCCCTCGAAGACCCTGATTACGGGCAGCGCAGCTACGCCGAAGGGCATATTGCCGGATCGAGCTTTGCCGATCTTGAGCGTGATTTGAGCGGTGCAGTGGTCAAGGGGGTTACCGGGCGTCATCCATTGCCTGAGCCCGCCCACTTGATCGAACGCTTTCAAGCCTGGGGCATCAACGCCGACAGCGAAGTGGTTTTGTACGATGACGGTCCTGGCGCCTACGCGGCACGGGCCTGGTGGTTGCTGGCGTGGCTGGGTAAACGCGACGGTGTGTTCATTCTCGATGGCGGGCTGAAAGCCTGGCACGCCGCCGGATTGCCCCTGAGTCTTGATCCGCCGTCGGTTACCCGTGGCACCTTCACCGGGATGCCGGATGCTTCGTTGGTGCTCAGCGCCGAACAACTCCAGCAACGTCTCGGCCAGCCCGCGTTGACCTTGCTCGACGCCCGCGGCTTGCCGCGCTTCAAGGGCGAAGTGGAGCCGATCGATCCGGTTGCCGGACACATCCCCGGCGCACAATGTGCCGCGTTCACCGATAACCTGGGCAGCGACGGGCGGTTCCTGCCGGCCGAACAGCTCAAGCAGCGGTTTGCCGCGAAGCTCGGTGATCGTTCACCGACGGAGTTGGTCGCGTATTGCGGTTCCGGTGTGACCGCCTGCCACAACCTGTTCGCCCTGTGTCTGGCGGGTTATCCGTTGGGAGCGTTGTATGCCGGGTCGTGGAGCGAGTGGATCAACGATCCTGCGCGAGGCGTTGCCAAGGGCGAATGAAAGATCAAAAGATCGCAGCCTTCGGCAGTTCCTGCAGGGAGATGCGTTTTATGTAGGAGCTGCCGAAGGCTGCGATCTTTTAGCGGCACATTGTTATTCCAGGCGGGCGCTGCGATACGCCCCCGGTCCTACGCCGTAAACCTGTTTGAATTGCCGACTCAGATGGCTCTGGTCGGCAAAACCCAGTTGCGTCGCGACTTCCAGCGGCAGGCAGCCGCGCTTTAACAGCGCCCGGGCCCGGGCGATACGCTGCTGCATCAACCAGGTGTGTGGCGGCATGCCGGTGGCTCTGCGGAACACCCGGGCGAAGTGGAAGGGCGACAGGTTCACCGTCGCCGCCAGTTCTTCCAGCGAGGGCGGCGCCGCCAAGCGTGATTGCAGCAGCTCCTTCGCCAAGGTCACCGCCCGGTGTTCCTTGCCGGGTTTACCGGCAATTGGAACGGCTGCGTGACGTTGCAACAGCGACAGCATCATTTCCCGCCAAGCCGTTTGCTGCTGCAGCGCCGTGGACGGACTCTCCAGCAAACAATGCAGTTGGCAGAATCCCTTCACAAGATCCGGATCGCGATACAACGTGGCACCAAACGCCGGCAAGGTATCGGTCGGCAGTTCGAGCTCGTCCAGCAGTGAAAGAATCTGCCCACTGTCGGGATAAAACGCCCGGTACAACCAACCGTCTTCGGTGCCTTTGTGGCCGGTGTGCAGTTCATCCGGGTTGATCAGCACCAGGGTGCCGCTGCCCGCCAGATGCTCGGCACCTCGATAGCGATAACGCTGGGCGCCGGCCATGATCATGCCGATCACATAGCCGTCATGCACATGGGGGGCGAAGCGGTGTTCGATGTAGCGTGCGGACAACAGCTCGACCCCGGCCAACGGCGCCGTTTGCCAGAAGTGAATCGACTCGCCCTGATCCAGCCCCATGGGTTACTTGCGCCCTGTGGTGGCGAGCCATTGGGGAATGCGCCTTTCCAGGTAGTAACCCGGTTGCCGGAACGAGCCCTCGACGAAGCCGACATGCCCACCCTTGGCCTGCAACTCGAATTGAGTGCAGGCAGACAATTCGTCGGCTTGCGGCAGGCTATGCGGAAAGACAAACGGGTCGTCGGCCGCCTGGATAATCAGGGTCGGTGTGCGAATCTCCCCAAGGAAATAACGACTCGAAGCGCGGCGATAGTAATCCGCGGCATCGGCGAAACCATTCAACGGCGCGGTGACCCGGCCATCGAAATCCCAGAAGGTGCGCATATTCTCCAGCGAGCCCAGCGCAGCCAATGCCGCCAAGCCATCCTGATGCCCTTCATGCTGGAACCTGCGCTGCTTGTTCTTGATGTACGCGACCATCTCCCGCATGAAATGCGCTTGATAGAATTTGGAAAACCCCTGGCTGATACGATCGGCGCACTGATCGAGCCGAAACGGCACCGACACCGCCACCGCGCCAAGTACGCCGCTATTGCTGCCGGTTTCGCCCAGGTGCTTGAGCAACACATTGCCGCCCATGGAATAACCGACCGCATACAGCGGTGCGAGAGGGCGCTGGGTTCGCAGGTGCTTGATGGTTTCGGCCAGGTCTTCGCTGGCCCCGGAATGGTAACTGCGCGGCAGCAGATTGGGTTCGCCGGAACAGCCTCGCCAGTTCAGCGCGACACTGGCCCAACCTTGGGCGCCCAGTGCCTTCTGCACACCGGCCACGTAAGGTGAATTCGATGAGCCAGTCAGGCCGTGCAGCACCAGCACCAGTGGCACATTCGCGCTGTGGGGGCCATGCCAGTCCAGGTCAAGGAAGTCGCCGTCTTCGAGCCATAAGCGTTCGCGTTCGCGGTCCAGGTGTGTGGTTTTGCGCCATAGCGGTCCCCACAAGGTTTGTAAATGCGGATTGCCCAGGCCGTAGGCGGGGGTGAAACGTTCTGGCAGATGGGACACGATTGCTCTCGATGCAGCGGTGCTTACCCGCAGCGTTAACTGACTGAGCTTCGCACCGTTTTTACAGGCCGGACTAACCGGCGATCCCTGCCATACGTTGCCACAACGCGTAGTACACCCGTCCTGATTTTTGCTCCCGATGCAGGCGCCAATTTTCTGGCAAACCCAATATCGACGGTGCCGTTTCGCTTTCAGTGTAGACCCACGCATCGTCACTCAGCCACTGACGCTCTTCGAGCAAAGTGCAAACGGCCGGCAACAGATTCTGATTGAACGGCGGGTCGAGAAACACCAGATCGAACGCCGTGGCCGGTTGGGTTTCCAGATAGCGCAAGGCGTCGGCAGTCTGTACCTGGCCGGTCGTGCAGCGCAGGGTGCCCAGATGTTCCTTGATGCTCGCTACCGCAATGTTGCTGGCATCCAGTGCCTGGCCCATTGCTGCGCCACGGGACAAAGCCTCGAGAAACAATGCGCCGCTACCGGCAAATGGATCGAGCACCTTGGCCCCGGCGACATAGGGCGCGAGCCAGTTGAACAGGGTTTCACGGACTCGGTCCGGCGTTGGACGCAAGCCTGGCGCATCGGGGAAGCTCAGCTTTCGGCTGCCCCATTCACCGCCGATGATGCGCAGTTGATTCACGCCGTTGTGCACGTTGTGAACAGGTTTCTTTGGACGGGCCATTAATGCTCCGGAACCCCGAGCGGTTGCTCGGCAGGTTTATCAGTTGGGGCCGGTAACGGCTTTTGCGGCACGGTCGGGCCAGCGCTGACGATGACCAGCTTGTCCGTGCTCAGGTGTTTGTTCAATGCGGTTTTGACTTGCTCGACGGTCAGGCTCTGGGACTGTTGCATGAAGTCTTCCAGGTAGCTCAGCGGCAAGTTGTAAAAACCCATGGCGCCGAGCTGTCCGACAATATCGGCGTTGCTGGCGGTGGACAGCGGGAAGCTGCCGGCCAGCTCACGCTTGGCATCGTCGAGTTCTTTCTCGGTGGGGCCGGTTTTAAGGTAGTCGGCGAGTACGTCCTGCACCAGTTTCAGCGTGCCTTCGCTCATCTCTGCGCGGGTTTGCAGGTTGATCATGAACGGGCCGCGAACCTGCATCGGGCTGAAACCCGAATACACGCCGTAGGCCAGGCCACGTTTCTCGCGCACTTCGCTCATCAACCGGGTGCCGAAGCCACCGCCGCCAAGGATCTGATTGCCCAGCGACAGCGCTGCGTAATCCGGATCGTCACGGTCGATGCCCAGTTGCGCGATCATCAGGTTGGTCTGCTTGGACGGAAACTCGATGTGGCCGATGCTGGACTTGGGGTCGGTCGGTTGTTCGATTTTCGCCAGGGCCGGCCCTTTGGGCAGATCGGCGGACACTTGTGCGGCAACCGCCTCGGCCTCGGCGCGGGACAGGTCGCCCACCAGCGCGATCACCACGTTACCGGCGGCGTAGGCTTTCTGATGGAAGGCCCGCAACTGCGCCAGGGTAATCGGTGGAATGCTTTTCGCCGTGCCATCGCTGGAATGCGCGTACGGGTGATCGCCATACAAGCGGTTCATCAGCTCCAGGCTGGCGAGTTTGCCGGGGTTCTGTTTCTGATATTCGAAGCCGGCCAGCATCTGGTTCTTGATGCGTGCAAAGGAATCGGCGGGGAGGGTCGGTTTGCCGACCACTTCAGCAAACAGCTTCAAGGCAGGCTCGCGTTTATCCGCGGCACTGAGGCTGCGCAGCGAGGCAATCGCCATGTCTTTATAGGCGCCGTTACCGAAATCGGCCCCCAGGCCTTCGAAGCCCTGGGCGATAGCGCTGACATCCTTGCCGGCCACACCTTCATTGAGCATGGCATTGGTCAGCAGTGCCAGGCCAGGAGCATCGCCGTCCTGGCTGCTACCGGCAGCGAAGATCAGGCGCATGTCGAACATCGGCAGTTCACGGGCTTCGACGAACATTACCTTGGCGCCTTCGGCGGTGTTCCAGGTTTGCACGTTCAGCGAGCGATGGCTTGGGGCCTTGCCGTCGAGTTCTGCCAACGATTGCAGTTTCTGGCTGGCCTTGGCTTTGTCGAGGGCTTCGCTGGCGCTGGTTTCGTCAGACTTGGACAAATAGAAGGCGGCGGACCCGAGCAGTGCAATGACGATCAGGCCGATCAGGGCCAGGCGCGGTTTTTTACGCTCACTCATGAGTCGTCTCCTGTGGCAGTACATGGGCGACGCTGAGACGTGCGCGAGTGAAATACAGCTTGGCGGCCTTCTGGATGTCTTGCGGGGTCACGCTTTCCAGTTCGGCGAGTTCGGTGTCCATCAGTTTCCAGGACAGCCCGACAGTTTCCAGTTGGCCAATGGCGGTGGCCTGGCTGGTAATCGAGTCACGCTCGTAGACCAGGCCGGCAATGACCTGCGCTCGCACGCGCTCCAGCTCTTCAATGGACGGCGCGGTGGTTTTAAGCTGTTCGAGCAGTTTCCACAGGCCGGCTTCCGCCTGGGCCATGGTTTTCTTTTTCTGGGTGTTCGGCGTAGCCGACAAAGTGAACAGACTGTCGCCGCGGGTGTAGGCGTCATAGCTCGACGAACCGCCGGACACCAGCTCTTCGCCGCGTTCCAGTTGCGTCGGGATCCGGCCGCTGTAGCCGCCGTCGAGCAGTGCGGAGATCAGGCGCAGAGCGTTCACCGAACGCTTGTCTTCAGCGGTAGCGATGCTCGGCACGTTGAAGGCCAGCATCAGGCTCGGCAATTGGGTCTGCACATGCAGGGTGATCTTCCGTTCGCCGGGCTCGGCCAGCTCCAGCGGGATTTTCGCCGGTGGCACGTCACGCTTGGCGATCGGGCCGAAGTAACGCTGGGCCAGGGTTTTGACTTCGTCCGGGGTCACGTCACCGACCACCACCAGGGTGGCGTTGTTCGGCACATACCAGGATTGATACCAGTGGCGCAGTTCTTCGACCTTCATTCGGTCGAGGTCCGCCATCCAGCCGATGGTCGGCGTGTGATAACCGCTGGCGGGGTAGGCCATGGCCATGAAGCGCTCGTAGGCCTTGGACATCGGCTTGTCATCGGTACGCAGGCGACGTTCTTCCTTGATCACCTCGATCTCGCGGGTGAACTCGTCGGCCGGCAGGCGCAGATTGGCCATGCGGTCCGCCTCCAGCTCGAAGGCCACGCCCAGGCGGTCACGGGCCAGTACCTGGTAATACGCGGTGAAGTCATCGCTGGTGAAGGCGTTCTCTTCGGCACCGAGGTCGCGCAGGATCAGCGATGCTTCGCCGGGGCCGACTTTCTCGCTGCCCTTGAACATCATGTGTTCCAGCGCATGGGACAGCCCGGTCTGGCCTGGGGTCTCATAGCTTGAGCCGACCTTGTACCAGACCTGGGAAACGACGACTGGCGCACGATGGTCTTCGCGCACGACAACCTTCAGGCCGTTGTCGAGGGTGAATTCGTGGGTGGGTTGTGGATCGGCAGCCAGGGCTGAAAGTGGCAGACAAACTGTACTGAACAGCAGGCCTGCAGCGCGGCGGGCTAGAGCATTCATTCGTTTTTAAACCTGTTGGGCTGCCCGCTTGGTCTTAGCGTCGGCGGGCGAGAGGGTGCTAGGATACTGATCCGTTTTACTGGCGGCCACGCCTATCAGGCCTTTACGTTTGATCAGGTTGTATGGGTTTACGGCTTGGGCTTTGAGTTTGTCAGCTAAACTCTGCGTTTTCGCCGACGATGCCGTTCCAGTCCTTCGTATTAATCAACCTTTGAGGTGCCGTTGGTACCTCGACAAAATGTTGCGCGTGAACAAGCTGGATGAATCGCAGTCTGTTCTGCATCGAATTATTTATTGCCGAGGCGCCCTTTGGCGCGTCGCTACCGTGAGATAGCCGTCCTCCATGTTTGGTTCCAACGACGACAAGAAGACCCCAGCTGCGGCTGGCGAGAAGAAAAGCCTGTTCGGATGGCTGCGCAAAAAGCCGCAGGAACCCGTTGTCGAACAGCCACAACCACTTCCTGAGCCAACACCTGCGCCAGTCGTGGAAGAAGCGCCCGCGCCGGTTGCCCTGCCGATCGCCGAGCCGGTGCTGCAATCCGCGGCCGAGCCTGCGCCTGTTCCTGAAACCGTAGTCGTGGCCCCGTTGCCGCTGACGCCTGCCGCCGAGCCGTGGCTGACGTTGCCGGTGGCGGAAGAGCCGGTGGCATTGGTCGAAGATGAGCAAGCAGCTCATATCACGCCGCCGATCCCGGCCCCGACTGCGTTTGCGCCTGAGCCGGTTCAGGCGCCAGTGGTTGAGCCGGTGGTTAAACCTGTGTTCGTGGCCGAGCCTGCACCGGTTGCTCCAGAGCCTGTAGCGCCGGCATTTGTTGCTCCTGCTCCGGTTGCTCCGATTGTTCAAGCGCCAGAGCCTGCACCTGCACCTGCACCTGCACCGGTTATCGCTCCTGTCGCCACCACGCCTGCACCCGTCGAAACTCCGGTCGAGCCGGTGCGAACCGAAGAGACCAAGGCTGGTTTCTTCGCCCGTCTCAAACAAGGCTTGTCCAAGACCAGCGCCAGCATTGGCGAGGGCATGGCCAGCCTGTTCCTCGGCAAGAAAATCATCGATGACGAGTTGCTCGAAGACATCGAAACCCGTCTGCTGACCGCCGATGTCGGCGTCGAAGCGACGTCGGTGATCATTCAGCGCCTGACCCAGAAAGTCGCCCGCAAAGAGCTGGCTGATGCCGACGCGTTGTACAAGTCCTTGCAGGCTGAGCTGGCGGCGATGCTCAAGCCCGTCGAGCAGCCACTGAAAATCAACTCGCAGAACAAGCCGTTCGTGATTCTGGTGGTGGGCGTCAACGGCGCCGGCAAGACCACCACCATCGGCAAACTGGCGAAGAAGCTGCAGCTGGAAGGCAAGAAAGTCATGCTCGCCGCCGGTGATACTTTCCGCGCCGCCGCGGTCGAGCAATTGCAGGTCTGGGGTGAGCGCAACAAGATCCCGGTAATCGCCCAGCACACCGGCGCCGACTCGGCTTCGGTCATCTTCGATGCCGTGCAGGCCGCCAAGGCCCGTGGTATTGACGTGCTGATCGCCGACACCGCCGGTCGCTTGCACACCAAAGACAACCTGATGGAAGAACTGAAAAAGGTTCGCCGGGTGATCGGCAAGCTCGACACCGATGCGCCGCACGAAGTGCTGTTGGTGCTCGACGCCGGTACCGGCCAGAACGCCATTAACCAGGCCAAGCAATTCAACCAGACCGTCGAACTGACTGGCCTGGCGCTGACCAAACTCGACGGCACTGCCAAGGGTGGGGTGATTTTCGCCCTGGCCAAGCAGTTTGGCTTGCCGATTCGCTATATCGGCGTCGGCGAAGGCATCGATGATTTGCGTACTTTTGAAGCAGAACCCTTTGTCCAGGCATTGTTTGCCGAGCGGGAGCGTTCATGATTCGTTTCGAACAGGTCGGTAAACGCTACCCGAATGGTCACGTCGGCTTGCATGAGCTGAGTTTTCGAGTCCGTCGGGGCGAATTCTTGTTTGTCACCGGCCATTCCGGCGCCGGTAAAAGCACCTTGTTGCGCCTGCTGCTGGCCATGGAACGTCCGACCACCGGCAAATTGCTGCTGGCAGGGCAAGACCTGAGCACCATCAGCAATGCGCAGATTCCGTTCCTGCGTCGGCAAATCGGCGTGGTATTCCAGAATCACCAGCTGCTGTTCGATCGTACGGTGTTCAACAACGTTGCGTTGCCGTTGCAGATCCTTGGCCTGTCCAAGGCTGAAGTCGTCAAGCGCGTGGATTCGGCCCTGGAGCGCGTGGCGCTCTCGGACAAGACCGATCTCTACCCTGGCGACCTGTCCACCGGTCAGCAACAGCGCGTCGGCATCGCTCGCGCCATCGTTCACCGTCCGGCCTTGCTGCTGGCGGATGAACCGACCGGTAACCTCGATCCGCGGCTGGCGGCAGAAATCATGGGCGTGTTCGAAGACATCAACCGTTTGGGCACCAGCGTGCTGATCGCCAGTCACGACCTGGCACTGATTGCCCGCATGCGTCATCGCATGCTCACCCTGCAGCGTGGCCGATTGATCGGCGACGGGGAGGCTGGCGTATGAGTGCAACACGTAGCCCCAAGGTTTCCGAGCGCGTGGCCCCGAAAGCCGCCGATCCGCAACCGCAGCAGCAGAAGAAAAAGCGCGACGATGACGATGGCCCGGACTTCCCTACGCTGTTCCGTGCCTGGATCGAAAGCCATCGCACCAGTCTGCTGGACAGCTTGCGCCGCTTGGGTAAACACCCGATCGGCAGCTTTTTCACCTGCATGGTGATGGCAGTTGCCCTCAGCTTGCCGATGGGCCTGTCACTTTTGCTAAGTAACGTCGAGCGTCTCGGCGGTTCCTGGCAGCGTGCGGCGCAGATTTCCCTGTACCTGCAACTCGATGCCAGTCCTGAACAGGGCGAGTCATTGCGTGAGCAGATCAAGGGCATGCCGGGCGTGGCCGAAGCCGAATACGTGGGGCGCGATCAGGCGCTGGAAGAGTTCCAGCAGCAGTCCGGGCTAGGCGAAGCGCTCAAGGAACTCCCGGAAAACCCGCTGCCGGGCGTGGTCCTGGTGACCCCGAACGAGGTCGACAAGCCCGCGCTTGAAGCATTGAGACAAAAACTTTCCGAATTGCCGAAGGTACAACAGGCGCAACTTGATCTAGTCTGGGTCGAGCGTCTGGCAGCCATCCTCAAGCTGGGCGACCGATTTGTCTTCGGTCTGACCGTGCTTTTGGTTTCTGCATTACTTTTGGTGATAGGCAATACCATTCGTCTTCATATTGAAAACCGCCGCACAGAGATAGAAGTGATTAAACTCGTCGGCGGCACTGACAGCTATGTGCGCAGGCCCTTTCTGTATATGGGCGCGCTTTATGGCTTTGGTGCGGGGATTCTTTCCTGGGGTGTATTGGCGTTCGGCCTGAACTGGCTGAACGACGCGGTGGTTGGACTGGCCGGTTTGTACGGCAGTGATTTTGCGCTGGCCGGAGTGCCAGTTGCCGACGGTCTATCGCTCTTGCTTGGCGCGGTGCTGTTGGGGTATATCGGTGCATGGATTGCAGTCGCACGCCACCTGCGGGAGCTTGCGCCAAAGTAATATCATTTTGCTCGTATTGACCTTTCAGCGTTTATGGGAACTTGTCTTTTGGTTTCCGGTCAATTTTCGCAGTGCTGAACTGCACGAGTTATGTAAGTCGGAGGTTTTTTCGTATGACCAATTCTTTGCAGCCTGCATATGCTCTGGTCCCGGGTGCGAACCTGGAGGCCTATGTGCACACGGTGAACAGCATTCCATTGCTGACACCGGAGCAGGAGCGTGAACTGGCCGAGAGTCTCTATTATGAGCAGGATTTGGGGGCGGCTCGGCAGATGGTGCTCGCCCACCTGCGTTTTGTCGTACACATTGCCCGTAGCTATTCCGGCTACGGCCTGGCCCAGGCTGACCTGATCCAGGAAGGCAACGTCGGCCTGATGAAAGCGGTCAAGCGTTTCAACCCGGAAATGGGTGTACGCCTGGTGTCCTTTGCGGTGCACTGGATCAAGGCGGAAATCCACGAGTTCATCCTGCGCAACTGGCGGATCGTGAAAGTCGCGACCACCAAGGCCCAGCGCAAGCTGTTCTTCAACCTGCGCAGCCAGAAGAAACGTCTGGCCTGGCTGAACAACGAGGAAGTCCATCGCGTGGCGGAAAGCCTCGGCGTAGAGCCGCGGGAAGTGCGCGAGATGGAAAGTCGCCTGACCGGCCATGACATGGCTTTCGACCCGGCCGCTGAAGCGGACGACGACAGTGCATTCCAGTCGCCGGCCAACTACCTGGAAGACCACCGGTACGATCCGGCCCGTCAACTGGAAGACGCCGACTGGAGCGACAACTCAAACCACAACCTGCACGAAGCGCTTGAAGTGCTGGACGACCGCAGCCGCGACATCCTCTACCAGCGCTGGCTGGCAGAAGAAAAAGCTACGCTGCACGACCTGGCGCAGAAGTACAACGTGTCGGCCGAGCGTATTCGTCAGCTCGAGAAGAGCGCGATGAACAAGCTCAAGTTGTCGATCGCCGCATAACCTGCGCGCCGGCAATAAAAAACGCCCCGATCATTGATCGGGGCGTTTTTGTTGGTGCCCATTTTTCAGCTTCGCCTTGGTCCCTGTGGGAGCGGGCTTGCCCGCGATGACGGCTGATCATTCAACATTGATGTCGACTGGCACTACGCCTTCGCGGGCAAGCCCGCTCCCACAGGGTTCTGTAGTGCCCGAAAAATCGTGAGTGGTTACTGAGCCCAAGGTGCCCGGCGCGAATCGTTGAGGCCGAGCAGATAGCTATCCCCACCTAACTGACTCATCTGCTGGCGAATCCACCCGGCCCGTCTTGCAACGTAAGAGGTTGGATGACTGGCGCTCCACACCCGCGGGTTTGGCAGTACCGCAGCCAGCAAACTTGCCTGCTGTCGGGATATCGAGCGAGCGCCTACACCAAAGTGATGCCGAGCCGCCGCTTCGGCGCCAAACACGCCTTCATCCCACTCGACGCTGTTGAGGTACACCTCAAGAATCCGCTGTTTGGGCCAGAGCACCTCGATCAGCCCGGTAAACCAGGCCTCCAGGCCTTTGCGCAGCCAGCTGCGGCCAGACCACAGAAACAGGTTCTTCGACACTTGCTGGCTCAGAGTGCTGGCACCACGAATCGAGCCGCCGCGCTCGTTATGCGCAAACGCTGCCTGAATTGCGCCGAAATCGAAGCCCCAATGCTCGGGGAACTTCTGATCTTCACCGGCAATCACTGCGACTTTCAGGTCGTCGGAGATTTCATCCCAGGGTTTCCAGGTGCGTTGCAGATCGATGGGTTCGCCGTCGAACCAGGATTCGATCTTGCGCTCGACCATCAACGCCGTTCCCGGTGGCGGCACCACCCGAAACAGCAACACCAGCAATACGCTGCCAGCCGCGAACCAGAGCAGGGCCTTTGTGAAACGACGGAGAATTAACTGCAGCATAGAGATGGCTTGGCCGAACCCGTTGAGCCGGCCATTATACAGACCCTGTTGATCGAGTCTGACTGGAGTTCTTCATGTTGCGTGGCTTCCTGATGCTGGCTGCTTTTTTCGGCTTCACCGGTGTTGCCTTGGGCGCATTCGCCGCCCATGGCCTGAAAAGCCGCCTGAGTGCCGAGTACCTGGCGATTTTCCATACGGGCGTCACCTATCAACTGGTGCATACCCTGGCGCTGCTGGGTGTAGCGCTGCTCGCCACGCAAATTCCCGGTCGACTGATTACTTGGGTCGGCGCATCCTTTGCTATCGGCATTCTGTTGTTTTCCGGCAGCCTGTACCTGCTGACGATCACCGGCATCAGCAAGCTCGGGATCGTTACGCCCATCGGTGGCCTGGCGTTCCTGGTCGGCTGGGTTTGCCTGGGGCTTGCCGCCTGGCGGTTGAGCTGACCACGCGGTCCATTTCGTGACGAATGGCTTGGGTCGACTTGCCTGATCGGGCTAGAATGCCAGCCCCTAAAAATGATGGCGGCATTCGGTATGCGCATTCAATTGAACGGCGAATCCCTTGAACTGCCCGACGGTGAAACCGTTGCGGCCCTGCTGACCCGTCTGGAACTGACCGGGCGCCGGGTGGCGGTCGAGCTCAATCTGGATATCGTCCCGCGCAGCCAGCACGCAGAAACCACGCTGAACGACGGCGATTCCGTTGAAGTGGTCCATGCCATCGGCGGCGGCTAGTCGCCTGGCCCTGATGGGCACAGAATTCTGCAAGAACCTCACCCCTACAGAGGATTTCCCATGAGCATCGTTCGTAGCGACAAGCCCTTCGTCCTGGCCGGTCGTACTTACCAGTCGCGTTTGCTGGTAGGCACCGGCAAGTACCGCGACATGGAAGAAACCCGCCTGGCCATCGAAGCCTCGGGTGCCGAGATCGTCACCTTCGCCGTGCGTCGCACCAACCTCGGCCAGAACCCGGGCGAACCGAACCTGCTCGAAGTCCTGTCGCCCGATCGCTATACCTTCCTGCCTAACACCGCCGGTTGCTTCGACGCTACCGAGGCTGTGCGCACCTGCCGCCTGGCCCGTGAGCTGCTCGGCGGCCACAACCTGGTGAAGCTGGAAGTGCTGGCGGACCAGAAAACCCTGTTCCCCAACGTGATCGAAACCCTCAAGGCCGCCGAAGTGCTGGTCAAGGAAGGTTTCGACGTGATGGTTTACACCAGCGATGACCCGATCATTGCCCGTCAACTGGCGGAAATCGGCGTTATCGCGGTGATGCCGCTGGCCGGTCTGATCGGTACAGGCCTGGGAATCTGCAACCCGTACAACCTGCAGATCATCCTCGAAGAAGCCAAGATTCCTGTATTGGTGGATGCCGGTGTCGGTACTGCCTCCGACGCCACCATTGCCATGGAACTGGGCTGTGAAGCGGTGCTGATGAACTCGGCCATCGCCCATGCCCAGCAGCCGATCATGATGGCTGAAGCCATGAAACACGCCATCGTTGCGGGCCGTCTGGCCTACCTCGCCGGCCGCATGCCGAAAAAACTCTATGCCAGCGCCTCCTCGCCGCTGGATGGTCTGATCAAGTAAGAGCCATTGATGACTGAATCGAACGACACGCCTATCCAGATGGAAGAAGGCGACGAGCGCCAACACCGCCGCATCAAGAGTTTCGTGATGCGCGCCGGGCGCATGACCGAAGGCCAGCAACGTGGTCTGGACCAAGGCACCCCGCTGTTCGTACTGCCTTTGGCCGATGCGCCGGTGGACTTCGATCAGGTGTTCGGACGCTCGGCGCCGCGCTCGCTGGAAATCGGCTTCGGCATGGGCCATTCGCTGCTGGAAATGGCCGCGGCCTCGCCGGAGCAGGATTTCATTGGCGTTGAGGTTCACCGTCCGGGTGTCGGTGCGCTGCTCAATGGCGTGCTGACCCAGGGCCTGACCAACCTGCGCGTCTACGATTGCGATGCGATCGAAGTGCTCAACCGTTGCATCGCCGACAACAGCCTCGATCGCCTGATGCTGTTTTTCCCGGACCCGTGGCACAAGAGCCGTCACCACAAGCGTCGTATCGTTCAGGCGTCGTTCGCCGAGCTGGTGCGCAGCAAGTTGAAGGTCGGCGGTGTGTTGCACATGGCCACCGACTGGGAACCGTACGCCGAGTACATGCTGGAAGTGATGAACGTCGCGCCGGGCTATCGCAACCTCGCCGAAGACGGCAAATGCGTCCCGCGCCCGACCGAGCGCCCGATCACCAAGTTCGAACGCCGCGGCGAACGCCTTGGGCATGGCGTGTGGGATCTGAAGTTCGAAAAACAGTCTTAAGTACAACGCTGTAAAAACTGTGGGAGCGAGCCTGCTCGCGATAGCGTCACAACATTCAACATCTTCGTTGACTGTCTGACCGCTATCGCGAGCAGGCTCGCTCCCACAGTTGTTTTCGGTTGTAACTGAAGTCAGCGGCGATCAGCGACCACGCCAATCAACACCAGCACCACCAACAACACCGGCGCCAGGCTGTAGTTGTTGAACTGGCTCAGGCCTTTGATGATCCATGGCGTTGCATAGATCAACGCCACGCCGCTGCCGACCATGCACAGCAGGGCCATCAGCGGGACGCGCAAAGCGCCGGCGATGCTGCCCAGGCGTTGGTCGACCCAACCCTTGATGTCGGCGCCAAACAGCACCAGCAGGCAGCCCACCAGCGCCAGCGAGATTTCCGACAGGTTGCTACGGCTCCAGCGTGACACGGTGGCGAGCAGGTCGAGTACCAGATCCATTCGATTTCCTTATGTCAGAAATTTTTGCAGCAAGTCATTGAGAAAGAGTTGTCCGCGCAGCGTGGCGGCCAGACGTGACGGTTCGACCTGCAACAAGCCACTTTGTTCGGCTTCGCGACGGCCTTCGGCGAGGCTTTCCAGGGACAGCCCGGTGCGCTCCGGATACAACCGAGCTTCGACGCCCTCGGTCAGGCGCAAGGCGTTCATCAGGAACTCGAACGGCAGTTCTTCATCGGGCAGCGCTTTCTCGCCAGCCTTGAAGCTTTTGGCCGGATTGAGGTAGTCCTTCGGCAGGCGGGTTTTCCAGGTGCGCACGATGCGCCCGTCCGGATGGCTGAGCTTGCCGTGGGCGCCGGCGCCGATGCCGATGAAGTCGCCGAAACTCCAGTAATTGAGGTTATGCCGCGCCGCACGACCGGGCAGGGCATAGGCCGAGACTTCGTATTGCGCGTAACCGTGTTCGGCCAACAGCGCCTGACCGGCCTCTTGAATGTCCCACAGGGTGTCGTCTTCCGGCAGCGTCGGCGGCTGGTTCCAGAACACCGTGTTCGGTTCCAGCGTCAGCTGATACCAGGACAGGTGCGTCGGCTTCAGGGCAATGGCCTGGCGCAGGTCGTTCAGGGCGTCGTCCAGCGACTGATCGGGCAAACCATGCATCAGGTCCAGATTGAAGTTATCGAAACCGGCCTGACGGGCCATGCCGGCGGCACGCACGGCTTCATCGCCGTTGTGAATCCGCCCCAGGGCCTTGAGTTTCTCTTCCTGAAAGCTCTGGATGCCGATCGACAGGCGATTGATGCCCAGCGCCCGGTAAGCGACGAACTTTTCCTGCTCGAAGGTTCCGGGGTTGGCTTCCAGGGTGATTTCAATGTCGCTGGCAAACGGAATTCGTTGCTCGACGCCCTTGAGCAGGCGACCCAGCGCCTTGGCACTGAACAGGCTTGGCGTGCCGCCACCGAAGAAGATCGAACTCAGCTCACGGCCATAGACCGCATGCAGGTCTTGATCGAGGTCGGCCAGCAGGGCGTCGACATATTCTTCTTCCGGCAGCACGGGGCTGGCGGTGTGGGAGTTGAAGTCGCAATAAGGGCATTTGCGTACACACCATGGAATGTGGATGTACAACGCCAGGGGCGGCAGCACGGGCAGGGGCGCTCGAGGCGATTGGGCGGCACCGCCGAAGATCAGCGGCGACGCGGACGAGTCATGGGTCATTTCAGGCCCAGACGCTGGCGCAGCAGATCCATTGCACGGGCGCGGTGACTGATCTGGTTCTTGTCGCTGGGCTTAAGCTCGGCGCTGGAGCACTCGCGCTCCGGCACCCAGAACAGCGGGTCGTAACCGAAGCCGTGTTCGCCGCTGGCCTGGGTCAGGATGCGCCCATGCCACAGGCCTTCGCAGAGGATCGGCAACGGATCGTCGGCATGACGCACCAATGCCAGCACGCAGACGAATTGCGCACTGCGCTCGGCTTCGGGCACATCTTTCAAGACATCGAGCAGTTTGGCGTTGTTCGCCGCATCGCCCTTACCGTCGGCGTAACGGGCCGAATAAATGCCCGGTGCTCCGCCGAGGAAATCCACCGCCAGCCCCGAATCGTCGGCCAATGCAGGCAGCCCGGAAATGCGCGAGGCATTGCGTGCCTTGAGAATGGCGTTCTCGACGAACGACAGGCCGGTTTCTTCAGGCTCGACGCTGCTGAACTCGCCGATCGAGCGCAAGTGCACCGATTCGCCGAGCATGGCCTGGAGTTCCTTGAGTTTGCCGGCATTGTGGCTGGCCAGTACGAGTTGGGTGAAATTCATCATTGGCCAGGGAAAAGCTCTTGTTGGAAACTGATGGTGTTGGTTTTGTCGCCGGTCTGCACTTTGATGTCAAAGGTGCGGATTTCCTGCTGATCCACCGGGAACTGGGCGATGTAGTACACCGCACCTGTTTCGGTGATCTGTTTGAACTTCAGCGGGATGCTTTGGCTGGTCAGGTCTTTGACCGTGCCGCTCACCTGAGCCGTCTGTGGTTTACCTTCCTTGAGTACCGAGACGTTGATCACGCCCTGATTCTTGCTGCGAGTCAGCTCCGCCGCTTTGGCGATATCCGGCGTCAGGAAGGTGGAATTGAAGGTGTTGTAATGCACCGTCACGTCGCCAAAGGTTTCCTTGCGCTCGCCTTTGATAACATCGGCGGCCATGGCGGTGACGCTTAGGCAGGCAGTAAGTAAAAACAGTGCTAGACGACCCATGATCGTTCTCCTCGAAGTGTCGTGATTCAGACCGCGACCTTGTGGTCCGGCAGACCGGGACTGCTGACGCGGTAGATGCCGATCTCACCTAACAGATTAGGCCATAGCTTACTGGCCCACCCATGCCGATGCTGTTGATCCACGGCAAGCCGATCAATGACCTTGGCTTCACGTTCGCGACACAGCGCTTCAAAGTCTTCGAAAGTGCAGAAGTGGATGTTCGGCGTGTTGTACCAGGTGTATGGCAGAAACTCCGAAACCGGCATCCGGCCCTTGCTCGCCAGGTACCAGCGGCAGCGCCAGTGACCGAAGTTGGGGAAGGTGATGATGCATTGGCGACCGACGCGCAGCATTTCGTCGAGGATCCTGTCCGGGTAGTGCACAGCTTGCAGGGCCTGGGTCATGACCACGATGTCGAAGCTGTTGCTGGCGAAGTTGCCCAGGCCCTTGTCCAGATCTTGCTCGATGACGTTGATGCCCTTGGCCACGCACTCGGCAATGTTGTCCGGGTCGTTTTCCAGGCCATAGCCGGTGACCTGTTTGTGGTCACGCAGCCAGGTCAGCAACTCGCCATCACCGCAACCGAGGTCGAGCACGCGGCTGCCGGCGGGGATCCATTCCTGGATGATTTCCAGATCGGCTCTCATGTCTTCCTCAAAGCGCTATACGGTTCATGTAATTGCTGAAGGCCTGCAAATAACGCGGGATCGGAATCAGGAAGGCATCGTGGCCTTGCGGAGCGTCGATCTCCAGGTAGCAGACGTCTTTCCTGGCCGCCATCAGCGCGTCCACCAGTTCCCGCGAGCGGGCAGGGGAGAAGCGCCAATCGGTGGTGAAGGACATCACGCAGAACCTGGCCTGGGCATTGGCGAAGGTTTTCGCCAGGTCATCGTCGAAGTTCGCCGCCGGGTCGAAGTAGTCCAGTGCCTTGGTCATCAGCAGGTAGGTGTTGGCGTCGAAACGTCCGGAAAACTCTTCGCCCTGATAGCGCAGGTAGCTTTCGACCTGGAACTCGACGCTGTGGAAGTCGTAGTTGAGCTTTTCGCTCTTCAGGCCGCGACCGAATTTCTCGCCCATGGAGTCGTCGGACAGGTACGTGATGTGCCCGACCATCCGCGCCAGCATCAGCCCGCGCTTGGGGATTACACCTGCTTCCTGGAACGAGCCGCCGTGGAACTCCGGGTCGGTGAGGATCGCCTGGCGTGCGACTTCGTTGAACGCAATGTTCTGCGCCGACAGTTTCGGTGCCGAGGCGATGGCCAGGCAGTGCCGCACGCGGTCCGGGTAGGTGATGGTCCACTGCAAGGCCTGCATGCCGCCGAGGCTGCCGCCGATCACCGCCGCCCATTGGTGGATGCCGAGCAGGTCGGCGAGACGCGCCTGGCTGTGGACCCAGTCTTCCACGGTCAGTACCGGGAAGTCGGCGCCGAATGGCTTGCCGGTTTCCGGATTGACACTGCTGGGGCCGGTGGAACCATTGCACCCGCCGAGATTATTCAGGCTGACCACGAAGAACTTGTTGGTGTCGATCGGCTTGCCGGGGCCGATGCAGCTGTCCCACCAACCGGGTTTGCGATCGTCGGGGCTGTGGAAGCCGGCAGCGTGATGGTGACCGGACAAGGCGTGGCAGATCAGCACAGCGTTGCTCGCCGTAGCGTTCAGCGTGCCGTAGGTTTCGTAGATCAGGTCATAAGCGGGCAGCGAACGTCCGCAGGCCAAGGCCAGGGGTTCACTGAAGTGCGCCACTTGCGGCGTCACCAGACCAACAGAATCGGGGGGGAAGGCAGCTGGCATCGACCCTGCTCTCATTGAAATGAGGCGTAAGTCTAAAGACCGCTGACCCTAGCAGCAAGCTAACTTCCCCACCGTTAACGATCGTTCCCACGCTCTGCGTGGGAATGCCTCGCTGGACGCTCTGCGTCCGCTTCGGCTGGGGCGCGGAGCGTCCCGGGCTGCATTCCCACGCGGAGCGTGGGAACGATCAGGGGAGGGTGAGATCCGGCAAATCCGGCAGCTTCTTCGGCGAACAAATCCGCACCCGTTTCTGCCGGTTCAGCTCTCCGCTGATCAAACTCACCTGACTCTTCGAAACCCCGAACGCCTTGGCCAGAAACGCCATCAGGTACGCATTGGCCTTGCCTTCAACCGGCGGTGCGGTCAGGCGGATCTTCAGGCGATCACCATGCAGCCCGCAGAAATCATCGCTGCGGGCCGCAGGTTGCAGGTGACATTCCAGAATCAGGTCATCACCGTCCCAGCGAAAATAGCTCATCAGATCAGGCCGAGCAGCCCCATCGGCATGAGGGCGAAGTTCGCAAGGCGCGGGATCAGCCAGCTTTGCAGTAACTGGATCACGATGAACGCGAAGATCGGCGAGATATCGAGGCCGCCCAGGTTCGGAATGATCCGACGGAACGGGGCGAGTACCGGTTCAGTGATCTGAGCAACCAGCTCTGCACCCGGGTTGTGGCTCCCCGGGGCGACCCAGGACAGAATCACGCTGATAATCATCGCCCAGAAAATAATATTCAAAAACAGCGAGAAGAGCGCGATCAGCGCCCACGGCACCAGGAACAGCCAGTCGACCATGAAGCCTTTGAGCAGCAGGATCACCGCAATCAGCAGCATCTGAATGATCAGCGCCAGTACCAGTGACGACATGTCCAGCCCGAACATGCTCGGGATGACCCGGCGCAGGGGCTTGAGCAGCGGTTGAGTGGCTTTCACGATGAACTGGCAGAGCGGGTTGTAAAAATTCGCCCGAACCAGTTGCAGGATGAAGCGCAGCAGCACGATCAGCAGGTACAGGCTGCCCAAGGTTTTGATGATGAAAATGGCAGCGTCATTGAGTCCGAGCATCATTGATTCCTTTGTAAGAGCTGATTAGCGACCGAGTTGCTCAGCCATCTCGGCCGAGCGGTGCGCAGCGGCGCCGAGGGCTTTTTCGACCAGCGCTTCGAAGCCGCCGGCCTGGAACGACTTGATTGCCGCTTCGGTGGTGCCCGCAGGCGACGTCACGCGACGACGCAGTTCAGCCGCGTCGACATCGCTTGCGACTGCCATGTGTGCAGCACCCAAAGCGGTTTGCACGGTCAGTTGCGCGGCGATGTCCGCTGGCAGGCCGAGCTTCACGCCCGCGGCGGTCATGGCTTCGATCAGCAGGAAGAAATACGCAGGGCCCGAGCCGGAAACGGCGGTAACCGCGTCCAGTTGCTGTTCTTCGTTCAGCCACAGGGCAATGCCAACCGCCGACAGCAGCTCTTCAGCTTGCTGGCGTTGTGCGGCACTCACTTCGCTGGTGGCGAACAAACCGCTCACGCCCTGACGCAGCAGCGCCGGGGTGTTAGGCATGCAGCGCACGATAGGCTGGGCGCCAAGCCAGTTGTTCATGCTGGCGCAGGTGATGCCGGCCGCAATCGAGACCACCAGTTGATTCGGCGCAAGGCTTGGGCGAATGGCTTCGCACACGGCTTTCATCGCCTGGGGTTTGACCGCCAGCACGATCACGTCCACGCCCCGAATGGCTTCGGCGTTGTCGGCGAACACTTCGATGCCGTGTTCGGCACTCACGCGGGCACGGGTTTGTTCACCCGGATCACTGGCGCGGATCTGCGTGGCGTCCAGACCTTTGGCGCGCAGGCCGCCGATCAGGCTGGCGGCCATGTTGCCGGCTCCGATAAAGGCAATACGAGTCTTGCTCATGTCAGGTCCTTATAAAGAGAGGTGTCAGCCATTGTTTCAAGACTGGCCGTAGTCGCGGGCACCAAACAGGGCCGTTCCGATGCGGACCCAAGTGGCGCCCATGGCAATGGCCGACTCGAGGTCGTGGCTCATGCCCATGGAAAGTGTGTCGAGTGGCAGGTTCAGGCTGGCTTGCAGGCTCTGCACGGCAGCAAAGGCGGCATCCTGGGCGGCGCGATCTTCAGTCGGCTCGGGAATCGCCATCAAACCGCGCAATTTCAAACGCGGCAGGGCGCTGATGGCATTGGCCAGGGCGGGTAAATCGGCAGGGGTGCATCCAGACTTGCTGGCTTCACCACTGACGTTGACCTGGATGCAGATGTTCAAGGGAGGCAAATCGGCAGGGCGTTGTTCGGACAGCCGTTGTGCGATTTTCAAGCGATCCACGGAATGCACCCAGTCGAAATGCTCGGCGATAGCGCGAGTCTTGTTCGATTGAATGGGGCCGATGAAGTGCCAGATCAAGGGCAGGTCGGCCAATTCGAGCTGTTTGCTCAGCGCTTCCTGCAAGTAGTTTTCGCCAAAATCGCGCAGGCCGGCGGCATACGCTTCCCGCAGGGCTTCGGCGGGCTTGGTCTTGCTCACGGCCAGCAGCTGGATGCTGTTCTCATCGCGGTTGGCGGCTTTGGCTGCTGCCTGGATGCGTGAACTAACCTGAAGAATGTTGTCTGCTATCGTGGACATCAAGAGGCGCCAGCGGTCTGAAGGTTCGCGGCATTCTACTGGAATTGAGGAGCGCTATGGATATCACTGAGCTGCTGGCTTTCAGCGCCAAACAAGGCGCATCTGACCTGCACCTGTCCGCCGGCCTGCCACCGATGATCCGTGTCGACGGCGATGTGCGACGCATCAACCTGCCGGCTCTGGATCACAAGGAAGTGCATGAGCTGATCTACGACATCATGAACGACCTCCAGCGGGTGGACTTCGAGAAGCATCTTGAAACCGACTTTTCCTTCGAAGTGCCCGGCGTGGCGCGTTTTCGGGTCAATGCCTTCAACCAGAATCGGGGTGCGGGCGCGGTATTCCGGACCATTCCGTCCAAGGTGCTGAGCATGGACTATCTGGGGATGGGGGAAGTGTTTCGCAAGATTACCGAAGCCCCCCGGGGTCTGGTGCTGGTGACCGGCCCGACCGGTTCGGGCAAGTCCACCACATTGGCGGCGATGATCGACTACCTGAACAACCATCGCCATCACCACATCCTCACCATCGAAGACCCGATCGAGTTCGTCCACGAATCGCGCAAATGCCTGATCAATCAGCGCGAAGTCCATCGTGATACCCGCAGCTTCGCCACGGCGCTGCGCTCGGCCCTGCGCGAAGACCCGGACGTGATTCTGGTGGGGGAGATGCGTGATCTGGAGACTATTCGGCTGGCATTGACTGCCGCCGAGACCGGTCACCTGGTATTCGGCACGCTGCACACCACGTCGGCGGCGAAAACCATCGACCGGGTGGTGGACGTGTTTCCGGGCGACGAAAAATCGATGGTGCGCTCGATGCTTTCCGAGTCATTGCTGGCGGTAGTTTCGCAGACATTGATCAAGAAAATCGGCGGCGGGCGAGTTGCCGCCCACGAAATCATGCTTGGCACTTCGGCGATCCGTAACCTGATCCGCGAAGACAAGGTGGCGCAGATGTATTCGTCGATTCAGACTGGAGGGTCGCTGGGGATGCAGACGCTGGATATGTGCCTGAAGGAGTTGGTGACCAAGGGCGTGATCAGTCGCGAGCATGCGCGGGAGAAGGCGCGCTCGCCGGATAATTTTTAAGGGGGAAGTTGATCGTTCCCACGCTCTGCGTGGGGATGCCTCAATGGACGCTCCGCCTCCGCTTTGGCAGGGGGGGCGCGGAGCGTCCCGGGCTGCGTTCCCACGCAGAGCGTGGGAACGATCAGTGTCGGATCAGCGCTGAACAACCCGCAATTCGTTCTGTTCTTTCGGCAGAACCCGCTTGGCAACCACGTAGTGGCTTTCCCAATACGGTTTCTTCAGGGTGTCGATGCTCACCGACTTGCCACGGCGGGGTGCGTGGATGAAGCGGTCGTTGCCCAGGTAGATGGCAACATGATTGACCCGGCGGCTCTTGATGTTGAAGAAAATCAGGTCGCCTGGTTTCAGATCGTTGCGATCGACCTTCTCGCCATGGCCGCTGGCCATGGCGTTCGAGGTGCGGGGCAAGTCAAACGTAGCGTCGTTGAACGCGTATTTCACCAGACCGCTGCAATCGAACCCTTTACTTGGGCTGCTGCCGCCCCAACGATAAGGCGTACCGAGCACGTTTACCGCGCGACTCAACACGTTGCTGCTTTCCTTGCTGGCCATCGGCGGTACCAGCTTGCTGTTTACGCTGCTCAGTTGGCTGGAGCGTTTTACTGTCTGTTTGTTGTTTTTGCTTGAAGGAGCAGAAACGTGGGATTTTGGGGTGTAACCATTAACGCTAGGAAGACGTTGCTCACGATTGGTGGCGTGGGCGGCCAGGGGCAATAATAGGCAAATGGTTAGCCATGTCTTGAAAAATGGACGCATTAGGCAAGGCTCATATGGGTGAACGCGCAACTTTATAACAGCTTTTTTGGCCCTTCCGAGGCCGTTGGTCGATTCAAACGGCGGGCCGCGGAACTAAAAATCGGCAAAGTTGACGTGGGTTGTCTGACAAAAGTCAGGTATTACAAGGCTTTGGCAGGAATGAAGTTAGCATTTGCCGTATGTCGGCCGCCTGTAAAAAAGTCACAAAGAATTCAAGAATATTTCTCTATCGTGTGAGTCGAGGTCATCCATGAACACCTATCAACACCCCGTTTCAGAGCAAGACACACACAGCAAAGTGATTGGTTACCTGTTGTGGATTTTCGGTTTTACCGGGGCTCACCGCTTCTATTACGGCAAGCCGGTGACCGGGACGATCTGGTTTTTTACCTTCGGTTTGCTGGGTATCGGCTGGTTGATCGACCTGTTTCTGATCCCCTCCATGGACCGTGAAGCGGACCTGCGCTTTACCGCTGGCCCGATCGAATACAACGTTGCGTGGATTCTGCTGACGTTTCTGGGGGTATTCGGTGTGCACCGGATGTATCAGGGAAAATGGATCAGCGGGTTGCTGTATCTGGTGACAGGCGGGTTGTTCTTTCTGGGGGTGTTGTATGACTTCTGGACGTTGAATGACCAGGTGTCGATTCGCAACGCGCAGAACAGAGGCGCCTTCCAGTAAGCCTTCGCGAGCAAGCCCGCTCCCACATGTGTTTTCGGTCGTACACAAATTCTGTGTTCGCTGAAGGTCAAGTGTGGGAGCGGGCTTGCTCGCGAATGCAGGCAGCGCGGTGTTAAGCCTGGTGACTGATCCGTCCATCCACCAGGGTGTAACGCACCACACCCGGCAAGCTATGGCCAATGAACGGACAGTTTTCGCCCTTCGACAACCAGTTCTCACCGGCCACGGTCGAGGCCGCAGGGTCGAACAGCACGATATCTGCCGGCCCTCCCACCGCCAATTTGCCCGCTGGTAAACGCAACGCTTCGGCAGGACCGGCGCCCAAGCGTGCGAGCAGCGTCGGCAAGTCGAGCAAACCGTCTTCCACCAAGGTCATCGCCAGCGGCAGCAGCAGTTCAACACTGCTGATGCCCGGTTCGGTGGCACCGAACGGCGCCAGTTTGGCATCGCGTTCATGGGGCTGGTGATGGCTGGAAATGGCCGAGACCACCCCCGACTTCACCGCTGCCCGCAGGCCGTCGCGGTCCGCACGAGTGCGCAGCGGCGGTTGGACGTGATAGAGGCTGCTGAAGTCGATCAGCGCTTCGTCGGTGAGGATCAGTTGATACAACGCCACGTCCGCCGTGACCTTCAGGCCACGGGCCTGGGCTTGGGCGATCAGCGCCACACCGCGGGCGCTGGTGAGCTGGCTGAAGTGCGCACGCACGCCGCTTTGCTCGACCAGCAGCAGGTCCCGGGCCAAGGCCACGGTTTCAGCGGTTTCCGGAATGCCCGGCAAACCGAGGAAACTCGCCGTCGGACCTTCGTGAGCCAAGCCACCTTCGGCCAGATCATGGTCCTGAGAGTTGAAGATCACGGTCAGATCGAACGTTGCTGCATATTCCAGCGCCCGACACAGGGTGCGGGTGTTGCGGAAGCTCTCCAGACCGTTGCCGAAGGCCACGCAGCCGGCATCGCGCAAGGCGACCAGTTCGGCCAGCTGTTCGCCATCCAGGCCTTTGCTCAGGGCGCCGATCGGGAAGACTTTGGTGTTGCCGGCTTCGCGAGCGCGGTCGAGGATCAGTTCGGCCACGGCGGAGGTGTCCAGCACCGGTTTGGTTTTCGGTGGGCAGCACAGGCTGGTCACGCCGCCGGCAGCGGCGGCACGGGTTTCGCTGGCGATCGAGCCTTTGCGGCTGTAACCCGGCTCGCGCAGGGCGACGTTCAGGTCAACCAGGCCCGGGGCCGCCACCAAGCCCTTGGCGTCGATGGTGTCTACTGCAACGAAACCTGCCGGAGCGGCGCCGAGGGCGACGATCTTGCAGGCTTCAACGTGGATATCAGTCACTTGATCCAGGCCGCTGGCCGGATCGATAACGCGTGCGCCGAGAATGCTGAGCTTCACTGGGCGTTCTCCTGCTCGAATTGGCGCTGGGCTGTTTGCCCGCTCATGGCCATGGACAGCACAGCCATACGAATCGCGATGCCGTAGGTCACCTGGTTGAGGATCACCGAGTGGGGGCCGTCGGCCACCGCCGACTCAATTTCCACCCCGCGGTTGATCGGCCCCGGGTGCATGACGATGCAATCCGGTTTGGCCCCGGCCAGGCGCGCGGTGGTCAGGCCGAACAGGCGGTAGAACTCGCCTTCGCTCGGCAGCAGGCCGCCGGTCATACGTTCACGCTGCAGGCGCAGCATGATCACCACGTCGACGTCCTTCAGGCCTTCGGTCATGTCGGTGTACACCTTCACGCCGTATTGCTCGATGCCGATCGGCAGCAGGGTTTTCGGCGCAATCACGCGGATGTCCGGGCAGCCAAGGGTTTTCAGGGCCAGCATGTTCGAGCGCGCTACCCGCGAATGCAGGATGTCGCCGACGATGGCCACCGAAAGGTTTTCGAAGCCGCCCTTGTGCCGACGAATAGTGAGCATGTCGAGCATGCCCTGGGTCGGGTGGGCATGACGGCCGTCGCCGCCGTTGATGATCGCCACTTGCGGGCAAACATGCTCGGCGATGAAGTGCGCCGCGCCGGAATCACCGTGACGCACGACGAACATGTCGGCGGCCATGGCTTCCAGGTTGCGCAGGGTGTCGAGCAGGGTTTCGCCCTTGCTCGCCGACGACGTCGACACGTTCAGGGTGATCACGTCGGCCGACAGCCGTTGGGCCGCCAGTTCGAAGGTGGTGCGGGTGCGGGTGGAGTTCTCGAAGAACACGTTGCACACGGTCTTGCCGCGCAGCAACGGGACTTTCTTCACCGCCCGGGCGCCAACCTCGAGGAACGAGTCGGCGGTGTCGAGGATTTCCGTCAGCAGCTCGCGGCGCAAACCGTCGAGCGAGAGGAAGTGGCGCAGCTGGCCCTGTTCATTGAGCTGCAGCGGGCGCTTGGTTTCTAGAGGCGTCATCGCGAGGGGGACTCTCAATAGGGCGAATTAAAGGGCGAGGTCTTGAAGTTCGAGCTTGAGTTCCGGGCCGGACAGTTTCACTCGTTCATGGGCCGCCAGCGACAGAGTCGCCCCAACCACGTTCGGCCGGATCGGCAGTTCACCGGCGTCCAGGTCCAGCAGGCATACCAGCGTCACGCTGGCCGGGCGGCCGTAGTCGAAGAGTTCGTTCATTGCAGCGCGGATGGTCCGACCGCTCATCAGCACGTCATCGATCAGTACCAGGTGCTGGCCTTCGATCTCGAACGGTAGCGCCGATGGGCGTACTTGTGGGTGCAGGCCGTTCTGGCTGAAGTCGTCGCGGTAGAACGAAACGTCCAGAGTGCCCAGGGGCGAATCGCTGCCCAGTTCATCGAGCAACGCCTGCGCGACCCAGACGCCACCGGTCCGAATGCCGATATAGCGCGGTTCACTGATGCCACGGTTTTCCAGATAAGCCTTGAGACGGATCGCCATCTGGCTGATCAGTTCGGCGGGATTGGGCAGGCTCATGGTTTGCTCCTTCTTTGTCCCGAGCCGGATGCCGCTTGAGGGGTGGCTCGGGTTGTAGCTAAGGGAGACGCCGCAGCGGCTCTTCAGAATTAGGTGCGGTCAGGATTCGAACAGCGCGGTGTTTTCGTCGAGCCAGCCTTGCAACAGCAGCGCGGCGGCGATGGCATCGACCGGGTTGTCGCGGTAACTGCCTTTCTGGCCGCCACGGACCAGGCGTTCGCCCTTGGCCTCGAAGGTGGTCAGGCGCTCGTCGTGAGTATAGAAGGGCAGGTTGTAGCGGCCGTTCAGGCGGCGGGCGAACTTCTCGGCCCGCAGGCACATGTCGCTCGGCGTGCCGTCCATGTTCAGCGGCAGGCCGACCACCACAGCGTCGGGTTTCCACTCTTTAATCAGGGCTTCGACCTGATTCCAGTCAGGAATGCCGTTTTGTGCCTTCAAGGTGCACAGCTCGCGGGCCTGACCGGTAATCACCTGACCGACCGCAACGCCGATCTGTTTGGTGCCGTAGTCGAAACCCAAAATCAACCGCAGGGCCATCAGGCGTGCCCCGCCTGGTTGGTGAGCAGGCTGAGATTGACGCCCAGGTGTTTGGCCGCCGCTTCAAGACGTAATTCGCTGCTGGTATTGAACAGGATGTCGGCATTGAACGGGCAGGTCAGCCAGGCGTTGTCGGCCAGTTCGGCTTCCAGTTGCCCGGCTTCCCAGCCGGCGTAGCCGAGGGTGATCAGGCTTTTCGCGGGGCCGACGCCGTCGGCGATGGCGAACAGCACATCCTGCGAAGTCGACAGCGACAATTCGCCGTCCAGATCAACGGTTGCCTGATAGGTTTTTCCCGACGGGTGCAGGACAAAACCACGATCGGTTTGCACCGGGCCGCCGATAAAAATGGGCACATGCTGGCAGAGTACCGGCGGTTCGATATCGGGGCGCAATTGCTCGAGGATATCGGCCAGGTTCAGGTCCTGCGGGCGGTTGACCACCAGCCCCATGGCACCATTGGCCGTGTGCTCGACGATGTAGGTCAAGGTGTGCGCAAAGTTCGGGTCGGCCATGTGAGGCATGGCGATCAGGAAGTGATGCTTGAGGTAGCTGGGGCTGACGTTCTTCATGAGCGCTAGTGTGGCGTTGGAGGGGCGAACTGACAAGCCGAGGATGCACAGGAAATGCCCCAAATACTCCTGACAACACAGATCAAATGTGGGAGCGGGCTTGCTCGCGAAGAGGCCGGCCCATTCAACATTGATGTCGACTGACCCGACGCCTTCGCGAGCAAGCCCGCTCCCACAGGGGTTTTGTGCTGGTCAATTACTGGACAACCGGTCCCCACGCGCAAACTTCCACGTCCGAATAATTTCCAGACGATCGATGTCTGACAGATCCCCGGTGAACGGTGCAAACGGCGCCGCGAGCCTTACGATGCGCTGCGCCGCCTGGTCCAGCAGCGGCTGGCCGGAAGACTCCAGCACCAGCACTTCATACAGCGAGCCATCGCGGTTGATCGAGACCATCAGTCGCAAATTGCCGTAAATCTGTTTGCGCCGGGCTTCGTCGGGGTAGTTGAGGTTGCCGATGCGCTCGACCTTCTTGCGCCATTCATCTTTGTACCAGGCACCCTTGTCGCGCATGGTCGACGCGGCGCTCAAGCGGTGGATGCGCGGGCGCTTGGCGTACAGCTGTTGTTCACTGGCCAGTTCCGCTTCCAGGCTGGCGATGTCGCTGGACAGCTGCGCGCTGTCGAAGGTCGGTGCCACGACCTTGGGTTTGGTCTCGGTCTTGATCTCTTCGCGCTTGGTCGCGGTTTTTTTCGGTTTCGGCGCGACGGTCGTCACGGCTGCCTTGGGGGCTGCTTCCGGCACTGGCGGCGTGGCGGTTGGCGGTGGGGTGACTGGCTGCACCTTGTTGTCCTGGAAGGGCGCGACCTCGGTGGTCTTAGGCGTCGCCTTTTTTTCCAGAGTGCCGCTGCCTTCCTGGTTTTCCTGGGCGAGAAAGTCAGCTTTTTCCGGCTTCTTTTCGCTTTTGAACGTGGCGAGGGTGATTTCCAGGGTTTTGCTGATTTGCTGGGGTTCGACCATGGAGAACCCGACGCCCAACAGCAAGGCCAGGTGAATCAGCGCCGCGAGAAACAGGGTGAAACCGAGGCGATCAGCCGGACGCACGCCACGGTGGGCGAGTTCAGGGGGCAGATCGGACGGGAGTGTCATAACAAGAAAACCAACATCGCGTTTTTTACAAGCCGGGGATGATAACGCAATGTTGGTTGTCTCTATCAACGAGCCTTGAGCTTCTGATCGATGGCATCCATCAGAAGGCCACCAATGTCGGTGCCGAACGCGTTATCGATCTCGCGAATGCAGGTCGGGCTGGTGACGTTGATTTCGGTCAGATGCTCACCGATTACGTCGAGACCGACGAACAGCAAGCCCTTCTCACGCAGGGTCGGGCCGACTTGCGCGGCGATCCAGCGATCCTTCTCGGTCAGCGGTCGGGCTTCGCCACGGCCACCGGCGGCGAGGTTGCCACGGGTTTCACCGAGCGCGGGAATCCGTGCCAGGCAGTAATCCACTGGTTCGCCATCGATCATCAGGATGCGCTTGTCGCCATCAACGATTGCCGGCAGGTAACCCTGGATCATGATTTGCTGACGGCCATGCAAGGTCAGGGTTTCGAGGATCACCGACAGGTTCGGGTGGCCCGCGGTGTGACGGAAGATCGACGAACCGCCCATGCCGTCCAGCGGCTTGAGGATCACGTCACCGTGATGGTCGGCGAATTCACGCAACACGTCGGGGCGACGGCTGACGATGGTCGGCGGTGTGCACTGCGGGAACAGTGTGGCGAACAGCTTTTCGTTGCAGTCACGCAGGCTCTGCGGCTTGTTGACCACCAGTACGCCGGCATTTTCCGCTTGTTCCAGCAAATACGTGGAATAGACGAATTCCATGTCGAACGGCGGATCCTTGCGCATCAGGATCACGTCCAGATCGCTCAGCAGCGCATCGCTTTCGGCGCCCAGCTCAAACCATTTTTCCGGGTTGGCGAATACTTTCAGCGGACGCATCCGCCCGCGAGCCTCGCCTTCGGCCTGATATAAATCGCGCTGTTCCATATAGAACAGTTCCCAGCCACGCTTTTGCGCGGCCAGCAGCATGGCCAGCGAGCTATCCTTTTTATAGGAGATGCTGGCGATAGGATCCATGACAATCCCGACGCGAACGCTCATGGGGTTTTCCTCGAAATTGGGGTGGAAAGTGTTGTGAAAAAGTGGCGTCAGAGTGGCGCTGAGTGTGTTCCCGGTCAAGGAAAAACCACCGCCGGGGTCGCCCGATAGATTGGATGGGGAGACTGTGCTAAAAAGACTGCCATGTCGGGCTAGCCCTTGAGTATCAAGGGTTTCGAGTCGCCGATGAGCGGCAAACGGACAATTTGATTCACAAAGGCGACGGTAGAGCCACTATGGAACAGCATTCCAGCGCCTTGAAGGTCATGGTGATCGATGATTCGAAAACGATTCGTCGCACCGCCGAAACGCTGTTGAAAAACGTGGGCTGTGAAGTCATCACCGCAATCGATGGTTTCGATGCCCTGGCCAAGATTGCCGACAATCACCCCGGCATCATCTTTGTCGACATCATGATGCCGCGTCTGGATGGTTATCAGACCTGCGCTTTAATCAAGAACAACAGTGCGTTCAAGTCCACGCCAGTGATTATGCTGTCGTCCAAGGACGGGTTGTTCGACAAGGCCAAGGGTCGGATCGTCGGTTCCGACCAGTTTTTGACCAAGCCTTTCAGCAAGGAAGAACTGCTGAACGCGATTCAGGCCCATGTACCGGGCTTCACCGCCGTTTCGCCGCAGTAGGACACGCACAGTGACGCTCGGCCATGGGGCCCGGTGTCGACAAGAATGGGGAAGACCATGGCACGTATTCTGATCGTCGATGACTCGCCGACCGAAATGTACAAACTGACCGGCATGCTCGAAAAGCACGGTCATGAGGTGTTGAAAGCCGAAAACGGCGCCGACGGCGTGGCCCTGGCCCGTCAGGAAAAACCCGACGCGGTGTTGATGGACATCGTCATGCCCGGCCTTAACGGTTTTCAGGCGACCCGTCAGCTGACCAAAGACCCGGAAACCGGGCACATTCCAGTGATCATCATCACCACCAAGGATCAGGAAACCGACAAAGTCTGGGGCACGCGCCAGGGCGCCAAGGACTACCTGACCAAACCGGTCGACGAAGAGACCCTGATCAAGACCCTGAACAACGTGCTGGCCGGTTGATCGTCCGGCCATGACCGAGTCGCTGACGGCTTTCGAACTGCTGCTGCAGATTGACCAGCGCTGTCGTCTGCTGGCGGCGGACTTGCCGTCCCAGCCGACCCGACAGGACAGCTGGAGCGGCATCGGCTTTCGCTTGGGCGAGCATTGGTACGTCGCGCCCATGGGCGAAGTCAGCGAAGTCCTGCACGAACCGCGCGTTACCCAATTGCCGGGGGTCAAGCCCTGGGTCAAGGGCGTGGCGAACCTGCGGGGGCGCCTGCTGCCGATCATGGATTTGAGTGGCTTCATCGGTCATGAACTGTCGAATCTGCGCAAGCAGCGACGGGTTTTGGTGGTGGAGCACAACGAGGTGTTTGCCGGGTTACTGGTCGATGAAGTGTTTGGCTTGCAGCACTTTGCCCAGGACAGCCTGGAACCGGTAGATACCTTGAGCGGCCCGATTGCACCGTTCATCAAAGGCCGGTTCCAGCGTGAGCAGACCTGGCAGGTGTTCAGCCCGTTTGCGTTGGTGCAGTCCCAAAGCTTTATGCACGTGGCGCTGTAACCGCAATGACGCAGATCCAATGTGGGAGCGGGCTTGCTCGCGAAGGCGGTGGGTCAGTCGGCATTGATGTTGAATGAATGACCGCTTTCGCGAGCAAGCCCGCTCCCACAGGGTTCTCGGCAAGGTTCACAGATGCTGGTTAACAGGCGAGAACCGATGATAAAAGCAAAAACAGGCAAGCCAGAAGGGTCGCGCAGCCGGTCGCAGATCATTGCGCTGTTCATCGCGTTGATCGTCTTCATCATGCTGCTGTTCGCCAACTTCGCGTACCTCAACACCCAGGCGAATTACGATAAACAGTACATCGGCCACGCCGGTGAGCTGCGCGTGTTGTCCCAACGCATCGCCAAGAACGCCACCGAAGCCGCCGCCGGCAAGGCCGCGGCGTTCAAGTTGCTCAGCGATGCACGCAATGACTTCGCCCAGCGTTGGGGCTACCTGAAGAAAGGCGATCCTTCCACCGGCCTGCCGCCGGCACCGTCCACCGTGCGCCCGGAAATGCGCGCCGTGCAGCTGGATTGGGAGCGTCTGCTGAAAAACACCGACGCCATCCTCTCCAGCGAGCAGACCGTATTGTCCTTGCATCAAGTCGCCGCAACGCTGGCCGAAACCGTGCCGCAGTTGCAGGTCGAGTATGAAAAGGTCGTCGAAATCCTCCTGCAACGTGGCGCCCCGGCCACTCAAGTGGCGATGGCCCAGCGTCAGTCGCTGCTGGCCGAGCGGATTCTTGGTGCGGTGAATACCGTGCTGTCCGGTGATGAAAATTCGCAGCAGGCGGCCGACGCTTTCGGTCGCGACGCGGCGCGTTTCGGCCTGGTGCTCAACGGCATGCTTCAAGGCAACGCGGCGCTGAAAATCAGCCAGGTCGAAGACCGCGACGCGCGCGCCCGGTTGACCGAGATATCCGAGCTGTTCGAATTCGTATCCGGTTCGGTGGATGAAATCCTCGAAACCTCGCCGGAGCTGCTCAAGGTCCGCGAATCGGCCACCAACATCTTTACCCTGTCGCAAACCCTGCTCGATGAAGCCTCGCACCTGGCCAGCCGTTTCGAAAGCCTCGCTGGCGGGCGTAACACCGGCACTATCGGTGGTTATGTACTGGGCTTGCTGGCGCTGATGTCGATCATCCTCATCGGCCTGGTGATGGTGCGCGAAACCAACCGTCAACTGCGTGAAACCGCCGAGAAGAACGAGCGCAACCAGAACGCGATCATGCGTTTGCTGGACGAAATCGAAGACCTCGCCGACGGCGACCTGACCGTGACCGCCTCGGTGACCGAAGACTTCACCGGGACCATCGCCGACTCGATCAACTATTCCGTCGACCAATTGCGCGATCTGGTGGCGACCATCAACCTCACCGCCGGCCAGGTCGCCGCCGCCGTGCAGGAAACCCAGGCCACCGCGATGCACCTGGCCCAGGCCTCGGAGCATCAGGCGCAGCAGATTTCCGAAGCCTCCACGGCCATCAACGATATGGCCCAGTCCATCGATCAGGTCTCGGCCAACGCCGCCGAATCCTCTGCGGTGGCCGAACGCTCGGTGGAGATCGCCAACAAGGGCAATGAGGTAGTGCACAACACCATTCATGGCATGGACAATATTCGCGAGCAGATTCAGGACACCGCCAAGCGCATCAAGCGGCTGGGTGAGTCTTCTCAGGAAATCGGCGACATTGTCAGCCTGATCGATGACATTGCCGATCAGACCAACATCCTCGCCCTCAACGCGGCGATTCAGGCCTCCATGGCCGGTGACGCCGGACGCGGTTTTGCGGTGGTGGCTGACGAAGTACAGCGTCTGGCCGAGCGTTCGTCCGCGGCGACCCGGCAGATCGAAACGCTGGTGCGGGCGATTCAGGCCGACACCAACGAAGCGGTGATTTCCATGGAACAGACCACCACCGAAGTGGTGCGCGGCGCGCGTCTGGCGCAGGATGCCGGGGTGGCCCTGGAAGAAATCGAAGGCGTATCGAAGACCCTCGCGGCATTGATCCAGAGTATTTCCAACGCCGCGCAGCAACAGACTTCGTCGGCCGGCCAGATTTCCCTGACGATGAACGTGATCCAGCAGATCACCACGCAGACCTCGTCCGGCTCCACCGCCACCGCCGAGAGCATTGGCAACCTGGCGAAAATGGCCAGCCAGCTGCGGCGTTCGGTGTCCGGTTTCACCTTGCCGGCCGCTAAAACGCAGGCTGCGGACAAAGCTTGAACCGCCTCAGGGCGTATGCATTTGATTGGAGTAGTTATGGGTGATCGGCACGACTATGTGGCCCTCGAGTGGGTCAAAGGCGAGATTGCCGAAACGCTGAAACAGGCTCATCAGGCGATCGAAACCCTGATCGACGATCCACAGGCGACACACACGCTGAGTGAGTGTCTGGCCTGTGTCCATCAGGTTCACGGTAGCTTGCAGATGGTCGAGTTCTACGGCGCGGCCTTGCTTGCCGAAGAGATCGAGCAGTTGACCGGCGCCTTGCAGCAGAACCGCGTCAGCCATCGCGATGAGGCGATCCACCTGTTACTGCACGCCCTTGGGCAATTGCCGACTTACCTCGACCGGGTGCAAGGCGCCCGTCGTGACTTACCGCTGGTGGTGTTGCCGCTGCTCAACGACCTGCGCAGCGCCCGTGGCGAAAGCCTGTTATCGGAAACCAGCCTGTTCAGCCCGCAACTGCCGGAGCTGCTACCTCTGGGCCCAGAGGCCCTGGCGCTGCTGGAACCGTCCGACTTGCCGAATGTACTGCGTAAATTGCGGCAAATGTTGCAGATGGCCCTGGTCGGTTTGTTGCGCGAGCAGGATGACGAAACCCACTTCGGTTATCTGGCCAGGGTGTTTGCGCGCCTCGAAGCGCTGTGCGACAACGCGCCGCTGAGCCCGTTATGGCAAGTCGCTTCAGCGCTGGTCGAAGGCATGCGCAATGGCTCGATCGCCAACAGCCCGGCGTTGCGCAGCTTGTTCAAGGACGCCGATAAAGAGCTCAAACGTCTGCTCGAACAAGGCATGTCTGGAATCAATCAACCGGCACCGCCGCAGCTGCTCAAGAGTTTGTTGTTCTATATTGCCAAGGCCGAACACCCCACCGGGCAGATGCTGACCATGAAAGATCGCTACTCGCTTGACGATGCGCTACCCGACGGCGCGATGGTCGATGAAGAACGGGCACGGCTGGCCGGCCCTGACCGCGACGCCATGCGCTCGGTATTGTCGGCGCTGTGCGAAGAGCTGGTGCGGGTCAAGGAGCGCCTGGACTTGTTCGTGCGCAGCGACCGCCAGCACACCTCAGACCTCGAAAGCCTGCTGGCGCCCCTGCGGCAAATCGCCGACACCTTGGCGGTGCTCGGTTTCGGCCAGCCGCGCAAGGTCATCATCGATCAACTGGCGGTGGTGCTGAGCCTCGCTCAGGGCCAGCGTGAACCCAACGACGCGACCCTCATGGACGTCGCCGGGGCCTTGCTCTACGTCGAAGCGACCCTGGCCGGCATGGTCGGTACCGTGGAGCCGCAAAGCCAGGAAGACAGCCGTCTGCCGACCACCGATCTGACGCAGATCCATCAGATCGTGATCAAGGAAGCGCGCATTTGCCTGCAACAGGCCAAGGACATGATTGTCGACTACATCGACGCCGACTGGGACCGCCAGCATTTGCAACCCTTGCCGGCGTTGCTGACCCAGGTGCGCGGTGCGTTGGCGATGATTCCGTTGGCCCGCGCGGCGAGCCTGGTCGAGACCTGCAACGGCTTCATCCGCGAGCATCTGCTGGTGGACCCGGGCCAGCCCGGCTGGCAGCAACTGGACAGCCTGGCCGACGTCATCACCAGCATCGAGTATTACCTGGAGCGCCTCAGCGACGACCCCGAAGCACCGGGGGAACACCTGCTCGATGTCGCGGAAAAAGGCCTGGCCTCACTCGGCTTCTTCCCCATCGAACAGCAGGTGCCGATGCTCAAGGATGTGCTCAGCCCCAGTGAAGCCCTGGTCATGCAGGACATGCAGGAGCTGGATGACCCCGAAACCGTTCAGTCCCTGGCCGATGTGCTGGCCAGCCCCGTATCGTCCGTCAACCCGCCAGCCCTGACCACGCCGGGTAGCCTGTTGCCGCCGCCCGCCGGTGAAGAGCCGGTGGACGATGAGCTACGGGACGTCTTCCTCGAAGAGACGGACGAGGTGCTGGAAATCCTCGAGGAGTATCTGCCGCGCTGGTCGGCCAGTCCCGACAGCACATCGGCCTTGAGTGAACTACGCCGCGCCTTCCACACCCTCAAAGGCAGTGGCCGGATGGTCCGTGCGCTGGTGCTGGGTGAGTTGGCCTGGGCGGTGGAAAACCTGCTCAACCGCGTGCTGGAACACAGCGTTGCACCTGGGCCTGCGGTGCAACAACTGGTGGGCGATGCGCTGAAGCTGCTGCCGGAACTGGTGGCCGAGTTCGCCGCCAATGCCCAGCGCCAGCGCAACGATGTCGATCAACTGGCCGCCCGCGCCCATGCCCTCGCCAAGGGTGATAAGCCGGTGTCCGATGAGGACGTGCAGGATGTCGCGGCGCTCGATCCACTGTTGCTGGAGATCTTCCGCAACGAAGCCGAAACCCATTTGAGCAGCCTCAATCGCTTCCTCGACCAAGCCGCCGAGCATGTACCGCTTCAGGCCAGCGACGAGTTGCAGCGGGCGTTGCACACGCTCAAGGGCAGCGCCTCGATGGCCGGCGTGCTGCCGATTGCCGAGTTGGCGGCGTCGCTGGATGAATTGGCCCGGGAGTACAAGGCGCACCGGATTGCCCTCGACCTGGACGAAGTCGAGTTGTTGCTGGAAGCCGAAGGGCTATTCCGCCTTGGGCTGCGACAACTCAAGAGCGATCCGCTGGCTGAAATCCCCGACGCCCGCTCGCTGATCGAGCGAACCCAGGTATTGCTGGCCGAGCGTCTGCAAAGCCTGTTGAGCACGCCCAATACCAAGCTGCGGATCAAGCGCGATCCGCAACTGATCAACAACTTCCTTGCCCAGGGCATGGACATCCTGCTGGACGCCGAAAGTCTGTTACTGCGCTGGCAGCAGCATCCCGGCGAGCGGCAGGAACTCAGCGCGCTGCTCGACGAACTGACCACCCTCGGCGAAGGCGCGCACCTGGCCGATCTGCATCCGGTGGATGAACTCTGCGAAGCTTTGCTCGACCTGTATGGCGCTGTGGAAGAAAGCAGCCTGGCGGTCAGCGACCGGTTTTTTCATGAGGCGCAAAGTGCCCATGAAGCGCTGATCAACATGCTCGACGAACTGGCCGCAGGCCAGGAAGTCACTGCGCAACCGCAGCGGGTGCGTGCCTTGCGCGACTTGCTCGATGAGAGTCTCGATCCCTCGTCCATGGGCCTGATCCGCAGTGACGGCAGCCGCACCCTGAGCATCCGCGAACTGGGCAGCGCCACCGCCGAGCTGGAGCAGAGCGCGACGCAGGTGGAGCTGGACGACGAAATCGTTTCGATCTTCCTTGAAGAGGCGGTGGATATCCTCGAAAGCGCCGGCCAGGCCTTGCAGCGCTGGCTGAGTGACCCGGACAACGGCGCGCCGCTGTCGTCGTTGCAGCGCGATTTGCATACCCTCAAGGGCGGTGCGCGGATGGCCGAGGTCGAGCCGGTCGGCGATCTGGCCCATGAACTGGAAAACCTTTACGAAGGCCTGGTGGACCGCCGTTACAGCCACAGCGAAGTATTGGCGCAATTGCTGGAACAGAGCCATGACCGACTGGCCCTGTTCCTTGATCAGTTGCAGCACAACCGTCCGTTGGGTGATCCGGGTGAGTTGATCACGGCCATTCGTGAGTTTCGCCAAGGCAATGCCGGCAGCGCCGAGGCGATCGAACCAGCGGTCAGCAATGACTCGGCGGGTCATGATTCCGAGCTTCTGGAGATCTTCCTCGAGGAAGGTTTCGACATCATTGAAAACTCCGGCGCGGCACTGTTGCGCTGGCAGGCCGAGCCCTCGAATCGCCAGGAAATGGAAACCCTGCTGCGTGACTTGCACACCCTCAAGGGTGGCGCGCGGATGGTGGAGATTGTGCCGATTGGCGACCTGGCCCATGAGCTGGAATTCCTCTACGAAGGCTTGTCGGCGGGCGTGCTGCAACCTACCGCCGAGCTGTTCTCGCTGTTGCAACGCAGCCATGACCGACTGGCGCAGATGCTCGATGCCACTCGCGCCGGTCAGCCATTGCCGCCGGCCGATCGGCTGATCGACGCGATCAAGAATTTCAGCCATCCGGCAGTGCCCGTAACATCGGCACCCGTGACGCTGCCCGTAGCGCCTAAGGCCGAGCCAACCGCGCTGCAACCGGAAGGCACCGACACGGTCAAGGTCTCGGCGGAATTGCTCGACGACCTGGTCAATCTGGCCGGGGAAACTTCAATCTTCCGTGGCCGCATCGAACAACAGGTCAACGATGCACGGGTGGCCCTGAGCGAGATGGAAACCACCATCGAACGCATGCGCGACCAGTTGCGCCGCCTCGATACCGAAACCCAGGGGCGGATTCTCAGCCGTCAGCAAGTCGACGCCGAACGCCTGGGGTACGAAGAATTCGACCCATTGGAGATGGACCGCCACTCGCAGCTGCAACAGTTGTCCAGGGCGCTGTTCGAGTCTGCCTCCGACCTGCTTGACCTCAAGGAAACCCTTGAGCGGCGCAATCACGACGCGGAAAACCTGCTGCAACAGCAGGGCCGCATCAACACCGAATTGCAGGAAGGCCTGATGCGTACGCGCATGGTGCCGTTCGAGCGGATGCTGCCGCGTTTGAAACGCATCGTTCGGCAGGTCGCCAGCGAACTGGGCAAGGACGTGGACTTCATCGTCGGCAACGCCGAAGGCGAGATGGACCGCAACGTCCTCGAGCGCATGGCCGCGCCGCTGGAACACATGCTGCGCAACGCCGTTGACCATGGGCTGGAATCGGCCGAGGTGCGTATCGCGGCGGGTAAACCGGCCCAAGGCAAGATCACCCTGGACTTGTCCCGAGAGGGTGGTGACATCATTTTCGACATCCGCGACGACGGTGCCGGCGTGCCTTTGGAGGCCGTGCGGCGCAAGGCGATCAAGCGCGGGTTGCTCGACCCGGACAGCGACATCAGCGACCGCGACGTGCTGCAATTCATCCTGCAACCGGGGTTCTCCACCGCCGAGAAAATCACCCAGATCTCTGGGCGTGGCGTCGGCATGGATGTGGTTCACGAAGAAGTCCGGCAGCTCGGCGGCAGTATGACCATCGACTCGGTGCCAGGGCAGGGCGTGCATTTCCGGATTCGCCTGCCGTTCACCGTGTCGGTCAACCGCGCGCTGATGGTGCAATGCGGGGAGGATCAATACGCGATCCCGCTGAACACCATCGACGGCATCGTGCGTGTATTGCCCAACGAACTCGAAGGGCATTACCGGCTGGATCCGCCGACCTACGAATACGCCGGGCAACGTTACGAGTTGTGCTATCTCGGCGAGCTGCTGAAAACCAGCACCCGCCCGAAACTGCTGGGCCAGAGTCTGCCGTTGCCGGTGTTGCTGGTGCAGTGCAACGAGCGGCACGTCGCGGTGCAAGTGGATGCCATGGCCGGCACCCGGGAAATCGTGGTCAAAAGCCTTGGCCCGCAGTTCGCTGCGGTGCAGGGTTTGTCCGGCGCGACGATTCTCGGTGATGGCCGTGTGGTACTGATTCTCGACTTGCTGGCGCCGATCCGCGCGATGCAAGCACAGCTGCCGAAGCGGCCTGTGACTCAAGACGTAGAGCCCGAATCGCAACGGCCGTTGCTGGTGCTGGTGGTCGACGATTCGGTCACCGTGCGCAAGGTCACCAGCCGTTTGCTGGAACGCCACGGTATGAACGTGCTGATCGCCAAGGACGGTGTCGACGCCATGTTGCTGCTCGAAGAACACATGCCCGACCTGATGCTGCTGGACATCGAAATGCCGCGCATGGACGGCTTCGAAGTGGCGACCCAGGTGCGCGCGGACGAACGCTTGCGGCATCTGCCGATCATCATGATCACCTCCCGTACCGGCCAGAAACACCGCGACCGCGCCATGGCCATTGGCGTCAACGACTACCTCGGCAAGCCGTACCAGGAATCGGTGCTGCTCGACAGCATCGCCCGGTGGAGCAAAACCCATGTATGAACACCGCTCCAGCAATCTCACCGGACTGCTACTGCCCTTGGCTGATCGCAACCTGATCCTGCCCAACGTCGCTGTCGCTGAACTCATCGACTATCAGCCGGGGGCTTTCGATCTCGATACCCCGCCGTGGTACTTGGGGCGGGTGACGTGGCGGGAACGACAGATTCCATTGCTCAGTTTCGAATCGGCATGCGGCAACAAAGTGGTGATCGGTGAGCGAGCGCGGATCGTCATCCTCAATGCCCTCGGCGGGCGGCCTGAGCTGAAGTTCATTGCGCTGCTGGTGCAGGGGATTCCGCGGTCTTACAAGCTGGATAGCCAGTTGAGCTATGTGGATGTGCCGTTGTGTGCGCTGGAACAGGCGGCGGTGCAGGTGGGGGAGCAAGTGGCCAAGGTGCCGGATTTGTTGGCGTTGGAAGAACTGCTTGTTACAGCAGGGTTAGCCCATTGATCGTTCCCGCGCTTCGCGTTGATCGTTCCCACGCAGAGCGTGGGAACGATCAGGTTTCTGCGTTAAACCCCGGCCCGAGCCTTCATCTGCAACGACTCATGATGATCCAGCACCCGCTCCACCAACAACTGCACGCCATCGGCCAAACGGCTGAGCGCCAAGGCTACAGAGCGGCGTGAGCCTTCCACATCGTCCGCCAGATCGGCAGCAATGGCGCTGATGGACAGCAGGTCTTCGGAGGCATTGGCCAGAAGGGCTTCGGTGTCGATATCGGGGGCGACGGTGAAGAGCTGGGACTTACGGCGGTTGGCCGGTTTTTCGTGGAGTGGGGGGAAGTAATGGGAGAAGGCGCGGTCGGCGGCTTCCTTCATTTTTTCTGCATCGAGGGATGCTTGGGAATCAGTCCCGGATTCTGGCGGGTTGGGAGTAGCTTTGAACATTGTGCATCTCCAGTAATGAGTTTCAGCTGCTCCATCGGTTCCACGCGAAGGGGTGGCAGCTGTACGCAGGTTGGAACCCGAGGTGGAGAAAACCCGGCAGACCCGAAGGTCTCCCGCGTACAGCCGCCATAACGGAATACACACATTAAAGGTGCGCAAGCATACGTCATGAGGGGCGCTTTTGCGCCTTCTACACCTCGGGGTTCCAAACCCGGTCGCTGAATTGGCAGCGACACGCAAACAATAAAGATCAACGCAAAAGCGCACCAGTCAGCGGGTTCCGGCATTGCTGTAGGCAGCGACGCCAGACTGCGTAGCCTCTCACCGTTCCTGCGGACAAACTTCTAAACACAAAACCTCAGGCGGTCGGACCTTCCAACAAGCCCCTGGCCACAAAGGTTTCTGTATCAGGTTGAAGATTCCCAAAAAGGGACCTATCGTTCCTTTTTTGGGACTTATCGGTCGTTGCCATGAAAAACCTGTCACTAAGCGAAGCCTTGTTCACTACCACTCAGCAAAAAGTGCTTGGCCTGCTATTTGGTAAACCCGACCAAAGCTTTTACGCCAACGAGATCGCCCGCTGGGCTCAAGTGGGTAAAGGCAGCCTCATGCGCGAGCTGGATCGGTTGCAGCGGGCAGGCGTGCTGACCCTGACCCGTCAGGGCAACCAGACCCACTATCAAGCCAATCCCGACTGCCCGATCTATGCCGAACTGCTGGGCATCGCCCGCAAAACCTTTGGCATTGCCGAGCCTCTGCGTCAGGCGCTCCAACCCTTTGCCGAACAGATCACTTGGGCATTTGTGTACGGTTCTATCGCCAAGGATCAGGCAAACGCATCCAGTGACATTGATCTCATGCTGATCGGCGAGGGCCTGCACTACAGTGAAGTGATGGAGCGGCTTATACCGATGGAAGAGCTATTGGGCCGCGTCCTCAACCCAACGCTCTACACCCCCGACGACTGGGCCGCCAAACTGGTGGCTGAAAATAGTTTTGTCGTGCGGGTAGCGCAGCAGGACAAGATCAATCTGATGGGGGGAAACCCTTTGGAGTCCAAGGATGGGCAGCAACGAGAACCTGGAAAACCTGTTACGTAGCGGTGGACTGAAAGCTGAGCCGCCGGATCGCAAGGAATGCGAAGGGCTGATGCAGATGACGTCCTTCAGTTCATCGCGGACCTGATCGTTCCCACGCTCTGCGTGGGAATGCAGCCCGGGACGCTCCGCGTCCCATTCGAGAGCTGGAACGCGGAGCGTCCCTTGAGGCATTCCCACGCAGAGCGTGGGAACGATCGGGACGGTGTTCGATCATTACGGTCAGCGTAATGATCCGTCCCTCTGCTTGATTGATGCCCCCACCCAACGCTCCTAAGGTGACCCCCACGACAGCGAACCCGTGGAGTGGTCATGACAACAACAATATCCCCCGACTCGCGATGGACGCGGCGGCGCAGCGAAAAGCAGCGGCGCCTCGAATTGGTGAAGGGGCTTGCCGACGGTGTGGTGTTGCCCACCGACAAGATCGTTGCGGCGCTGGAGGCGTTGATTTTGCCCGGCGACCGTGTGGTGCTGGAGGGCAATAACCAGAAGCAGGCGGATTTCCTCTCCCGCTCCCTGGCCAAGGCCGATCCGGGCAAGCTGCATGACTTGCACATGATCATGCCCAGCGTCGGGCGTTCCGAGCACCTGGACCTGTTCGAGCGTGGTATCGCCCGCAAGCTCGACTTCTCTTTTGCCGGCACCCAAAGCCTGCGCATCAGTCAGTTGCTCGAAGACGGCCTGCTGGAAATCGGCGCGATCCACACCTACATCGAGCTCTATGCGCGACTGGTGGTCGACCTGATTCCCAACGTCGTGCTCTCGGCCGGTTTCATGGCCGACCGCGCCGGCAACATCTACACCGGCCCGAGCACCGAAGACACCCCCGCATTGATTGAACCGGCGGCGTTCAGCGATGGCATCGTCATCGTGCAGGTCAACCAATTGGTGGACGACGTCAGCGAACTGCCTCGCGTGGACATCCCCGCGTCCTGGGTCGATTTCGTCGTGGTGGCCGACAAACCTTTCTACATCGAACCGCTGTTCACCCGCGACCCACGCCACATCAAACCTGTGCACGTGTTGATGGCGATGATGGCGATCCGCGGGATCTATGAAAAACACAACGTCCAATCCCTGAACCACGGCATCGGTTTCAACACCGCGGCCATCGAACTGATCCTGCCGACCTACGGTGAATCCCTCGGCCTCAAGGGCAAGATCTGCCGCAACTGGACCCTCAATCCTCACCCAACCTTGATCCCTGCCATCGAAAGCGGCTGGGTCGAAAGCGTGCATTGCTTCGGCACTGAATTGGGCATGGAAAACTACATCGCTGCCCGGCCCGATGTGTTCTTCACCGGCCGCGACGGTTCACTGCGCTCCAACCGGATGTTCTGCCAATTGGCCGGGCAATACGCGGTAGACCTGTTCATCGGCGCAACTCTGCAAGTCGATGGCGACGGTCATTCCTCCACCGTCACGCGCGGCCGCCTGGCCGGATTTGGTGGTGCGCCGAACATGGGCCACGACCCGCGCGGTCGCCGCCATGGCACGCCGGCCTGGCTCGATATGCGTCACGACGATGCGCCCGAAGCATTGCTGGAGCGCGGTAAAAAACTCGTGGTGCAAATGGTCGAGACCTTCCAGGAGGGCGGCAAGCCGACCTTCGTTGAAACCCTCGACGCGGTGGACGTGGCGAAGAAAAGCGGTATGCCACTGGCGCCGATCATGATCTATGGCGACGACGTCACTCACCTGCTCACCGAAGAAGGCATCGCCTATTTGTACAAGGCCCGTTCCCTCGAAGAGCGTCAGGCGATGATCGCGGCCGTCGCCGGGGTGACCGCCATCGGCCTGCGCCACAACCCGAAAGACACCGCGCGCATGCGCCGCGAAGGCCTGATCGCTTTGCCCGAAGACCTCGGCATCCGCCGCACCGACGCCACCCGCGAGCTGCTCGCAGCGAAAAGCGTGGCCGATCTGGTGGAGTGGTCCGGTGGCCTCTACAACCCACCCGCCAAGTTCAGGAGCTGGTAATGCGCGCATTCAATCTGCAACCGAAACCTTTAACCCTGACGGAGCGGCTGGCGGATCTCGCGGTGGACGCGCTGATCGACGAAGCGGATCTGTCGCCGAAACCGGCGCTGGTGGATCGTCGCGGCAATGGTGCGCACACCGATTTACACCTGAGCCTGATGCACGCCTCGGCGCTGTCGTTGTGGCCGGCGTTCAAAGCAATGGCGGACGCGGCCATCGAATTTGGCGAAGTCGGTTTACCCCTGCGCGAAGCTCTCGGGCGGATTGGTCGTAACGGTGAGCAAACGATGCTCGCCACCACCGACGGTGTGAATACTCATCGTGGGGCGATCTGGGCGTTGGGGCTGTTGGTCGCTGCGGCAGCGCTAGAGTGCACGAATACCAAAGCCAGCGCCGTGACCTTGCGCGCTGCACGTCTGGCCTTGCTCGACGACCGTTACGCACCGCGCCCTTTAAGCCATGGCGCTCAAGTCGCCCAGCGTTACGGCGCGCGCGGTGCCCGTGAAGAAGCACAGCTGGGCTTTCCGGCGGTGATTCAACGCGCACTGCCGCAACTCAAACTCAGCCGCGCCGCCGGTCATGGCGAACAGAACGCCCGGCTCGACGCCTTGCTGGCGATCATGACCCATCTCTCCGACACCTGCGTGCTCTACCGCGCAGGCGAAACCGGCCTGCAGACCATGCAACTCGGCGCCCAAGCAGTGCTCGCCGCCGGCGGCAGTGCGAGCCTGGCCGGTCGCCGCCGTTTGCATGAGCTGGACCAACAACTAATCGCGTTGAATGCCTCGCCCGGCGGCGCTGCGGACTTGCTCGCAGCCTGCCTGTTTATCGACCGTATCGACTCGGGCGACGGCATCTTCCAGGGAGCGTTTTGATGGAAACCTTATCCTTTGAATTCCCCGCCGGGCAGCCGCCTCGGGGCAGGGCGCTGGTGGGCTGCGTGGGTTCGGGCGATCTGGAAGTGCTGATCGAACCGGGGCTGGCCGGCAAGCTGACGATCCAGGTGCAGACCTCGGTCAACGGCAGCGAACAACGCTGGCAGCATCTGTTCGCGCGGATGTTCGACGGCCAGACACCGCCCGCGATGGCGATCGATATCCACGATTTCGGCGCCACCCCCGGCGTGGTGCGTTTGCGCCTGGAACAAGGTTTCGAGGAGATCGGTCATGACTGATAGCGCAGCCTTGCTGAATAAACACAGCTTCGTCGAACTCGGCGCCCGGCAACGGGCGAGAGCACTGCTCGACACCGGAACCTTCCGCGAACTGCTCGACCCGTTTCAGCGCGTCATGTCGCCATGGCTGTCACGCCAGGGCGTGGTGCCGCAAGCCGATGACGGCGTGGTGATCGCCAAGGGCAGCATCGGCGGTTTGCCGGTGGTGATCGCTGCCATCGAAGGCGCGTTTCAGGGCGGCAGCCTCGGTGAAGTCGGTGGGGCGAAAATTGCCGGCGCGCTGGAACTGGCCGCCGAGGACAACCGCAAAGGCATTCCCACTCGCGCCGTGCTGCTGCTGGAAACCGGTGGCGTGCGTTTGCAGGAGGCCAATCTCGGGCTGGCGGCGATTGCCGATATTCATGCGGCGATTGTCGATTTGCGCCAGTACCAACCGGTAGTTGGCGTGGTCGCCGGCAGCGTCGGCTGTTTTGGCGGCATGTCGATTGCCGCCGGGTTATGCAGTTATTTGCTGGTGACTCAGGAAGCGCGCCTTGGCCTCAACGGCCCTCAAGTGATCGAGCAGGAAGCCGGACTTGAGGAATACGACTCCCGCGATCGCCCGTTTATCTGGAGCCTGACCGGCGGCGAGCAACGTTTCGCCAGTGGTCTGGTGGATCGCTACGTGGCTGACGACGTGGCGCAGATTCAGCAGCAGGTCGGTGAATTGCTCCAGCAGGGCTTGCCGGCGCAGCAACGTAGCCGCCAGGCCGAATGGTTTCTGCAACGACTGGCCAAGCTGGACGCTGAACCACAAATCGAGCCGGCGACGGTTCGCGATCTGTATCAAGGAGAGCGCTCATGAGTTCGTATTCCCTGAGAGGCTTGAACTGGTTCAACGCCTTGAGTGCCGTCGCAAAACCGGTCGCGGGTTTGCCGGCATCGTTGAAAGTCGCCGATGGTTTGTTGGGTGAGCAGCCTGCGCGTTTTATCGCGGTGGTGGCCGATCCCGACAACCGTTTCGTCCGCGCTCGCAATGGCGAGGTCGGTTTGCTGGAAGGCTGGGGCCTGGCCAAAGCGGTGGATGACGTCATTGCCGCGGATAACGACAAACCTCAAAAACGCGCCTTGATCGCCATCGTCGATGTGCCGAGCCAGGCTTACGGCCGGCGCGAAGAAGCCCTCGGCATTCATCAAGCCTTGGCCGGTGCGGCGGACAGTTATGCCCGCGCCCGACTGGCCGGGCACGCAGTGATTGGTTTACTGGTGGGCAAGGCGATGTCTGGCGCCTTTCTCGCTCATGGCTATCAGGCCAACCGGCTGATCGCGTTGCGCGATCCGGGCGTGATGGTGCATGCGATGGGCAAGGCGTCGGCGGCACGAGTGACGTTGCGCAGTGTCGAAGAACTTGAAGCCTTGGCCGCCAGCGTGCCGCCGATGGCGTATGACATCGACAGCTTTGCCAGCCTGGGTTTGCTTTGGGAAACCCTGTCGGTGGATCAGATCGAGCAGCCGACCACGGCAGATCTGGCGCGGGTGAACGAGTGTCTGGTTCAGGCGATTGAAGATGTCGGGGCAGGTCGTCGCGATTTGAGCGGCCGCTTGGGTGCGAACAATCGCGCCGCGTCGAGCAAGGTTCGCCAACTGCTGAGAGAGCAGTGGTGAGCACGCTTCTGGCCCACGACCTGCTGTGGGGGATGACCCCGGAGCAGTTGCCTGCGGATGCGCCTGCGTGGGTGATCGAGTCGATCAGCGCGGGTCAGCCGGTGGTGGTTCGGCGCGCGATGACCGCACCGGATCAAATCGCGGTCGGGGTACGCGGACGCTTGCGCGAGCAGCGTTATGCAACGTCGATGGCGATCACGGCGATTTCACGTCGGGTAAGGCCGGAAGAGCTGTGTCATGTCGAGACGACTCGGGACCTGCCGGCCCTGCGAGCGCTGGCGCAATTGCGACCAATGCTCGACGCCTGCGGTTGGGTGTGGGGTGTCAGCGGCAGTGCCGGGTTTGAATTGGCCAGTGGTTTTGCGGCGTTGCATGAGCGCAGCGATCTCGATTTGATCCTGCGTACACCGCAACCGTTGAGCCGGCTTCAAGCGCGAGAGTTGGCGACTCTTCTCGGCGCCGCTGAGTGTCTGGTCGACATGCAACTGCAGACACCTTACGGCGCTGTGGCCTTGCGTGAATGGGCTGGCTCGTCGCAACGGGTGCTGCTCAAAAACGCTCAGGTCGCCTGCCTGGTCACCGATCCCTGGAACCCGCAGGAGCAAGCAGCGTGAGCAGTTTGCTGGTGTTCCCCGGCCAGGGCGCGCAGCAACCGGGCATGCTTCATCGCTTGCCTCGGGAAACGCTGATCGAGGCGAGCGAGGTGCTGGGTGAAGATGTTTTGTTGCTGGATTCCGCCGAGGCGTTGCAGTCGACGAGGGCGGTTCAGTTATGCCTGCTGATCGCCGGAGTCGCCGCTTCACGTCAGTTGTTATTGAGCGTGGATTACGTGGCCGGATTGTCCATCGGCGCCTATCCAGCGGCGGTGGTCGCCGGTGCCTTGAGCTTCAGCGATGCGTTGCATCTGGTCAGCCTGCGCGGTGAGCTGATGCAACAGGCTTATCCTCAAGGCTATGGCATGACCGCGATCATCGGTCTGGATCTGGTGACGGTGGAAAGGTTGCTGGCGCAGGTTCACAGCGTCGACACACCGGTTTACCTGGCCAACATCAACGCCGATAACCAAGTGGTGATTGCCGGCAGCGATGGTGCGATGAAAGCGGTTGCCGAGTTGGCGAAAGGTTGTGGTGCAGGTCTGGCCAAGCGTCTGGCGGTCAGCGTGCCATCCCATTGCCCGCTGCTGGAAGCACCGGCAAAAACCCTGGCCGAAGCTTTCGCCAAGGTGCAGTTGAAAACGCCGACCGTGGGTTACCTGAGCGGCAGTCGCGCCCGGCCCGTTATCAATCCCGAGGCGTTACGCGACGACCTGGCCTTCAACATGTGCCGTGTGGTGGATTGGCGGGGCACGGTGCAAAGCGCCTATGAGCGTGGCGTACATCTACAGATCGAACTGCCGCCCGGTGCGGTGTTGACCGGGCTGGCGCGCCGGGTGTTCGAGCAGGGCACCGTGATTGCCTTCGACGGTGCGCGGCTCGATACCTTGCAGGCGCTGTTGCGTGAGGAGGGAAGCCGCCAACCCTAGAACTCAGGCTGCGAACGACAAAAACAACAATTTCGACGATGCACTTTGAGGACTACAACAATGATTATTTACGGTGTGGCGCTGTTGGCGATCTGTACGCTGGCAGGGGTGATCATGGGCGATATGCTCGGCGCGTTGCTGGGCGTCAAATCCAACGTCGGCGGGGTCGGGATCGCGATGATCCTGCTGATTTGCGCGCGGTTGTGGATGCAAAAACGCGGCGGCATGACCAAGGATTGCGAGATGGGCGTCGGCTTTTGGGGCGCCATGTACATTCCGGTGGTGGTGGCGATGGCCGCGCAACAGAACGTCGTTACCGCCCTGCACGGCGGCCCGGTGGCGGTGCTGGCGGCGATTGGTTCGGTGGTGCTCTGTGGCTGCACGATTGCGCTGATCAGCCGGACCCACAAAGGTGAACCCTTGCCCGATGAACCGGCGGACATAACGTCGGTTGGCGCACCGGCAGGAGGTCGCTGATATGTGGGATCTCATCGAGAAAGGTCTGGAACATAACGGGTTGGTGACAGCGTTCGCGTTCGTTGGCGTGATCATGTGGGTGTCGGTGGTGTTGTCCAAACGCCTGACCTTCGGACGAATTCACGGTTCGGCGATTGCCATCGTCATCGGCCTGGTGCTGGCCTGGGTCGGCGGCACCATGACCGGCGGGCAAAAAGGCCTGGCGGATTTGTCGCTGTTTTCCGGTATTGGTTTGATGGGCGGCGCGATGCTGCGTGACTTCGCCATTGTCGCCACGGCGTTTGAGGTGCAGGCCACGGAAGCGAAAAAGGCCGGGATGATTGGTGTTATCGCGCTGCTGCTGGGCACGATCCTGCCGTTCATTGTCGGGGCGAGCATGGCCTGGGTATTCGGTTATCGCGATGCGATCAGCATGACCACCATTGGCGCAGGCGCGGTGACGTACATCGTCGGGCCAGTGACCGGGGCCGCGATTGGTGCCACGTCCGACGTGATGGCGTTGTCGATTGCCACCGGGCTGATCAAGGCAATTCTGGTGATGGTCGGCACACCGATGGCGGCGCGCTGGATGGGGCTGGATAACCCGCGCTCGGCGATGGTGTTTGGCGGGTTGGCCGGGACGGTGAGTGGGGTGACGGCAGGGTTGGCGGCAACGGATCGGCGGCTGGTGCCGTATGGCGCGTTGACCGCAACGTTCCACACCGGGCTTGGGTGCTTGCTTGGGCCTTCGTTGCTGTACTTCATCGTTCGCGGGATTGTGGGGTAGGGTCGAGAGTGACTGATCGTTCCCACGCTCCGCGTGGGAATACAGCCCGGGACGCTCCGCGTCCCAAAGCGGACGCAGAGCGTCCATTGAGGCATTCCCACGCAGAGCGTGTGAACGATCATTGGGTGGCCTGCCGATTGGCATACATCCGACACTCCGCCAGCAACGCCAGCAAATTCGGGTCACGCTCCTTGGCCTTCAGAAACACCACGCCGATATGCTGCTGCAACCGATACTTTTCCTGCAATGGAATCAGTTTCACCCGGTTCTCATACACCGCTGCAATCCTTCCCGGCAGCAACGCATAACCCACCCCCGAGCTGACCATGCTCAGCAGGGTGAAGATGTCGTTGACCTGCATCGCCACCTTCGGCTCGAACCCCGCCTGCTTGAACACCCGAATACCGTCCTGGTGCGTGGCGAAGCCTTGGGTCAAGGTGATGAATGTCTCGTTGCGCACCTCGGCCAGATCGACTTCTGTTCGTTGGGCAAAGGGCGAGTCAGCCGGGGTGGCGAGGAAGATGTCATCGGAAAACAGCGGAATCTGCTCGCAGTCCGGGTCGTTGACGCTGTCGTCCAGCGACACCAGGATCGCGTCGACTTCCATGTTCTTGAGCTTGTACAACAGGTCGATATTCGAGCCCAGGATCAGGTCGATATTGAGTTCGCTGCGGCGAATTTTCAGGCCCATGATCAGCTGCGGCACGGTCTTCACCGTCAGCGAATACAGTGACCCGAGTTTGAAACGCTCAGCGGAGAAACCGGCCGCTTCGCGGGTCAGGCGCACGCTTTCGAGCACGTCCTGAATCAGCTTCTGCGCCCGTTCTTCCAGCACATAAGCGCTTTCGAGTGGGGTCAGGTTGCGGCCTTCGTGTTTGAATAGCGGGCAACGCAGGGCGCTTTCCAGAGAATGGATGGCGCGGTGCACGCTGACGTTGCTGGTTTGCAACTCGGCAGCGGCGCGGGCCAGGTTGCCGGTGCGCATGAAGGCCAGGAACACCTCGAGTTTTTTCAGGGTCAACTCTTCATCGATCAGCATGGGCGTGACTCTTATTCGAATCGTTCGATTGTGCCCAATTGGCTGAGGTTTGGCTCGATGGCTTTTTGTAGGCGCTGCCGAAGGCTGCGATCTTTTGATCTTTGGCATCCTAAGATCAAGATCAAAAGATCGCAGCCTCGTTTCACTCGACAGCTCCTACACAGCTCCTACACAGCTTCTACACCGGTCTTACAGGGGCTTTGTGTTAATGAATTTTGAGGTGAGCAACGCATGTATCACGGGGAAAGATTGAACGCCTGGACGCATTTGGTCGGGGCGGTGGCGGCGTTTGTCGGCGGCGTGTGGCTGTTGGTGATTGCCAGTATGGACGGCAGTCCGTGGAAGATCGTCAGTGTGGCGATTTATGCGTTTACCTTGTTTGTGCTCTACAGCGCCTCGACCGTGTACCACAGCGTGCGCGGGCGCAAGAAAGCGATCATGCAGAAGGTTGATCACTTTTCGATTTACCTGTTGATTGCCGGCAGTTACACACCGTTCTGCCTGGTGACCTTACGCGGGCCATGGGGCTGGACGTTGTTCGGGATCGTCTGGGGGCTGGCGCTGATCGGCATCCTGCAAGAGATCAAACCGCGCTCGGAAGCGCGGATTCTGTCGATCGTGATTTACGCGGTGATGGGCTGGATCGTGCTGGTGGCGGTCAAGCCATTGCTGGCAGCGCTGGGGCCAGTCGGCTTTACCTGGCTGGCGTCGGGCGGGGTGCTGTACACCGTGGGGATTATCTTTTTTGCCCTCGATCATCGTTTGCGGCATGCGCATGGGGTCTGGCATTTGTTTGTGATTGCCGGGAGCTTGCTGCACTTTGTGGCGATTTTGTTTTATGTCCTCTGAGGCCATTACGGGATCAAGCGATCCAATTGCGCCTGCGCCTGTCGGCTGAACACCTGCAACAAGTCGCTCAAGGTGTGCGGCGGTGGTTCGTCGGCGCGGGTCACTGCGTACAGGGTGATCGGTAGCGCCGGGGCCAGGGGGCGAATCGCCGTAGTGGCGGGGGACGCACCGAGCGCGGTGAACGGGTCGATCACTGCTAGCCCGGCACCGGATTCAACCATCGCCCGCGCCAGCGAATAGGTCTGCACCGCGATGCGTACCTTTGGCGGCGGATTGACCGCTTCAAGGTAGCTGTCGAGTCTTGCGGCCAGCGGGTCGGCGCTGGATAAGCCAATCAGCGGCGCACCGGCCAGTTCGATCAACGGCAGCGGTTTACCGTGAGTGTCGTCGGGCCAAAAGCCCTTTGGCGCCAGCGCCACCAGCATCCCACAGGCCAGGGCCTGCGCCTTCAGGCCCGGATGATCGGGCAGTTGCAACGTCAGGGCGACATCCACTTCGCGCATTAACAGGTTCTGCATCAGCTCGCGGCTGTGGGCGCTGGACAGTTCGCAGGCGATTTGCGGGTAGCGTTGCGTCCATTCGTTGATCGCCGGCGGCAGCAGCGACAAGGCCAGTGCCGGGATCGCGCCAATCCGTACACTGTGGCCCGGCTCGCGGCGCAGGCTCTGGGCCAGACGTCGCACGCCTTGCAGGCTTTCGGTGACCTTGTCGACCTCGCGCTCAAGCTCCAGGGCTTCGGGCGTCGGCTGCAATTTGCCGCGCACCCGCAGGAATAACGCAAAGCCCAGTTGCTGTTCGGCGTGTTGCAGCACTTTGCTCACCGCCGGCTGCGACACGTGCAGCAACTGGGCGGCGCCACTGACCGAACCGGTCTGGCGAATGGCCTGGAAAATCTCGATGTGTCGCAGTCGCATGGCAAGTCCATAACCTTTGTTTATGGCTCAGGCATCTTTATGCATTGTTCAGCGTCTGTCACCTGGTCCTAAGCTGAGGGCACGTTTCAACAACGCTTAAGGACTGACATGGCTCAGCGGGTTTGCATCATCGGTGGCGGCGTCATCGGGCTGACAACGGCTTACGCACTGGTGCGCGACGGCATCGACGTGACGCTGATCGAGGCCCGGGATTCATTTGCCAGCGAGACCAGTTTCGCCAATGGCGGCCAGTTGTCCTACCGCTACGTCGCGCCACTGGCCGATGCCGGCGTACCGTTGCAGGCGCTGGGATGGATGTTGCGCGGTGATTCGCCCTTGAAGCTGCGCCCGCGTCTGGACCCGGCGCAATGGCGCTGGATGGCGTCCTTTCTGGCGGCCTGCCGGCGTTCGGTGAATCAGCGCAACGGCGCGCATCTGCTGCGCCTGGCGCTGCTGAGCCAGGCCACGCTGCAAGGCTGGCGCGACGAAGACCGCCTCGACGGTTTCGACTGGCGGCGCAACGGCAAACTGGTGACGTTTCGTGAAGCCGCAAGCTTCGAGCATGCACGCCAAGGGCTGGCTGATCCGCGACAGCAACAGGTGTTGTCCCGGGCCGAGTGCGCACAGCTGGAGCCGGCACTCGCCGAGGCGCCGTTCGTAGGGGCGATCTACACGCCCGATGAAGAAGTCGCCGACTGCCATGCGTTCTGCCAGCAACTGGTGGCCCGGCTCAAGGCGTCGGGGCGTTGCGAGTTTTTGCCGGGCCGCACGGTCACCGGCATTCGCCACGGGGGCGGCGCGGTGCAGGCCGTTGAAATGGGCGCGCAGGTGCTGCCTGTCGAGCAACTGGTGATCGCTGCCGGTCATCGCAGCCCGGCGCTGGCGTTGCCGGGTATGAACTTGCCGCTGTATCCGCTCAAGGGCTACAGCCTGACCATGCCGATCCGCGCCGAACACCGCGCGCCAGAGCTGAGCATCACCGATTACAACCGCAAGATCGTTTACGCCCGCATCGGTGCACAACTGCGAGTGGCGGCGATGGTCGACATTGTCGGTTTCGACCCGGCGCTCGATCCCAAGCGTCTGGCGCTGATCAAACGCCAGGCGCAGGAAACCTTGCCCAATGCCGGCGATTATGACGCCGCCATCGAATGGGCCGGCATGCGCCCGGCGACCCCCAGCGGCGTGCCGTTGATTGGCGCCACGGCGTACCGCAACCTCTGGCTCAACCTCGGCCATGGCGCCTTGGGTTTTACTTTGGCCTGCGGTAGCGCGCGGCTGCTGAGTGAGTTGATTGCCCGGCGCGCACCCTCGATCGAAATGCAGGGCCTCGCACCCCGCGTCGCCCGCTGCTAAACGCTTAACCCACAACGGAGAATAACAATGCAAAAAATCACGTTGATCGGCTGCACCCTCGGCCTGCTGCTCGCCAGTCAGGTCCAGGCCAACGAAGCGCCGCTGACCGGCACGCTGAACAAGGTTGCCAATGCCAAGAGCATCACGCTGGGCTATCGCGATGCGTCGGTGCCGTTCTCTTACGTGGGTGATCACACGGGGCAGCCGATGGGCTATTCGGTGGACCTGGCGAGCAAGATTGTCGAGCGCATCAAGCAAAAACTCGAACTGCCGGACCTGCAGGTGAAGTACAACCTGGTGACTTCGCAAACACGCATTCCGCTGGTGCAGAACGGCACGGTCGACCTTGAATGCGGCTCTACCGGCGTGACCGCCGAGCGCATGCAGCAAGTGGCGTTTTCCTATGGATTCATCTACGTGAAGGGGCAGTTGCTCACGGCGAAGGACAGCGGCATCAAGCGCTTCGCCGACTTGCGCGGCAAGAACGTCGTGACCACCGCCGGCACCACTAATGAGCGGTTTCTGAAGAGCTACAACGTCGATCACAAGATCGATATGTTCGTGATCAGCGCCAAGGACCACGGCGAAGCCTTCCAGATGCTGGAGTCAGGGCGGGCAGCGGCGTTCTACATGGACGATGCGTTGCTTTACGGCGAGCGCGCCAAGGCTCGCGATCCGCATAAGTGGGTCGTGGTGGGCGAGGAGCAATCGCGGGAAATCTACAGCTGCATGGTGCGCAAGGGCGATCCGCAATTTCTCGAGTTGGTGAACTCGACGCTCGCCGACTTGTACAGCTCAGGGGAAATCAACGGCATCTACAACCGCTGGTTCCAGCAGCCGATTCCGCCTAAAGGTTTGAACCTTGAGTTTCCGATGACCAGCGAGTTGAAAGCGATTATCGCCAAACCAGTGAGTGATCCGGTGCAGTAGTTCCTGAAAGATCGTTCCCACGCTCTGCGTGGGAATGCCTCTACGGACGCTCCGCGTTCGGCTTTTGATGGGCCGCGGAGCGTCCCGGGCTGCATTCCCACGCAGAGCGTGGGAACGATCAAACCTAAAAATCGCCCCATAACTGCTGGGCCACCGCCAACGCCACCACCGGCGCGGTTTCGGTGCGTAATACGCGAGGGCCGAGGCGGGCGGCATGGAAGCCGCCAGCCTTGGCCTGCTCGACTTCAGCGTCAGACAACCCGCCTTCCGGGCCGATCAGAAACGCCAGCGTCGCCGGTTTCGCATGGCTCACCAATGGCTCGGCCACCGGGTGCAGCACCAGCTTCAATTCGGCCTGCGTCTGCTTCAGCCAATCGGCCAACAGCAGCGGCGGATGAATCAGCGGCACCGATGAACGCCCGCATTGCTCGCAGGCGCTGATCGCCACCTGACGCCAATGCATCAGGCGTTTGTCGGCGCGCTCGTCCTTGAGGCGGACTTCGCAGCGGTCGGTGAAGATCGGGGTGATTTCGCTGACGCCCAGTTCGGTGGCTTTCTGAATCGCCCAGTCCATCCGTTCGCCACGGGACAAGCCCTGGCCGAGATGGACCGCAAGAGACGACTCGACCTGCCCGGCGAAGCTTTCATCGATTTGCACCACGACGCGCTTCTTGCCGACTTCCGCCAGCGTGCCGCGAAACTCATGGCCTGAGCCGTCGAACAATTGCACCGCATCACCCTCGGCCATGCGCAGCACGCGGCTGATGTAATGGGCCTGGGCCTCGGGAAGCTCGTGCTCGCCGATGCTCAAGGTGGCGTCGATAAAGAAGCGGGACAGTCTCATCAATGGTCTCTGTAATTCGTCTGAACTGATCGTTCCCACGCTCTGCGTGGGAATGCCTCACCGGACGCTCCGCGTCCGCTTTTGGGACGCAGAGCGTCCCCGGCTGCATTCCCACGCAGAGCGTGGGAACGAGAGAAACTAGCCCGGATCACGGTAGCCCGGATGAAAGTCCTTCGGCACCGCCACGCTGATGCTGTCACGGGTGGCGATGTCGATGCCTTCGCTGGCCACCTCGGCCAGAAAATCGATCTGCTCCGGAGTAATCACATATGGCGGCAGGAAATACACCACGCTGCCCAACGGCCGCAGTAAAGCACCACGCTCCAGCGCATGCTGGAAGACTCTCAAACCGCGACGCTCCTGCCACGGGTAAGCGGTCTTGCTGGCCTTGTCCTTGACCATCTCGATGGCCAGGACCATGCCGGTCTGGCGCACTTCGGCAACGTTCGGGTGATCGACCAGGTGCGCGGTGGCGGTGGCCATGCGTTGGGCCAGGGCCTTGTTGTTCTCGATGACGTTGTCTTCTTCGAAGATATCCAGCGTCGCCAATGCCGCCGCGCACGCCAGTGGATTGCCGGTGTAGCTGTGGGAGTGCAGGAAGGCGCGCAGGGTCGGGTAGTCGTCGTAGAAGGCGCTGTAGACCTCATCGGTAGTCAGCACCGCCGCCAACGGCAGGTAACCACCGGTCAGTGCCTTGGACAGGCAGAGGAAATCCGGACGGATGCCGGCCTGTTCGCAGGCGAACATCGTTCCGGTGCGGCCGAAGCCGACGGCGATTTCATCGTGGATCAGGTGCACGCCATAACGATCACAGGCGTCGCGGAGCAACTTCAGGTACACCGGGTGGTACATGCGCATCCCGCCAGCGCCCTGAATCAGCGGCTCCAGAATCACGGCGGCCACGGTGTCGTGATTTTCGGCCAGGGTCTGCTCCATGGCGTCGAACATGTTGCGCGAGTGTTCTTCCCAACTCATGCCCTCGGGGCGCAGGTAGCAGTCGGGGCTCGGCACCTTGATGGTGTCCATCAGCAGGGCTTTGTAGGTTTCGGTGAACAGCGGCACGTCGCCCACCGCCATCGCCGCCATGGTCTCGCCGTGGTAACCGTTGGTGAGGGTGACGAAGCGCTTTTTGTTCGGCTGGCCGCGGTTGAGCCAGTAGTGAAAGCTCATTTTCAGCGCGACTTCGATGCACGACGAACCGTTATCGGCGTAGAAGCACCGGGTCAGGCCTTCGGGCGTCATCTTTACCAGGCGCTCCGACAATTCAATCACCGGCTGATGGCTGAAACCGGCGAGGATCACGTGTTCCAGCTGATCGACCTGATCCTTGATGCGCTGGTTGATCCGCGGGTTGGCGTGGCCGAACACGTTGACCCACCAGGAGCTGACCGCGTCGAGGTAGCGTTTGCCTTCGAAGTCTTCCAGCCAGACGCCTTCGCCGCGCTTGATCGGGATCAGCGGCAGCTGTTCGTGGTCTTTCATCTGGGTGCAGGGATGCCACAACACCGCGAGATCGCGTTGCATCCACTGATTATTCAGGCCCATGTTCAGTCTCCTCGAGGCGGCTCGCTTGGTGCGCGGGCAAACAATCGCGCAAGCCTATGCAATGCGCGTCATCGGGACAACCCATTGTGTCGATTGAGCTACTTTGTATAAGGAGATAGACGTCGCTGGCGGCGTTTTGATGGCTGACGTATTCTTCGCGGTTCTTTGAGTCGTCTGACTCGTAAAACCGCTATTTCCTCGTGTATTTCCGGAGTTCGCTGAATGTCTGCTGGTTGGCTGCGCGCCTGTGCGCTGGTGATGTTGGGGCTGTTCAGCGTTTCGGCGCTGGCCAAGGATAAAACGGTGATCGTGGTCGGCGGCGGGCTTTCGGGCCTCACCGCGGCGTACGAGCTGCAGAACAAAGGCTGGCAGGTCACCCTGCTGGAAGCCAAACCGACGTTGGGCGGTCGCTCCGGCATGGCCACCAGTGAGTGGATCGGCAACGACAAGACCCAACCGGTGCTGAACAAGTACGTCTCGACGTTCAAGCTGACCACCACGCCAGCCCCTGAATTCGTGCGGACTCCGGGCTACCTGATCGACGGTGAATATTTCACCGCCGCCGATCTGGCGACTAAACAGCCGGCCACCGCCGAGGCGCTGAAACGCTACGAAAAGACTCTGGATGATCTGGCGCGTTCGATCGAAGACCCGCAGAACCCGGCCGCCAACAGCACGCTGTTCGCCCTGGACCAGATCAACGTGTCCAACTGGCTCGATCGCTTGAATCTGCCAGCCACTGCGCGTCAGTTGGTGAATCAGCAGATCCGTACCCGCTATGACGAACCTTCGCGCCTGTCGCTGCTGTACTTCGCACAACAGAGCCGCGTCTACCGTGGCGTTGCCGACCGTGACCTGCGCGCCTCGCGTCTGCCCGGTGGCAGCCCGGTGCTGGCCCAGGCCTTCGTCAAACAACTGAAAACCATCAAGACCAGCTCGCCGGTTTCGGCCATTACTCAGGACAAGGACGGCGTGACCGTGAAGGTCGGCAGTGTTGGCTATCAGGCCGACTACGTCGTGCTGGCCGTGCCGCTGCGTGCACTGAACAAGATCCAGATGACCCCGGCGCTGGATGCCCAGCACCTGGGCGCCATCAAAGGCACCAACTACGGCTGGCGTGACCAGATCATGCTGAAGTTCAAGACGCCGGTGTGGGAAAGCAAGGCGCGCATGTCTGGCGAGATCTACAGCAACACCGGCCTGGGCATGTTGTGGGTCGAGCCGGCCCTGAAGGGCGGCGCCAACGTGGTGATCAACCTGTCCGGCGACAACGCGCGTGTGATGCAGGCCTTCGGCGACAAGCAGATGGTTGATCAGGTACTGATTCGCCTGCATGCGTTTTATCCACAGGCACGCGGTTCGTTCACCGGTTATGAAATCCGTCGCTACAGCACCGACCCGTCGATGGGTGGCGCATACCTGGCCTTCGGCCCGGGTCAGATCAGCAAGTACTGGCGCCTGTGGGAGCGTCCGCTGCAGCGAGTAGCCTTTGCCGGCGAACACACCGACGCCTTGTACCCAGGCACTCTGGAAGGCGCATTGCGCACCGGTCAGCGTGCGGCCAGTCAGGTAGAAGACCTGGCGGCGGGCAAATCGTTTGAACCGGCGAAAGTTGTTCCGGCGGCGACCGCTGCAGCGGCAGGTGCAGTGGCGGCGAAGAAAGGTAACTTCTTCACCAACCTGTTCGGTGGTTCTGACGACAAACCGGAACCAGCCAAGGCGCCAGCACCCGTGGCACCGGTTGCTCCGGCACCCGCCCCTGTACCTGCGCCGACTCCAGCGCCAGCACCAGTTGAGGCGCCGAAGCCTGCGGCACCGGTGAAAGCAGAACCTGCCAGGAAAGCGCCGGCCAAAGCGCCAGTGAAAAAGCCGGCGGCCAAAGCCGAGTCCAAAAAAGCCCCGGTCAAGGCGACGGTGAAAAAGACTGAGCCGGTGAAGCCAGCGGTCAATACTGCTGCGAAGACCCCAGTGACGACTGAAACCAAGACGCAGTAAGTTCTGGAATCAAAAAAAGCGCGGCAGTGATGCCGCGCTTTTTTTATATCTTGCGTATGTCGCTGCTGATTTTTCTTTGACGCTAAGCTAGATCGACACTATGGACTTCGTCACTTTGGTAGTCGCTGACATAGGCATGGTTATGTTGATCAAGAACCATGTCATACGGTTCGGAAGCACCAGGGATGGGCACCCGGCGAACAATTTCATACGTGGCGGTATTAATTTCCACGACCTCTTTTTTGATTTGATCAACGGCATAAGCGTTTTTTTCGCCGAACACTATTTTCCCTTCGCAAGTCACAAAATCGAAATGCCTGGTGGTCGATAACCTAGGGTCCAGTACGGTCAGTTTTTGAGCGTCCAGACACACGATATACACTTCTTTGTCGTCGGGACTGACGGTAACTGCTGACGGATACCTCTCGGTTCTGATGATATCGAGGACTTTGAAAGTCTTGCTGCTGATGATCGTTAGTGCGTCCTGATAAGGGCCATCAGGAGAGTTTGTGCTGGAGATATAAAGACGCGAATCGTCCTGGCTGATATCCACACTTATGGAGGGGGAGGGTAATCCTCTCACTCTGCTCACCGCATAAGTGCGGGTATCAATAATTGCCAGCCACTCTTTGTTTTGTCGAACGGTGACGTAAACATGCTTGCCGTCTCGGCTCACGACGATTCCCCGAGGATATCTTCCCACCGTGACGTTACCCACCGCATAGGTTTCAGTATCAATAACCGAAACCGAACTTGACCCGTAGTTGGTCACATAAGCTCTTTTCCCTCCATGGGCAAGGACGATGTTTTGGGGGTAATGCTCGACGGCGATGGTGTGGATTACCTTTCTGTTCCGGGTGTTGATCACTGACACATTGCCTGAAATGTAATTGCAAACAAAAACCCGTGATCCATCGTTGTTGATGGCTATCCCTCGCGGCCCTGCCCCTACGGGTATCGAATTGGATAGGTTTCCCGTAATCGTGGGGGATGAACTCGAATGGTGACTCATGGTAGAACTCCTGTTCAGACGCTCGGGCTAACGCCCGAGATCAGGTTCATCAATGACCTGTAATGGTGGCTACTGTCAGATATGACAGTTCTGACGAGTGGTAAAGACTTTTTGGAAGCGAGCATGGGACAGCGTCTGTAGGTTTTTTCTTCTGGTTAACACTCTCTTAATATCTCGACCCCAAGGTCTTGATCGTATTTTTCGATATTTCAGAGCGAAATTTTCCGCTTTAAATCGATAGATAACTCGATAGTCTTGGGCGCAGTTCTTACAGGATTTGGGCAATGCAGCTACGTAACTCTTCTTCCCGCTACGGTTGGGTCAGCATCTTCATGCACTGGGGGGTGGCGCTCGCGGTCTTCGGCCTGTTCGCATTAGGGCTGTGGATGGTCGGTCTCGACTACTACAGTTCCTGGCGCAAAGATGCGCCGGATCTGCACAAGAGCATTGGCCTGGTGTTGTTCGCAGTCATGTTGCTACGGGTGTTGTGGCGCTTCATCAGCCCACCTCCACCGCCCCTGCAAAGTTATAGCCGCATGACGCGTCTTGGCGCCGTGTTCGGCCATGCCTTCCTCTATCTCGGGCTGTTCGCTGTGATGATTGCCGGTTACCTGATTTCCACCGCAGACGGTGTCGGGATCCCGGTGTTTGGCCTGTTTGAAGTGCCTGCACTGGTTTCCGGACTACCGGACCAGGCAGACACCGCGGGTGTGATCCATTTGTACCTGGCCTGGGCGCTGGTAATTTTTTCCGGCCTCCACGCGTTGGCAGCATTGAAACACCACTTTATCGATCGTGATGCGACCCTGACTCGAATGTTGGGACGCAAAGCCTGATGTTCAACCTCGACTCCAAAGGAATAGAAAGCATGTTGAAAAAGACGCTCGCCGCTCTGGCAATCGGTTCTGCTCTGCTGTCGGCTAACGTGATGGCGGCCGATTACGTTGTCGACAAAGAAGGCCAGCACGCCTTCGTTGATTTCAAGATCAGCCACCTGGGTTACAGCTACATCACCGGTACCTTCAAGGACATCGACGGCAAGTTCAGCTTCGACGCCGCCAAGCCTGAAGACAGCAAGATCGAGTTCAATGTGAATACCGCCAGTGTGTTCACCAACCACGCCGAACGCGACAAGCACATCGCCAGCAAAGACTTTCTGGACGTGGGCAAGTTCGGCAAGGCGACTTTTGTTTCCACCAGCGTCAAATCCACCGGCAAAAACGCCGCTGGCAAAGACACTGCCGACGTAACCGGTAACCTGACCTTGCTGGGTGTGACCAAGCCAATCGTGGTCAAAGCCACCTTCCTGGGTGAAGGTAAAGATCCATGGGGCGGCTACCGTGCCGGCTTCGAAGGCACCACCAGCATCAAGCGCTCCGATTTCGGCAAGCAGAAAGACCTGGGCCCAGCGTCCGACGCTGTCGAGCTGTACATTACGTTTGAAGGTGTGAAAGCGAAGTGAATTTCGCTGCTTGAACAAAAACGCCCCTGATCTCGCGATCCGGGGCGTTTTTTATTGGCGGGCAAAATCTGCACAGGCAATGCAAAACCTTGTGGGAGCGGACTTGCCCGCGATGGCGGTGGGTCAGGCAGCATAGATGTTTGCTGGACTGACGCGATCGCGGGCAAGCCCGCTCCCACAGGTTTTTTCGTCAGCCAGAAAAAATGCCCCGGATCGTGAGAACCGGGGCATTTTTCATATCAGCGATAAATCAGCGATTGCGTGTCAGCAAGGCTGGTTTTTCGCCGCGTGGACGGCCTGGCAGTTGATCCAGTTGCTCAGGTGTCGGGAAGCGATCGCTTTTCGACTCCTTGTGAATGATCTTCGGTGCCGGGCCCCGCGGGTTCTGCACGGCCGGTTCCGAACGAGGCTGCTCGTCACGGGCCGGGCGGCGGTTGCGGGACTCTTCGCGACGGGCCTGGCCGTCACGTGGGGCGCCGTTGCGTGGGCCGCTGCGCTTGGCCGGTGGGGTGCCGGTGGTTGCGCCGCTGCTGTTGCGCGGACCATTTTGGCGACCTTGTGGCTGACCGGTGCGCGGGGCACCTGCGCCTGCGCCTTGTGCCGGAGCGCCCGGACGGCGGCCACGGCCCTGAGCAGGTTTGGCTTGAGGCACGTAATCGACGCGGTTACCGAAGTTATCGACATCGTCGTCCAGGAACTCGTCCGGAGCACGGTCTGCGGCGGCACGAGGTGCCGGACGCTGTTGCTCACGGGCCGGGGTGCCTTCGCGAGGCTTGTGTTCACGGGCAGGGCGATCGCCACGGCCAGTGGCAGCAGGTTTTTCCTTGCCTCCCTTGTCCTTGCCTTTGTCTTTACGACCGCCACCACCACCGCTGCCGTTCGGACCATCGCCGCGCGGGCCACGTGGGTTGCGCGGGTTACGCACATCCGGACGCTCGCGAACTTCAGGTTTCTCGGCTTCCACAGCGCTGGAGTCGAAGCCCATCAGGTTGCCGTCGGCAATCTTCTGCTTGGTCATGCGCTCGATGCTTTTGAGCAGCTTTTCTTCGTCCGGAGCGACCAGCGAGATCGCCTCGCCCGAACGACCGGCGCGGCCGGTACGGCCGATACGGTGCACGTAATCTTCGTCGACGTTCGGAAGTTCGAAGTTGACCACGTGGGGCAACTGGTCGATGTCCAGGCCGCGAGCGGCGATGTCGGTGGCGACCAGGATGCGCACTTCACCGGCCTTGAAGTCGGCCAGGGCTTTGGTGCGGGCGTTCTGGCTCTTGTTACCGTGGATGGCGACGGCGGTGAGGCCGTGTTTGTCCAGGTACTCGGCCAGGCGGTTGGCGCCGTGCTTGGTGCGGGTGAACACCAGCACCTGTTCCCAGGCGCCAGCGGTGATCAGGTGCGCCAGCAGCGAACGCTTGTGGTTGGCTGGCAGACGGAATACGCGCTGTTCGATCCGCTCGACCGTGGTGTTCGGCGGCGTGACTTCGATGCGTTCCGGGTTGTGCAGCAGCTTGCCGGCAAGGTCGGTGATGTCTTTGGAGAACGTCGCCGAGAACAGCAGGTTCTGGCGTTTGCTCGGCAGGCGGGCGAGGACCTTTTTCACGTCATGGACAAAGCCCATGTCGAGCATGCGGTCGGCTTCGTCCAGCACGAGGATTTCCACGTGGGACAAATCGACGCTGCCTTGGCCGGCGAGGTCGAGCAGGCGACCGGGGCAGGCCACCAGCACGTCGACACCGCGGGACATGGCCTGAACCTGTGGGTTCATGCCGACGCCGCCGAAGATGCAGGCGCTGACGAACTTCAGGTCACGGGCATAGACCTTGAAGCTCTCGTGCACCTGGGCCGCGAGTTCGCGGGTTGGGGTCAGGACCAGTACGCGCGGTTGGCGCGGGCCGTGACGCTGGGATTTGTCCGGGTGACCGTTGGGGAACAACCGCTCCAGAATCGGGAGGGCGAAACCACCGGTTTTACCAGTACCTGTCTGTGCCGCAACCATCAGGTCGCGACCTTGCAACACGGCGGGAATGGCCCGCTGTTGCACCGGAGTAGGCTCGGTATAGCCCGCGGCCTCGATGGCGCGGACTAAAGCCTCGGAGAGACCGAGGGAAGCAAAGGACATGAGTAATCCTGTTTTAGTTAGGGCTTGGCCCAATGGGAGTCTTGCCTGGCGCGAATCGCGTTTAAGAGGACGCAATCCCGTCCGGTCCTGCTGGGCCTCGAAGGCTCGTCTGGAGCGCTCGCGCGGGCTGAAAAGCTGCGCTGTAGCGGGATCGAGATGCCTTGAACAAGTCCGAGCGTCCGGGCGTGAGCCTGGCGGGAAGGCCGGAGTATAACAGAGCAATCACTGCGCGCCGCTTTCCTGCTGCTCAACGGTTTTTCCGCCGGTTGCGGTGGCGCTGGCGGCCCGTGCTTCGGGGGCCGGGCCGGCGCCATAGCGGGCGCTCAGTTCGGCGTAGGCCGGCTCGCGCTTGAAGCGTTTGAGCTCGGCACCGAAACGCTGCACCAACAAATCCATCCCGGCATTGCGGCGTACCGCCAGGAACTGGCTTTGCTGGCTGATGATGATCGGGTTCTCGGTGATCTTGTCGCGGATGTTCAGTTGATCGAGCAAGTGCTGGCCAACCCGGCGATCAGTGATCAGCAGGTCGATGCGGCCTCGCACCAGTTTGCCGAAGTTGGCTTCATGGGTGGGTGCCGGCTCTTGGGTGAACAGCGTCGATTCGCTGAAGTCCTTGCTGTACAGGTAGCCCGGCGAGGTGCCGATGGTCAGGCCTTTCAGATCGTCCAGGGTGCGAAACGGATAGGGTCGCTCGTTGGCATAGAACATTACGAATTCGACTTGCGAGAGCGGTTCGCTGGGGTAGAGCAGAGTCGCGTCGCGTTCAGCGCTGTGGAAGATATCCAGCACGCCATCTGCCTGGCCTTGCTCAAGCATCGACAGGCAGCGTTTCCATGGCAGGAACTGCCACTCCACGTCGATTCCGAGGCGTTTGAAGACAATGGCGGTGGTTTCATAGTCAAGCCCCAAAGACTTGCCGTTTTCCTCATACACGTAAGGTGCCCAGGGTTCGGTGACAATACGCAACTTCTCGCCCCGAGCAGTGAGGCTCAGGCAAGTGAACAGAAGCACGGTCAGTAACTGAGCGATCAAAGGCATGGGATTGAGATTACGACGAGAAATCATAAAGAGCCAGAAACCGGATCCAGAAGCTCTGGTTCAGGGTATGGCTGCACAATAAAGGGGCGCCGGAAAGCAAAAGATCGCAGCCTTCGGCAGTTCCTACAGGGGGATACGTACCTCTGTAGGAGCTGCCGAAGGCTGCGATCTTTTGATCTTGCTTTAACGACGATTAACGCGGCAATTTCAGGTTATTCCACACCGCCAGGCTCGGCTCAGCCTGGTTTAGCGTGTAGAAATGCAGCCCTGGAGCGCCACCTTGCAGCAGGCGTTCGCACATCTGGGTGATGACTTGCTCACCAAAGCCTTGAATGCTTTGGGTGTCGTCGCCGTAGGCTTCCAGTTGCTTGCGGATCCAGCGCGGGATTTCCGCACCGCAAGCGTCGGAAAAACGCGCCAGCTTGCTGTAGTTGGTGATCGGCATGATCCCTGGCACGATCGGGATGTTCACACCCTTGGCCTGTACACGCTCGACGAAGTAGAAGTAACTGTCGGCGTTGAAGAAGTACTGGGTGATCGCACTGTTGGCGCCGGCGTTAGCCTTGCGCACGAAGTTGTTGAGATCGTCTTCAAAGTTGCGCGCTTGCGGATGCATCTCCGGGTAAGCGGCGACTTCGATGTGGAAATGATCGCCGGTTTCTTCACGAATGAATTCAACCAGGTCATTGGCGTGACGCATCTCGCCGCTGGCCATGCCCATGCCCGAGGGCAGGTCACCGCGAAGCGCAACGATACGCTTGATGCCGGCTGCCTTGTACTGGCTCAGCAGGCCGCGCAGGTCGTCCTTGCTATCGCCCACGCAAGACAGATGCGGTGCGGCAGGGACTTTGACTTCGCTTTCAAGCTGCAACACGGTGTTGAGGGTGCGATCACGGGTCGAGCCGCCAGCGCCGTAGGTGCAGGAAAAGAAGTCGGGATTGAAGGTCGCCAGGTGACGGGCAGTGGCGATCAGTTTTTCATGCCCAGCATCGGTCTTCGTCGGGAAGAATTCGAAACTGTAGCGACGGTCTTGGGACATGGTCATATCCTTGGAAACACGTAAGCCGGACGCTGGCCCCTGTAGGAGCTGCCGCAGGCTGCGATCTTTTAAGATCAAAAGATCGCAGGCTTCGCCAGCTCCTACAGAGAGCGGTCAGTCAGCGCCAATCAGTAGCGGTAAGCGTGCGGCTTGAACGGGCCTTCGACGGTCACGCCGATGTAGTCAGCCTGTTGCTTGGTCAGTTGAGTGACCACGCCACCGAAACCGCGGACCATTTCCAGGGCCACTTCTTCGTCGAGTTTCTTCGGCAGTACTTCAACGGTCAGACGCTCGGCTTTCTGGGCTGGCGACAGGTCGGCGTACTTCTGGCCGAACAGGAAGATCTGCGCCAGAACCTGGTTGGCGAACGAACCGTCCATGATGCGGCTTGGGTGGCCAGTGGCGTTGCCCAGGTTAACCAGACGGCCTTCGGCCAGCAGGATCAGGTAGTCGTCGTTCTGAGCGTCGAAAGCGCCAGGACCGGTGCGGTGAACCTTGTGAACCTGAGGTTTGACTTCTTCCCATGCCCAGTTCTTGCGCATGAAAGCGGTGTCGATTTCGTTGTCGAAGTGACCGATGTTGCAGACCACCGCACGCTTCTTCAGGGCTTTGAGCATGTTTGCGTCGCAAACATTGACGTTGCCGGTGGTGGTCACGATCAGGTCGATCTTGCCCAGCAGCGCTTTGTCGATGCTGGCTTCGGTACCGTTGTTGATACCGTCGATGAACGGCGAAACCAGTTCGAAACCGTCCATGCAGGCTTGCATGGCGCAGATCGGGTCGACTTCGGACACTTTAACGATCATGCCTTCCTGACGCAGGGACTGGGCCGAGCCCTTGCCCACGTCACCGTAACCGATGACCAGCGCTTGCTTGCCGGACAGCAGGTGGTCGGTGCCGCGCTTGATCGCGTCGTTCAGGCTGTGACGGCAGCCGTACTTGTTGTCGTTCTTGCTCTTGGTCACCGAGTCGTTGACGTTGATGGCCGGGATTTTCAGCTCGCCCTTGGCCAGCATGTCCAGCAGACGGTGAACGCCGGTGGTGGTTTCTTCGGTGACGCCGTGGACGCGGTCCAGGATCGCCGGGTATTTCTTGTGCAGCAGCTCGGTCAGGTCGCCGCCGTCGTCGAGGATCATGTTGGCATCCCAAGGCGCGCCATCTTTGAGGATGGTTTGCTCCAGGCACCACTCGTACTCTTCTTCAGTTTCGCCTTTCCAGGCGAAAACCGGGATGCCGGCAGCAGCGATAGCGGCAGCGGCCTGGTCTTGAGTCGAGAAAATGTTGCAGGACGACCAACGCACTTCGGCACCCAGGGCAACCAGGGTTTCGATCAGCACGGCAGTCTGAATGGTCATGTGGATGCAGCCGAGAATCTTCGCGCCTTTGAGCGGCTGCTCGGCGGAGTACTTGCGGCGCAGACCCATCAGGGCTGGCATTTCGGATTCGGCGATGATGGTTTCGCGACGGCCCCAGGCAGCCAGGGACATGTCGGCGACTTTGTAATCGTTAAAATCTACAGGCGTGATAACAGCGCTCATGATGAGCCTCCATTCGTAATGTATGCGAATGGGCGCCGTTGTGCGTTTAGTGTCTGGCCGTGGCCAGTCAACGCCCCATCCGAGCCTGACAGGTCGAACCTGCTGCAGCGCCCCTCGGACAGGTGGCGGGAAAACGGTAGCAAGTGAACATTACCGTTTTGAAACGGGGGCGATTATAGCGGGCTATGCTGATCTTCCAAAGCGTTTCTGTTGGTCAATGCCCGAACGGTAATCGAGACCATAGTCGATGCTTGATAGAGCTCTAGTCCGGGCTCTGCCATGATGGCCGGCATCAATCGGCAAGACGGTCAGGAGTGAGTATGAATTTCCACACCCGCAAATGGGTAAAACCCGAAGACCTCAACCCCAACGGCACGCTGTTCGGCGGCAGCCTGTTGCGCTGGATCGACGAAGAAGCGGCGATCTACGCCATCGTCCAGTTGGGCAATCAGCGTGTGGTCACCAAGTACATTTCCGAAATCAACTTCGTCAGTGCCTCGCGCCAGGGCGACATCATCGAACTGGGCATCACCGCCACCGAGTTCGGTCGCACCTCGATCACGCTGACTTGCGAAGTGCGCAACAAGATCACCCGCAAGAGCATCCTGACGGTAGAGAAGATGGTTTTCGTGAACCTGGGCGAAGACGGCCTGCCCGCGCCGCACGGCCGGACCGAGATCAGGTACGTCAAAGACCAGTTCAAGGATGATGTGATCGGCGGGTGAAATCGGCGGTGCGGTCTTCGCGAGCAAGCCCGCTCCCACATTCGATCCTCAGTGAGCAGATACTTTGTGTACGACAGAGATCCAGTGTGGGAGCGGGCTTGCTCGCGAAAGCGGTCTATCGGTCAGAGATGATTTAACGGATCACTGAACAGCTTCGAACCCCGCGTGTCGTAGTTAAACGACCTGCCACTGGTTCAGGAGTTTTATGGACACGCCCCAAGACGGCAAGACCCCGGACCTCTCGGCGCAAGAACAGCGCGAGGTCGACAAGAACCAGCCACCGCGCGCGGCGGTGCTGCACGAAATCATTCGCACCCAAGGCGATCAGGAGCTCGAGCGTAGCGTTGCGGCGCTGTGGTGGTCGGCCCTGGCTGCGGGCTTGACCATGGGCTTGTCGCTGATGGGCATGGGGCTGCTCAACTCGCGTCTGCCGGACGGCGAAGGCTTCAAGGTGATCGCCAGTTTCGGTTACTGCGCAGGTTTTCTCGCAGTGATTCTCGCCCGCCAGCAACTCTTCACCGAGAACACCCTGACTGCGGTATTGCCGATCATGAGCAAGCCTACGCTGGGTAATTTCGGTCGGTTGCTTCGGCTGTGGTCGGTCGTGCTGGTGGGTAACCTCTGCGGCACCTTGCTGGTGGCGTATGTGATGCTGCACCTGCCGATTTTCGACACCAAGACCGATCTGGCTTTCCTCGACATCGGGCGCAAGGTCATGGAGAACGACGCGAGCAAAATGTTCGCCAAAGGCATCATCTCCGGCTGGATGATCGCCACCATGGTCTGGATGATCCCGTCCATGGAAAGCGCCAAGATGTGGATCATCATCCTCATCACCTATTTCATGGCGCTGGGAGATTTCACCCACATCGTGGTCGGATCGGTCGAGGTCTCGTATCTGGTGTTTGCCGGCGAGTTGCCATGGAAGGATTTCTGGCTGGTGTTTGCAGGACCCACGCTGGTGGGGAACATCATCGGCGGCAGTTTTATCTTCGCACTGATCAGTCACGCGCAGATTCGCAGTGAAAGCGGGCCGCCGAAGACCTCTGCGCAGCGGAACCAGGAGCCCGAACCGCAGAAGATCAAAAAATGAAGGGTAAACGTACCTGATGCCAGTCAGTTCAAGGCGCGAAACCTGTGGGAGCGGGCTTGCTCGCGAAGGCGGTGTGTCAGGCGACATCAATCTTGACTGTGCCGCCGCCTTCGCGAGCGAGCCCGCTCCCACATGGATTGCGCTTAGCCAGACACATTGACCGCGACAGCACTGCGACGCTGCAGGTAGATGAAAAACAACGCCGTCAGCACCGTCAACCCGCTGACCAGTGCGCCGGTCCACGGCAAGTCCGCCAGGTCCGCGCCACTGGCCACAACCAGCCCGCCAATCCACGCACCGGCTGCGTTGCCGAGATTGAATGCGCTTTGATTCAACGTCGACCCGAGGTTTGGCGCTTCATGAGCCTGATCGATGATCAGCAATTGCAGGATCGGGCACAGCGCAAACGCGAAGATACCCCACAATACCAGTGTGATCGCCGCCGGGATCATTGAGTGACTGGTCTGACTGAAAGCGGCCAGCACGACGACCACCGCCAGTGCCATACCCACCAGAGAAGGCAGCAAGCGACTGTCCGCCAACCGGCCGCCGAGCATGCTGCCCGCCGTCAGACCGACCCCGAACAACAGCAACATGATCGTCACGCCATGCGGACTGACACCGGTGATGTCTTGCAGGATCGGCGCGATATAGGTGAACACGCTGAACAGACTGGTGGACGCCAACACGCTCATGCCCAGCGCCAGCAGCACGTTGACCTTGCCCAGCACTTTGAACTCGCTGGCCAGGTTGGCCTTGTCCATGGGGATTTCCTTGGGCAGCCAGACCCACTGTGCGATGGCCGCAATCACACCAATCACCGACACAGCCCAAAATGTCGAGCGCCAGCCAGCGTATTGCCCCAGCGCGGTGCCCAATGGAACGCCCAGCACGTTGGCCAGCGTCAGGCCGGTGAACATCATGGCAATCGCCTGGGCTCGTTTGTTCGGTGCCACCAGACCGGCAGCGACCACCGAGCCGATGCCGAAGAACGCACCATGGCACAGCGCGGTGATCACCCGCGCGGCCATCAAAGTGGCGTAGTTCGGCGCCAGGGCGCAGAGGATATTGCCGAGAATGAACATCAGCGTCATGCCCAGCAATGTGGCTTTGCGCGGCATGTTGGCGGTCCCGACCGCGAGGATCGGCGCACCGAACACCACGCCCAGGGCGTAACCGGTGATGAGCAGCCCCGCGTGAGGAATGCTCACGGCGAGGTCGCGGGCGACATCGGGCAGCAAGCCCATGATGACGAATTCAGTGGTGCCGATGCCGAAGGCGGCAACAGCCAGTGCAAGCAAGGCGAGTGGCATGCGCAAGGTCTCTGTCGGTAGTCTTGACGCTTTGATCAGGCATACGCAGGCCGACGACCGTTCTCGGTGAGAGCGGGCAGAGGCAGGAATTATTGGAATTAGTGTGTGCGCAACTGAGTGCGGCGTGGTCGCTTGCAGTATAAACAGCTGCGGACATATGGCGAATCAATTATCCAGCTGAACTCCGTAGGAGCTGTCGAGTGAAACGAGGCTGCGATCTTTTGATCTTGATTTTCCAGGAGCAAAAGATCGCAGCCTCGTTTCACTCGACAGCTCCTACAGAGGGCGGGACAAAATAAGGAGTGTGTCGTGCTGGCGACGGTTCTGGTGTTGGTAGCGGCGCTGTTGCACGCGGCGTGGAATACCCTGATCAAATTCAGTGCAGAGCGGCTGTTGGTGGTGGCCTGCATGGACAGCGTGGCGCTGCTGTTTGTCGCCCTGATGCTGCCCTTCGTGGCGCTGCCGCCACTGGAGATGTGGTCGTGGATTCTCGCGTCAGCGGCATTTGAGTTGCTCTATCGCTACCTGTTGATCCAGGCCTATCGGGTCGGCGATCTCGGTCTTGTCTATCCCTTGATGCGTGGCCTGTCGCCGCTGGTGGTGCTGGCACTGACGCTGATCTTCGCCGGGGAAGTGCTGACGGCTCAGCAGATCTTCGGCATTTTGCTGATCCCGTTCGGCATGTTGTGCCTGCTCTGGCAGGGCGGTGGCGGGGTGCGTCTGCCGTGGTCGATGCTGCCGGTGGTGGCACTGATCGGGTTGTGCATCGGTTGTTACACCTTCATCGATGGCCAGGCCTTGCGGCGCTGGTCCGATCCATTGGATTACCTGGTTTGGGTCACATTGCTCAGTGCCTGGCCGTTCCCGTTGCTGGCGCTGGTGCGCAAGCGCCCGGCGTTCAGGCTGTTCTGGCGCGAGCAGTGGCGGTTGGGCTTGGCGGTCGGGTTTTGCGTACTGTTCAGCTACGCTCTGGTGCTGTGGGCGATGCAGCTCGGCTCGATTGCTGAAGCCGCGGCGCTGCGCGAAATCAGTGTGATTCTGGTGGTGCTGTTTGGGATGCGCTATCTGGAAGAACCTTTCGGCAAGCCCCGGCTCTTAGCCTGTGGGCTGGTGCTGATCGGCATGTTGGTGATGAAGTTTTAGTCACCCTTGATGGAACTCGACTCTCTATAACTTGAAAGAAGGGACTGCGTTATGACGGTTGCTCTGTGGTGCATTTTGATTGCGATCTGCTTGCCATATTTATGCACAGGCGTCGCCAAGTTCAGCGGCGGCAAGTTCGGGCTGAAAGAGAATCACGATCCGCGGGCGTTTCTGGATTCGCTCCAAGGCGTGGCCAGGCGTGCGCATTCGGCGCAGTTGAACAGCTTCGAAGTGACACCGGCGTTTGCGGCAGCGGTGATCGTCGCGCACCTGGCCGGCAATGCCGAACTGGTGACGATCAATGTGCTGTCGGTGCTGTTCATCACCAGTCGGCTGCTCTACATCATTTGCTATCTGGCGGACTGGGCGATTCTGCGGTCGTTGGTGTGGGCCATTGGAGTGGGGTTGATTGTCAGTTTCTTTGTGGTGTCGGTTTAAAGGCAAGACCAAAAGATCGCAGCCTTCGCAGCTCCTACATTGGCCGCGTGCACCGCAATATCGCGGATGAACATCGATCCCTGTAGGAGCTGGCGAAGCCTGCGATCTTTGCTTTTAAAGTGTGTCAGCCACCTGCGGCACTTGCGGCAACGCCGCCCCCTTGGGCCAAAGCATCCAGATCTGTCCCTGCTGTTTCATGTCACCGGCCAATTGCCCGGCCGCATCCCCCGTGCCCCAGAACAGGTCCGCGCGAACCTCGCCGGTAATCGCGCCGCCAGTATCTTGCGCGGCCACCGGACGTACCAGTGCGCTGCCATCCGGGCGTGTGGTCGATAACCACAACAGGCTACCGAGTGGAATCACCTTACGGTCCACCGCCGCGCTATAACCTGCGGTCAGCGGGACATTCAGCGAGCCGCGCGGTCCTTCGTTGCTGTCGGGGTTGCGGGTAAAGAACACGTAGCTGGGGTTACTGCCGAGCAGTTCGGGAATGCGCGTCGGATTAGCCTTGGCCCAAGTGCTGATAGCACCCATGGTCACGTCTTCTTTCTTCAGCTCACCCTGGTCCACCAGCCAGCGGCCGATGGGTCGATACGGGTGGCCGTTCTGATCGGCGTAACCGACACGCAACTGACGACCGTCATCAAGCTGGATGCGACCCGAACCCTGGATTTGCAAAAACTGCAGGTTCATCGGGTCGGTCAGCCAGGCAATCACCGGCGCCTTCACGCCTTTGGTTTCAATGGTTGCCGCATCGTCGTATGGCTTGAGTACGCGACCTTCGAGCCTTCCCCGCAGGCGTTTGCCTTTGAGTTCCGGATAGATACTGTCCAGCGAGACGATGATCATGTCCTCGGGCACACCGTACACCGGGATGTTGGCTTCCTCGGTCTGGGTCAGGCTGCCGGGATACACCGGTTCGTAGTAACCGGTAATCAGGCCGTTGGGGTTGTCATTGGCGGCACGCAGGCCATAGACGTCCAGGTTCTGTTTGAGGAAACCGCGGATGTCATTGGCGGTTGGCTGCACATTGGCGGAAGCCGCACAGGTGCCGCCCCAGACCGGGTCGGCCTTGAGCCGGGTACAAGCGCTGCGCCACGAGCCGAAGCCAGCGACGAGGTCGTTGTCGGACACTGCCGGAAGCGCTTCCCAGGTGGCGCTGGAGTAGGTCGCCAGTGCGTGGGTTTTCGGTTTGCTGCTGTCGCCGCCGGTGCAACCTGCCAGTACGGCCACCATCGGAAGGGTCCAGGCCAGATTGTGACGCCATGCCTTGAAACGGCTGTTCATGGAGTAATTCCTTTGCCGGCTGCCTGAGTGCTCCATGCGCTCAAACAACCCGTATTGATAATAGGGCTATTGGTCTTTGCCGGTGACACGAGGATACTGGCCGCCGTTTCCAGTGACCTGAAGCCACCATGATTCTTAAAAGACTTTCCGTTGTATTGCTGGCCTGCCTGACCTTGTCCGCCTGCGGGGGGGTCGACCCGAACTCGCCGCTGGGTCAGCGCAAGGCGATCTTCAAGCAGATGCTCAAGACCGGCGAAGACCTGGGCGGTATGTTGCGTGGGCGTATTCCGTTCGATGGCCCGAAATTCGTCGACGGCGCCGTGAAACTTGATGCCTTGTCCCATGAACCGTGGAAACATTTCCCGCAGGTGCGCGAAGAGGATCACACCAGCGCCAAGGACGATGTCTGGCAGAAGCAGGCACGTTTCCAGGAGCTGGCCCGCACCCTTGAAGGCGCCACCGGTGAACTGGTGATTGCCAGCAAGGTTCAGCCCTACAAGGTCAGCAACCTGGGGCCGGCGGTGCAGAAAGTCGAAGATGCCTGCAGTGCCTGCCATAAAGAGTTTCGGGATCATTGATTGCAGAAAAGATCATTTATTTATCCAGCTCATCCAGTGCTTCCTGCAACTCCTTGCGTGATTGAGCCAGTTTGTCTTTGCGCTTGTTGATCTTCTCGGCGTCGCCTTTTTTCATCGCCTTCTCGAGGTCCGCCTGACGCGTGCTGACTTCGTGCTTGGCGTCGAGCACCTTGTTTTCCCGTTCCTTCTTCAAGGAAGCGTCGGTGCAATGGGCAGTGACTTCGTTCAGGGCGGTTTCCAGGCCAGCCTGTTGATCGGCGTTGCCGCGGGACTTGGCCAGTTCGATCTGGTTGATGATGCCTTGTTTTTTGGCGGCGCAGCCGGTCAGGCCCGGGGCATCTTCGTCGGCCATCAATGGAGCGGCCATCACGCTGCACAGGGTCAACACGGCAAGCGGTGAAAGAAGTTTCATAAAAGCTCCAGGTGAAAAATTCGATATAGCGATGGGCTGTTTGAGCGCATCGGCACCTTTGGGTTCCCGGTTCTCAGAGCGGGCTGGTGTCTAGAAACCGTCAATCCCGGCAACACGTAATGTCTCACTCAAGGCCAGGACCTGCGGGTCGCGGAAAAATGCGCTCAATTGCGCTGCGCGCCCCGGACCGATGCCGGCTTCGGCCTGCCATTGTTCGGTGTTTCGTTGTGCCAGCGCCTGCCATGAGTCGGCGAGGCGTGCCTGGCCAGTCGGCGGCAAACCCAGGGCTTTAAGCCAGCGAGCGAATGGGCGTTGCCGGGCGCTGTTGAAACTGTCCAAAAGACGAGCACTGCTGCGCTCACCGAAGCCGTCAATCTTAGCAAGCTCTTGCTCATCAAGGGTCAACCAATCGACCAGGCTGTCGAGGCGTTCGGCCTTGAGCAGTTTCTTCCAAGTGCCCGGCCCGACATGAGGCAAGGCCAGCCCCTGTTTGCCACTGAGCCAGCTCAGACGTGCGAGGAATTGGCTTTCGCATCCGGGTGTGGGCTGCCAGCAGCTTAAAGAATGAAACTCTGCCGCCAGCGGTACGTTCAATGCCGGGCGTTCGGTGCTGCGCAATACGACCCCATCGAGCCTGGGGATGGTCAGCCCCGCCAGGCTGATGGCGACCTGATCGCCGGGTCGGATGTCCAGCGCTTCCCAGCGTTGCAGGGAGCTGACACTGACGCGCCTGATCTGCCGGTCGTCGAGCATTACCGGTATCAGATCCAGCACCGGTGTGATCCGGCCGGTTCGTCCAATTTTGAAGTGGACCTTGCGCACCTCGGCCAGCGCCTGGGCAAAGGGGTATTTCCAGGCGACGCTCCAGTAAGGCGTTTTCGCCTGCCAGCGCTCGGCCGGTGGGCGCTGGTCCTGGCGCAGCACGACCCCATCGCTGGCAAAGGGCAGGGGCGAGCGATACCAGTGATCGCGCCAGCGTTCGGCATCGGCAAATGCCTCGATCGGCTGACTGTAGGGTGCCGTACTCGGGAACCCCAGGTTGTCCAGAGCTGCCACCCGGTCGGGCAGGCTTTTCGGGCCTTGCGGCCAATCCCAGACAAACAAACCGATACCGGCGGCCTGCTCGGAGCTCAGCGCCTTGCGTGCCATCAACCCGGCCACCGTGGCGCGGGCATTGAGGCTGCCGGCCTCGGCTTGTACGTGTTCGGTCAGGCGCCAATAGAGTTCGCCTTGGAGCAGCAAGTCCAGCGACTGCGAAAGTTTTTGAGGGATGGCGGCGATCTGGCGTGCCGAGGCTGTCCAGTCCTGGCCGTTTACCCCGTCCCCCCGACTGATCGCCCGGTGCAACCAGCCATTGCGATAAATCAACGTCACCGCCACACCGTCAACCTTGGGCTGAATCCACACCTCGCCCCGATCTTTCAGCCAGGCTTCGACGGCGCGCCCATCGCGCAGTTTTTCCAATCCGGTGTGGGCGATGGGGTGAGCAACCGTGCCGCCGGCCGTACGCAATGGTTCGTCGGAGGGGGCTGAATCAAAACACTCGCGCCATTCGGTCAGTCGTGCACGGGACTGATCATAGAGTTCATCGGCGATCAGCGATTGGCCTTCACGGTGGTAGCTGTCGTCCCAGCGATCGATTTGCAGTTGCAGGGTGGTGATTTCTTCCTGTGCGCGAACCGGTGGCCAATCGGGGCATTCGGCGGCATTGGCGGTCTGGCTGGCGAAGGTCAGCAGGAAAGCGAAAAACAGGCGCAGGTTGGGCAGCATCGAGAGCGTCCTTGCTCGTTGGGATGCTTGAAGGCTAGATCAGTACTGATAGGCGCGAAGGGTGGTTTTTTTGCTGAGTGTTTCTGGCATGAGACAGAGGTGACTGGGCTGGCCTCTTCGCGAGCAAGCCCGCTCCCACATGGGATCTCCTGTGTACACAGATGCGGTGAACGACCGAGTTCAAATGTGGGAGCGGGCTTGCTCGCGAAGGCGGCGACACGGTCTCAAGCAGCAAGGCAATAAAAAGCCCCGCACGGCGAACCGTGCGGGGCTTTGGGTACCGCAGGAAAAGTCTTACAGGCCGGCAGCGACACGCAGGTCGTCGGCGCGGTCGGTTTTTTCCCAAGTGAAAGTGGTGAACGTATCGTCGCCCACAGTCTTGGTAGCCGGAGTGCGACCGAAGTGGCCGTACGCAGCGGTTTCCTGGTACATCGGGTGCAGCAGGTCAAGCATGGTGGTGATCGCGTATGGACGCAGGTCGAACACTTCGCGAACCAGTTTGACGATCTTGTCGTCGCTGATTTTACCGGTGCCGAAGGTGTTCAACGAAATCGACGTAGGCTGGGCAACACCGATCGCGTAGGAAACCTGAATCTCGCAACGCTCGGCCAGGCCGGCCGCGACGATGTTCTTGGCCACGTAACGACCAGCGTAGGCCGCCGAACGGTCTACTTTCGATGGATCCTTGCCGGAGAACGCGCCGCCGCCGTGACGGGCCATGCCGCCGTAGCTGTCGACGATGATCTTGCGACCGGTCAGGCCGCAGTCGCCCACCGGGCCACCGATGATGAATTGGCCGGTCGGGTTGATGTGGAACTGGGTGTCTTTGGACAGCAGCTCGGCAGGCAGTACGTGCTTGACGATCAGTTCCATCACGCCTTCGCGCAGGTCTTTGTACGATACGTCAGGGTTGTGCTGGGTCGACAACACAACGGCGTCGATACCGACAACCTTGCCGCCTTCGTAACGGCAAGTGACTTGCGACTTGGCGTCCGGGCGCAGCCAAGGCAGCAGGCCGGATTTACGGGCTTCAGCCTGGCGTTGAACCAGTTGGTGCGAGAAGGTGATCGGTGCTGGCATCAGCACGTCGGTTTCGTTGCTGGCGTAGCCGAACATCAGGCCCTGGTCGCCGGCGCCCTGGTCTTCAGGCTTGGCACGGTCAACGCCCTGGTTGATGTCGGGGGACTGCTTGCCGATGATGTTCATCACGCCGCAAGTTGCACCGTCGAAGCCGACATTGGAGCTGTTGTAGCCGATGTCGAGAATCACGTTACGGACGATGTCTTCCAGATCGACCCAGGCCGACGTGGTGACTTCACCTGCGATGATTGCAACGCCGGTTTTTACCAGTGTCTCGACCGCTACACGGGCGAATTTGTCTTCAGCAATGATGGCGTCCAGCACCGCATCGGAAATCTGGTCGGCGATTTTGTCCGGATGCCCTTCAGACACGGACTCGGAGGTGAAGAGGGAGTATTCGCTCATCTCGATTTTTTCCTGAATTTACCGATGGTGAGTGTCGCCAGTCGGTCGCTGAAAATGGCGGACCTGAATCTGGAAACCATTACGTAAGCCTACATAGAGGCTTTCCCCGGGAATGAGTCCCGCAGCGGTGGCCCAACGGGCCAGATCGTCCTGTTCAAACCCCAACCACAGATCACCGCAGGCCTCCCTGGCCCAACTCTGGTTGTGGCTACATAACTCTGTCACGAGCAGGCTACCGCCCGGTTGCAGCAAGTCGGCCATGCGCTTGAGTGCTTCGGCCGGCGCAGCGAAATGGTGCAGTACCATGTTCAGTACAACGCAATCAGCCTTGAGGCTTACGCCGTTCAATGCATCGGCCAATTGCAGGCTGACGTTAGCCAGCATTTCACGTTCGCAAACCTGACGGGCCAGATCGAGCATCGCAGGGCTGTTGTCCAGCGCCGTGACTTGAACGAAACGATGCGCCAGCTCCGGCAGAAAACCGCCATCGCCGGGGCCTACTTCGATCGCCGTGGCGCCAGGGCCGAAACTCAGCTTGTCGAGCAGTGCCACCACGCTTTCGCGGTATTGCGCCAGGCCGGCAATCAAGTCTTGCTGGGCGCGAAACTTCTCTGCGACCCGTGAGAAAAAGTCCTGGCTGGCCGCCGCTCGCTGCCCGTGGACCTGACCGATCCGCGACTGAACGTCAGTCGGCAGGGTCAGGTTGTCCACTTCTTCCAGCAGTGCTGCATGCAGCTTGCCGCCCGGCAGATCGGTGTGGGGCAGGGCGCGGCGGTAGAAAATCGCATTGCCTTCACGACGGGTCGCCACCAGGTCGGCCTGGGCCAAAACCTTGAGGTGATGACTCATGCCAGACTGGCCAATGCCGAAGATCTGCGCCAGTTCCAGTACGCCGAACGAATCGTTGGCCAGCGCGCGCAATACATTCAGCCGCAGAGGATCGCCGCCGGCCTTGCACAGGGCCGCCAGTTCATCGCAATCGTCATGTCGAATGGAAGGCACGCGTAAATTCATAAGGCCAGCAGTCTAGTTACGGTCGGAAATCATCGCAAGAGCAATATCAAAAAGTTTTGATATTGCTCGATAGATGGCACTTTTCAGCGTTAGGTTTAGTCAGCAAACGAACAGCGGAAAGGTTTCATCAGTCGAATACGCTGTTATCCATTGGAAAAACGCCTTCGGATGACTATCTGTCATTGCCCCGAAGGCGGTCGGTGAGGGAAAATGCTCGCCTTTTTTCCGTTTCGTTTTATTAACTCTCGATTCAATATCCGCAGGAGAACAGCGATGCCCAGCCGTCGTGAGCGTGCCAACGCCATTCGTGCCCTCAGCATGGATGCCGTGCAAAAAGCCAACAGCGGCCATCCCGGTGCCCCTATGGGTATGGCGGATATCGCCGAAGTACTTTGGCGTGACTACCTGAAGCACAACCCGAGCAATCCATCGTTCGCCGACCGTGACCGCTTCGTGCTGTCCAACGGTCACGGTTCGATGTTGATCTACTCGCTGCTGCACCTCACCGGCTATGACCTGTCGATCGATGACCTGAAAAACTTCCGCCAGCTGCACAGCCGCACTCCGGGTCACCCGGAATACGGCTACACCCCAGGCGTTGAAACCACCACCGGTCCACTGGGTCAAGGCCTGGCCAATGCCGTGGGTTTCGCGTTGGCGGAAAAAGTCCTGGCGGCGCAGTTCAACCGTCCCGGCCATAACGTCGTCGATCACCACACCTACGTGTTCCTGGGTGATGGCTGCATGATGGAAGGCATTTCCCACGAAGTCAGCTCCCTGGCCGGTACCTTGGGCTTGGGTAAACTGATTGCCTTCTACGATGACAACGGCATCTCCATCGACGGGGAAGTCGAAGGCTGGTTCACCGACGACACGCCGAAGCGTTTCGAGGCCTACAACTGGCAGGTGATCCGTAACGTCGACGGTCATGACCCGGAAGAAATCAAGATCGCCATCGACACGGCCCGCAAAAGCGAGCAGCCGACGCTGATCTGCTGCAAGACCACCATCGGTTTCGGTTCGCCAAACAAGCAGGGCAAGGAAGACTGCCACGGTGCCCCGTTGGGTGACGCGGAGATCGCTCTGACCCGTGAAGCACTGAAGTGGAACCACGGCCCGTTCGAAATCCCGGCCAATATTTATGCCGAGTGGGACGCCAAGGAATCCGGTCGCGCGGCCGAAGCCGAGTGGGATCAGCGTTTCGCTGCTTACTCCGCGGCCTTCCCGGAGCTGGCCAACGAACTGATTCGTCGTCTGAGCGGTGACCTGCCGGAAGACTTCGCGGAAAAAGCGGCTGCTTACATCGCTGAAGTCGCGGCCAAGGGCGAAACCATCGCCAGCCGTAAAGCCAGCCAGAATGCCCTGAACGCGTTCGGCCCGCTGTTGCCGGAACTGCTGGGCGGTTCGGCTGACCTGGCCGGTTCCAACCTGACCCTGTGGAAAGGTTGCAAAGGCGTCACCGCCGAAGACGCCAGCGGCAACTACATGTACTACGGTGTTCGCGAGTTCGGCATGAGTGCGATCATGAACGGCGTGGCCCTGCACGGCGGCCTGGTGCCTTACGGCGCGACCTTCCTGATGTTCATGGAATACGCCCGCAACGCGGTGCGCATGTCGGCGCTGATGAAGAAGCGCATCATCTATGTGTTCACCCACGACTCCATCGGTCTGGGCGAAGACGGCCCGACTCACCAGCCGATCGAGCAACTGGCCAGCCTGCGCTGCACGCCGAACCTCGATACCTGGCGTCCAGCCGATGCCGTTGAATCGGCAGTGGCCTGGAAATGCGCGCTGGAGCGTGACGACGGTCCGTCGGCACTGATCTTCTCCCGTCAGAACCTGCAGCACCAAACCCGTGATGCCGTGCAGATCGAGTGCATCAATCGCGGCGGCTACGTGCTGAAAGACTGCGCAGGCGAGCCTGAGCTGATCCTGATCGCCACCGGTTCGGAAGTCGGCCTGGCCGTTCAAGCCTTCGACAAACTGACCGAGCAAGGCCGCAAGGTGCGTGTTGTTTCGATGCCGTGCACCAGCGTCTTCGAAGCCCAGGACGCCGGCTACAAGCAAGCGGTTCTGCCATTGCAGGTCAGCGCGCGTATCGCCATCGAGGCCGCCCATGCGGACTACTGGTACAAGTACGTGGGCCTGGAAGGGCGTGTGATCGGCATGACCACCTACGGCGAGTCGGCGCCTGCGCCTGCGTTGTTCGAAGAGTTCGGCTTCACCCTGGAAAACATCCTGGGTCAGGCTGAAGAGCTGCTGGAAGACTAAGTCCAGGTGATGTATTGCCTGTTCTGACGCTATCGCGGGCAAGCCCGCTCCCACAGGGATTTACACCGTCCATGTGGGAGCGGGCTTGCCCGCGATGGCAATAGAACATTCAACGCAACACTGACGGATTCACCACGGTAATCGAGAACCCCATGCCTCAACCGCGTCCTTACAAAGTTGCACTCAACGGCTACGGCCGGATTGGTCGTTGCGTCTTGCGTGCGTTGTTTGAGCGAGGCTCGACGGCAGGGTTCGAAATTGTCGCGATCAACGATCTGGCCGACATGGCCAGCATTGAATACCTGACACGCTTCGACTCCACACACGGGCGGTTTCCCGGTGAGGTGAGGGTCGAGGGCGATTGTCTGCATATTAAAGGCGACTGCGTGAAGGTCCTGCGCAGTGCCACCCCCGAAGGCATCGATTGGGCGTCACTGGGCGTCGATCTGGTGCTGGAGTGCTCCGGCGCCTATCACACGCGTGCCGATGGCCAGCGCTTCCTCGACGCTGGCGCGCCACGGGTGCTGTTCTCCCAGCCGATGGCCAGCGAGGCAGATGTCGACGCCACCATCGTCTACGGTGTGAACCAGGATTGCCTGACCGGCGATGAGCTGCTGGTATCAAACGCGTCCTGCACCACCAACTGCGGCGTGCCGCTGTTGCGCCTGCTGGATCAGGCCATTGGTCTGGAATACGTGTCGATCACTACCATCCACTCGGCAATGAATGATCAACCGGTCATCGACGCCTATCACCACGAAGACCTGCGCCGCACCCGTTCGGCGTTCCAGTCGGTGATTCCGGTGTCCACTGGTCTGGCGCGAGGCATTGAACGCCTGCTGCCGGAACTTGCCGGGCGAATTCAGGCCAAAGCCGTGCGGGTGCCGACGGTTAACGTGTCCTGCCTCGACATTACGATGCAGACCGTAAGCGATACCGACGCCACCGAGGTCAACCGGATTCTGCGCGAGGCCGCCACCCATGGCCCGCTCAAGGGCCTTCTGGCCTACACCGAGTTGCCTCACGCCAGTTGTGATTTTAATCATGACCCACATTCGGCCATCGTCGATGCCAGTCAGACCCGCGTTTCCGGCCCTCGGCTGGTGAACATCCTGGCCTGGTTCGACAACGAATGGGGTTTTGCCAATCGAATGCTGGACGTTGCAGAACACTATTTGCAAACAGCTGCACCACAACCAAAACCTGCTCTCTAAAACAGCTATCCAGGAAATGCGACCCATGACCGTGTTGAAGATGACCGACCTCGATCTGCAAGGTAAGCGCGTACTGATCCGCGAAGACCTCAACGTCCCAGTCAAGGACGGTGTTGTCACCAGCGATGCGCGAATCCTGGCTTCGCTGCCGACCATCAAGCTGGCCCTGGAAAAAGGCGCGGCCGTGATGGTCTGCTCGCACCTTGGCCGTCCGACCGAAGGCGAGTTCTCGGCCGAAAACAGCCTCAAGCCAGTCGCTGACTACCTGAGCAAAGCCCTGGGCCGCGAAGTGCCGCTGGTGTCCGATTACCTGGGCGGCGTCGACGTGAAAGCCGGCGACATCGTTTTGTTCGAAAACGTGCGCTTCAACAAGGGCGAGAAAAAGAACGCTGACGAACTGGCCAAGCAATACGCGGCCCTGTGCGACGTGTTTGTGATGGACGCCTTCGGCACCGCTCACCGCGCCGAGGGTTCGACCCACGGCGTGGCCAAGTTCGCCAAAGTCGCCGCTGCTGGCCCGCTGCTGGCCGCCGAACTGGACGCACTGGGCAAGGCCCTGGGCGCCCCGGCGCAGCCAATGGCCGCTATCGTTGCCGGTTCCAAAGTGTCGACCAAACTCGACGTGCTCAACAGCCTGAGCCAGATATGCAATCAGTTGATCGTCGGCGGCGGCATTGCCAACACGTTCCTGGCCGCTGCCGGTCACCCGGTCGGCAAATCCCTGTACGAGCCGGACCTGCTGGACACCGCCCGTGAAATCGCTGCCAAGGTCAGCGTTCCGCTGCCGGTCGACGTGGTGGTTGCCAAGGAATTCGCTGAAAGCGCTACCGCGACCGTCAAGCTGATTGCCGACGTGGCCGCAGACGACATGATCCTGGACATCGGCCCACAGACCGCGGCGAATTTCGCCGAGCTGTTGAAGTCGTCCAAGACCATCCTGTGGAACGGCCCGGTGGGCGTGTTCGAATTCGACCAGTTCGGTAACGGCACCAAAGTGCTGGCCCAGGCCATCGCAGAAAGCTCGGCGTTCTCCATCGCTGGTGGCGGCGACACCCTGGCGGCCATCGATAAATATGGCGTTGCCGAGCAGATCTCCTACATTTCTACCGGCGGCGGCGCGTTCCTCGAATTCGTTGAAGGCAAAGTGCTGCCGGCCGTTGAAGTTCTGGAAAGCCGGGCCAAGGCCTGAGGCCGCGCATTTGACCAGGCAAAGGAGTGTTCACATGGTCAGGACCTTAATGCTGTTGATTGCCGCGGGTATGCTGGCGGCTTGCGGGAGTAACCCGAAAGCCACGCCGGAACCCGCGCCGCAAACACAGGAAAAAGGCTGCTACCAGGCCGACTGGCAAGCGGAAACCAACCCGGTGATCAACAAGCGCTCCGGGCCCGACGGCCTGGACAAATACGAGACACAGGTCCCGGCCAAGGAACATGGTTGCCCTTGAGGGGTCAGACTCTTTACTCAAGGCGGGCGGCGTGTGCCGTCAGCCGAGGAACATGGATGAAAGGCTTTATCGCCGTTGCGGCACTGGCATTGCTGGCAGGTTGCGCCAATTTGAACCTGTTCAACGCTGCCGAGCCAGCGGACAGCTGGACCACCTGGACCTGCGACAGCCAGGCCAAAGTGCTCTGGCGCTACACTGACATCAACCGCAAGGAAGTCGACGTTCGTCTGGGCGGTGCCGATCAGGTCTACCGCTTGAAGCTTGAACCGGGCGCCGAAGGTTCGCTGTACAGCAACGACATGCTGGCGTTTCACGTAAAAGGTGAGGAAGGCCTGGTGTACTGGGTCGCCACCAATGATTTGATTGGCCGCGGTTGTAAAGCCGAGTAACACGATTGATTTGATTCACAGCGATCCAAATGTGGGAGCGGGCTTGCTCGCGAAGGCGGTGGATCAGCTTGCATGGATGTTGAATGTATAACCGCATTCGCGAGCAAGTCGGATCGCCGCACCGCCGCTCCCACAGTGGTTTTCTGTAGTTCTTGAGATTTTGCACCACCGAATTCGCAGCCCGGGCCAACCCCCGATCTGCAATAACTTGAATAGCCGCCGCCGCTACGGCAGGCTGGCACGATTAACGACCCTCAACCGGGAGAGACACACACAATGGCACTTATCAGCATGCGCCAGATGCTGGACCACGCAGCCGAGTTCGGCTACGGCGTTCCAGCCTTCAACGTCAACAACCTTGAGCAGATGCGCGCCATCATGGAAGCCGCTGACAAGACTGACTCCCCGGTGATCGTCCAGGCTTCGGCCGGTGCTCGCAAATACGCAGGCGCTCCGTTCCTGCGTCACCTGATCCTGGCAGCCATCGAAGAATTCCCGCACATCCCGGTGTGCATGCACCAGGACCACGGCACCAGCCCTGACGTCTGCCAGCGCTCCATCCAGTTGGGCTTCAGCTCGGTGATGATGGACGGCTCCCTGGGCGAAGATGGCAAGACCCCGACCGACTACGACTACAACGTCCGTGTCACCCAACAAACCGTAGCCATGGCTCACGCCTGCGGCGTTTCGGTAGAAGGCGAGCTGGGCTGCCTGGGTTCGCTGGAAACCGGCATGGCCGGTGAAGAAGACGGCATCGGCGCCGAAGGCGTTCTGGATCACAGCCAAATGCTGACCGACCCGGAAGAAGCCGCTGACTTCGTCAAACGCACCCAGGTCGACGCCCTGGCCATCGCCATCGGCACCAGCCACGGCGCCTACAAGTTCACCAAGCCACCGACCGGCGACGTGCTGGCCATCGACCGCATCAAAGAAATCCACAAACGCATCCCGAACACCCACCTGGTAATGCACGGTTCGTCTTCGGTTCCGCAAGAGTGGCTGGCGATCATCAACCAGTACGGCGGCGACATCAAAGAAACCTACGGCGTACCGGTTGAAGAAATCGTCGAAGGCATCAAGCACGGCGTGCGCAAGGTCAACATCGACACCGACCTGCGCCTGGCCTCCACCGGCGCGATGCGTCGCCTGATGGCTACCAACCCAAGCGAGTTCGATCCGCGTAAGTTCTTCGGCGCGACCGTGACGGCGATGCGTGATGTTTGTATCGCACGTTATGAGCAGTTTGGTACGGCGGGTAATGCCTCGAAGATCAAACCGATCTCGTTGGAAGCGATGTATCAGCGGTATTTGAAGGGTGAGTTGAACGCTAAGGTTAACTAAGCCTTAGCGTTAAACCGCTGATTCAAGAAACCCGCCGAGAGGCGGGTTTTTTTGTGGGTGATTATTCTTTCAACCATCAAGTGCAGGAATTGAAATCCTTGACTTGAGACCGGCTAATGGGTGTCCCCTTATTGATGCTTATTGGTTCGGCGAAAATAAACCGGTTTCGGGAAACCACTTGCGGATTTCCGCTTCGGTCAAAATATAGAGCTTCGCTATAATATTTATTCAGATAAGTTATAAAAAACTGTCATTTGTTGCAGGTGACTTAATTGCTTGCGCCTATAACATTGTTGTTGTCCGAGCATTTTGTTCGGTTTACATCGAGGTTGTGATTATGTCCAAAGGAAAACAAAATCCAGCTTTACAGCGTGCCTATCTTTCGGAAAATACTCCGAAAGGCAATTACTACAGCGTTTTGATTAGCTTTGCTGATTATGATACCGGTCACATTGAAGGTAAGTGGGGAAAAAATCAGGCCCCCACTTCTCCTTTAGGTGCTTCAGGTTATCACCGGCTTGATGCCAGCGATGAGTCGTGTGTTAGATTAACGTTTGACGAAAATGAAAGTTGTATTTTGTTATCCATAAATCAGGAATACAAGAGGCTGTCTGGCGAACTCTACAATAAGCAGGATGGCTCTAAAGCTCATGTGGTTTTCAATCAGTCTTAGGCTGGGTATAAAAAATAGCCCGTTAATTGGGTCGGAATATAGTTGGGCGATTCCAGATGTTAACTAAATTGAATTGAGGTGTGAGCTATGAAAGAAGTTCCTAGTCTTCAGGCTACTTATTTCAGTGAGCCTGTCAATGGTACTTACTATACGCTTGGAATAAGATCAGTTGATCATGATGGTGGGAAAATTATCGGGCGTTGGGGGAAGGGGCAATTTATGGGGCACAGTTTATATTCTGGTTGGCTGCATTGGAATGGCCAAGCAAGTACGATCTATCTTGATATGGTATTCGACGTATGCAATTTGCAGTCGGATGATAGGAGCTTTAATAGATTGTACGGGACGATTAGGGGTGTTGTTGACGCTGAAAGCTATCCTATTGTGTTCAATAAATCTAAAGACGAAATTGTTGAAGGATAATTGGTTTGCGTAGAATTCGACCGACGTAGATTTTTCGGCGCAACCGCGATGCGTGATGTATGTAACGCTTCTTATGAAGCGTTCGGTGCTGCTGGTAATGCTTCGAAGATCAAGCCGATCTCTCTCTGCAAGCGATGTTCCAGAATTATCTGAAAGGTGAGTTGAACACCAAGGTTAACTGAGGCTGAGCATTAGTTCGCTGATTCAAGAAACCCGCCGCGAGGCGGGTTTTTTTGTGGGCTGTGGGCGGACTTTGCGTTAATCCCGTGTAGATGAAAGTAAAGTCTTGGTTCTTTAGTTATGTCGATTATTTCAAAGATGTATTAAGCACTGTCATTTATTACAGGTGATTGGGTGAGAGATATTACCTATGCTGGTCGTGCAATCACAGAGGAGCCAATTAAATAGATCGGTTTCCTTTCTCTCCGTTTATATGTTGAGGTGGATAATGAAAGTTAAGGAAGATAAGAGCGGTATGAAGGTGGACGGTGAATTCACGGCTATTTTTTACAATGAGTCCGGCAATGAATCAGGAGTCTTCAAGGCAGATCGAATTTATGGGGTAATGGACGGCGATATATTCAATGTAAATGCATACGATAAAGATAATCTTATAAAATTCCAGATTCCGCAGGGCTTTGGTATCAAAAAGCACGAATTGACGGACAAGGGGGAATTTTTATTTATGTCTGATCCTGCGGATGCCGAGCGTTGGTACGCTCAGTCGGGATATGTGGATATCGAAAATAATGATGTCGCTGACTATCGAGGTGGTTTTCATGTAAAAAAGCGTTCGGAGGGTGATACGGATAAGTCAGCCATGAAAGGAGAATATCGGCTCGACTTTTCCGCAATCAAGAAGGCGGCAAAGTAAAGGCAGAGTAGAAACCAAAAGGGGACTGATTGATTTAATCGTCCCTTATTCAGTGAGTTGAACGCTAAGGTTAATTAAGCCTGAGCGTTAAGCTGAATTGATAAAAACCCGCCGAGAGGCGGGTTTTTATTGGGGGCAAGTTGTTCGCATCACCCGAGCCGCGATTACTCCTTCAATTCGACGTGGTCCAGCGCCTGGTTCACCGCCAGTTCGCCGAGCATGACCACTTGGGCGATGCCCAGCAGGGTCTTGCGATGGGAGGTCTCCAGCAGCGCCGCGAAATTGTTGAGCATGGTGGTGGCCGAGCCGAGTGTTTCGCTGGCGTTGGCCAGCAGGGATTCGGTGTTGTACTTCGGGTTGGCCAAGTACATGGGCTCGGGTTCGTTGGTGGTGGCCATGATGTTGGCGGCCGGGTTGAGGTATTGGTCGAGGGCGCGCTCGGCGGCTTCGTGGAATTTTTTTGAATCGGGGGATTCGTAGGGGGATGCCGGGTCGGTGACCGGCGGATGCGGCGTTGATTTTGTCATTTGCTCGAAACCTGATTGGAGTGCCCCCTCTTTGGCTACTAATCAAAGTGGAGGCAACTGTACGCAGGTTAGTAGACCGGGGTTTCGAGCAGGCCGGCGCACCCGAAGGTGCCCTGCGCACAGTTACCATCAAGCGCAGGAATCGGAATCCCTGACTGACAGATGCTTGTGCACCAAGCTCGAAACCACGGGCTACTAAACCCGATCACTGGAAATCAGTGACGCGAATCAAGTTACCGGTGGGCTTCAAGGCGCACAAGCCGGCGGATTCTGGCGTACCTGTAGGCGGTGACGCAAGCCGTTGTAGGCTTCATGAAGTAACGCTGAGTGTCTTTAAACGTGGGCGTTTAAGTGGGGCCAGATGCCGGTCAGTGAAGTGATGGAGTTGGACATAAAGAACCTGTGGCGAGGGAGCAGTCCTACGGGTTTTGTAGATGCCAAGTTCGTTCTTTGCCCGTAGCAGCTGTCGAGCTTGCGAGGCTGCGTTCGGCTGCATCGCAGTCGCAAAATCAGGCTTCACGTTTTTTCAGGTAAAACGTATGTGCCGGACGGCGGCCGCTTCGCGGCCGAACGCAGCCTCGCGGGCTCGGAAGCTGCTACAGGAGATCGAGTCGCCTCAGGTATCGTGATCGATATCCAGCTTGCTGAACGTCACTTCCCCGCCTTCGCTGGTGTACCCGGTGTTGTCCTGCACGTAGACGCCGGCCTTGAAGTACAGCGGTTTATCACGCCACATCGCGCTGATGTCGGTGTCCCACTGGTAGCCCGCCGCACTGATGCCCAATGCGCCTCCGGGGCTGAGGTGGATGAGGTAGGAAAATTCCCGGTCGAGTTTTACGCCAGTGGCGATGGTGATGACCCGGGCGGTGTCGTCGTCGGGGTGCATGCGGACTTTGGCGACGATGTTGCCGGTCGCGCTGTAGTCCTTGTATTGATACTCGACTTTCACCATGGGCTTCTGGCTGTTGTAGGCGTGGATCTGGCCAATGACGATCTTGCCCGTGCTGGGTACCTTGCTGACCGTAAGGGTCGCACGCAGAAAGTTGTCCGCGTCGGGGTAGTACCAGTTTTTCAGCGTGCCATTGCTGTAGGTTTCGCGCAGTTCGGTGCGAGGGTAAATCGCGTTTTCAGTGCGGGTGCCGGTTACCGGGGACCAGAAAAACAAGGTGCCGGTGTCGGAGTGGAAGTACTGATCCTTGAAGCCGTCCACCAGTTTGGTTGTTTCGACGGTGTACGGCGGACTGCCGACAGGAACGCTGAGGTTCCAGGTTGCGAGATCGATCATATTCAAGCTTCCACTTTTTTCTGTACGCACGTGCAAGAAGCTCTAGCTCGCGCCTTCGGGCTGTCTTTATAAACGTAGAACGGTTGTTTGTTAATGCCCATTTGGCAGATGGTTGACGTCAACATCCTGTCGAAATGCCATCTTTCCCGGTTTACGGGGGCTGTAGGACTGACCGTTAGTCGGCTATATGAAACTTACTGAAGTGATGGCACACCGGTAGCTTCTGCTTTTGTGGATCCAGGTCTAGAGTGAAGTCGCATTATGTGTCCGGTTTTCACAAGAGGCCCGGCCTGAGGTCCCGAACAAGAGATGCAGCATGGAATGCGCACAACCTATGCCAGCTGAAGGCAGCTCAATCCTTTTAATTGTTGATGATTACCCCGAAAACCTGATCAGCATGCGCGCGTTGTTACAGCGCCAGGACTGGCAGGTCATCACCGCGGCTTCCGGGTTTGAAGCGCTCAGCCTGTTACTCGAACACGATGTCGACCTGGTACTGCTGGACGTGCAGATGCCGGGTATGGACGGTTTCGAAGTGGCGCGCCTGATGCGTGGCAGTCAGCGAACCCGCCTCACGCCGATCATTTTTCTTACCGCCAACGAACAATCCCAGGACGCCGTGATCAAGGGCTACGCCAGTGGCGCGGTGGATTACCTGTTCAAACCGTTCGACCCGCAAATTCTCAAACCCAAAGTCCAGGCCCTGCTCGAGCATCAGCGTAATCGCCGTGCCTTGCAGCAGTTGAGCCATGACCTGGAAGTCGCTCGTGCCTTCAATGCCTCGGTGCTGGATAACGCCGCCGAAGGCATTCTGGTGGTGGGCGAGGACGGGCTGATTCGCTTTGCCAATCCGGCGATGTCCCGCTTGCTCAATGCCACGGTGCATGAGCTTCAAGGCAAGGAGTTTCTGGATTTCCTGCAAAAGCCGCACATTCCGATCTGGGCTGACTCCGAATTGTTTGCCGGCTACAAGCGCGGTGAAACCCTGCGCCTGCACGATGCGTTACTGCGTACCGCGCCCGGTCAGCAAGTGCCGGTGGCGTTGTCCTGCGCGCCTTTGCCCACCGAGCAACGTGCCATGGTAGTGACGGTGCTGGACATGTCGGTGGTTCACCATCTGCATCAGCAGCTGGAGTTTCAGGCGGTGACCGATCCACTGACCGGGCTGCTCAATCGCCGGGGTTTCTATCAGACCGTTGAAAACCTGCTGCTGCGCGGCGAACGCTCCGACAGCACGTGGGTGCTGTTGTACCTGGACCTCGACGGCTTCAAGCGGGTCAATGATTCCCTCGGCCACGATGCGGGCGACCGGGTGTTGCGTTGGGTGTCCGAGCAGCTGAAGGCATGTCTGCGGCCCTTCGATATTCTGGCGCGGATGGGGGGCGATGAGTTCACCGCGCTGCTGGATCTTGAGCTCCCCGAGCACGCGGCAAAAATTGCCGAGAAGCTCATCGAGCGGGTGTCGATCTGTCAGCAAATCGAAGGCATGGACATCGCCTTGGGCGCCAGTATCGGCATCGCCACTTATCCCGATTGTGGGGCTAATCTCGACGGGTTGATGCGCGCGTCCGACATCGCCATGTACGAAGCCAAGCGTGCCGGGCGTCAGCAATATCGCTTCTACGATCACGAAATGAACGGCCGGGCGCGCTCGCGGCTGATGCTCGAAGAGAGCGTGCGCACGGCCATCGAGAACCGTGATTTCAACCTGGTGTATCAGCCTCAGGTGGCCATTGCCGACGGGCAGATTCGCGGGTTCGAGGCGTTGCTGCGCTGGCAGCATCCGAGTGTCGGCGATGTACCGCCGGGGCTGTTTTTGCCGTTGCTGGAAGAGGCGCGGTTGATCAGTCGCCTGGGTAGCTGGATTTATCATCGTGGGGCCAAACAGCGAAAAGCCTGGGAAATTTTGTTTGCCGAAGATCTGGTGCTGGGCGTCAGTTTGAGCAGCACGCAATTTGGTTTGCCCAATCTGGTCACCGAGCTGCGCCAGGTGCTGGAGCGCCATGGTTTGAAACCGCGGCAGCTGGAGGTCGAGGTCACGGAAGAGGCCTTGATGCTTAACCCCGACGAAACCCGTAAACAGCTGCGTTTGCTGCGCAATTTGGGAGTGCGGGTGGCGCTGGATGATTTTGGTTCCGGAGCTTGTTCGCTGGCGCACTTGCGCGACCTGGAACTGGACACGCTCAAACTCGACCGGCATTTGATCGCCCGGTTGCCGGGATCCGAACGGGATGCAGCGCTGGCGCGCAGTGTCATCGACTTGTGCAAACAGTTCGGCCTGCTAGTCATCGCTGAAGGGGTGGAGACCGTGGAGCAATATGAATGGCTGCAAGCCAACGGTTGCCAGTATGTGCAGGGGTTTCTGGTCGCGCGGCCGTTGATGGCCGAGGACACCCGTCACTTTGTCGAGCCGTTCGACTGGAGCGCGCTGACGAGTTGAATTCGTTACACTGGCGACCTTTTCGTGACTCGTGTTGCCGCCCCAATGACCGCGTTGAAATACCTCCAGGCCTATCCCGCCAAGTTGCAGGACCAGGTGCGCCAGATGATCGCCGAAGGTCGGCTGGGCGACTACCTGAGCCAGCGATATCCGCAAAAGCACGGGGTGCAGAGCGACAAGGCGCTGTACACCTATGCCTTGGACCTCAAGCAGGAATACCTGCGTAACGCCCCGGCGATCGACAAGGTGTTATTCGACAACCGTCTGGACCTGACCCACCGCGCGCTCGGCCTGCACACCGCGATCTCCCGGGTACAGGGCGGCAAGCTCAAGGCCAAGAAAGAAATTCGCGTGGCCTCGTTGTTCAAGGACGCGCCCTCCGAGTTTCTGAAAATGATCGTGGTGCATGAATTGGCGCATTTCAAAGAGTCGGATCACAACAAGGCGTTCTACAAGCTGTGCGAACACATGTTGCCGGGGTATCACCAGGTGGAGTTCGATTTGCGGGTGTACCTGACGTGGCGGGATATGCAATAGAAGATCAGGATCAAAAGATCGCAGCCTTCGGCGGCGCCCACAGGCGCGTAGGAGCTGCCGAAGGCTGCGATCTTTTGATCTTGATCTTGATCTTGATCTTCTAATAAGGAGCGCATGGATGGACGTGAGCAAGACCAAAAGCAGCTTCTACCGCCGGTTGTACGTGGCGTACCTGATCGACAGCGGGCTGGCCAGCAGCGTCCCGGCGTTGACCGAAGTCACCGGCATGCCTCGGCGCACGGCCCAGGACACCATTGCGGCATTGGCGGATCTGGATATCGTTTGTGAATTCGAGCAGGAAGAAGGCGCGCGCAATCATGCGGGGCGCTATCGGATTCGCGAGTGGGGGGCGATTGATCGGGGGTGGATCGAGCGCAATCTGCGGCAGATCAAAGCGGTGTTGGAATATCCCTGAGATTTTGTGGTGTTGCGGCTGACGCCTTCGCGAGCAAGCCCGCTCCCACACTGGATCGCCGTGAATACAAAACAGGTGCATATCGCAGATCAAATGTGGGAGCGGGCTTGCTCGCGAAGAGGCCTTTATGGGCGACGCATCCCGATATGCGGAATGTCATCTTCCAGGTATTCCTCACCCACCACCACAAACCCGTACCGCCCGTAATACCCCTGCAAATGCGCCTGGGCCGAGAGGTAGACCGGCACTTCAGGCCAGTGCTTTTCGGCCTGTTTCAATGCCTGGCTCATCAACTCATGCCCAAGCCCGGTGCGGCGTGCAGCGGGAGCAATGATCACCCGGCCAATCACCACGTCGCCGCCCTGTAACTCCGGGTCGAGCAAGCGCAGGTAAGCCACCAGACGATCCCCGTCCCAGCCCATCAGATGGCAAGTGTCACCTTCCAGATCCTGGCCGTCGATGTCCTGATAAAGGCATTTCTGCTCGACGATGAACACCTCCGCGCGCAGCTGCAAAATGGCATAAAGCTGCTCTTTACCCAGATCGCTGTGGTGCTTGCAGACCCAATCGATTGTCATCTTCAGATTCCTTGAACAACGTGCTCCGATACTAAGCGTCCTGAGGCGGGATGTCTTTATGGCAAAGAAATCTGTGACAAAGGCCAAAATGCCATCATTCATTTCTCGCGAGATTGTCTTCTTTGTGTAATCTGCGATGCAGCGCTGTGCAATGTCGTCGATAAGCTAATGTTAGGACCTGGGTTTCGCCGCTAAAGGGGCCTTGGAGTTTTGGCTGAAAACACGTCGGGCAACCCGCCCGCTAAGGATTTTCTGGCATGCCGCGATTGCATCGAGCGTTTGCTTTGATTGGATTGCTGTTGCTGACACAGAGTGCGGCAGCGCAAAAGCTGCGTCTGGTAGCCGATGCCTGGCCACCCTTTACCGACGCCACGCTGGTCAATGGCGGACTGGCCACGGACATCGTTAGCACCGCGCTGGCCCGGGCCGGTTATGGCAGTGATTTCGAACAGGTGCCGTGGGCGCGAGCCTTGTTTGGGATAGGCGAGGGGCGTTACGACGTGCTGGTCAACGCCTGGTACACCGATGAGCGCACGAAGCTGGGGCAGTTTTCCGGCGAGTACCTGCTCAATCGCGTGCGCTTTCTCAAGCGCAAAGACACGCCGATCGAATTCAACAACCTGCAACAACTGCACACTTTCCCGATAGCGGTAGTACGCGGTTATGCCTATTCGCAAGCATTCGACGACGATGTGTCGCTGCAGAAAGTACCCGTGCATAGCTTCGCCATGGCCGTACGCATGGTCGCGGCCGACCGGGTCAAGCTGACTCTGGAAGACGAGTTTGTCGCCCGGTATTACCTGGCTCGGGAGTCATTCAAGGTACGCAATGCCGTGGAGTTTTTGCCCAAGCCATTGAGCGAGAACAGCCTGCATATTCTGGTGAGCCTGAAGAACCCGCAGCATGAACAGATCGTTGCCGGTTTCGACCGTGAGATTGCGGCGATGAAGGCTGATGGGAGTTATGAGAAGTTGCTCAGGCAGCATGGGATGTAAGTGCCGGGTATTGTGGTGTGGCCGATGACGCCTTCGCGAGCAAGCCCGCTCCCACATTAGATCTGCGGTGAACATTTATTTTATGAACACTACAGATCTAATGTGGGAGCGGGCTTGCTCGCGAAGAGGCCAGCCCGGTCACTAAAAATCTCAAGCCCCGCTCGTATCCTTGATCAAATGCGCCGCCAACGTCCGCAACGGCCCCAGCTGCCGGCAGATCAACGCCAGTTGCGTCTGCACCAACCGCTGCCCTTCATCGATCTCATCCGGCATTTGTTCCAGCCCATTGGCCAGCGCTTCTTCCTCATCACTCTGAATCGCAATCGGCTGTTTGCTCGCCAGTCCTTGGGCGATTTCGTTGAGGCTGGCAGCCAGGCTCACGCCGGCGCCATCGATCAAATGCTCGCGCACCTCCGTTGGCAGTTGGGTTTCGCGGTGTGCCCCCAGCCCCGACAAATAGCTGAGCAAGGTGTGCGACAGCACCAGGAAACGAAACCCGACGTCCGCTTCCTTACGAAAGTGCCCCGGCTCCATCAGCATATTGGCCAGCGTCGTCGACAACGCGGCATCGGCGTTGTGCGCGTTGCGCCGGGCCAGGCGATAAGCCAGGTCGTCGCTTTTGCCGGCGGCGTATTGCTGCATGATCTGGCGCAGGTAAATGCTGTTGCAGGTGAGGGTGTTGGCCAGCACTTTGTTCAGGCGTCGACCCTGCCAGTCCGGCAGGAACAGGAATACCGCCAGCCCGGCGATCAGACTGCCGAGCAAGGTATCGAACAGTCGCGGCAGAAGCAGCCCATAACCATCGCCCACCTGGTTGAAGCAGAACAACACCATGAGCGTGATCGCGGCAGTCGCCAGGGTGTAGCGGGTGGTGCGGTTGGTAAAGAACACCACCCCGGCAAGGATGGCGAAGCTCGACTGAATCAACGGGTTCGGGAACAGATCGAATAGCGCCCAGGCCACGGTCAGACCGATGGCGGTGCCGATAATCCGCTGCCCGAGTTTGCGCCGGGTGGCGCCGTAGTTCGGCTGACAGACAAACAGCGTGGTGAGGATGATCCAGTATCCCTGCGACGGGTGGATCAAATGCACCATCGCATAGCCAATGCTTAGCGCCAGGGGCAGGCGCAGGGCATGGCGGAACAGCAATGAGGTCGGCGTCAGCTGCGTGCGCAAACGTATCCAGACATCCTTGAGGCTGCGTGGCGAACGGTCGAGCAAGCTGCTGTCGGTGGCGTCTGCGAGCGCATCGGGGTTGCTGGCGTCGCTGAGCAAACGGTCGAGGGTACCGAGATTGGCGGCCAGCGCTCGCAACGAACGCAACAGGCCGCGCCAGGCCGGATTGCTCTGGATACGAAGGTGTTCGAGGGAGGCGTGCAGGTCGCTCAGGGCCTCGGCGAAGCTTGCGTCGTAGGTGAACGGCTGGCGCATCTGGATCGATTCGGCCAGCGCGCGGCAAGCCTTGCCTTGCTGGCGCAGCAGGCGCTGACAGCGGAACAGCACGTCGCTGTGGAAGAACGCTTCGGCCAGCGCGTTATAGGGGTAGTGCGAGGAACTGGCTCGCTCGTGAATGTCCTGGGCGAGGAAGTACAGCTTCAGATAACGGCTGACTTTCACCCCCGGCCGACCGTCGCCGACCCGATGCAGAATGATTTCCTTGGCGGCGTTCAGGGCTGCCACCACCCGACCATTCTGTTGGGCCAGTTCCAGGCGCTGCGCTTGCACGTCCATCTGCCGGATCGGTTCGAACAGCGACGATTTCAGCTTCAAGTAATAACCCAGTTCACGGAACAACCGCGCCAGGCTTTGCTGCACCGGCTGGTTGGAAAACAGCGCCTGCCACAGCACCGAGAGCAAGCCGTACCAGGCCGCACCGGCCACCAGCAGCACCGGTTCGTGCCAGAAATCAGTGACCGCGCCACCGCGCTGGTCCACGCCGATCATGGTGTAGACCGACAGAATCAACGTTGCCGAAGCAATCGCGCCATAACGTTCGCCCAGCGCGCCGAGCATGGTCAGGCAGAAGCTGGCCAGGGCAAAGGCGATGATAAAAAGGACGGGGTAGGGGAAGAGCAGTTCGACGGACAGGGCCGCGACCATGAAACACACCAGCGTCACGGCCAGCGCGTTGAGGCGACCCTGCCAACTGTCGTCGGTCTCGGCCAGGGCGCTGGCGATGATCCCCAGGAACAACGGGATCAGCAGCCCCATTTCATCCTGATACCAACACAGCGCCATGCTGCCGGTCAGGGCGATGAATACCCGCACGCTGTAGCTGAATTTATCCAGCGCCCAGAGGCGGCGCAGAGACTGCCGAAATGTGGTCGATGACATGAAGTGCGAAGGCCTTCCGAGGCAATGACGCTAAATTGAGCCACTAATGACGCCGACGCAATGGCGCCGATCACATCTGACAGCAAAATCTGTTCCTTCCCTGGCGAACATGGGTTTATCACCTTGGAATGAAATCCCCTGTAGGAGCTGCCGAAGGCTGCGATCTTTTGATCTTGCGTTTAAAAAGCAAAGTCAAAAGATCGCAGCCTCGTTTCACTCGACAGCTCCTACACAGTCCTGCAGCGAGTGATGTGGTCAGACGAATTGCGCGGCGGCGTAGCCTGAAGCCCAGGCCCACTGGAAATTGAATCCGCCCAGATGCCCGGTAACGTCGAGCACTTCACCGATGAAGTACAGGCCGGGGCTTTTCAGCGATTCCATGGTCTTGGACGACACTTCGCGAGTGTCGACGCCGCCCAGGGTCACTTCGGCAGTGCGGTAGCCTTCAGTGCCGGCCGGTACGACTTTCCAGCTCGCCAGTTTTTCGGCGATGTCCGCCAGCTCGGCGTGGGTGTACTGCTTCATCGGTTTGGAGACGAACCAGTTGTCCGCCAACAGGTTGGCCATTTTCTTGGTGAAGATTTCACCGAGCAGGGTTTTCAACTCGCTGTTGGGACGTTCGGCCTGCTGCTGTTGCAGCCAGGTCGGCACGTCGTGATCCGGCATCAGGTTGATTTCCACCGTGTCGCCGGACTCCCAGAACGACGAAATCTGCAAGATCGCCGGTCCGCTGAGGCCTCGGTGGGTGAACAGGATGTTTTCGCGGAAACTCTGGTCGTTGCAGCTCACCAGGCAGTCCACCGACGTACCGGACAGCTCGGTGCAAAGCTCCTTGAGCTGATCGGTGATGGTGAACGGCACGAGGCCTGCGCGGGTTGGCAGCAGATCATGACCGAACTGTTTGGCCACTTGATAACCGAAACCGGTGGCACCGAGGGTCGGAATTGACAAGCCGCCAGTGGCGATCACCAGGGATTCACACGTGACCTGGCCCAGCGTGGTATCCAGCAGATAACCGCTTTCCAGCTTCTCGATGGTCTGGATCGAGGTGTCCAGGTGCAGGCTGACGCCGACCTGATCGCATTCATCGAGCAGCATTTGGAGGATGTCGCTGGATTTGTTATCGCAGAACAACTGGCCGAGTTTCTTCTCGTGGTACGGCACGCCATGTTTGGCCACCAGACCGATGAAATCCCACTGGGTGTAGCGCGCCAGCGCGGATTTGCAGAAGTGCTCGTTCTGCGAGAGGAAATTGCCCGGTTCGGTGTACATGTTGGTGAAATTGCAGCGGCCACCGCCCGACATGAGGATTTTCTTGCCGGCCTTGTTCGCATGGTCAAGCAACATCACTTTGCGCCCGCGCCCGGCGGCGGTCAGCGCACACATCAACCCTGCGGCGCCAGCGCCAATGATCACGACTTCGGTAGAGCGCAAAACGGTGTCCTCACACAATGATCGTTCCCACGCTCTGCGTGGGAATGCCGCCATGGACGCTCTGCGTCCGCTGTTATGTGACGCGGAGCGTCACGGGATGCATTCCCACGCAGAGCGTGGGAACGATCGGGTTAGAGGATACGCACGCGCAGCGAGCGGCCTTTGATTTTACCGTCGTTCAGGCGCTGCAAGGCTTGCTTGGCGATCCCGCGTTCCACGGCCACATAGGCCTGGAAGTCGAAAATCGCGATCTTGCCGACCTGGGCGCCCGGGATGCCGGCATCGCCGGTCAGCGCACCGAGAATGTCGCCCGGACGTACCTTGTCTTTACGGCCAGCGCCGATGCACAGCGTGCTCATCACCGGCAGCAGCGGTGCGCCGCCCTGGGATTTGAGGTTGCTCAGCTGATCCCAGCTCAACGGCGACTTCTGCAGCTGCTCGATAGCTTGGGCGCGGTGGGCTTCGGACGGTGCGACCAGGCTGATCGCGATGCCTTTCTCGCCCGCACGACCGGTACGGCCGACACGGTGGATGTGGATTTCCGAGTCACGGGCCAGTTCGACGTTGATCACCATGTCTAGCATATCGATGTCCAGACCGCGCGCGGCGACATCAGTGGCAACCAGCACCGAAGTGCTGCGGTTGGCGAACATGGCCAATACCTGATCGCGGTCACGCTGTTCCAGATCACCCTGCAGACCGACGGCGGAGATGCCTTTGGAGGTCAGGTGATCAACGGTTTCCTGAACCTGCTGCTTGGTGAAGCAGAAGGCCACGCAGGACGCCGGACGGAAATGCGCGAGGACTTTGACCACCGCGTCCATGCGCTCTTCCGGAGAGATCTCGTAGAAGCGCTGCTCGATCTGCGTATCGTCGTGGAACGCCTCGGCCTTCACGATCTGAGGGGTGCGCATGAATTTCGACGCCAGTTGCTTGATGCCCACCGGGTACGTGGCGGAGAACAGCAGGGTCTGGCGGCGCTCCGGGGTCTGGGCGATGATTTCTTCGATGGAATCGTAGAAACCCATGTCGAGCATGCGATCGGCTTCGTCGAGGATCAGCGTGTTCAGGCCATGGAGCACCAGCGAACCCTTGCGCAGGTGCTGCTGGATACGCCCCGGGGTGCCGACGATGATGTGCGCGCCGTGCTCCAGCGAGCCGATCTGCGGGCCGAAGGACACGCCGCCACACAGGGTCAGGACCTTGATGTTGTCTTCGGCGCGGGCCAGACGACGGATTTCCTTGGCGACTTGGTCAGCCAGCTCGCGAGTCGGGCAAATGACCAGCGCCTGACAACCGAAGAAGCGCGGATTGATCGGGTTCAGCAAGCCGATACCGAAGGCGGCGGTTTTGCCGCTGCCGGTCTTGGCCTGGGCGATCAGGTCCATCCCCTTGAGGATCACCGGCAAGCTTTGCGCCTGGATCGGCGTCATCTGGGCATAACCGAGGGAGTCGAGGTTAGCCAGCATGGCGGCGGACAGCGGCAAAGTATTAAAAGCGGTGGCGATGGTGGTCACGGGACTGGCCTGCAAAACAAAATGTCGCGCAGTGTATCAGTCTCATGGCCATTCGCCTGAAGTTTCCGGACGAGAAGTCGTAGCAGCTGCCGAGGCACGAGGCTGCGTTGCGTGTCCGCAGGACCGCCTTAGGGGGGCCGCTTCGCAGCCCGACGCAGTCTCGTGCCTCGGCAGCTGCTACAAATCAGTGCTCGATATCGTGCTCGCGGCTGACCATCCGTCGGCCATCCTTGGGCGAAAGCTGCGAGAAGATCGTTGCAGCCAGCATCGCCATGATTCCGACCGTCACAAACGTCAGCTGGAACGCGCCCAGAACCGTGTCCACGCCGTCATTGCCGATCTCTGCCGTGAAGCCACCGAGCAGGGCGCCGGCGCAGGCCACACCGAGGCTCAGGGACAATTGCGCGACCACCGACAGCAAACTGTTGCCGCTGCTGGCGCTGGCGTCGTCGAGGTCGATCAGGGTGACGGTGTTCATCGCGGTGAACTGCAAGGAGTTGATCGCCCCCAGAACCGCCAACTGAGCCAGCAGCAGCCAATACGGCGTCTGCTCGCTGACCAGGCCCATGCTGGCCAGCATGATCCCCAGCGCCAGTGTGTTGCCGGTCAGCACGCTGCGGTAGCCGAAGCGTTCGATCAGCGGCCGCGCCACCGACTTGGCGACCATTGCGGCTGCAGCCAGGGGCAGCATGCTCATCCCGGCCTGAGACGGCGAGTAACCCAGCGCCACTTGCAGCAGCAACGGCACCAGAAAGGGCAGGGCGCCGCTGCCGAGGCGAGCGAACAGGTTGCCGAGGATGCCCACGGCGAAGGTCCGGGTCTTGAACAGTGATGGCGCAAACAGCGGATTGTCGATGTGCCCGGCCCGCAGCCAATACGCCGCCAGACACGCCATGCCGCCAAACAGCAGCAACATCACCCGCAAGTGCGGCAGGTGCAGTTCGCCGAGGCCTTCCATGGCGATGGTGATCAGCACCATCGCCGCACCGAACAGCAAAAAGCCCAGGCTATCAAAGCGGGTGCGTTCACTGCCGCGCAGGTCAGGGATGAATTTCCACACCGCGTAGCAACCGAGGACACCTACCGGCAGGTTGATCAGAAAGATCCAATGCCAGGTCAGGTATTGCACCATCCAGCCGCCCATGGTCGGGCCGATCAGCGGGCCGAGCAGGCCGGGAATGGTAATGAACCCCATGATCCGCACCAGCTCCGAGCGCGGATAGGCGCGCAGCACCACCAAACGCCCGACCGGCAACATCAACGCGCCACCGAGGCCCTGGATCACCCGGGCGCCGATGAGCATGCTCAGGGTGCTGGACAAGGCGCAAAGCAATGAGCCGAAGCTGAACAGGAGGATCGCACCGAAGAAGATTTTCCGGGTGCCGAAGCGGTCGGCGATCCAGCCGGAGGCGGGGATCAGTAAGGCGACGGTGAGCATGTAGGCGATGATGACGCCCTGCATGCGCAGCGGATCTTCGGCCAGGTCCCGGGCCATGGCGGGGAGGGCGGTATTGAGGATAGTCCCGTCGAGGGACTGCATGAAGAAGGCAATGGCCACAACCCACGGTACCCAGCGGGCGGTGGCGGCGTCGAGAGGTGGGCGGTTGGGCATGGGACCTCTTGTGGGCGGAGATGATCGTTCCCACGCTCCGCGTGGGAATGCATCCTGTGACGCTCTGCGTCACGCCTGCAATGGGACGCGGAGCGTCCCGGGCGGCGTTCCCACGCAGAGCGTGGGAACGATCTGGGTCAGAGCGTCAACGTCAGTCGGCTGACGAGCGCACCGGGCAATAACGCCGAAGCAGTCGCCCGCTGACTGTAGGTGCTGGCCGACAGCAGCAATTCACGCTCCTCGGTCAACGCTTCCAGCTGCGAACCGAGCAGGCTGTAGACGCTGTCATCGAAACGCATGGTGCTGACCGGTGCCTGAATCTCGCCGTTCTCGACCCAGAAGGTCGCAAATCGCGTCATGCCGGTCAGGCGCGCCGCCGGTTGGTCCGAGTAGTTCAGGTACCACAGGTTGCTGATGTAGAGCCCGGTGCCGAGGCGCTTGAGGATGTCCGCCTGCGCAAGATTACCGCCTTGCATGACCAGCGCCGTCGGGTATTCGTGGCTGCTGGCGCCGTTGGCGATAAGGTCGTATTCGGCAGCGCTGCGGGAATTGATCAGTCGGGCATTGGCCATGCCTTTGGCGATCAACCCCAGATCATCGCGAGGATAACCTTCGTCGGAAAACGCCGGGCTCAAGGAACCGCTGACCTGCTCACTCAACCATACGCTGGGGCTGAAGCAGGCTTCGCTGGCGTAGAACTTCTGCAACGGGCTCTGTTTGCTGGCAATCGCCTGGGCCGAAAAACCGCCCCAGCTCAACATGCCCATGATTTCTTCCAGCGCTGCCGGCGCCAGGTAGGCGCGGTATTCGCCGGGCGCCAGCGTGCGCAATGGCCGCCCCAGAAACGCCAATTGCTCGCGGGCCTGCTGGAAGCGCCTGGCAAACCCTTCGCTGCTCCAGTCGTGCCCGGCATAGCTGGCCTTCACCGCCTGACCGTTTTCATGAAACAGGCTGAAATCGAAGTTGAAGCTGTTGGCCTGATGCCAGCCGAACGCGCCCGAGGAACTGGCGAAACCGCGACTGATCGGCCCGGCGGCATAGAAGCCGACCAGATCCAGGCCTTCGGCAGCCTGGGTGATTTCAGCGACCACTTGCTCGGTGTCCGGCAGCGGATGCTCCTGCACGTTGTTGCTCTGCCAGTCGTTCTGGTTAAGCAGCAGGTATGGATCCTGAGGCAACAGTGGCAAGGTTTCGCGCAACTGTTGCAGGCCTTCGGCCAGACGCTGAAGATCGACTTCGTGGTCGCCCGACAACGTGATATTCAGATCGGCATGACGACCATCGTTAATCAGTTTGAACCCGACACTCGCCTGCTGCACCTGCCCGGCCTGACGGACCTTGGCGTGGTTGAAACGCACGAAAGCCGACGACTCGGCGGCGTAGCTGAGGGTGAATTGCTCCGGCGTGCGCAGTGCATTGCGCAACCAGTTGACCAGGGCCTTGAACGACTCGGCCTGGCTATTTGAAGTGCTCGTGGCAGTACTCATCAGGCATCTCCCCCAAACACATCCACATGGCTGAACACACAGGCCGGCGACGCATGGCCGACGCGGATCACCTGATTCGGTTCGCCCTTGCCGCAGTTCGGCGTGCCTAGCACTTTGACGGTGTTGGCATCGCCGACAGCGCTGAGGCTTTTCCAGAACTGTGCGGAAATCGCCCGGTAGTTCGGGTTCTTCACCACACCCTTGAGTTCGCCGTTTTCGATCAACTGGCCCCATTCGCAACCGAACTGGAATTTGTTGCGCGCATCGTCGATGGACCACGAACGGTTGGTGCTCATCAAAATGCCGTGCTCGATGTTGCCGATCAGCTGTTCCAGCGGCTGATCGCCGGGCTCGATGTTGAGGTTGGCCATGCGGTCGATCGGCGGACGATTCCAGCCGCAGGCGCGGCTGTTGGCAACGCCATCCATGCCGGCACGAAATTGCGACAGCGCGCCGCCCAATGGCCGCAGCAACAAACCTTCTTTAATCAGAAATTGTTTGCTGGCGGCGCTGCCGTCGTCGTCATGGCCGTAGCTGGCGAGTTGCTCGGGGATGTCCGGGTCGAACGTCACGTTGAGCAGTTCGGAGCCGTATTGCAGGCTGCCGAAGTCTTCTGCCTTGACGAAACTGGTGCCGGCGTAATTGCGCTCATCGCCCAGGATGCGGTCCAGTTCCAGCGGGTGACCGATGGACTCGTGGATCTGCAGCATCATTTGATCGGGCATCAGCAGCAAGTCGCGCGGGCCTTGCGGGGTGTTCGGCGCCAGCAGCAATTGCAGCGCCTGATCGGCGACTTTCGGGCCGGCACCGATCAGGCCGCAACGGCTGATCACATCAAAGCCGCCCTGCTGGCCGAAGTTCTCGCGGCCCAGGCTACGGGTCTGGCTGTCGCTGCCGTCGAAGGCGGTGACGTCCATGCTCGGGTAGACGAAACGCTGGGCCTGACGCAGCTCGGCGCCGGCGCTGTTGAGGTAGATTTGCTCGACGTTGGTGATGCCGATGCTCGCCTGCCAGTTCACCAGTCGCTCGTCCTTGGGCACGGCGGCGGATTCGGCGCCGAGCAACTGGTAGCAATCGCTCAGGGACGGGAAGGGCTGGTCGAGATTGGGTGATAAGTAGTCGGCGCGGTCGCTGGAGACGGCTTGCTCGCGCAGGTCGAGCAGGGCGTGAGGCCTGAGTCGACGGGCTTGTTGCTCGGCTTTCTCCAGCGCGGCTTGCAGACCGGATTGGGACAGGTCATTGGTCGCGGCATAGGCTTCGACGCCGTTGACCCGAACGGTCAGCATCGCGCCTTCGTCACGGCTCAGGCTCGGCGGTTCGGCGACGTTCTTGCGCACCGACAGGTACTGGCCGGACTCGCGCACATAACGCAACGAAAAGAATTCAGCGCCCGTGCGCAAGGCAGCAAAACGCTGCTTGAGCTGGGGGTGGAAATCGAACATTCGGGAACCTCCTTGGCATGGAGTTGCGATGTATCGGTATTGCGAGGGGGAGAAACGTTTGCGTGGCGCTAGATTAGGCCTGCGCAAGGGGAGGATCAAGGGCGTAGCGGAGTAAGAGAGGATTGCCCGGTATGGAGCAGGAAATTATGTATTGTTTGTTGGGGCCCCTTCGCGAGCAAGCCCGCTCCCACATTTGATCTCTGGCGTTCACAAAATTTGTGTTCACTACCGATCTAATGTGGGAGCGGGCTTGCTCGCGAAGGCCGCGCCTCGGTATTACGCCTTACTGAGCAGTCAGGCTCACATCCCGCAACGGCTTGCCACGCACCGGTGCATCACCGGCCACGTAGTAAGCAGCCTTGCTACGCGGCAATGGCTTGCGACCGCGGATCTTGTCGGCGATTTTCTCGGCCATCATGATTGTTGGCGCGTTCAGGTTGCCGGTGGTGATGATCGGCATGATCGAGGCATCGACCACGCGCAGGGCTTGCATGCCGTGCACACGACCTTCGCCATCGACCACGGCCATCTCGTCGGTGCCCATCTTGCACGAGCAGGACGGGTGGAACGCGGTTTCGGCGTGTTCGCGGATGAACTTGTCCAGCTGCTCATCGGTTTGCACCTCGATGCCCGGGCTGATTTCGCGGCCACGGAAGGCGTCCAGCGCTGGTTGCTGCATGATTTCACGGGTCAGGCGGATGCCATCGCGAAATTCCTGCCAGTCCTGCTCGGTGGCCATGTAGTTGAACAGGATGCTCGGGTACTCGCGCGGATCCTTGGACTTGGCCTGGATGCGACCTCGGCTTGGAGAACGCATGGAGCCCATGTGCGCCTGGAAGCCGTGCTCTTTCACACCGTTGCTGCCGTTGTAGTTAATCGCCACCGGCAGGAAGTGGTACTGAATGTTCGGCCAATCGAATTCCGGACGAGTGCGGATGAAACCACCGGCCTCGAACTGATTGCTGGCGCCGATGCCGGTGCCGTTGAACAGCCACTCGGCACCGATGGCTGGCTGGTTGTGCAGCAGCAGCGAGGGGTACAGCGAAACCGGTTGGGTGCAGGCATATTGCAGGTACAGCTCAAGGTGATCCTGCAGGTTTTCACCAACGCCTGGCAGGTCGTGGACCACCGGGATGTCGAGTTTTTTCAGCAGTTCGGCCGGGCCGACGCCGGAGCGTTGCAGAATCTGCGGCGAAGCGATGGCTCCGGAGCACAGCAATACTTCTTTGCGGGCGCGGGCTTCAACGCGCTCTTCAGCGGCGCCGATCAGGTAACGCACGCCGACCGCACGCTTGCCTTCGAACAGGATCTTGTCGGTCAGGGCATGGGTGACGATGGTCAGGGTCGAACGCTTCTTGGCGACGTCCAGGTAACCACGCGCGGTGCTGGCGCGACGGCCGTTCGGCGTCACGGTGCGGTCCATCGGGCCGAAACCTTCTTGCTGGTAGCCGTTGAGGTCTTCGGTGCGCGGGTAACCGGCTTGCACGCCGGCTTCAACCATCGCGTGGAACAACGGGTTGTTGCCGGCTTTCGGCGTGGTCACGCTGACCGGACCGTCGCCACCGTGGTAGTCGTTCGGGCCGATGTCACGGGTTTCCGCCTTGCGGAAATACGGCAGACAGTCGAGGTAGGTCCAGTCTTCCAGACCGGGCAGCTTCGACCAGTTGTCGTAGTCCATGGCGTTACCACGGATGTAGCACATGCCGTTGATCAGCGAAGAACCACCCAGGCCCTTGCCGCGACCGCATTCCATCCGGCGACCGTCCATGTGTGGCTCTGGATCGGTTTCATAGGCCCAGTTGTAGCGACGACCTTGCAGCGGGAATGCCAGGGCGGCCGGCATTTGCGTGCGGAAATCCAGACGGTAATCCGGGCCGCCCGCTTCGAGCAGCAGGACGGTGACGCCTTCGTCTTCAGTCAGACGGGTCGCCAGGGTGTTACCGGCCGAGCCGGCACCGATGATGATGTAATCGAATTCTTGGGACATTGAATGCACCCTCTTTGAAGTTGGTCAGGTCGGCGAGTGCTTCGCACTCGATCGCCAGCAGGCTGGCTCCCACATTGGAATGCGTACTCCTGGGAGCCAGCCTGCTGGCGATGACGGCCTTGCAGGCGAAGCAAATACCGCCTTAGAAAACCGAGGCGTAATCGCCCAGTTCGACCTGTACCGATTTGATGCGTGTGAAGTTGTTCAGCGAGCTGATGCCGTTCTCACGGCCCACGCCCGACTGCTTGTAGCCGCCGACCGGCATCTTCGCGTCGGACTCGCCCCAGGCGTTGATCCAGCAGATACCGGCTTCCAGTTGATGAATCACACGGTGAGCGCGGTTCAGGTCTTTGGTGACAACGCCAGCCGCCAAACCGAACTCAGTGTCGTTGGCGCGACGGATCACTTCTTCTTCGGTTTCGTACGTCAGGATGCTCATCACCGGGCCGAAGATTTCATCGCGAACGATGGTCATCTCGTCGGTGCAGTCGGTGAACACGGTCGGTGCCACGAATGCGCCTTTGGCGAATTCGCCTTCGGTCAGACGGCTGCCGCCGCACAGAACGCGAGCGCCTTCTTCCTTACCTTTGGCGATGTAACCCAGCACGCTTTCCATGTGGGCGAAGCTGACCAGAGGACCGAAGTTGGTGTTCTCGTCTTCCGGGTTGCCGACGCGGATGCGGGCAACGCGCTCAACGATCTTGGCTTCGAACGCGGCTTTCAGGTGGCTCGGTACGAACACGCGAGTGCCGTTGGTGCAGACCTGACCGGAGCTGTAGAAGTTGGCCATCATTGCGGTGTCGGCGGCGCGATCCAGGTCGGCGTCGTCGAAGATGATCAGCGGGGATTTGCCGCCCAGTTCCATGGTCACGTCTTTGAGCGACGAAGCGGAAGCGCTGGCCATGACCTTCTTGCCGGTGTCGGTGCCGCCGGTGAAGGAGATTTTTTCGATGCGTGGGTGTTCGGTCAGCCAGGTGCCGACTTCACGGCCACTGCCGGTCAGAACGTTGAACACACCGGCTGGCAGGCCAGCTTCGGTATAGATCTCGGCCAGTTTCAGGGTAGTCAGGGAAGTGACTTCGCTTGGCTTGAAGATCATCGCGTTACCGGCCGCCAGGGCCGGTGCGGATTTCCACAGGGCGATCTGGATCGGGTAGTTCCACGCGCCGATACCGGCCACGACGCCCAGCGGCTCGCGACGGGTGTAAACGAAAGACGTGGTGCGCAGCGGAATCTGCTCGCCTTCGATGGCCGGCACCAGGCCTGCGTAGTACTCCAGCACGTCAGCGCCGGTGACGATATCGACGTAACGGGTTTCGGAGTACGCCTTGCCGGTGTCCAGAGTTTCCAGAGCGGCCAGTTCATCGTTGCGCTCGCGCAGGATGTCGACAGCGCGACGCAGGATGCGCGAACGCTCCATGGCGGTCATTGCAGCCCAGATTTTCTGACCCTTTTCGGCGCTGACCACAGCGCGCTCAACGTCTTCCTTGGTTGCACGTTGTACGGTTGCGAGGACTTCACCGTTAGCCGGGTTGATGGCTTCGAAAGTGGCGTCGCTGCTGGCGTCGGAGTAACCGCCATCGATGTAGAGTTTTTGCAGTTCGAAACGGGCCATAAAGTCCTCGCAAGTGCATAAGTGGTTGGCGTTGACCACCGGGCGAGCCGTGTAGCAGTGGCGTCGCGGTCGGTAGCGGTTCAGGTGCTGAGCGGTTCTGTGTGCTCTAACTCACCTGCTTGGCCAGTTGGAAATCCATGTATTCGTAAGCGATCTGGTGCGCCTGCCCGGTGTCGAAAGCATCTCCCGACAGCGCGCCGCGCAACCACAAACCGTCAATGAGGGCTGCCAGGCCGCGGGCGGCGCTGCGCGCTTGATCAAGCGGCAACACACGGCGGAACTGGCAGCACAGGTTGGAATACAGACGGTGATCGTTGATCCGCTGCAACCGGTGCAAAGACGGGTGGTGCATGCTGGTGGCCCAGAAGGCCAGCCAGGTTTTCATTGCCGGGCCATTGACCTGGCTGGCGTCGAAGTTGCCTTCGATAATCACCTGAAGGTGAGCCCGTGGGCTGGTGTCCTCCAGCGCCTGACGGCGCGCGGTGACGTTCTCGCTGAGGACACTCATCAGATACTGCGCCGTGGCGGCGATCAGGCCGTTCTTGTCCTGAAAGTAGTGACTGATGATGCCATTCGAGACACCGGCCAAACGGGCGATCAGCGCAATGCTGGCGTCCCCCATGCCGACCTTGTCGACAGCCTGTAACGTGGCTTCGATCAATTGCTGGCGGCGGATGGGTTGCATACCGACCTTGGGCATCTTGCACATCTCCTTAGGCCTTCCGGTGGACGAAAAACGGCTACCGGATTGTGGGCCAGTCTATTTTGTTTTGATTGAACGTTCAATCAACAAAGAATAAGATCTGCGACAAATCGTCGCTACCTACAGGTTTTTCCTACGTGTAGTTGGCGGAAAAACGACATCCCAAAATGCTCGAAACCCATACGCGCAGGCGTCCCAAGGGTTTCGGGCTTTTTTCGGGGTGTCTTTATATCACCCGCCGGTCGGCTGCCAACTAACCGATTGGTCGGGTAACGCGCTGCCTTGTGTTCTTCTCTCGCACTGCCTGGAGCATCTGTGCCATGAGTTCTGCCTCTCTAATAAAGACCCCACCCGAGAAGGTGACGGTCAACGGTTGGGTGTTTTACACCTCTACCGCGTTGATTCTGCTGTTGACCGCCATTCTGATCATCGCCCCGCAAGAGGCCGGCAGAATGCTCGGCATTGCCCAGGCCTGGTTGTCCCGCAGCTTCGGCTGGTACTACATGGTGGTGATCGCCGCTTATCTGGTTTTTGTGGTTGGCCTGGCGTTTTCGTCCTACGGCAAGCTCAAGCTGGGCAGCAAGGACGACACCCCGGACTTCAGCTACGGCGCCTGGGCGGGGATGCTGTTCTCGTCGGGTATCGGCATCTCGTTGCTGTACTTCGGTGCTTCCGAACCGCTGGATCATTACTTCAATCCGCCGGAAGGCGTGGCTGGCAGCAATCTCGCGGCTCGTCAGGCGGTGCAACTGACGTTCCTGCATTGGGGCCTGCATGGCTGGGCGATCTACGCACTGGTCGGCCTGGCCGTGGCGTACTTTGCTTACCGTCATAACCAGCCGCTGGCGTTGCGGTCGGCGCTGTATCCGCTGGTCGGCGAGCGTTGGGTCAAAGGCGCGGCCGGTCATGCGGTGGACGGCTTCGGCATGTTCGTGACCTTGCTGGGGCTGGTGACGAACCTGGGGATTGGTTCGCTGCAAGTGTCGTCGGGGCTGGAAAACCTGTTCGGCATGGAACACAGCAACACCAACCTGCTGATCGTGATCATCGTGATGAGCACCGTGGCGACCATCGCCGCTGTGTCCGGTGTGGAAAACGGCATCCGCCGCCTGTCCAACCTGAACATCGTGCTGTTCAGCGGTCTGCTGATTTTCGTGCTGCTGTTCGGCCCGACCCTGCACCTGCTCAACGGCTTTGTGCAGAACATCGGCGACTACCTGAACGGCGTGGTGCTGAAGACGTTCGACCTCTATGTGTATGAAGGCGACAGTGAGAAGTCTGACCGCTGGTTGGGCCTGTGGACTCTGTTCTACTGGGCCTGGTGGATTTCCTGGGCCCCATTCGTCGGCATGTTCATTGCGCGTATTTCCCGTGGTCGCACGGTGCGTGAATTGGTGGCCGGCGTGTTGCTGATTCCGCTGGGCTTCACCCTGGCATGGCTGTCGATTTTCGGTAACTCGGCCCTGGACCTGGTGATGAACCATGGGGCGGTGGAACTCGGGAAGACGGCGCTGGAACAGCCATCGATGGCGATCTACCAATTGCTTGAGCATTACCCGGCGTCGAAAATCGTGATCGGCGTGTCGATTTTTGTCGGCTTCGTGCTGTTCCTGACCCCGGCGGATTCCGGCGCGGTGATGATGGCCAACCTTTCCTGCAAGGGCGGTAATGTTGACGAAGATGCGCCGCACTGGCTGCGGATTTTCTGGTCGGCGGTGATCACTCTGGTGACCATCGGTCTGTTGTTCGCCGGTAACTTCGAAGCCATGCAAACCATGGTGGTGCTGGCGGGGCTGCCGTTCTCGGTAGTGCTGGTGTTCTTCATGTTCGGCTTGCACAAGGCCATGCGCCAGGACGTGCAAATCGAACAGGAGCAAGCGGAACTGGCAGCGCGTGGTCGTCGTGGTTTCAGCGAGCGTCTGACCCAGCTGGATCTGCAACCGAACCAGTCGATTGTTCAGCGTTTCATGGACAAGCGCGTGAGCCCGGCGCTGGAAGACGCGGCTGTGCAATTGCGTGCTCAGGGCCTGGATGTGCAGACGTTGCTGGGCAAGGCCAAGCGCTGCATGGGCGTGCGGATCGAGATGGAAGAGGGCAACCCTTTTGTCTACGAAGTGAGCCTGGACGGTTATCTGGCGGCGGCGAGTGACACGGTGTCTGCTGAAAGCGCTGATGAACCGCGCGCACGTTACTACCGCGCCGAGGTGTACCTGCATAACGGCAGCCAGGATTACGACCTGATGGGCTTCACGCAGGATCAGATCACCCGTGACGTGCTCGATCAGTTTGAAAGCCATCGGCAGCTGCTTGGCCGGGTTTATAGCTGAGTAATCGAGGACGCGGTGTTTCGGTCCGAAGCACCGCGTCGGCTTCATCGCCAGCAGCCTGGCTCCCACAAGAGATGCAATCCAATGTGGGAGCCAGCCTGCTGGCGATGGGGTCTTCAACTCCAAAACCGCATTACCCGATATCCCATAAACAAAAACGCCGCGATCTCTCGCGGCGTTTTTGTGTCTGCTGCTTCTTACCCCAGGTTCTTGCCGAGCAGCGCGTGATACAGCTCGCTGTCGCCCAGGATTCCGACAACCTTGTTGTTGTCATGCAACACCAGCTTATTGCCGGTCTGGTAACGAATCTGCAACGCATCGCGCATGCCGATGTTGGAATCCACCAATGTTGGCCGACGGCCCAAACCTTCAACCGCTTGCCCCGGTATCCAGTTCTGCAGGTCCAGGCTCGAACCGTTCTGGCGTGCGCCTTTGATGGTGTTGCCTTCGGCCAGGTCCAGCCACGAATCGCCGCCCGGATCCAGGCACACCGAACCGTTGATGCGTTTGCAGTTGTCCAGGGTGCGCATCAGGCTGCGACCGCACAATACGTTCAGCGGATTGGTGTGGGCGACGAAGGTGCGCACGTAATCGTCCGCAGGATTGAGGACGATTTCTTCCGGCTTGCTGTACTGGATGATCCGGCCGTCTTTCATGATGGCGATACGGCTGCCGAGCTTCAGGGCTTCATCGAGGTCGTGGCTTACGAAAACGATGGTCTTGCTCAGTTTGCGTTGCAGCTCCAGCAGTTCGTCTTGCAGACCTTGGCGAATCAGCGGGTCGAGGGCCGAGAACGGTTCGTCCATCAGCAGAATGTCGGCGTCCATCGCCAGCGCTCGGGCCAGGCCGACACGCTGTTGCATACCACCGGAGAGCTCATTGGGTTTCTTGTTGCGCCACTGGGTCAGGCCCACCAGTTCGAGTTTTTCATCGACCAGTTTTTTCCGTTCCTTCTCCGGCCGGCCCTGCATTTCCAGACCGAAGCTGATGTTCTCGCGCACCGTCAGCCAAGGCATCAGGGCGAACTTCTGGAACACCATCGCGATGCGCTTGGTGCGCATCATTTTCAGTTCCGCCGGCGTGCACGAGGCGATGTCGATCTGCTTGCCTTCGTGCTCGACGAACAACTTGCCACGGCTGACGGTGTTAAGGCCGTTGATGCAGCGCAACAGGCTGGATTTACCAGAGCCGGACAGGCCCATCAGTACGCAGATTTCACCTTTTTCGACGTCCAGGCTGGCCTTTTCGACACCGACGATTTGCCCGGTCTTTTTCAGAATCTCGTTGCGGGTCATGCCCTGGTCGAGGAGTTTGAGCGCCTCGCGCGGGTCTTTGGAGAAGATCACGTCCACGTCTTCGAAGCGAATAATGCTCATGCGTCACCCCCTACTTTAGCGTCGGGTTGTTTGCAGATACGGTCGAGCATGATCGCCAGCAGTACGATCGCCAGGCCTGCTTCGAAGCCCAGGGCGATATCAGCAGTGTTCAGTGCGTTGACCACGGGTTTGCCCAGGCCATCGGCGCCCACCAGTGCCGCAATCACCACCATCGACAACGACAGCATGATGCACTGGGTGATACCGGCCGCGATGCTTGGCATGGCGTGGGGCAGTTCGATTCGCGAGAGCAGCTGACGGCGCGAGCAGCCAAAGGCCTTGCCGGCGTCCATCAGTTCGTCCGGAACATCGCGGATACCCAGGTAGGTCAGGCGGATGGGCGCGGCAATCGCGAACACCACCGTCGAAATCAGACCCGGGACCACACCCAGACCGAAGAGGGTCAGGGTAGGAATGAGGTACACGAAGGTTGGCACGGTCTGCATCAGATCGAGCACCGGCCGCATCACTGTGTAGAACATCGGTTTGTGCGCGGCGACGATGCCCAACGGCACGCCGATCAGCACGCACACCAGGGTGGCGAACAACACCTGGGCGAGGGTTTCCATGGTTTCCTGCCAGTACCCCAGATTGAGGATCAGCAGAAAGGAGGCGATGACGAAAACGGTCAGGCCCCATTTGCGTTGGATGAAGTGTGCCAGTAGCGCGATGAGGCCGATCAATGCCAGCGGGTTGAACCAGGTCAGCGCAAAAGTCACGCCGTGGATCATCGTTTCCAGTGACACGGCGATTGCGTCGAAGGTGCTGGCGCCGTTTTGCGTCAACCATTCAACGAAGCCCGCGATGTACTGGCCTAAAGGTATTTTCTGATCAATCAGCATGGTAGTGAACGTCCGCATGCAAGGGAATAAACAGCCCGGGCGAGCGAACTCGCCCGGCGTAAGCATTACTGCGCAAGCTTGGCTTTTACGGCCTCCAGGCCAGGTTTACCGTCAATGGTGGTCACGCCAGCAAGCCAGGTATCGAGTACCTGTGGATTCTTTTTCAGCCAGGCCTTGGCGGCCGCGTCAGGCTTCATTTTGTCGTCCAGGACGTTGCCCATCAGCGTGCTTTCCATGTCGAGGGTAAACACCAGGTTTTTCAGCAACTGACCGACGTTGCTGCATTCCTGTGCGTAACCCTTGCGGGTGTTGGTGTAGATGGTCGCCTGGCCGAAGTTCGGGCCGAAGTATTCGTCGCCGCCGGTCAGGTACTTCATCTTGAATCGCGTGTTCATCGGGTGCGGTTCCCAGCCCAGGAACACCACGGCGGTGTTGCGGCGCTGGGCGCGATCGACTTGCGAGAGCATGCCTGCCTCGCTGGACTCGACCACCTTGAAGCCGGCGTCTTTCAGGCCGAAGGCGTTCTTGTCGATCATGCTCTGGATCAGGCGGTTGCCGTCGTTACCCGGTTCGATGCCATAGATCTTGCCGTCGAGTTCTTTCTTGAACTTGGCGATGTCGGCGAAATCTTTCAGACCTTTGTTATACAACTCTTCGGGGACGGCGAGTGTGTATTTTGCGTTTTCCAGATTAGCGCGCAGCGTGTCCACGGTGCCGGCATCGCGATAGGCCTTGATGTCGTTTTCCATGGTCGGCATCCAGTTGCCGAGGAACACGTCCATGTTCTTGCCGTCGGCCAGGGACTTGTAGGTCACCGGCACGGAAATCATCGTGGTCTTGGTCTTGTAGCCCAGGGCATCGAGAACGACGCTGGTGGTGGCGGTAGTGACGGTAATGTCCGTCCAGCCGACATCGGAGAAGTTTACGGTGCTGCATTGGGCCGGTTCTGCGGCTTGAGCCAGAAACGGCAGACTCAGCATGGCGGCCAACAACAACGACGGGGAACCTTTCATAAGGGGCGACTCCTTGGTGTTTTTTTTGGCAGTGTTCCGACTGGACCACCGCACTTATCTGTTGCGGTTGGATGGCGTTTTGGAGACATCTCTACCACGGCGCCTAGCAATCGAGTCGATATGATCATGTACCAGTGAAAATCTGACGCCTACAGGGTGCGTCGTAACCAGTACAGGGATGGTCGCATCCAGTGTCGGTAACGTCGTTTACAGCTTTTTTCAGCCCGTTTTGCCCCGCTGATCCGCAAAAAAACGGCGAAAACACTGCGTAAGCGGCTTGCGGCGCTAGCGGGCATGAGTGCGTCGGTGTGAGACGTTGAACGACATGACAAAAGCCTGATGATGCGGCCATCTCGGCGGATTGCAGCTTGAGCGTAGCAGCTCCGTCACTGGGCGCTTTTGCGCCTGGAGCAGGCACATCCAGGAGTTCAGCAGTAATGGCTATCAGCGTTTTCGACTTGTTCAAAATCGGCATCGGCCCTTCCAGTTCGCACACCGTGGGGCCTATGCGCGCCGCGGCGCTGTTCGTGCAAGGTTTGCGTGAACAGGGACTTTTGGAGCAGGTGTGTCGCGTCGAAGTTCAGCTTTATGGGTCGCTTTCGGCCACCGGCATCGGTCATGGCAGCGACAACGCGGTGATCATGGGGCTGATGGGCGAGTGGCCGGATGCGATCGATCCGTCGCAAATCGGCATCCGCATCGAGGCCCTGCGTGAAACCAATACCCTATTGCTCGACGGTCGCTTGTCGGTCCCGTTCATCTGGGCCCGGGATATGCGATTGATCGACGAGAACCTGCCGTTCCATCCCAACGCCATGACCCTGGTTGCCGAAGGCGATCACGGCGAGTTGCATCGCGACACCTACTATTCCATCGGCGGCGGTTTTGTCGTCGATGAGGCACAGGCTTCCAGCGGCGTGGTGGATCTGGATAGCACCGTGCTGCCTTACGACTTCTCCAGTGCCGTCGAGCTGCTCAGTCTCTGCAAGCAGCACAACCTGCGCGTTGCAGAGCTGATGATGGCCAACGAGAAAGTCTGGCGCAGCGAAGAGGAAATTCGCGCCGGCCTGATGAAACTCTGGCGCGCGATGCAAGATTGCGTGGAGCAAGGCCTCAAGCACGAAGGCATCCTGCCCGGTGGCCTGAATGTGCGTCGTCGCGCGGCCAAACTGCACCGCAGCCTGCAAGAACTGAACAAGCCCAACGTGATCGGCTCGACCTTGAGCGCCATGGAGTGGGTGAACTTGTTCGCCCTGGCGGTCAACGAAGAAAACGCTGCTGGCGGGCGCATGGTTACGGCGCCGACCAACGGCGCGGCGGGGATCATTCCGGCGGTGTTGCACTACTTCATGAAGTTCAGCGAGGCAGTGACCGACGCCAACGTGGTCGATTACTTCCTCAGTGCCGCAGCGGTGGGGATCCTGTGCAAGAAGAACGCCTCGATCTCCGGTGCCGAGGTCGGGTGCCAGGGTGAAGTCGGTTCGGCCTGCGCCATGGCGGCGGCCGGGTTGGCGGAGATTCTCGGGGCCACCCCGGAGCAATTGTGCAACGCGGCGGAAATCGGCCTGGAACACAACCTCGGCCTGACCTGCGACCCAGTGGGTGGCCTGGTGCAAGTGCCGTGCATCGAGCGCAATGCGATTGCCGCGGTGAAAGCGATCAACGCGGCGCAGATGGCGCTGCGGGGTGACGGTCAGCACTTTATCTCGCTGGATCGGGTGATCCGCACCATGCGTGATACCGGTGCCGACATGCACGACAAATATAAAGAGACATCGCGCGGTGGGTTGGCGGTTAGCGCGGTTGAGTGTTGAATCAGTAATACCGAGTCGCCTGCTTCGCGAGCAAGCCCGCTCCCACATTGGATTTGTGCATGACGCTGATTAAATGTGGGAGCGGGCTTGCTCGCGAAGGGGCCAGACCAGTCAAAACTGCGCACTAAGTGAACACCTGCACCAAAACGCGCCACCTTTTAGCGCGTCGCAAACAGGTAAGCCTGTCTTCCCCAGTCAGGGATCCAATTCAAGCCTGACCGTCCGTCACCTGTGCTTGCGGTGACACTCTCCTCAGGAGCGTCGCAGCCCTGTTCCCACAAGTGCTACCGATTTGCTCACAGGCAACGGGGTAGCGGGTTTGCGGCCTCTAATGGCACTTATGACCTCTTATCTCTGCGCGCCATATCTAGACGCATCGCGACGTCGTTTTCAGGAGTTATTGAACACGCATTCAATTTTAGGCATGGCAATTGCTCTGTCATTACAAAGCCCGTCTCCCACGCGAGAACGATGGCAATAAAAAGAGCCTCCGCCTGAGGCCATCACCCGCTTTGTGTGAGGAGATACCGCGATGACGACGTTCAACTCCGGGGCTCAACCCCAGAACCGTGCGCCTCAATCCATCGGCTTTTTGCTGCTGGACAATTTCACGCTTATTTCTCTGGCCTCCGCAGTAGAACCTCTGCGCATGGCCAACCAATTGTCCGGCCGCGAGCTGTATCGCTGGACCACACTCACCGTCGATGGCGGTCAGGTCTGGGCCAGTGACGGACTGCAAATCACCCCCGACGCCTCCATGCACAAAGCGCCTCCCCTGGACACTGTCATTGTCTGCGGCGGCATCGGTATTCAGCGTACTGTTACCCGTGAACACGTGTCGTGGCTGCAAAGCCAGGCGCGTCAGCACCGTCGTCTCGGCGCGGTCTGCACCGGCAGCTGGGCCCTGGCTTGCGCCGGTCTGCTGGACGGTTTCGATTGCAGCGTGCACTGGGAATGCCTGGCGTCGATGCAGGAAGCTTTCCCGCGGGTGGCCATGAGCACCCGTCTGTTCACCCTCGATCGCAACCGTTTCACCAGCTCCGGCGGCACCGCGCCGCTGGACATGATGCTGCACCTGATCAGCCGCGATCACGGTCGTGAACTGTCGGCCGCGATCTCGGAAATGTTCGTCTACGAGCGCATCCGCAACGAGCAGGATCACCAGCGCGTGCCGCTCAAGCACATGCTCGGCACCAACCAGCCGAAGTTGCAGGAAATCGTGGCGTTGATGGAAGCCAACCTCGAAGAGCCGATCGACCTCGACGAACTGGCGGTGTACGTCGCTGTTTCGCGTCGTCAGCTGGAGCGGTTGTTCCAGAAATACCTGCACTGCTCGCCGTCGCGTTACTACCTGAAACTGCGCCTGATCCGCGCTCGGCAACTGCTCAAGCAAACGCCGATGTCGATCATCGAAGTGGCGTCGGTATGTGGTTTCGTGTCTACGCCACACTTCTCCAAGTGCTACCGCGAATACTTCGGCATTCCGCCGCGCGACGAGCGCGTGGGTTCCAACACCACGCAACAAGTGGCGATGATGCCTCTGCCGCAAGCGCTGGTGCTGTCGCCATTGTCCGGGCCGCTGTCGGCGTTGAGTCAGGCGCGTAATGAATCGACGTTTGCTAGCGTAAGGCTTTGATGCTCTGATCGTTCCCACGCTCTGCGTGGGAATGCCTCAATGGACGCTCTGCGTCCGCTTCGGCAGGGACGCGGAGCGTCCCGGGCTGCATTCCCACGCAGAGCGTGGGAACGATCACTATCAGGCGCTACGGCTTTGCTGATACTCCGCCAGCGCCGGCAGCAATTGCTTGTCGATCGCCTGGCGCACGGCCGGCAGGATGGTCGCGCTGCTGGTGTACATCTGCTTCACCATAGTGCGCAGCGTCATCGCCCGCTCATCGTTCAAGCCTCGCACCGCACACTCGCAAGCCTGTTCGGCTGTAGAGCCATTCGGCACTTGAAAACCCAACGATTTCAGCTGGCCCAACAGGTCTTCCTGGTCAATCAAATCGGCGTGCATCATGACGCAATCCTTCTTCAGGGAACGGTGTCGTGGCTCGATTCTGGTAGGGGCTGGGGATGGCGGCAAGGACGATTTGTCGCAATGGCCGCAATACCTATGAACAGGTCGTTTTCGGCTAACTTGCCCTGCATGGGAATGGGCACACTGGATTCAGCTGGCTTCACGAAGGTTTGGTCACCCTCGCGCAACAGCTCCTCAACAGTACCCTCCTCAGCTCCGATCCTGTCACGGCTTGATCGGGGTTTTTTTTGCCTGTGAATCAGCTGGAAACTTGGTGTCTGGGCGGGCGCCATCGCGAGCAGGCTCGCTCCCACAGGTAACCTGCAGCGGCCTCATTATTTGTGTACGACACAAATCCAATGTGGGAGCGAGCCTGCTCGCGATGAACGATGACGCGGTCTAGCGCTGCAATACAAGGATCCGCGACAGCAATTCATCCCGGTCGACATAACACCCCTGGAAATGCCGGGCGCCGGTAGCGGGGTCGAAAGCGTTGCGGGCGTGCAGGGTACGGCGGTTGTCGAAGCACCACAGCTCACCGGGTTTGAGCCGCGTCATCACCCGGAAGCGCGCCTCGCGGGTCATCGCAATGAAGCGCCGGTAAGCGCGATACAGCTTGGGCATCTGCTCGACTGAAGCATCGAACGGCCCACGCAGAAAGTTCGCCATACGGATTTCCGACACCTGCCCGAAAGCATCCAGGGCGATGATCGGCGCCAGACAGCGGTAGTCGCTATGGCGGTCCTTGTTGCGGAACTCCACGGGAATCTCACACAAGGCCTGAAACGCCTCGGGATCTTCCTGGCGCAAGGCTTGGGCGATGGCAAAACCGTCGACGAAAATGCTCTCGCCACCGTCGGCGTCATTGACCAGGCAATGCAGAAATTGCAGCCCCGGTTGCAGCTCCCGAGTGGGCAGGTCGCTGTGCAGCGGCAGGTTGAAGGCGGTGTAGGCATTGCTGTCGGCATCGGCCTTGGATTGCACGTTGAACAGCACACCGAAATTGCTCTCACGGATGAACGAAATCCGTTGGGCGATCAGCTTCAGCGAGCCCGGCTCAGTCGGTACGCCGCGAACCTGGGTCAGGCCGATGTCGCGCACGGCCAGCAGCCATTGCAGCAAGGCATCGTTGTCGTCCATCAACGCCTGATAGTCGAACACTGGCAGCTTCAGCTGGCTGTCCCACAGCTTGCTTTTCGGTTTGGCAGCCCGGCGTTCGGCCCGGGACTCGTCGTCATAAGCGTGGGCGCGCAGCCAGCCCGGGTCGAAGCGGCTGAGATGGCCGTCCTGCCAATCGACACACAGGCAACCTTCCGCATCGATTCGAGCGCTGTCGGGGATCAGACTTTCCGCGACATCGACGATTTCCAGCACTTGCTCGCGAGTCACCGTGTAGACGCACTGCGGGCATGGGCAGTTGTCCCGTAGCCATTGATGATGAAAAGGGCTGACCCGACCGTCCGCCCACTGCACTTGAATGCGGTCCGCCAGGGTGTGCACGGCAGTCAACGCGCTGATCAACGGGTAGGTGCGGAAATCGGCAAAAGCGGCGGCGGTGTTCATGACGAGCTCCTTGTTATTTTGGTAAAGCGATCACTCGGCCGATGAAGGCGGGGGCGGGCAGGTCGGCTTGCTCGGCAACAATGGCTTGCAGCTTGCTCAAGGTTTCTTCGCTGAACGGTGCGGATCGAGGCCCGGCAAGATCGACGTGCAACAGCATTTGTTCATTGCCCGCCAGCTCCTTGTCACCGCCCACCAGATGCAGGCTGTGGTAGAGGTGCAGGCGCTTGCGGTCATGGCCGATGATCTGGGTGTGCACTTCGACGTCGGCATCGAGCTTCACTTCGTGCAGGTAGTTGAGGTGCAGCTCGAGGGTGAACAGCGAATTGCCGCTGGCTTCGCGGTTGTTGCTGTCCATGCCCAGTCGATCCATCAGCGCGTCGGTGGCGTAGCTGAAAATCAGCAGATAGAAGGCATCGCGCAGATGGCCGTTGTAGTCGACCCAATCGGGGATGATTTTGGTTTGGTAGGTGGTGAGGGTGGGCATGGTGTAGGTTCCAACATGAGTGGTGACTGGACTGCCGTCTTCGCGAGCAAGCCCGCTCCCACAGTTGATTTGAGGTGTGAATACAATCTATGTCACCCAGCAGATCCCCTGTGGGAGCGGGCTTGCTCGCGAAGGGGCCAGGCCTGCTGGCCCATAAGCCTGGGGTTACTCGTTAAATGCCATCCCATGCTTCTCTTTGGTGGTTTTCACCGCCTCCAGCACTGCCAGCAAACAATCATCACGATAGCGCTCCAGCGCCGAGATGCTGTGCTTACCCAGTTGATCACTGGTGCCATCCACCACGTCATCGATCAATTTGTCGGTCAGCTCCGGTGCGGGCAGATAGGTCCAGGGCAACTGCAACGCCGGCCCGAACTGCGCCATGAAGTGCCGCATGCCCGCGTCGCCGCCCGCCAGGGTGTAAGTCAGGAAGGTGCCCATGAACGACCAGCGCAGGCCCGCGCCAAAACGAATCGCATCGTCGATTTCACCGGTGGTCGCCACACCGTCGTTAACCAGATGCAGCGCCTCACGCCACAGCGCTTCGAGCAAACGGTCGGCGATAAAGCCGGGTACCTCCTTGCGCACATGCAGCGGGCGCATGCCCAAGGATTCATAGACTTTCATTGCCGCTTGAACCGCTTGCGGCGCGGTATTTTTGCCACCGACCACTTCTACCAATGGCAGCAGGTAAACCGGGTTGAACGGGTGCCCGACCACGCAGCGTTCCGGGTGCGTCGAGCTCTCGTAGAACTCGCTCGGCAACAGCCCCGACGTACTGGAACCGATCAAGGCATTGGGCTTGGCCGCCGCGCTGATTTTGCTATGCAGTTCCAGTTTCAGCTCCAGTCGTTCGGGAGCACTTTCCTGGATGAAATCTGCATCGCGAACGCATTCTTCGATAGTGGCGACAAAGCGCAGACGATCCTGCGACGCACCGGGTGCCAGGCCTTGCTTCTCCAGCGCGCCCCAGGCATTGGCGACGCGCTTGCGCAGGGCCGCTTCGGCACCGGGCGCCGGGTCCCAGGCCACCACGTCGAGGCCGTGGGCGAGGGCGCGGGACACCCAGCCGCTGCCGATGACACCGCTGCCCAGGGCGGCGAAGGTTTTGATATCAGTGATAAAGCTCATGGTCAATTCCTGAATTTGGCTCGGAAAAAACTGTGGGAGCGAGCCTGCTCGCGATGGCGTCGGTACATCCGATGCATCAATTGAGGCAGGTAAACCGCTATCGCGAGCAGGCTCGCTCCCACAGGGGGAAAGTGTGTAAGGGTTAACCGCGCTTGGTCAGGCCCATTTTTGTCCGGCCTTCCGCCGGGGTCAGAACACGGGCGCCGAGGCGGCTGAGGATTTCCGAGGCGCGCTCGACCAGTTGGCCGTTGGTCGCCAATACGCCCTTGTCCAGCCACAGGTTGTCTTCCAGACCGACCCGCACATTGCCACCCAGCAGCACCGCTTGCGCCGCCATTGGCATTTGCATGCGACCGATGCCAAACCCGGCCCAGACCGCATCAGCCGGCAGGTTGTCGACCATGGCTTTCATGGTGGTGGTGTCGGCCGGCGCGCCCCACGGGATGCCCAGGCAGAGCTGGAACAACGGGTTATCGAGCAGGCCTTCCTTGATCATCTGTTTGGCGAACCACAGGTGACCGGTGTCGAAGATTTCCAGCTCGGCCTTCACGCCCAGCTCTTGAATGCGTTTGGCGCCAGCACGCAGCTGTGCCGGGGTGGACACGTAAATGGTGTCGCCGTCACCGAAGTTCAGGGTGCCGCAATCCAGGGTGCAGATTTCCGGCAGCAGTTCTTCGACGTGGGCCAGACGGGTCAGCGGGCCGACCAGGTCGGTGTTCGGGCCGAACTCCATCGGGTTCTCGCCCGCGCCGATTTCCAGGTCACCGCCCATGCCGGCGGTGAGGTTGACGATGATGTCGACGTCGGCCTCGCGGATACGCTCCATCACTTCGCGGTACAGCGCCACGTCACGGCTGAACTTGCCGGTTTGCGGGTCGCGAACGTGGCAGTGGACCACGGTGGCGCCAGCCTTGGCGGCTTCCACGGCGGCCGCGGCGATTTGTTTCGGGGTGACCGGCACGTGTGGGCTTCTGGCGGTCGTGTCGCCAGCACCGGTGAGTGCGCAGGTGATGATGACGTCGTGGTTCATGAGGCGGTTCCTTACAGGCGTGATTTTTGGGCGTGGCTCAGGGCGTGACGATTCCGTTCGCAGCCCGGCGGGGCTGCGAATCGGTGGTTCATTTCAGGTTTATTTACTGGTCAGTTTCAGGTTTTCAGCCGCCGGTTTGCCGTCGAAGGTGGTCACGCCTTCGAGCCAGCGTTGCTTGTCTTGCGGGTGATCCTTGAGCCATTGCTTCGCCGATTCGAAGGCGTCTTTGTGATCCAGCAATGGCTGCATCATCCGGCTCTCGTCTTCGGCGGTGTAGGTCAGGTTGCTCAGCAAACGACCAATGTTCGGGCATTGCTCGGCGTATTTCGGCGCGGTGACCGTCCAGACGGTGGCCATGCCTTCGTTCGGGCCGAGGGCGTCTTCGCTGCCAGTGAGGTAAGTCATCTGCACGTTGACGTTCATCGGGTGCGGTGCCCAGCCAAAGAACACCACGGCTTCCTTGCGCCGCACGGCGCGATCCACCGCCGCGAGCATGCCGGCTTCGCTGGACTCGACCAGCTGGAACTTGCCCAGGCCAAACTGGTTCTTGGCGATCATCGCCTTGATCTGAGTGTTGGCGCCCGAGCCAGGCTCGATGCCGTAGATCTTGCCGCCCAGTTCTTTTTCGAACTTGGCGATGTCGGCGAAGGTTTTCAGGCCTTTGTCGGCGAGGTAAGTCGGAACGGCGAGGGTGGCGCGGGCATCCTTGAGGCTAGGTGCTTCCAGCACTTTGACCTGCTTGGCATCGACGAACGGGGTGATGGTCTGGGTCATCAGCGGGTTCCAGTAGCCCAGGAACAAGTCCAGACGCTGGTCGCGAATGCCGGCGAAGATGATTTGCTGGGAGGCGCTGGTCTGCTTGGTGTTGTAGCCGAGGCCATCGAGCAAGACCTGGGTCATGGCACTGGTGGCAATCACGTCGGTCCAGTTCACCACGCCCATGCGCACGTTCTGGCACGATGCGGGTTCGGCCGCCATGACGCTGGCGCTCAAGAAAGCGGTACCGCTGAGTGCAAGAACACAGCTGCTGATCAGTCGTTTCATGTCGGGTTCCTCGGCAGGTCGTTATTGTGGGTTCCGGTGTCTGATGCGCCGGTGATGCCAAGTTACGCAGCAAAGCCCCCGTGAAAACGCACTGCGGCGACCAGCTCTTGCACTGCAGCGACCTGAGCCCTTGAATGCCGGTTGCAAGTGGCGTATCAACGTCCACACGCTAACCGCCCTCTCGTTACCCGGCCTCTTTTTACCTGCTAAGCGAGTGCGCTCCATGTCCCAGGATTTCTACTTCTTGTTGATGCCGGGTTTTTCGGCGATCGGTTTTATCTCGGCCATCGAGCCGCTGCGGGTCGCCAATCGCTTTCGCGGCGAGTTGTACCGCTGGCATGTGTTGAGCGCCGATGGCGGAGCGGTTTTGGCCAGTAACGGCATGTCGGTCAACGCCGATGCGGCGCTGGAACCCCTGAAGAAAGGCGCGACCTTGCTGGTGGTCGCCGGTTTCGAGCCGCTGAAGTTCACCACTCCGGCACTGGAGCATTGGTTGCGTCGTCTGGACATCGAAGGCGTGACCCTCGGCGCTATCGACACCGGCAGCTTCATCCTCGCTGAAGCCGGTCTGCTCGATGGCCATCGCCTGACCTTGCACTGGGAAGCCATCGACGCCTTCAAGGAGTCTTATCCACAGCTCAGCGTCACTCAGGAGCTGTTCGAGATCGACCGTCGGCGCATCACCTCTGCCGGCGGCACGGCCTCCATCGACCTGATGCTCGACCTCATCGGCCAGGCCCACGGCCCGGAACTGGCGATCCAGGTCAGCGAACAATTCGTACTCGGGCGCATCCGTCCGCGCAAAGACCACCAGCGCATGGAAGTCGCCACGCGTTATGGCATCAGCAACAAGAAGCTGGTGCAGGTGATCGGGGAGATGGAGCAGCACAGCGAACCGCCACTGAGTACGCTGGCGCTGGCGGAATCGATCAAGGTCACCCGGCGTCAGCTGGAACGCCTGTTTCGCCTGCATCTGAACGACACGCCAAGCAATTTCTACCTGCGGTTAAGGCTGGAGAAGGCGCGGCAGTTGCTGCGTCAGACGAACATGAGTGTGTTGGAAGTGAGCATCGCGTGCGGATTTGAATCGCCGTCGTATTTCACCCGAAGCTATCGGGCGAGATTCGAGCGCTGCCCGCGTGAAGACCGACGACGGCTCGGAGATGGGCGGGAGCTGGTCTGAACTTAAGTTTTGACAACACCAGAGAATCCTGTGGGAGCGAGCCTGCTCGCGATGGCGGTCTGTCATTCAAGTTGATGTCGACTGATCCACCGCTATCGCGAGCAGGCTCGCTCCCACAGTTTTGATCTGTCTTACTTTTTCATCAGCGCCGAGCACGCCGCCTTGTAAGCCTCATGCTGATACTTGTTCAGCGTCTCCGGCAGTGCAAAATCGAACTTCTTGTTCTGCGCATTGATGGTCTGCGGCGACAGCAGCGTCACCTCGCAATTTTCCAGCAGCTGGAAAATCCCCTCGATTTTGAACGTAGTCGGCCCACCGGCGAACTCGCCTTTCTTGCTGCGCTTCTTGATCGCGATCCGGTCGATAGAGTTCTCACGAACGAACGACGCCACCTGAGCGGCGAAGACTTTGACGTTGGCGGCTTCGTCGTCCTCATCGAGGGCGATTTTCCTGGTGGCGAGGGCGACGTGACTGAGCGCCTGACCGTCGAGGGAGGCCACGGCGATGATCGCTTCGCTGCCTTTGATTTCGATGCCGCAGATTTTCATTTCAATCCCTTTTCCTGATGCTGGCGTTCAGCTTACAACTCTAGTTGGTTGGCGGTGATGCCAAAAGCTGCGGCAATTTTTTCACGGGTTGCCTTGCGGGGCTTGGCGACCGTTTCTTGCTGGGCTAAAGCCGGTTGGGAAATACCCATGCGTTTGGCAACTTCATCCTGCGTAAGGTTCAGGTGTTCGCGCCAGGCGCGAATGGGCGTCGCGCCATCGACGATGCGACTGACCACTTCGTGGGGGATCAGATCGGGCTCGATCTTCTGCGCCACATACTGCGCGTAGGGAATGACCACGAACGCCGGTTTTCCCTCCGCGTCGTTGATGATTTGAATCTGAGTAGGTGCGTTCATCGCGTTTTTTGACCTCTTGAATACTGACCACTTTGATCGCGCCATCCCAGTCGAACATAACCCGATAACTACCGACTCGCAGTCGATAGGCGTAGTCATGACCGACCAGTGCTTTGACGTTGCCTACATCAGGCATGCCAGCTAGCGCCGTGATGGCATCACGAACCTGGATCTGATGAACGGAATGCAATTTCAAGAGCTGCTTAACGGCCTTTCGAGTCCAGTGAATGCTGTTCATGGAGAATATAAGTCTTTTATAAGATTTTGCGAATCTTTACTTATATTTTTCAGGTGGCCAACAAACGAAATTTGTCGGGATGTTGCTCGAAAATAGCTGCTTTAACCCTTACCCAGCGGGAGTTGTAGGTTTGCTCGGTGAAACCTGTGGGAAAGGACTTGATTGAAGGTAAAAGCTGGTAGGGCTACCAGCTTTCGACGGACGATTCAGGATCACTCCTGCCCAATCGACTCCAAAAACTCCGACCGCTCGTCACTCATGCGCGCTATGCAATCATTCTGCGCAATGGTGAACGCTTTGCTACCGCTGGTCGCCGGAAATGCGTCCACTGCGCAATCGGCATCCCGGGTTTTCAGCCATTGCTGTTGTGCGGTTTTGATTTTGGCGGTGATGTCGGTCAGTTGCGCCTTGTTGTTGCCATAAAGCGTTTGCATGCGCTCGGTCAGGCTCTGATAGTTGTCGCTCAGCAGCTGTTCGGCGGTGGTTCTGCTGTAGGCCGAGCATTCCAGGGTCTGGATTTCGTTTTCGACAGCGTCGCAAGGGTTGTCGTCGGCCTCTTCAGCTGCGTGTACGCCAGTCGCTATCAGTGCCAAAACCAGGAAGATCGATTTCATTGCGTCGCCGCCCTTAATTCAGTGATTACATCCAGTGATGCGGCGAATTCTGGCCCAAGCGGGCGGTGTTGGATAGGTAGGCAATGACGCCTGTTGACGACCCTTTGTCGCAGATTGACGCTTTCGGCAAACCCCCTGTCGTTTTTGCACCCGGCTACCCCTGCACCGAGGCATATGCTGGCCCCAAAGCGCCGGCACACGATTCGGCGCATGAATCGCTAATAGGGGACAGCCTGATGAGCCCAGCCGAATTGCACGCCGACAGCATCGTTATCGACGGGCTGATTATTGCCAAGTGGAACCGCGAGCTGTTTGAAGACATGCGCAAAGGCGGTCTGACCGCGGCCAACTGCACCGTGTCGGTGTGGGAGGGCTTCCAGGCCACTGTCAACAACATTGCCGCCAGCCAGAAGCTGATCCGCGAGAACAGCGACCTGGTGATTCCGGTGCGCACCACCGCCGATATCCGCAAGGCCAAGGAGCAGGGCAAGACCGGTATCCTCTTTGGCTTCCAGAATGCTCACGCGTTTGAAGACCAGATCGGCTACGTTGAGGTGTTCAAGCAGCTGGGCGTCGGTATCGTGCAGATGTGCTACAACACCCAAAACCTGGTCGGTACCGGTTGCTACGAGCGCGACGGCGGCCTGTCGGGTTTCGGTCGTGAAATCGTCGCTGAAATGAACCGCGTCGGCGTCATGTGCGACCTGTCCCACGTCGGCTCGAAAACGTCCGAAGAAGTCATCCTCGAATCCAAGAAGCCGGTTTGCTACTCCCATTGCCTGCCGTCGGGTCTGAAAGTACACCCGCGCAACAAATCCGATGAAGAACTGAAGTTCATCGCTGATCACGGCGGTTTCGTGGGTGTGACCATGTTCGCGCCGTTCCTGGCCAAGGGCATCGATTCGACCATCGACGACTACGCCGAAGCGATCGAATACACCATGAACATCGTCGGCGAAGACGCCATCGGCATCGGCACCGACTTCACCCAGGGCCATGGCCAGGACTTCTTCGAATACCTGACCCATGACAAGGGCTACGCCCGCCGTCTGACCAGCTTCGGCAAGATCATCAACCCGCTGGGCATCCGCACCGTGGGCGAGTTCCCGAACCTGACCGAGACCCTGCTCAAGCGCGGCCATTCCGAGCGGGTGGTGCGCAAGATCATGGGCGAGAACTGGGTGAATGTCCTGAAAGACGTCTGGGGCGAATAAGCCACCGCATTTCTGAATCCTTTCCCCCGGCCGTCCGTGCCAGGGGCAACACAACGAATTTTCTGGAGTTAAGTTTCTATGGCCAAGATCGCCCCGCAATTGCCAATCGAAGTCGACAGCGAAACCGGTGTCTGGACCTCCGACGCCCTGCCGATGCTGTATGTGCCGCGTCACTTCTTCGTCAACAACCACATGGGCATCGAGGAAGTGCTGGGCGCCGACGCCTACGCTGAAATCCTCTACAAGGCCGGCTACAAGTCCGCCTGGCACTGGTGTGAAAAAGAAGCTGAATGCCACGGCCTGGAAGGCGTTGCAGTGTTCGAGCACTACATGAAGCGTCTGTCGCAACGCGGCTGGGGCCTGTTCAAGATTCAGGACATCGACCTCGACAAAGGCACCGCCAGCGTCAAGCTCGAACACTCCGCATTTGTCTACGTGTACGGCAAGGTCGGGCGCAAGGTCGACTACATGTTCACTGGCTGGTTCGCCGGTGCCATGGACCAGATCCTGGCCGCTCGCGGCAGCAAGATCCGCACTGTCGCCGAACAAGTCTACGGTGGCTCCGAAGAAGGCCACGACGACGGTTTGTTCACCGTCAAGCCGTTGTAAGTCGAGGACCCCGCCATGGCTTTCGAAGCAATGTTCCAGCCGATCCAGATCGGCAAACTGACCATCCGCAACCGCGTGCTCAGCACCGCGCACGCCGAGGTCTACGCCACCGACGGCGGCATGACCACCGACCGGTACGTCAAGTATTACGAAGAGAAAGCCAAGGGCGGGATCGGCCTGGCGATTTGCGGCGGTTCCTCCAGCGTGGCCATCGACAGCCCCCAAGGCTGGTGGAAGTCGGTCAACCTGGCCGACGACCGGATCATTCCGCACTTCCAGAACCTAGCCGATGCCATGCACAAGCATGGCGCCAAGATCATGATCCAGATTACCCACATGGGCCGACGCTCGCGCTGGGACGGCGAGCATTGGCCAACCCTGCTGTCGCCGTCGGGCATCCGTGAACCGGTGCACCGCGCGACCTGCAAAACCATCGAGCCGGAAGAAATCTGGCGGGTGATCGGCAACTACGCAAGCGCAGCCGCGCGGGCCAAGGCCGGTGGCCTGGACGGCGTCGAGCTGTCTGCCGTGCACCAGCACATGATCGACCAGTTCTGGAGCCCGCGGGTCAACAAGCGTACCGATGAATGGGGCGGCAGCTTCGAAAACCGCATGCGTTTCGGCCTGGAAGTGATCAAGGCTGTGCGCAAGGAAGTCGGTCCGGACTTCTGCGTCGGCATTCGTCTGTGCGGTGACGAGTTCCACCCGGACGGCTTGTCCCACGAGGACATGAAGCAGATCGCCAAGTACTACGACGACACCGGCATGATCGACTTCATCGGCGTCGTGGGCTCGGGTTGCGACACCCACAACACCTTGGCCAACGTTATTCCGAACATGAGTTATCCACCGGAGCCATTCCTGCATTTGGCCGCCGGTATCAAGGAAGTGGTGAAGGCCCCGGTTTTGCACGCGCAGAACATCAAGGATCCGAACCAGGCGACCCGTATTCTGGAAGGCGGCTACGTCGACATGGTCGGCATGACCCGCGCCCACATTGCTGACCCGCACCTGATTGCCAAAATCAAAATGGGTCAGGTCGACCAGATCAAGCAATGCGTCGGCGCCAACTACTGCATCGACCGTCAGTACCAGGGCCTGGACGTCTTGTGCATCCAGAACGCCGCGACTTCCCGTGAATACATGGGCGTGCCGCACATCATCGAGAAATCGACCGGCGTGAAACGCAAAGTCGTGGTGGTCGGTGCCGGTCCTGCCGGGATGGAAGCGGCTCGCGTGTCGGCCGAACGTGGCCACGACGTGACCCTGTTCGAGAAAAAAGAATTCATCGGCGGGCAGATCACCACCGCGTCGAAAGCTCCACAACGGGACCAGATCGCGGGTATCACTCGCTGGTTCCAGCTGGAACTGGCGCGCTTGAAAGTCGATCTGCGCCTGGGCGTGGCGGCGGATGCGGCGACCATTCTCGACCTGCGTCCGGACGTGGTGGTGCTCGCCGTTGGCGGTCATCCGTTCCTGGAACAGAACGAACATTGGGGCGCGGCTGAAGGCCTGGTGGTCAGTAGCTGGGACATCCTCGATGGCAAGGTCGCACCGGGCAAGAACGTGCTGGTCTACGACACCATCTGCGAGTTCACCGGGATGTCGACGGCTGACTTCCTCGCCGACAAGGGCAGCCAGGTCGAGATCGTCACCGACGACATCAAACCGGGCGTGGCCATCGGCGGTACGTCGTTCCCGACTTACTACCGCAGCATGTACCCCAAAGAAGTGATCATGACCGGCGACATGATGCTGGAGAAGGTCTACCGCGAAGGCGACAAGCTGGTGGCGGTGCTGGAAAACGAATACACCGGCGCCAAAGAGGAGCGGGTGGTGGACCAAGTCGTCGTCGAAAACGGCGTGCGTCCGGACGAAGAAATCTACTACGCCATGAAGGAAGGCTCGCGCAACAAAGGCCAGATGGACATCGAAGCCCTGTTCGCGATCAAGCCACAACCTTCGTTGAGCCAGGCGGGCGACGGCTACTTGCTGTTCCGTATCGGCGACTGCGTGGCCCAGCGCAACACCCACGCGGCGATCTATGACGCGTTGCGGTTGTGCAAGGATTTCTAAGCCGGTGAGCTGATCGTTCCCACGCTCTGCGTGGGAATGCAGCCCGTGACGCTCCGCGTCACATTCAAAAGCGGACGCAGAGCGTCCGGTGAGGCATTCCCACGCAGAACGTGGGAACGATCAATGAGTCCCGTGGGAGCTCCACATGTTGAACACCCTTCTTCCAATCCTGTTGTTCGCTGCCTTGGGCCTGGCTGTCCTGGGCGCGTTGCGGCGGGTGGCAATGTGGCGTCAGGGCCGGGCGTCGAAAGTCGACCTGATCGGTGGCCTGTTCGCCATGCCCAAACGCTACATGGTCGATTTGCACCATGTCGTCGCGCGGGACAAATACATCGCCAACACCCACGTCGCTACGGCCGGTGGTGCGGTGGCGTCCATTGTGCTGGCGATTGTGGTGCATGGTTTTGGCCTGCATAACCGCATCCTCGGTTATGCACTGCTGCTGATGTCGGCGGTGATGTTTGTTGGCGCGATCTTTATGTTCCTGCGCCGTCGCAACCCACCGGCCCGCTTGTCCAAAGGCCCGTGGATGCGCCTGCCGAAAAGCCTGATGGCGTTCTCGGCATCGTTCTTCCTGCTGACCCTGCCGGTCGCCGGCATCCTTCCGGAAAACTTCGGTGGTTGGGTGGTGGCTGCGATCCTCGGCGTCGGTGTGCTGTGGGGCGTTAGCGAACTGTTCTTCGGCATGACCTGGGGCGGGCCGATGAAGCACGCCTTCGCCGGTGCCTTGCACCTGGCCTGGCACCGTCGCGCCGAGCGTTTTGGTGGTGGTCGTTCCACCGGTTTGAAGCCGCTGGATCTGAATGACCCGAACGCGCCACTGGGCGTGGAAAAACCTAAGGATTTTACCTGGAACCAACTGCTCGGCTTCGACGCCTGCGTGCAGTGCGGTAAATGCGAAGCCGCGTGCCCGGCGTTCGCCGCCGGCCAGCCACTGAACCCGAAAAAACTGATTCAGGACATGGTCGTTGGCCTGGCCGGTGGCACCGATGCCAAATTCGCTGGTAGCCCTTATCCAGGCAAAGCAATTGGCGAACACGGTGGCAATCCGCATCAACCAATCGTCAACGGTCTGGTGGACGCTGAAACCCTGTGGTCCTGCACCACTTGCCGTGCCTGCGTCGAGGAATGCCCGATGATGATCGAGCACGTCGACGCCATCGTCGACATGCGCCGCCATCTGACCCTGGAAAAAGGCGCGACCCCGAACAAGGGCGCCGAAGTCCTGGAAAACCTGATCGCCACCGATAACCCTGGCGGCTTCGCGCCGGGCGGGCGGATGAACTGGGCGGCGGATTTGAACCTGAACCTGCTCAGCGAGAAGAAATCCACCGACGTGTTGTTCTGGGTCGGCGACGGTGCCTTCGACATGCGCAACCAGCGCACCTTGCGTGCCTTCGTCAAAGTGCTGAAAGCGGCCAAGGTCGACTTTGCGGTGCTGGGGCTTGAAGAGCGTGACAGTGGTGACGTGGCACGACGCCTGGGCGATGAAGCGACCTTCCAACTGTTGGCCAAGCGCAACATCCAGACTTTGGCCAAATACAGCTTCAACCGCATCGTCACCTGCGACCCGCACAGTTTCCACGTGCTGAAAAACGAATACGGCGCCTTCGACGGCAACTACCTCGTGCAGCACCATAGCACTTACATGGCGGAGATCATTGGCGAAGGCGCCCTGAACCTGGGCCAGCACAAAGGCAGCAGCGTGACCTATCACGACCCGTGCTACCTCGGTCGCTACAACGGCGAATACGAGGCACCGCGCGAAGTACTGCGCGCCCTGGGCATCGAGATCAAGGAAATGCAACGCTCCGGTTTCCGTTCGCGCTGCTGCGGCGGCGGTGGCGGTGCACCGATCACCGACATTCCAGGCAAGCAGCGGATCCCCGACATGCGCATGGAAGACATCCGCGAAACCGGAGCCGAACTGGTGGCCGTGGGTTGCCCACAGTGCACCGCGATGCTCGAAGGCGTGGTCGAACCGCGTCCATTAATCAAGGACATCGCCGAACTGGTGGCCGACGCCTTGCTCGAAGACGCCGCGCCGGGAAAGCCTTCGGCACCGGCCAAACGTGAACCTGCGGAGGTGCATTGATGAGCGACATTATCCGCCGCGACCCACGCGCCGAATGGATCGCCCGCAACCGTCTGCACCCGCTGCACGCGGCCATGCAACCGGCGCAACACAGCTGGATGGGGCCTAACGGTGTCATCCGCAAGAACCCTCACGGGATCGGTTTTATCGGCCCCAACGGCATCAAGCGAATCGACCGCAGCGGCGCTCAGCAGGGCGGGGCGACCAAACGCTCGGCGGCGGTTGAAGTGCAATTGCCGCTGCATCAAGTGGCTGCACCTGCGTTCTACATCAGCGTGGTGCCGGACATGGTCGGCGGCCGCTTGAGCAGCCACGACCGCGACTTGCTCGGCCTGGCCCATCAGTTGGCCGGCAAGGACGGCGCGGTACTGGCGGTGGTCTTCGGTGAGCACAAGGAAAACGCCTTCGCTACGGCTGGCGTGGATCGCTTGCTGGTGCTTGAGGGCGACGAATTCAGCGGTTATGCACCGGAACAACGCGTCCAGGGCCTGCGGGCTGTGGATAACCAGTTCAGCCCCCGCCACTGGTTGCTGCCGGACAGCCGCAGCGGTGGCGGCGAATTGGGTCGACGCTTTGCCGCGGCACTGGGCGAACGCCCGGCCACGCGGGTCTGGCAGGTCAAGGATCAGGAATGCATCGGCCGTGCCGGTGCTGGTTTGCAGGATCTTGCACGTCCGGTGGCACGCTTGATCCTGGCTGCCGTCGAATGCGCCGAACCGGTCAGCGAAACCCGTCACGAAGCCTTGCCAGTGGAGTTATCCACAGCGGTCGCACGCAGCCTGTCGCGGATCGAAGATCTGGGCGCAGTGGCGGTGGACCCGGCGGCGATTCCGATGGCCGAAGCAGAGTTCATCTTCTCGGGCGGCAACGGGGTCAAGGACTGGGGACTTTTCCACAGGACGGCCGAGGCATTGGGCGCGACCGAAGGTGCGTCGCGAGTGGCGGTGGACGACGGTTTCATGGCCCGCGACCGTCAGGTCGGTGCGTCTGGCACTTGGGTGACGGCACGGGTTTACGTGGCGGTGGGCATTTCCGGCGCGATCCAGCACCTGCAAGGCATCGGTGCCTGCGACAAGGTGGTGGCGATCAACCTCGATCCTGGCTGCGACATGATCAAACGGGCCGACCTGTCGGTGATCGGTGAGAGCGCCGAGATTCTTCAAGCCTTGATCGATGCGGTAGAGGCTTACCGCAATGAAGCCAAGCGCGATGCGGCTTAAGGAAAGGAAAGGGTTATGAGCACGAAAATCATCAGCCTGGTGTCCATCGGCGCCCACCCGACCTCCGGCCGGCCACGCCGCGCCGAGCAGGATGCACGAGCGGTTGAACTGGGCCTGCAACTGGCTGGGGATAACCTGCAAGTGCTGCATGCCGGCGACGTCGCCGAACCGGCATTGCGCGCTTATCTGGGCATGGGCCTGGAGCAGCTGCATGTGCTGGAACAACCGGAAGGTGCTGACGCGCTGCCTGCGTTGACCGCGTATTTGCGTGATGCCGGGGCGCAAGTGGTGCTGACCGGCAGCCAGGCGGAAACCGGCGAAGGCTCGGGCATGTTGCCGTTCCTGCTGGCGGAAAGCCTTGGCTGGCCGCTGGTGGTGGGGTTGGCGCAGGTCGAATCCATCGACGGCGGTTCGGCGCTGGTGCTGCAGGCCTTGCCGCGCGGGCAGCGTCGGCGCTTGAAAGTACGCCTGCCGTTTCTGGCGACTGTGGATAACGCGGCGCCCAAGCCTCGGCAGAGTGCCTACGGCCCGGCGCGGCGCGGGGTGTTGCAGGCGGATGAAGTCGAAGTGATCGACGATGAACTGCTGGCGGTGGCCACGCTGCAACCGGCCAAGCCACGGCCCAAACGCTTGAAAGTGATCAAGGCCAAGAGTGGTGCAGACCGCATGAAAGCCGCGACAGCCAAGGCCAGTGGCGGAGGCGGGCAAGTACTCAAGGGCGTGACCGCGCAGGCGGGCGCTGAAGCCATTCTCAAGTTGTTGATTGAAGAAGGCGTGGTTCGCTAAACCTGGACAAACACAAAACCTGTGGGAGCGGGCTTGCTCGCGAAGGGGTCATCAGCTTCAACATCATCGTTGACTGACACACCGCTTTCGCGAGCAAGCCCGCTCCCACAGAGTGCTCGTGCCCGAACGGGTGAAATACCGGAAACGCAGAACCTGAAAATCATCTCACCGAAGTTTATGGGGAAATAATGGCTGTTGAATTTCGTCCGGCATTGCGCACGGATGCGCGCGAGATCGCCCGTTTGTTCCAGATTTCATCAGAGGGTGCTTCGGATTACATCTGGAGCCAACTGGCGCAGCCCGGGCAAGATCTGCTGGAAGTGGGTGCCACTCGTTACGCCCGTGAAGACGTGGATTTCTCCTATCAGAACTGCCTGATCGCGCAGGCCGAAGGAAAGGTCATCGGCATGCTGCACAGCTACGCGATGCGCCACGATCCTCAAGCCGCTCCCGTGACCGACCCGGTCCTGGCGCCGTATGCCACGATGGAAATCCCCGACACCCTTTATATTTCGAGCCTGGCCCTGCATGAGGGCTGGCGCAATCAGGGCTTGGGCAAACAATTCCTCGCCTACGCCTACGACCGTGCCAACCGGTTGGGGCTCAACGGCTTGAGCTTGATCGACTACTCGGCGAACACTGGCGCCCGGCGGTTTTATGAGCGTCATGGCTTCCGGATCGTCGATACCTGCCAGATTACGCCCCACCCAATGATTCGGGTTACGGGTGAGGCTTATTTGATGTATCGGCCTTAAGGCTGAGCCCTGTTCGTGTGGGAGCGGGCTTGCTCGCGAAAGCGGCGGGTCAGTCGACATCGATGTTGAATGTCAGTCAGCCTTCGCGAGCAAGCCCGTTCCCACACGGGTTCTATGTCGATCATCGATTGTGTGCACACCAACAAGTCACTGTGGTTACCCACAATCCCTGTTAGCGCTTCTGTGGATAACATGTTCGCGCCTCGCTACACCCCATACCCAGCAAGCCCTCCAGCCCTCCGTACAAAAAACAACCAGCCTAACCCACGGTTTTTTCGAGCTTTTTCCACAGAGTAAGGTTGCTCACACGTCGATACTTGCCCCCAATCTCTGTTGGCGCTTCTGTGGATAAGATGTTCGCTGTCCGCCACAGGCTATATAAACCGTGGCTTTCAGTGAGTTGATCAAATAATGTTCAATTCGTCGTTTTCCCTCGTTAATCCTCCCGCAAACCCCGAATTCTCACGGCTTTCAGCGGTTTTCCACAGAGCCTGCAAAGTTGCCCCCAAAGTCTGTTGGCGCTTCTGTGGATAAGGTGTTCGCCATCCTCTACACGTCATATAAACCGTGCCCTGCGCACTTCTGATCAAAAAACGATCGGTGCCTGCATAAAACCCTGTTTCCGGATAAGTCACGGTTTTTCTTCATTTTTTGTGAATGAATTTGGGCTCTCGTCCACAGTTGTCCCCAATAGCTGTGGGTGGAGATGTGGATAACTTGTTCGCTAAACCCTGCAAGCCACAGCCCCTATAGGCTACAACGCGATAGATCAGATTTCATACAGTTCTAAGGCCCTTCTTGACTTCGATCTGTCGCCTGTCTTCACTCTCATGGCACAAGGACAGCCGTCACTTATCCACATCTGGTTCAGGGAGAACGCGTGATGGATAGCCAGCCACATCGCTCGCACCCAAACCCCTGCGTGACCTGTGTACCGACACCCGCCACCTTGCTGCGTAAACGGATTCACCGTCGCGCCACCAATCAGCGCGCTCGCCTATAGCGCCTGAAGCCTTTCCCCATACCCTGACGCCGCTGCCATTGAGGCCCGACCGTGCCCGGTGACCAGGCGTTTGTTCGTCTATCGATTGCAGGCAACCACAGAGTTGCCCATCTGCCTGAGAGGAAATGACCCATGACACGGATCGCCACCCCCATCAGTGACATCAAGGAACATTACGACGTGATCGTCATCGGCTCCGGCTACGGCGGCGGGATCGCGGCGTCGCGCCTGTCCCGGGCCGGCAAGCGGGTGTGCCTGCTGGAGCGGGGCCGGGAAATCCAGCCCGGCGAATACCCCAACACGATGCTGGCGGCCACCGAAGAGCTGCAAGTCCATGACCCGGACGGGCACATCGGTTCGCGCACCGGGTTGTTCGACCTGCACGTCAACGCCCAGCAGAACGTGGTGGTCGGTTGCGGCCTGGGCGGCACGTCGCTGATCAATGCCAACGTTGCGCTGGAACCGGAACCTGGTGTGTTCGACGATCCACGCTGGCCGCTGGCGGTGCGTGAACACCGCGACACGCTGCTCAAGGATGGGTACGCCCGGGCTCGGGAGATGCTCAAGCCCAATCCCTACCCAAGCACCTCTCCGGTGCTGCCGAAACTTGAAGCCAACAAAAAATCTGCGGACTACCTCAAGCAAGGGGCGCATTTCTACAAGCCGCCGATCAACGTGACCTTCGACAAACTGCCGAACAACCTCAACCACGTCGGCGTCGAGCAATTACCGTGCAACCACTGCGGCGACTGCGTGTCGGGCTGTAACAACAAGGCCAAGAACACCACGCTGATGAATTACCTGCCGGACGCCTGGAATCACGGCGCGGAGATTTTCTGCCAGGCCGAGGTTCGGCATCTGGAGCGCGACGCCGACGGCGACGGCTGGATCGTGCACTTCCAATACCTGGACAGTGGCCGTGAGAAGTTCTCGGCACCGACGCTGTTCGTCAAAGCTGACATTGTCGTGGTGTCGGCGGGCACCCTGGGCTCCACCGAAATCCTCCTGCGCTCTCGGGACAAAGGCTTGTCGACGTCCAATCAGCTTGGCGAGAACATGAGCGGCAACGGTGACATCCTTGGCTTTGGCCACAACTGCGACCAAGCGATCAACGGCATCGGTTTCGGCGCGCATCCGGCCAGTGAAATGAAACCGGTCGGCCCGTGCATCACCTCGATCATCGACCTGCGCACCGAAGGCGACTGGCGCAGCCGCATGGTCATCGAAGAAGGCTCGATCCCCGGCGCGCTAGGCCGGCCCATGGTGCCGAGCATGGCCGCGTTCGCCGGGTTGATCGGCAAGCCCACCGACGACAGTTTCACCGGCAAGCTCAAGTACGCGGAGCGCGAAACCGAAAGCTTTCTGCGCGGCCCATATCATGGCGCCCTGCACAACATGCAGACCTACCTGATCATGAGCCACGACGACGGCAAGGGGCGCATGGTGCTCGACAGCAAGGATCAGCTGCGCATCGACTGGCCGGGTGTTGGCGAGCAGGAAAACGTGAAGATTGGCAACGACCGGCTGCACCAGAGCACCAAGGCGTTGGGCGGGATCTGGGTCGAGAACCCGATCTGGACCGAGCTGCTCAAACACAGCATCGTTTCCGTTCACCCGTTGGGCGGCTGTGTAATGGGCGAGGACGCGGAGCAGGGGGTGGTCAACCACAAGGGACAGGTGTTCAGCAGCGCCAGTGGCACCAATGTCTATGCCGGGTTGTATGTGGCCGACGGTGCGGTGATTCCGACTTCCCTGGCGGTCAATCCGCTGCTGACCATCTCCGCCGTGAGCGAGCGCAACATGGGCCTGCTGGCGGCCGATCGCGGTTGGCACATCGACTACACGCTGCCCTCGGCACCGCGCAAACAGGTGGCGCCACCGACCCTCGGCGTGCAGTTCACCGAAACCATGAAGGGCTATTTCTCCAAGGACTTCACTCAGCCTCAAGGCACTGATCTCAAGCTCTACGAAGCGGCGGCCAAACGCGGCGAGTCGGAGAACTCGCCGATCGAGTTCACCCTGACCATCACCGCCAACGACCTCAACCGCATGATCAAGGAGCCGGAACACGCTGCGACGCTGGTCGGCACGCTCAATGCGCCGGGTCTGTCACCGGAACCGCTGACCGCCAGCAATGGCGTATTCAACCTGTTCGAGGAGTATCAGGAACAGGTCGGCGTACGGCACATGAATTACGACATGAAACTGACCGCCGAGGACGGCAGCGATTATTACTTCAGCGCGTTCAAAACCGTGCCCGAAGACAACGGCGTGCTGAACGTCTGGCACGACACCAGCACCCTCTACGTGACGCTGTATCGCGGGTCGGACAAGACCGGTGAAGTGCTGGGTTCGGGGGTGATGCACATCCATCCAGCCGATTTCGCCAAGCAGATGACCACCATGAAGGTGCTCAACGCGCGCAACGAACGCGAGCGCATCGACGGTCTGGCGCGGTTCGGCAAGTTCTTCGCCGGCATCTTGTGGGAGAGCTACGGCGGGGTGTTCGCGGGTGACATCTACTTCAACCCTGACGCACCTGCGCGGCAGAAACGCCCATTGGATGCGCCGATCCCGAGCGTGCAGTTCTTCCAGACCGAAGACAACGTACAGCTACGCCTGACCCGCTATCAGGGTGGCGGCAAAGGGCCGGTGATGCTGGTGCATGGCTTGGGCGTGGGCTCGAATATTTTCTCCACCGACACCATCCAGACCAACCTGCTGGAGTTCTTGTGCAAGCACGAGTACGACGTCTGGCTGCTGGATTTCCGGGTCAGCATTCTGATACCGGCCAGCAAGCACGAATGGAACGGCGATCAGATTGCGCAGTACGACTTCAAGGCTGCCATCGCGCAGATCCAGCTAGCGACCAAGGCGGCGGACGTGCAATGCGTGGTGCATTGCTACGGGGCGACGACTTTCTTCATGTCGCTGCTGGCCGGGTTGCAGGGGGTGCGTTCGGTGGTGTGTTCGCAAATTGCCGCGGATACGGTGGTCGCCACGGCAACGGGGCTCAAGGCCGGCCTGCACCTTCCAGGGATGCTCGACGCCATCGGCATCAAATCCCTCACCGCGTATGCCGACAACAAGGAGAGCTGGTTCAACAAGCTTTACGACAAAGCCCTCAACGGGTATGCCCGCATCGAGGCTCAGGGTTACTGCACCAACCCGGTGTGCCATCGCATCACCTTCATGTACGCGTCGCTGTACCGCCACGACACGCTCAACGAAACCCTGCATGACAACCTGCATGAGTTGTTCGGTGAGTCGAACATGCAGACCTTCGAGCACTTGGCGTTGATCCTGCGTAAAGGTCATCTGGTGGACTTCAAGGGCCAGGACGTCTACATGCCGCACTTCGACCGGTTGACCATGCCGATCTGCTTCATCAGTGGCGAAGACAACCAGTGCTACCTGCCGGAAAGCACGCTCAAGACTTATGAGCGCGTGTGCAAAGCCCATGGACCGGAGCGCTACAGCCGGCATGTGGTGCCGGGTTACGGGCATATCGACTGCATGTTCGGCAAGAATGCGGTGGTCGATGTGTACCCGATCATCCTGCAACACCTGGAGAAAACCGCCCTCGGCTAGCTGATCGTTCCCACGCTCTGCGTGGGAATGCCGCCATGGACGCTCTGCGTCCGCTTGTGTGACGCAGAGCGTCACGGGATGCATTCCCACGCGGAGCGTGGGAACGATCTGGGGAAAAAATATGGACAGTTACATCCGCTGGTTTCAACGCTTCATCTGGCTAGGCATCGTGATGAATATGGTCTTCGCGATTCCGGCGCTGTTCGCGCCGGCGTTGCTGACTTCGATGCTCGGGATGCCGCCGCAACTCTCCGATCCGTGGCTGGAAAACGCCGGCATGCTGCTGGTGGGGATCAGCCTGTTCTACATGCCGTCTGGCTTCAATGCACCACGATACGTGGTGCATTCGTGGCTGTGCGTGTTGTCGCGACTGGTCGCCGTGGCGTTCTGGATCTACCTGATCAACACCAGCAACCAGGCCCAGGTATTCGTGCCGATGCTGCTGGGTGATCTGAGCATGTTCCTGATCCTCGGGGTTCTGCTGTACCTGGGCAGCGCGCCGGCCAATCGGCCCCTGGCGTTACTTCGCGACGGCTGGCATGCGTGGCGCGCAGCCTGGGCGCGACGCTGGCAGCGGCACAGCTTCAAGGTCGCCACGCTGGTCGTGGTGCTGGCGCTGGGGTTTATCGGCTACGAAACCTGGTACCAGATGCTGCGGGTGGTGCCGGCAGAGCAGTACGCCTCCGATGAGGACCACTACAAATACGGCGCCATCGGCCTGGGCATCGAAGCGCGGATTCCCTATTACCTGTTCGCCGTGTTACCGCAGATGTGCCCGGATAAACTGCCGAAACCCGGTGGTTACGAAGTTTTCGGTTTCCTCTACGAGAACGGCAAGGACCTGCCGATCGGCATGGCCAAGCGGCAGATCGGCTACCCGACCGTGGAGCCCAACTGCGCCCTGTGCCACACCGGTTCCTACCGGGCCAATACCAGCGACGTCGCCATCCCGGTGGCCACCGCGCCGGCCAATACCCTGCAACTGCAGGCCTTCCAGTGGTTCGCCTACAATTGCGCCAGCGATCCGAAATTCACCCCTGATGCGGTGATGACGGCAATCAACAGCAAGTTCCAGCTCGGGTTTTTCGAGCGCTTGTACAACCGCTACGTGATCATTCCGATGGCCACGAGCGCGCTGGTCAAGCAGAAACAGGCCTATGCCTGGCAACGTCTGCGCGCACCGCAAGGGCCGGGGCGCACCGACACCTTCAACCCGACGAAAATGGTGGTGTTCGGCTTCCCGGATGACTCGACCATCGGCACCGTCGACTTGCCGCAAGTGTGGAACCAGAAGCCTCGGGAGTCGCTGTACCTGCACTGGGACGGTAACAACAACGACATCCATGAGCGTAACTACGCGGCGGCCATGGCCGTGGGCGCAACGCCGGAGTCGGTGTTGCCGGCCAGCTTCAATCGAGTGACCAACTGGTTGCTGGGCCACAAGGCGCCGGCGTGGCCGTTCGCGCTGGATCAGGCCAAAGTCGCGCGGGGCAAACCGGTCTGGGAAAACAACTGCGCCGGTTGCCATGATTTCGGCCGCACCGACACCGGTCAGGTCACCACCAGCATTGATGAACTGGGCACCGATCCCCATCGGCTGAACTCGTTCACCACAGGTTTAGTGACGGCTTTCCATGGCTTCAAGAAATCGCCGTTCGACTTTGGCGCCTATCGCAAGACCCAGAGCTACAGCAACACGCCCACCGACGGCGTCTGGTTGCGCGCACCGTACTTGCACAACGGTTCGGTACCGACCCTGTGGGACTTGCTCCAACCACCGGAAAAAAGACCGCTGGTGTTCTTCACCGGCTCTGATGTGTACGACCAGGACAAAGTCGGCTTCGTCACCAGTGGCCAGCAGATGAAGGCCTCGGCGGACTTCAAGTACGACACCCGTCTGGAGGGCAACCACAACGGCGGCCACCTGTACGGCACGCAACTGTCGGAACTCGATAAGCGGGCGCTCATCGAGTTCATGAAAACCCTGTAATTCCACTACGGATGGAGGAAAGCGACATGTCATTGGTCAGTCATTGGGAACACGAGTACGACAAGGTCAAAGTGCGGCTGCATGGTTTGCTCACGCGCGTGGAAATGGCCTGGATGAAGCTTGTCAGTGAGCTCGAACCCCAGGAGTTCGAAGCCATCATTGCTCTGCTCAAACGCGGCCACGATCAGGCGCAGTACGTGCTCAAGCACGGCGAGTTACCGGACGATCAGCCGGGCGTGCCGTGGGAGTTGGCCCATGGTTTGTCGATCCTGCGCATCGGCAATGCCAGTCCGTTGCCGCAATCGGTGGATGAGCTACAAACCCGAGTGCTGAAGGACGGCAGTCTGCTCGGTTGCCGCAAATGGGAACTGCTCGACCTGTTATGGAGTGAGGCCCTGCTGAAATGGATCGAAAACCTGCGGCATCACGCGCCGTTTGCCACTGACCCGGCACTGGTGAAAATGGATCGCGACGTGACCCTGGCGATCGCCGGCGACTGGGGCACCGGACCGTTCGACAGCCATGCCCCGGCGGTGGCGGTGGCGAATCAGATGCAACTGGCCCGGGCCAATTTCACCATTCACCTGGGGGATGTGTATTACGCCGGCACCCATTCCCAGGAAGACGTGGACATGGCCGGCTGGCCGATGGGCACGCAGGGCTCTTTCACTCTCAATTCCAACCACGAGATGTACAGCGGCGCCCACGGCTATTTCAAGGAACTGGCCAAGCGTTTTCCGGCGCAGCAGGGCACCAGTTACTTCGCGCTGTACAACGATGATTGGCTGGTGATCGGCCTCGACACGGCGTATGCCTCGGACGCCATGAACCTGTACATGGATGGCACCCTGAACCAACCGCAGATCGACTGGATGAAAAGCCTGCCCCTACGCAAGAAGATCATGGTGCTCAGTCATCACCAGGGCTTCGACATTTCCGGGCACAACAAGACCGCGCTGTATCAACCCGTCTGCGATGCCTTGGGCCGCGAGCCGGATTACTGGTATTGGGGGCATTTGCACAACGGCATCTGCTACGCCGCTCAAGGCGGGTTGCATGCGCGCTGCGCCGGGCATGGGGCGATTCCCTACGGCAATGCCAGCGAGCTGAGCGGGCATGCGCGGGTGCTGTGGTCGGAAACGCAAAATGCGCGGGACGAGGCGTACCCGGATCGGGTGTTGAACGGTTATGTGAAGGTGCGGCTGGTGGGGGAAAACATCGAAGAGACGTTTATTGGCGAGGATGGGTCGGTGCGGTGGTCTTCGTCAGCCCATTGATCGTTCCCACGCTCTGCGTGGGAATGCAGCCCGGGACGCTCTGCGTCCCAGAAGCAGAACGCAGAGCGTCCGTTGAGGCATTCCTTTGCTGCGCGTGGGAACGATCAGCGTGACAGATCAGCCCTGAACCGGAACGCCTTTGAGGTACGGCGCAGGCTCGGCCCCAAGGTTGTTCAGCAACCGCTCGCTGTACCAGTCCACAAAGTTCACCACGCCAAACTCATAGGTCTTGGAGTAAGGCCCTGGCTGGTACGCGGTGGAGTTGATGCCGCGCTGGTTTTCTTCGGCCAGGCGACGGTCCTGGTCGTTGGTCGCATCCCAGACCTGGCGCATGCGCTCCACGTCGTAGTCCACACCTTCGACCGCATCCTTGTGCACGATCCACTTGGTGGTGACCATGGTTTCCTGAGCGCTGATCGGCCACACGGTGAACACGATGATGTGGTCGCCCATGCAGTGGTTCCATGAGTGCGGCAGGTGCAGGATGCGCATCGAGCCCAGGTCCGGGTTCTTGATGCGGCCCATGAGCTTGGCGCAGCCCTGTTTGCCGTCCATGGTCATCGACACGGTGCCCTTGAGCAGCGGCATGCGCACGATGCGGTTACGCAGGCCGAAACTGGCGTGGGCGTAAGGGATCTTCTCGGCTTCCCAGGCAGCGGCCGAAGCAGCGACGTGGTCCTTGAAGGCCTGGTCGGCACGCGGGTCGGTGACGTCGTCCCATTCCAGCAGGGTTTTCAGCAGTTCCGGGTGCGATGCGTTGCAGTGGTAGCACTCGCGGTTGTTTTCCAGCACCAGTTTCCAGTTGGCTTTCTCCATCAAGGTGGTTTGCACCGCCACCTTGGTGTTCTCCATGTCGTACGGTTCCATGTAATGGCTGAGCGTCGACAGGAAGTCATCAATGGCCGGCGGGTTTTCCGACAGGCTGATGAAGATGTAGCCGCCAGCGGTTTTCACGTTCACCGGTTTGAGGCCGTACTGCTTCATGTCGAAGTCGGCGCCCATTTCGGTACCGGCGAACAGCAGGCGACCGTCCAGCTCATACGTCCACTGGTGGTAGTGGCAGACCAGTTTGGCGACTTTGCCTTTTTCACTGGTGCACAGCCGTGAACCGCGGTGACGGCAGACGTTGTGGAACGCATGGACCACGCCTTCGGCGCCACGAATCACGATGATCGGGTTCTTGCCGACTTGCAGGGTCAGGTAGTTGCCCTTGGTCGGGATTTCGCAGGTCATGCCGGCGATCAACCACTCTTTCTGAAAGATTTCCTGCATGTCGATATCAAACAGCCGCTCGTCAGAGTAAAACGGCTGCGGCAGCGAGAAAGTGCGCTCGCGTTCTTGCAGCATCTGCGCGGTGGCCTTGCGTGCGGGTTCCAGCGGATCGCCCAGGCTGATTTTTGCGGTGACGTCCATCGATTTGATCCTCAAGGCCATTCTGTGTGGCCGGCGAAAGTGGCTAATCAGGTTTGCTACGCAAGGTGTAAAGATTATGTCTTGGTATGGGGCGAGTGTGGGGCCGGCGCTCGCCAGAACCTTATCCATGGGCGACATGGCCCAATCTGTTCCCGACGCGCAACCCCCGGTAATTGGGGGCTGGTCGCGATAAGTATGTGAATGTCGCAGATAGGTAAATGGAGGGGCTGCGCTATACGCAGAATCGCCAACATAAAGGCCGGTAGTCGGCCGTGGAGAACAGCATGTCCAACAGCTTCCTGAATCCGGTAACCACCCAGACCTGGGCCAATGGTCGACACATTGTCCGTTGCGTCAAAGTCATCCAGGAAACCTGGGATGTGCGCACCTTCTGCTTCATGGCCGACCAGCCGATCCTGTTCTTCTTCAAGCCCGGGCAGTTCGTCACCCTGGAGCTGGAAATCGACGGCGTGCCGATCATGCGCTCCTACACCATTTCCAGCTCGCCGTCGGTGCCGTACAGCTTCTCGGTGACCATCAAGCGCGTGCCGGGGGGCAAGGTGTCCAACTGGCTGCACGACACCCTGCATGAAGGCCAGGAGCTGGCGGTGCACGGGCCGGTCGGGCTGTTCAACGCCATGGACTTCCCCGCGCCGAAAGTGCTCTACCTTAGCGGCGGCGTCGGTATTACGCCGTGCATGTCCATGGCCCGTTGGTTCTACGATACCAACGGCAATGTCGACATGGTATTCATCCACAGCGCCCGTTCACCGAAAGACATCATTTACCACCGCGAGCTGGAACACATGGCGTCGCGGATCGATAACTTCAGCCTGCACCTGATCTGCGAGAAGCATGGTCTGGGCGAGCCGTGGGCCGGTTATCGCGGTTACCTGAACCACAAGATGCTCGAACTGATGGCGCCGGACTTCCTTGACCGTGAAGTCTTCTGCTGCGGCCCGACCCCGTACATGAACGCGGTCAAGCGCATGCTTGAGGCGGCGGGTTTCGACATGAAGCGTTATCACGAGGAATCCTTCGGCGCGACGCCAGCGGAAGCCCGTGCCGATGCGGTGGAGCAAGCCGAGCAAGCGGCGGATGCTCCAGAAATCGACGCGGCGGATCTGCATCAGGTGGAATTCACCGCGTCCGGCAAAAGCATTCGCGTGGCGCCGGGCGAAACCGTGCATGCGGCGGCGGCCAAGCTTGGCCTGCTGATCCCGAAAGCCTGCGGGATGGGGATTTGCGGGACGTGCAAGGTGATGAAACTGGGCGGCGAGGTTGAAATGGACCACAACGGCGGGATTACCGAGGAAGACGAGGCCGAAGGGTTCATCCTGTCGTGCTGTAGCGTGCCGAAGGGCGACGTGCGGATCGAGTTTTGAACCTGTGGGAGCGGGCTTGCTCGCGAAGGCGGCGGCACAGTCAACATTGATGTTGCCTGACACACCGCTTTCGCGAGCAAGCCCGCTCCCACAATGGTTGGTATTTCAGTCCACAAACAGGTCTGGCATCAGCTTGTCTTTGGTGTCGGGCTCAAAGCGGTAATGATCGAATTCGGTCACGCCATGCTCCCGCAGAATCTCCTCATCAATCAGCAACCGCCCGGTGATGCTGCGACCACTGCTGCTCAGAATCGCGTAAGCCGCATCCGCCATGATCGCCGGCGTGCGCGCATGTTTGAACGACTCGCGCGACCCCAGCTGAAACTCGATGGCAGCCGTGGCGATCATGGTCTGTGGCCATAGGGAATTGACGCTGATGCCGTAGTTGGCAAATTCCTCACTCATGCCTAACGTCAGCATGCTCATGCCGTATTTGGTCACTGTGTAAGGGCTGTATTGGGCGAACCACTTGGTGGCCAGATTCAGCGGCGGCGACAGGTTGAGGATGTGGCCGGCGGTTTTTTTCAGATAGGGCAGGGCGGCCTGGCTGCACAGCAGCACGGCGCGGGTGTTGATCTGGTGCATCAGGTCGAAGCGCTTGAGTTCGATGTGTTGCACACCGGTCAGCTTGATCGCCCCGGCATTGTTGATCAGCGCATCGATGCCGCCGAAATGTGCGCTGGCGTCGGCCATGGCCTGGCGCACGGCAACTTCATCACGCACATCCACCTGCAAGGCCAACGCCTTGCCTCCCGCGGCTTCAACTTCCGCCGCCACGCTGAAGATGGTGCCTGGCAGTTTGGGGTGAGGGGTGGCGCTTTTCGCGGCAATCACGATGTTGGCCCCGTCCTTTGCTGCCCGTAGCGCAATCTCACGCCCGATGCCACGGCTGGCGCCGGTGATGAACAGGGTTTTGCCTTGTAGTGACATGCATACGCTCCTGATTGTTGTTATCTGAGCGGATCGAAACAGCTCGCCAGTCAATGTAGACCAACTCCCCGAAACTGATCGTTCCCACGCTCCGCGTGGGAATGCCTCTCGGGACGCTCCGCGTTCCTGCCTCACCGCCGATGCAATGCCAAACACTGTTGTGACGCAGAGCGTCACGGGCTGCATTCCCACGCGGAGCGTGGGAGCGATCAGGTTGGGGGGCTATGAGCCTCAATACCAACGCTGTATCTCGATCAGCCCCTCCATCCCTGCATAATTCCTCGCACTGGAATAGCGCCAATGCTCCGGCAGATCTACGTACCCACGCTTCACCGGGTTGTAGTGGATGTAATCCAGTTTCTGGCACATCACAGTTTCGCTGTACACCATTTCCGCGTGTGACCCTTCCTGCCAGAGCTGATAAACCCTGTCCTGTTTGTGTGCACGTTTGCAGAAACGCAGGCGCCGCAACGCGCGCTCTGCGCCTTTGTTTTGCAGATCGTCGATGATTTGGCGGGCGGTGAAGGATTTGAACTGGCGCAGGCATTTGCTCAGGTCTGGAGCTTCGGCAACGAAATGCAGATGGTTTTCCAGGACGACGTAACCATACAGCTTTAGACCTTGGTGGGTTTGTTGATGGCGCCAGCAATTGAGCAAGTGATCGACAATGTAGGGGGCGGATAAACAGTGGGAGCCATTCCATGATTGTGCAGGTCAGGAAATGGGGTTTGTCGGGTTCGGTGATGGTGTAGCGGCTTCGGCCCATGGGTGCATTCCTTTGCGGGGGAATGACTAGGGTGAGGGAGGTGAAGTAGTGGGGCTAGCGGACAGCGCCGCAGAGAGCGTGGGAAATGTCGACGTGTCTCTACATGATCGTTCCCACGCTCTGCGTGGGAATGCAGCCCGTGACGCTCTGCGTCACAACGGTATTGGGACGTCAGCGGTGAGGCAGGAACGCGGAGCGTCCCCAGAGGCATTCCCACGCAGAGCGTGGGAACGATCAGTACGATCAGGCCGACATCACGTGCCGAATATCCGTCGCCAATTCCCGCACGCGTTCTTCTTCGGTGTCCCACGAGCACATGAAGCGTGCGCCGCCGTTGCCGATGAAGGTGTAGAAGCGCCAGCCCTTGGCGGTCAGCGCGGCGATTGCCGGTTCCGACAGTTGCAGGAACACGCCGTTGGCCTGCACCGGGAACATCAGTTCCACGCCAGGAATATCGCTCACCAGTTCGGCCAGCAGCTGCGCGCAGTGATTGGCGTGGCGGGCGTATTTGAGCCAGGCGTCGTTTTCCAGGATCCCGACCCACGGCGCCGAGAGGAAGCGCATCTTCGACGCCAGTTGCCCGGCCTGCTTGCAGCGGTAATCGAAGTCTTCGGCCAGTTTGTGGTTGAAAAACAGAATCGCTTCGCCCACCGCCATGCCGTTTTTCGTGCCGCCGAAGCACAGCACGTCAACGCCGGCCTTCCAGGTCAGGTCGGCTGGCGAGCAGCCAAGAAATGCGCACGCATTGGAGAAGCGTGCGCCGTCCATGTGCAGGTTCAGGCCCAGTTCTTTGCAGGTGACACTGATGGCGCGGATTTCTTGCGGGGTGTACACGCTGCCGACTTCGGTGGCCTGGGTCAGGGTCACTACGCGGGGTTTGGGGTAGTGGATGTCCTGGCGCTTGAGGGCGATTTCGCGGATCGACTCCGGCGTCAGCTTGCCGTTTTCGGTGCGGGCGATGAGCAGCTTGGAGCCGTTGGAGAAAAACTCCGGTGCGCCGCATTCGTCGGTTTCGACGTGGGCGGTTTCCGAGCAGATCACGCTGTGGTAACTCTGGCACAGTGACGACAGGGCCAATGAGTTGGCCGCGGTGCCGTTGAAGGCGAAGAACACTTCGCAGTCGGTTTCGAACAGTTTGCGGAATTGATCGGACGCGCGAGCGGTCCACTCATCGTCGCCATAAGCGCGCTGGTGGCCGTGGTTGGCCTGTTCCATGGCAGCCCAGGCTTCAGGGCAGATACCGGAATAGTTGTCGCTGGCGAATTGTTGGCTCTTGTCGGTCATGGCCGGCTTCCTTGGTCGAGGCTCTTATGGTGAAGAGCATCGTGGTCAATGATGGTGCGCACTTTACCCAAGATCGTCAGGAGAGCACACGGGATGATGCTGTCAGAAAAATACACGGTTGACGGGCAATTATGCACATGACGCAACGGGATGGGGCGCTGGATCTGCTCAAGTGGCTGGCGCTGCTGAGCATGGTGCTCGATCACCTGCGATATGTCGGTTACTCCATCGATCTGCTGTATGTGCCGGGCAGGTTGGCGTTCCCGTGGTTCTGTCTGGCGATGGCGGCGAACCTGTCGCGAGTCCGTGCAGTCACGGCCGACGGCCAGTGGCGTTACCTCGGTTGGTTGTTGCTGTTTAGCGCTGTAAGCGAAATCCCCTACCGGATGTACATTCCTGATCTCAAAACCTTAAACGTATTGCCCACGTTGGTTCTGGGTTTGTTGGTCGCCCGTGGCTGGCAGCACAGGATGCTTCAGCCGCGGCTATTGGCGGCGGGTGCCTTGTTGCTGGCGGCGCTGTTCCCGGAACGACTGATGTTCGGATTCTTCGGTGTGCTGATGCCGCTGGCGATGTTGCTGGTGATTAACCGCCCCTGGTATCTCAGTCTGCTGCCGGGGCTGGTCTGCCTGGCGGCCAATCAATGGCAAGTGCTGTATTACTCCGCCAGACTTCACAACAGTGCAGCCATCCTCGGCATTGCCGCTTGTCTGATTGCGCCACTGTTGGGTCTGCTGCTATTGCGACATGCCCAAGGCGTTCAACCACCACCGATGCGCCGTTGGGCGTATGCGCTCTATCCTGCGCATTTCCTTATCTTGCTAGTCCTGCGCCACGCCCTCGCATAACCCTGTGGGAGCGGGCTTGCTCGCGAATGCGCCGGGCCAGTCAACATCAGTGTCGGATGACAAACCGCATTCGCGAGCAAGCCCGCTCCCACAGGGGATCCTGGCTGCTTCAAGGGTTGTGTTCGGCATGCCATTTCTCGCCATGTCGTAAACGCACCTTTGCGTGGCGTCCATAGGCATTTGACCTGTCTGCGCCGGTCATACCATCGCTTCCAAAGGGCACTGCCGTAACGCCAGTGCCTTACCGAGACGAATGGCGCATAGATGCCGCTGGGAGAGACGCGATGTTCAGCAAGCAAGACCAGATCAAGGGTTACGACGATGCACTGCTGGCGGCGATGAATGCCGAGGAGCAACGCCAGGAAGATCACATCGAGCTGATCGCGTCCGAGAACTACACCAGCAAGCGCGTGATGGAAGCGCAAGGCAGCGGCCTGACCAACAAATACGCCGAAGGCTATCCGGGCAAGCGCTACTACGGTGGCTGCGAGCACGTCGACAAGGTCGAAGCCCTGGCCATCGAGCGCGCCAAGCAATTGTTCGGTGCCGACTATGCCAACGTTCAGCCGCACTCCGGCTCTTCGGCCAACAGCGCCGTGTACCTGGCCCTGCTGCAAGCCGGCGACACCATCCTCGGCATGAGCCTGGCCCATGGCGGTCACCTGACCCACGGCGCCAAAGTGTCGTCCTCGGGCAAGCTGTACAACGCCGTGCAGTACGGCATCGACACCAAGACCGGCCTGATCGATTACGACGAAGTCGAGCGCCTGGCCGTCGAGTGCAAGCCGAAGATGATCGTTGCCGGCTTCTCTGCCTACTCCAAGACCCTGGACTTCCCGCGCTTCCGTCAGATCGCCGACAAGGTCGGTGCGCTGCTGTTCGTCGACATGGCTCACGTTGCCGGTCTGGTCGCTGCCGGCCTGTACCCGAACCCGCTGCCTTACGCCGACGTGGTCACCACCACCACCCACAAGACCCTGCGCGGTCCGCGTGGTGGCCTGATCCTGGCCAAGGCCAACGAAGAAATCGAGAAAAAGCTCAACGCTGCCGTGTTCCCCGGTGCTCAGGGCGGCCCGCTGATGCACGTCATCGCCGGTAAAGCCGTGTGCTTCAAGGAAGCGCTGGAGCCTGGCTTCAAGGCTTACCAGCAACAAGTGATCGACAACGCCCAAGCCATGGCCGGCGTATTTATCAAACGCGGCTACGATGTAGTGTCCGGCGGTACCGATAACCACCTGTTCCTGGTCAGCCTGATCCGTCAGGGCCTCACCGGTAAAGAGGCGGACGCAGCACTCGGTCGCGCCCACATCACCGTGAACAAGAACGCTGTCCCGAACGATCCACAGTCGCCGTTCGTGACCTCCGGCCTGCGTATCGGCACCCCGGCGGTGACCACTCGCGGCTTCAAGGTTACCCAGTGCGTTGAACTGGCCGGCTGGATCTGCGACATCCTCGACAACCTCGGCGATGCCGATGTCGAGGCCAATGTCGCCAAGCATGCGGCAGCCCTGTGCGCGGACTTCCCGGTTTATCGCTGAGCGCGGTTTTGGAGTAAATGACTATGCAACGCTATTCGGGCTTCGGCCTCTTCAAACACTCCCTCAGCCATCACGAAAACTGGCAGAAGATGTGGCGCACGCCGACCCCGAAAAAGGTCTATGACGTGGTCATCGTCGGCGGTGGCGGGCATGGTCTGGCGACCGCCTACTACCTGGCCAAGGAACACGGCATCACCAACGTGGCCGTGGTCGAGAAAGGCTGGCTGGGCGGCGGTAACACCGCCCGCAACACCACCATCGTTCGCTCCAACTACCTGTGGGACGAGTCGGCGCACCTGTACGAACACGCGATGAAATTGTGGGAAGGCCTGTCCCAGGACCTGAACTACAACGTGATGTTCTCCCAGCGTGGCGTTTACAACTTGTGCCACACGCTTCAAGACATTCGTGATTCCGAGCGTCGGGTCAGCGCCAACCGCCTCAACGGCGTGGACGGCGAACTGCTCGATGCCAAACAAGTGGCCGACGAGATTCCGTACCTCGACTGCTCCAAGAACACTCGCTACCCGGTGATGGGCGCAACCGTCCAGCGTCGCGGCGGCGTGGCCCGTCACGATGCCGTGGCGTGGGGCTTTGCCCGTGCCGCCGATGCCTTGGGCGTGGACCTGATTCAACAAACCGAAGTGATCGGCTTCCGCAAGGAAAACGGCGTGTGCATCGGTGTTGAAACCAACAAGGGCTTCATCGGCGCCAAGCGCGTCGGTGTGGTCACTGCCGGTAACTCCGGCCACATGGCCAAACTCGCCGGTTTCCGTCTGCCGATCGAATCGCACCCGCTGCAAGCGCTGGTGTCCGAGCCGATCAAGCCGATTATCGACAGCGTGATCATGTCCAACGCCGTACACGGTTACATCAGCCAGTCCGACAAGGGCGACCTGGTGATCGGCGCCGGTATCGACGGCTACAACGGCTACGGCCAGCGTGGTTCGTACCCGGTGATCGAGCACACCATCCAGGCCATCGTCGAGATGTTCCCGGTGTTGTCCCGCGTACGCATGAACCGTCAGTGGGGCGGCATCGTCGACACCACCCCGGATGCATGCCCGATCATCTCGAAAACCCCGGTACCGAACATGTTCTTCAACTGCGGTTGGGGCACCGGTGGCTTCAAGGCCACACCTGGCTCGGGCAACGTGTTTGCCGCGAGTCTGGCCAAGGGTGAAATGCACCCATTGGCTGCACCTTTCTCCATCGACCGTTTCCATAGCGGTGCGTTGATCGACGAACACGGCGCTGCAGCAGTCGCCCACTAACAGGAGAAATCCCTATGTTGCATATCTTCTGTCCTCACTGTGGCGAACTGCGCTCTGAAGAGGAATTCCATGCATCCGGCCAGGCGCACATCCCGCGTCCACTGGACCCGAACAGCTGCACCGACGAGGAGTGGGGCGACTACATGTTCTTCCGCGACAACCCTCGCGGTCTGCACCACGAGCTGTGGGATCACGTCGCCGGTTGCCGTCAGTACTTCAACGTCACCCGTGACACCGTGACCTACGAGATTCTCGAAACCTACAAGATCGGCGCCAAGCCGCAGTTCACCGACAAGACCGACAGCCCGAAAGCGGCCGCCACGGCTCTGGGAGAGAAGGTATGAGCCAGATCAATCGCCTGTCCAACGGCGGACGCATCGACCGCAACAAAGTGCTGAGCTTCACCTTCAACGGCCAGGTCTACAAAGGCTTTGAAGGCGACTCCCTGGCCGCAGCCCTGCTGGCCAACGGTGTCGACATCATCGGCCGTAGCTTCAAGTACTCGCGCCCACGCGGCATCTTCGCCGCCGGTGCCGAAGAGCCGAACGCTGTGCTGCAGATCGGTGCGACCGAAGCCACGCAGATCCCGAACGTGCGCGCCACGCAACAAGCGCTGTATCAAGGTTTGGTCGCCACCAGCACCAACGGCTGGCCAAGCGTGAACAACGACATGATGGGGATTCTCGGCAAGGTCGGCGGCAAGCTGATGCCGCCGGGCTTCTACTACAAAACCTTCATGTACCCGCAATCGTTCTGGATGACCTACGAGAAGTACATTCGTAAGGCTGCCGGCCTTGGCCGCTCGCCGACCGAGAACGATCCGGACACCTACGACTACATGAACCAGCACTGCGACGTGCTGATCGTCGGCGCTGGCCCTGCGGGTCTGGCGGCTGCGCTGGCGGCTGCCCGCAGCGGTGCGCGAGTGATCCTGGCCGATGAGCAGGAAGAGTTCGGCGGCAGCCTGCTCGATTCCCGCGAAAGCCTCGACGGCAAGCCTGCCACCGAGTGGGTCGCCAGCGTCATCGCCGAGCTGAAAAACACCCCGGACGTGCTGCTGTTGCCGCGCGCCACGGTCAACGGTTACCACGACCATAACTTCCTGACCATTCACGAGCGCCTCACCGATCACCTCGGTGACCGTGCCCCGATTGGCCAGGTGCGTCAGCGCATCCACCGGGTTCGCGCCAAGCGTGTAGTGCTGGCGACCGGTACTCACGAACGTCCACTGGTTTACGGCAACAACGACGTGCCGGGCAACATGCTCGCCGGCGCTGTGTCGACTTATGTTCGTCGTTACGGTGTGGCACCGGGCAAGAAGCTCGTGCTGTCGACCAACAACGATCACGCCTACCGCGTGGCGCTGGATTGGCTCGACGCCAGTCTGCAAGTGGTGGCCATCGCCGATGCCCGCAGCAATCCTCGCGGTGCGCTGGTGGAAGAGGCTCGCGCCAAAGGCATTCGCATCCTGACCGGCAGCGCCGTGATCGAGGCCCGTGGCAGCAAGCACGTCACTGCCGCTCGCGTTGCCGCAATTGACGTAAAAGCACACACCGTGACCAGCCCGGGTGAGTGGCTCGAATGCGACCTGGTCGCCAGTTCCGGCGGTTACAGCCCGGTGGTTCACCTGGCATCGCACTTGGGCGGCAAGCCGATCTGGCGTGAAGACATCCTTGGTTTCGTACCGGGTGAAGCACCGCAGAAACGTGTGTGCGTCGGTGGCATCAACGGCGTCTACGGCCTCGGCGATTCGCTGGCCGATGGTTTTGAAGGTGGTGCTCGCGCCGCCAGCGAAGCCGGTTTCGGCAAGGTCGAAGGCGTACTGCCCAAAGCCCTGAGCCGTCTGGAAGAGCCAACTTTGGCGCTGTTCCAGGTGCCTCACGAAAAAGCCACTGCCCGTGCGCCGAAGCAATTCGTCGACCTGCAGAACGACGTCACCGCTGCCGCCATCGAACTGGCGACCCGCGAAGGCTTCGAGTCGGTCGAGCACGTCAAGCGTTACACCGCGCTGGGTTTTGGTACTGACCAGGGCAAGCTCGGCAACGTCAACGGTCTGGCCATTGCCGCCCGTTCGCTGAACGTGACCATCCCGCAGATGGGCACCACCATGTTCCGCCCGAACTACACGCCGGTGACTTTCGGCGCCGTGGCCGGTCGTCACTGTGGGCACATCTTCGAGCCGGTTCGTTTCACCGCGCTGCATCACTGGCACGTGAAGAACGGTGCTGAATTCGAAGACGTCGGTCAGTGGAAACGTCCTTGGTACTTCCCGAAAAACGGTGAAGACCTGCACGCGGCGGTAAAGCGCGAATGCAAAGCCGTGCGCGACAGCGTCGGCCTGCTGGACGCTTCGACCCTGGGCAAGATCGACATCCAGGGCCCGGATTCGCGTGAGTTCCTCAACCGCATCTACACCAACGCCTGGACCAAGCTCGATGTGGGCAAGGCCCGTTACGGCCTGATGTGTAAAGAAGACGGCATGGTGTTCGACGACGGCGTGACTGCATGCCTGGCCGACAACCATTTCGTGATGACCACCACCACCGGCGGCGCTGCTCGCGTGCTGCAATGGCTGGAAATCTACCACCAGACCGAATGGCCAGAGCTGAAGGTGTACTTCACTTCGGTCACTGACCACTGGGCGACCATGACCCTGTCGGGGCCGAACAGCCGCAAGCTGCTCAGCGAAGTCACCGACATCGACTTGAGCAACGAAGCCTTCCCGTTCATGACCTGGAAAGAAGGTCTGGTCGGTGGTGTGCCAGCGCGGGTGTTCCGGATTTCGTTTACCGGTGAGCTGTCGTACGAAGTCAACGTGCAGGCCGACTACGCCATGGGCGTGCTGGAAAAAATCGTCGAGGCCGGCAAGCAGTACAACCTGACTCCGTACGGCACCGAAACCATGCACGTTCTGCGGGCAGAGAAGGGCTTCATCATCGTCGGTCAGGACACTGACAGCTCGATGACCCCGGACGACCTGAACATGGGCTGGTGTGTCGGTCGCACCAAACCATTCTCGTGGATCGGCTGGCGTGGCATGAACCGCGAAGACTGCGTGCGTGATCAACGCAAACAGCTGGTCGGTCTGAAGCCGATCGATCCAACCAAATGGCTGCCGGAAGGGGCGCAACTGGTGTTCAACACCAAGCAAACCATCCCGATGACCATGGTCGGTCACGTGACTTCCAGTTACCTGCACAACTCCCTGGGCTATTCGTTTGCCATGGGTGTGGTCAAGGGCGGCTTGAAGCGCATGGGTGAGCGGGTGTTCGCACCGCTGGCCGACGGCAGCGTGATCGAGGCGGAAATCGTTTCTTCGGTGTTCTTCGATCCGAAAGGCGATCGCCAGAATATCTGACACTGATCGTTCCCACGCTCCGCGTGGGAATGCATCCCGGGACGCTCCGCGTCCCAAGAGCGGACGCAGAGCGTCCATGGCGGCATTCCCACGCAGAGCGTGGGAACGATCAACAAAAGAAAGGTGCTTTATGACCGCAGCCAATGTTTACCAACAACGCCCAACCACCGGGGCCAAGGCCGAGTCGTCGCTGCATCATGCCGACCTCGCCAGCCTGGTGGGCAAGGGTCGCAAGAACGCCGGCGTGATCGTGCGTGAGAAAAAACTCCTCGGTCACCTGACCATCCGTGGCGATGGTCACGATGCCGCGTTCGCCGCCGGCGTGCACAAGGCCCTCGGCCTGGAACTGCCTGCCGCGCTGACCGTGGTGATCAAAGGCGAAACCAGCCTGCAATGGATGGGGCCGGATGAATGGCTGCTGATCGTGCCAACCGGTGAAGAATTCGCTGCCGAGAAAAAGCTGCGTGAAGCACTGGGCGACCTGCACATCCAGATCGTCAACGTCAGCGGCGGCCAGCAGATCCTCGAGCTCAGCGGCCCGAACGTACGCCAGGTGCTGATGAAATCCACCAGCTATGACGTGCACCCTAACAACTTCCCGGTGGGCAAGGCTGTCGGCACGGTGTTCGCCAAGTCGCAATTGATGATCCGCCATACCGCCGAAGACACCTGGGAGCTGCTGATCCGTCGTAGTTTCTCGGATTACTGGTGGTTGTGGTTGCAGGATGCTGCCGCTGAATACGGCCTTAGCGTCCAGGCCTGACATGATCGTTCCCATGCTCTGCGTGGGAATGCATCCCGGGACGCTCCGCGTCCCAAAGCGGACGCAGAGCGTCCATGGCGGCGTTCCCACGCAGAGCGTGGGAACGATTAGTTTCGCTACAGGAGTCACCGCACTATGAGCCGCGCCCCAGACACATGGATTCTGACCGCCGATTGCCCTAGCGTCCTCGGCACCGTGGATGCGGTGACCCGCTTTCTGTTCGAGCAGGGCTGCTACGTCACCGAGCACCATTCCTTTGATGACCGGCTCTCGGGTCGTTTTTTCATTCGCGTGGAATTTCGTCAGCCTGATGGCTTCGATGAGCAAGCTTTCCGCGCAGGTTTGGCAGAGCGTGGTGACGCCTTCGGGATGGTCTTCGAACTGACCCCGCCGCATCACCGGCCGAAAGTGGTGATCATGGTGTCCAAGGCCGATCACTGCCTCAACGACTTGCTCTACCGTCAGCGCATCGGCCAGTTGTCGATGGACGTGGTCGCCGTGGTTTCCAACCACCCGGACCTCAAGCCGTTAGCCGACTGGCATCAGATTCCGTACTACCATTTTCCCCTGGACCCGAACGACAAGCCGTCCCAGGAGCGTCAGGTCTGGCAGGTGGTCGAAGAGTCCGGCGCCGAACTGGTGATTCTTGCGCGCTACATGCAGGTTCTGTCCCCAGAGTTGTGCCGCAAACTCGACGGCAAGGCGATCAACATTCATCACTCCCTGCTGCCGGGTTTCAAGGGTGCCAAGCCCTATCACCAGGCTTACAACAAGGGCGTGAAACTGGTCGGCGCCACAGCGCATTACATCAACAACGACCTGGACGAAGGCCCGATCATCGCCCAGGGCGTGGAGGCTGTGGATCACAGTCATTACCCCGAAGATTTGATCGCCAAGGGGCGGGATATCGAAGGGCTGACCCTGGCGCGGGCCGTTGGTTATCACATTGAACGACGGGTGTTTTTGAACGCCAATCGCACCGTCGTTCTTTAGATCGCCATCGCTAGCAGGCTAGCTCCCACATTGAAATGCGTACCCTTGTGGAAGCTAGCCTGCTAGCGATGGCGCCATAACAAACAACACAAGACACACAGGCAATAACCCGAGCAATCAACGCGCCGCCGCTCCATGGCGACGCGACCGCTACATAAAAACAACAGCGAGGTGAAAGCATGTCTGGTAATCGTGGTGTGGTGTATCTCGGCGCTGGCAAGGTCGAAGTACAGAAAATCGACTATCCCAAAATGCAGGACCCGCGCGGCAGGAAGATCGAGCACGGCGTCATCCTGCGCGTAGTGTCCACCAACATCTGTGGTTCCGATCAGCACATGGTGCGCGGGCGTACCACCGCTCAGACCGGTCTGGTGCTGGGCCACGAGATCACGGGTGAAGTGATCGAGAAGGGCAGCGGTGTCGAGAACCTGCAGATCGGCGACTTGGTGTCGGTTCCTTTCAACGTTGCCTGTGGCCGTTGCCGTTCGTGCAAAGAGCAACATACTGGCGTCTGCCTGAGCGTTAACCCGGCGCGTCCGGGCGGTGCCTATGGTTACGTCGACATGGGTGACTGGACCGGTGGCCAAGCCGAATACGCGTTTGTGCCGTATGCCGACTTCAACCTGCTGAAACTTCCAGATCGCGACCGGGCCATGGAAAAAATCCGTGACCTGACCTGTCTCTCCGACATCCTGCCCACTGGTTACCACGGCGCAGTGACTGCCGGCGTTGGCCCTGGCAGCACCGTGTACATCGCCGGCGCCGGCCCGGTTGGCCTGGCAGCTGCCGCTTCCGCTCGTCTGCTGGGTGCTGCGGTGGTGATCATCGGTGACGTCAACCCGATCCGCCTGGCCCATGCCAAGGCTCAGGGTTTCGAAATCGCCGACCTGTCGACAGACACCCCACTGCACGAACAAATCGCTGCACTGTTGGGCGAACCGGAAGTGGACTGCGCCGTCGATGCCGTAGGCTTCGAAGCTCGCGGTCACGGCCATGCCGGCGTGAAGCACGAGGCTCCGGCCACCGTGCTCAACTCGCTGATGGGTGTGGTTCGCGTGGCGGGCAAAATCGGTATCCCCGGCCTCTACGTCACTGAAGACCCGGGTGCGGTGGATGCCGCCGCGAAAATGGGCAGCCTGAGCATTCGCTTCGGTCTGGGCTGGGCCAAATCCCACAGCTTCCACACCGGCCAGACCCCGGTGATGAAGTACAACCGCCAACTGATGCAAGCCATCATGTGGGACCGCATCAAGATTGCCGACATCGTGGGTGTCGAAGTCATCAGCCTCGACGACGCCCCGCGTGGTTATGGCGAGTTCGATGCGGGCGTGCCGAAGAAGTTTGTGATCGATCCGCACAAGATGTTCAGCGCGGCGTAAGGCTGGGAGCAAGACGGGAAGAAGGGCGACAGTGATGTCGCCCTTTTTTATGGAGCACCGCAGCCTGCGCTTTCAGGTTCTGCCGGGTTGTTCACAGGCCAGTTTGGCGGGAGCAGGCGTGCCATTCATCGTATGGATTCGGGGTTCCACGACTGGGGGGGAACATGCCAGCAGATGCCCGGTCTAATCGGCAGTTTTGCTGCCCTGCCGGGTGGTTCTCATGGCACAAGAGGATGTCTGGATGAACGTTTCACGCGGTTTTGCGCTGGCATCGCTCATGGCTGTTGCTTCGTTGACGACGCTGGCCGCCAGCCCGGCCTTTGCACAGTTCAGCCTCAGCGATGCGGCCAATGCGGTTACGGCGATGCAGGGTAACGAGGACGATGAGAGCGGCGAGAGCGACGAGAGCGAAGACGCCGTGGCAGCGCTCCCCAAGGCTGCCGGTTTGCTCACTACCCTGGGGTCTCAGCTCAACGTCACGGCAGAACAGGCCGTGGGTGGTGCCGGTGCGATGCTGGGGCTGGCCAGGAACCAACTCAGCGGCCAGGACTTCACCGAGCTGAGCAAAAATGTGCCGGGCCTCGATCAGATCGCCGGCAACAGCGCTCTCAGTGGCTTGAGCGGATTGGGTGGGCTGCTCGGCGGTGGTGTCGACAAGAACCCTTTGCTCAATGGTTTGCTGGGTAACGTCAAGGACACCAAGGACCTGAACAACGCGTTCAGTGCCCTGGGCATGGACACCGGCATGATCGGCCTGTTTGCCCCGGTGATTCTGCAATACCTCGGTCAGCAAGGCGTCGCCGGTTCGCTGCTGCAAAATCTTGGCGGAATCTGGGGCACTGGCACCGGCACCGGCATAGGTAGCTGAGTCAGCCCTCGGCGCGCAGGGCCTTGATACGCTGGTCCTTCTCGATCCAGAGCTGGTTCACCCAGTTCTGGACGTGTTCGCGTAACACCGGATCGTTTTCGTAATCGCCTTGCCACAGCGCCGGGTCCAGTTCACGTGTCTGGATATCGATGATGATCCTGGGCACGTTGCCGCTGATCAAATCCCAGAACCCAGGGATCTTCTGCTGTGGATACACCACCGTCACATCAAGAATGGCATCCAGCTGTTCGCCCATCGCCGCCAGCACAAAAGCCACGCCGCCAGCCTTGGGCTTGAGCAGGTGGGTGAAGGGTGACTGCTGCTGGGCGCTTTTCGCCGAGGTGTATCGAGTGCCTTCCAGATAATTGACCACTGTCACTGGCTGACGCTTGTACAGCTCGCAGGCCTCTTTGGTGATCTCCAGGTCCTTGCCGGCCAGCTCCGGGTTCTTTGCCAGAAACGCCTTGGTGTAGCGCTTCATGAACGGATAGTCCAACGCCCACCAGGCCAGGCCCAGGAACGGCACCCAGATCAGTTCTTTCTTGAGGAAGAATTTGAAGAACGGCGTACGCCGGTTAAGCGCCTGGATCAGCGCCGGGATATCGACCCAGGACTGATGGTTGCCGATTACCAGATACGAGGTGTCGCGGCGCAGATCATCGCCGCCGCGGATGTCCCATTGGGTGGGGATGCACAGTCGGAAGATCAGTTTGTCGATTTCGGCCCAGGTTTCGGCGATCCACATCACCGCTGTCGAGGCGTAATCGCGAAAACGCCCGGGCAGGATCAGTTTGAGCACTGCGAACACCATCAAAGGCCCGAACAGCACCAGGGTGTTAAGCAACAGCAGCAGGGTAACGAAACAGCCGGTGAGCAGGCGGCGCATAAGTAACTCTTGAAAGCGTTTGGGCGCGCCATGATAAGCAGCTTCAGGCGACAGGCCAAATCGGTGGTGACGAATGTTTCACGCTTGTGGCGGTATGTTGAACTGACATAGCGATCGTTCCCACGCTCTGCGTGGGATGCAGCCCGGGACGCTCCGCGTCCCCAAAGCGTGACGCAGAGCGTCACATGAGGCATTCCCACGCAGAGCATGGGGAACGATCATCCACACAACGGTCTAAAATCCCGCTGCCCACTCTTCAAGGAAGCCCCCTACGTGAAATCTCTCCTTGCACTGCTTTCCCTCGTGGCCCTGCCGGTCCTGGCCGCTGAACCGACCCTGTACGGGCGTTACGAATACATCGCGCTGCCGGAAATCGGCGGCGAAGTCCTCAAGGCCAAAATGGACACCGGCGCCCTGACCGCGTCGCTGTCGGCCAAGGACATCGAAACCTTTACCCGCGACGGCGACGAATGGGTGCGTTTCCGCCTCGCCACCAAAGGCGCGAGCAACAAGGTCTACGAACACAAGATCGCGCGGATCAGCAAGATCAAGACCCGCTCCGAAGAAGACGACGATGACAAGGACGCGATCGAACCCACCAAACGGCCAGTGGTTGATCTGGAACTGTGCCTGGGCAATGTCAAGCGCACTGTCGAGGTTAACCTCACCGACCGCAGCAGCTTCAATTACCCGCTGTTGATCGGTGCCAAAGCACTGCGTGAATTCGGTGCGGCGGTGAACCCGGCACGGCGTTTCACGGCAGACAAACCCGACTGCTGATTGACGGCTCATCAGCCTTGGGGCACCGTTCGCCCACTTAACTAGCGGGCTCGGACGCCATGCCTCATATCCTGATTGTCGAAGACGAAGCGGCGATTGCCGACACCCTGATTTTCGCCTTGCAGGGCGAGGGCTTCACCACCACCTGGTTGAGCCTTGGCGCAGCGGCGCTCGAGCATCAGCGCGCCACGCCGGCCGACCTGATCATTCTCGATATCGGCCTGCCTGATATCAGCGGCTTCGAGACCTGCAAGCAATTGCGGCGTTTCAGCGAAGTGCCGGTGATGTTCCTCAGCGCCCGTGATGCCGAGATCGACCGCGTGGTGGGCCTGGAGATCGGCGCCGACGACTATGTGATCAAACCGTTCAGCCCCCGGGAAGTGGCGGCGCGGGTCAGGGCGATTCTCAAGCGCATGGCGCCACGACCGGTGGCGGAGATGGCGCCAGTGCTGTTTCGTATCGACAACGAACGGGTGCAGATCAGCTATCGCAATCAAGCTTTGAGCCTGACCCGCCACGAATTCCGTCTGCTGCAGTGCCTGCTGGAACAACCTGAGCGAGTCTTCAGCCGCGAGCAATTGCTCGATGCGTTGGGCGTGGCCGCCGATGCCGGTTACGAGCGCAGCATCGACAGCCACATCAAGAGCGTGCGCGCCAAATTACGCCTGGTGAAGGCCGATGCCGAGCCGATCCAGACTCATCGCGGCCTCGGTTACAGCTACAGCCCGGGGCACAGCTGATGCCACTGGGGATCCGGATTTTTCTGGTCTACGTGCTGTTCATCGGCCTGACCGGCTACTTCGTGCTCAACACCGTGATGGAAGAAATCCGCCCCGGCGTGCGCCAATCCACCGAAGAAACCCTGGTGGACACCGCGAACCTGATGGCCGAGATCCTGCGCGACGACTTCAAGGCCGGCACCCTCAGCCAGAACCGCTGGCCCGAGTTGCTCAAGGCTTACGGTGAACGGCAGCCGAAGGCGAATATCTGGGGAATGCCGAAGAATCAGGTCAACCACCGCATTTACGTGACCGATGCCAAGGGCATCGTGGTGCTCGATTCCAGCGGCATCGCGGTGGGCCAGGACTACTCGCGCTGGAACGACGTCTACCTGACCCTGCGCGGCGAGTACGGCGCACGTTCGACGCGCAGCAACCCGGATGATTCGAATTCGTCGGTGATGCATGTCGGGGCACCGATTCGCGACAACGGACAAATCATTGGCGTGGTGACGGTGGCCAAGCCCAACAGCTCGCTGCAGCCTTACGTTGATCGCACCGAGCGACGATTGCTGATTTATGGCGCCGGGCTGATTGGCCTTGGTTTGCTGTTCGGTGCGCTGTTGTCGTGGTGGCTGAGCGCGGCGCTGCGGCGGTTGACGGCGTATGCCCAGGCCGTCAGCGAAGGCCGGCGGGTCGAGGTGCCGCATTATCGTGGCGGCGAGCTGGAGCAACTGGCCACGGCGGTGGAGCAGATGCGCACCCAGCTCGAAGGCAAAGCCTACGTCGAGCGTTATGTACACACCCTGACCCATGAATTGAAAAGCCCGCTGGCGGCGATCCGTGGTGCGGCGGAATTGCTGCAAGGCCAGATGCCGCTGGCTCAGCAGCAGCGTTTCGTCAGCAACATCGACAGCGAAAGTGCGCGCATGCAGCAGTTGATCGAACGACTGTTGAACCTGGCGCAGGTGGAACAGCGCCAAGGGCTGGAAGAGCGGGTGGCCGTGCCGTTGGCGGGTTTGGTGGATGAACTGTTAAGCGCGCAGGCTGCGCGAATCGAAGGCAAGCAGTTGCGTGTGGAACTGCAAATTTCTGCGGATCTGAACCTGCTCGGCGAGCCGTTTCTGTTGCGCCAGGCGCTGGGTAATCTGCTGGAGAATGCCTTGGACTTCACCCAGGCGTACGGTGTGCTGCGCTTGCGCGCCGAGCGAGTCGGTGAGCAGATTGAGTTCAGGCTGTTCAACCAGGCCGAGGCGATTCCCGACTATGCATTGCCGCGCTTGAGCGAGCGCTTCTACTCACTGCCGCGTCCGGACAGTGGGCGCAAAAGCACGGGGTTGGGGCTTAACTTCGTTGAAGAAGTGGTCAAACTGCACAACGGCCAACTGTGGGTAGGCAACGTTACTGGCGGTGTAGAGGCCAAGTTGCATTTGCCTGAGGCGACTCGTCATTGACTCAAGGAGCTACCCAACCAGGCACTGATTTTCGGGCCTTGTTTCTATGCACGAACTTGAGTGCCGGCTGCTCGATGAACAACCATGAAAGTGTCGCCAGACCGATGACAATAAAAGTCGTGACAACAATAGACGGTACAAAGGCCAGTGGGGTTTTATTGATGACCAGTTGTTGTACGGGAAAGGCATACAGGTAGATGCCATAGGAGATATCAAACCGGCCCCTGATGGTTTTATCTACGTACAACAGGCCCAGGCTGATGGTTGCCAGACTGACCCCTAGAGTGGCGGTGACCCACACCGACGAAGTCCCCAAGGAAACTACTATCAGTAGGATGGAGGCGGCCAATACGATTGCTTTTGTGCGAGGGCTGTTGAAGTGATGTCGATGAAAGGCGATCAATGATCCCGAGAAAAACGCTATGCCCGCGGCGCAGTAGGCCAGAAATTTCTGCGCCAGTGCGTCCGTGATGTAGTTGCTCAGGACAAGGGTTGCGAGGCCAAACAGCAGTAACAAAGCCAGAGGCATCAAGGGGCTGCGATACAAGGTCAGTATCACCGCCAGCAGAATGTAAAAAACGAATTCGATCTTTAACGTCCACAGGCTTCCGTTAAAGGATTCGCTGAAGATGAAGTCGCTGGTTACTTCATCAATGGAGGCACGTCCAAAAGCTGAAATGCGCAGAAAGTCGACCAAAGCCTCTTTTCCCAAAACATAGTCGCTGGCAAAGAACGCTCCGGCCACGTAGGTCATCAAAAATGAGCAAGCGATAAGCGCCGGAAAGATTCGAGCGACACGCTTTGCCAAGTAGTCTTGAAAGCTAGCGGCGTTCAAATAACTGAGGGTGATCAACAGCCCGGAAATAGCGAAGAAGCAAATGACCGCTATACCGCCCAACGAGTTGTAACCAGTTATCCCCGGCTCGCTCATGCCCGACAGCACAAAGTGATGGCTGACCAGGACCATGAGGGCAGCGAGGTGTCTGATCAGGTCAAATGAGTTGTTTCGCAAAGAGGCGCTCCTTGTCTGGCCTCCTCTATATCAAACAAAGGGGCGAAAATCTGAACTGTAGCTGGCAGTAAAATGTATCCGGAATGGGTGCAGATACCCGCAGGGGCCTGAAGGTAGCGCAGTGTGCCAAGACCCAAAAGGCTTTTACAGGTATTTACACACAATCCCCACAGATCCTCCACGAAACCCCCACACAACTGACCCAGACTTTCCCCATCCAAACAGGGAGAGTCCCATGAACCGTAGCCTGACCCTAAAACTGGGGGCGATTGCCCTTTTGATTCTGTTGCTGCTGATCCCGTTGCTGATGATCAACGGTGTGATCCAGGAGCGCCAGCAACTGCGCGACGGTGTGCTCGAAGACATCGCCCGCAGTTCCAGTTACAGCCAGCAACTGAGCGGCCCGCTGATGGTGGTGCCCTATCGCAAAACGGTGCGCACCTGGAAAACCAACGAAAAAACCAATCAGCGTTACCAGGACGTTCGCGAGGAACGCGGCCGTTTGTATTTCCTGCCGGAGCGCTTCGAACTGGACGGCCAGGTCCAGACCGAACTGCGTGCTCGGGGTATTTACGAGGCGCGGCTGTTCCACGCCGATAACCGCATCAGCGGGCATTTCTCAGTCCCGGCACAACTGGGCATCAAAGAGGACTTCGCCGATTACCGCTTCGATCAACCGTTCCTGGCCGTCGGCATCAGCGACATTCGCGGCATCGAGAATGCGCTGAAGCTCGAACTCAATGGCCAGAGCCAGGATTTTGTACCGGGTAGCCAAGTGGGGTGGTTGGGCGAAGGCGTGCACGTGACGCTGCCAGCGCTGGACACCCAACAGGCCACGGAACTGGCATTCGGTTTCGACTTGCGCCTGCAAGGCACCGGCCAGTTGCAGGTGCTTCCGGTGGGCAAGACCAGCAAGGTCTCACTGGCCGCCAATTGGCCTCACCCCAGCTTCATCGGCAACTACCTGCCGGCCCAGCGTGAAATCACCGATCAGGGCTTCACCGCTAATTGGCAGACCTCATTCTTCTCCACCAACCTGCAAGAGGCGTTGAACAGTTGCGTGTCTGGCGGCCAGTGCGAGGCGTTCAGCGGTCGCAGCTTCGGCGTGAGTTTCATCGACCCGGTGGACCAGTACCTGAAAAGCGACCGGGCAATCAAATACGCGCTGCTGTTCATCGTCCTGACCTTCGCCGGTTTCTTCCTCTTCGAAGTGCTGAAAAGCCTGGCGGTCCACCCGGTGCAATACGCGCTGGTGGGCGTGGCGCTGGCGTTCTTCTACCTGTTGCTGTTGTCGCTGTCCGAACACATCGGCTTTGCCCTGGCGTATCTGCTGTCGGCGAGTGGCTGTGTGGCGTTGATCGGATTCTATGTCTGCCATGTGCTACGCAGCGTGCGTCACGGCGTGAGCTTTTCGGTGGGGTTGGCGGCGTTGTATGGCTTGCTCTATGGCTTGCTGAGTGCCGAGGATTACGCGCTGTTGATGGGCTCGTTGCTGTTGTTCGGGCTGCTGGGCGTGTTCATGGTGCTGACCCGCAAGCTGGACTGGTATGGGATCGGGCAGAAACCGGCCAAGCCGCTGGCCTTCGATATTGGAGCCGTGGAATGAGTCGGTCGTTGGGGTTGCGTGAGGATCAGCGGGTGGGCGAGGTGTTGGCGACGCGGATTGCAGGGTTGTTTCCGTTGGATTGCGGTGGTTCCTTCGCGGGCAAGCCTCGCTCCTACGGATTACTTGGACCTGTAGGAGCGAGGCTTGCCCGCGAAGACGGCAGACCAGTCACCGCGAGTTTCAGACCTTCGGCATCGTCGCAATCATCGAAGGCCGCTGACTCACCTCGAAATACCACTCTGCCAACTTCGGATTCTCTTTGCGCCATTCCAGATCCGGATGGCGCAGATCCAGGTAGCCCAAGGCACAGGCCACACTGATCGCCGCCACATCGAAATGGCTGGTCAGCTCGGCAATCGCGTCGGCTTCCAGCAGGGCCAGGGCGCGACGAATCTTGTCGCGCTGACCGTCAAGCCATTCGTCCCAGTGTTTTTCCGGCGCGCGCAGGGCTACTTCATAGCGAATCATCACCGCGGCATCCATGATCCCGTCTGCCAGCGAAGCCAGGGTCAGACGCCGCCAGCGTGCCGAGCCTTCACGAGGAATCAGCGGATTGCCGACGTGCTGATGATCGAGATAGTCGAGGATCACCCGGCTGTCGTACAACACATTGCCGTCGGCCAGGCGCAGGGCCGGAATCTTGCCTAGCGGGTTGTCTTCGTTGAGGGCCAGATCCGGGCTGACCGGCGTGAGCTGGCTGGCTTGCAGCGCCACGCGGTTCGTTTGCCCGGTTTCGTGCAGCAGCACCATGACTTTGCGAACGAAGGGCGACGCGGGGTTGTGGAACAAGGTCATGCTGGGGGCGGACATGGCAACGATCTCGATCATGGGCAGTGTCGGCAGCATAGCGCGTTGACCCGATAGCTCAAGATGGCTTTAACCCTTGTAGGTTTTTAGCGGTGTTGCAGAAATCCGCGCAGGGCGAGGAAGGCAGGGATGCCCAGCCCGAGCCAGCTCAATGCATCCCACACGCCATCGCCCAGCAACGCGGCAAACAGCCCGGCGGCGCTGAGCAGGGCGATGACGGTGGGCGTGGCGAAGACTTTCCAGAAACTCGACTGTCTCGGCCTCATGTCGGGCACTCCGCGTTTTCGAGCACAGGTTTCGCGACCTTGCGCCGTACCACCCACAAATAAACACCACTGCCGAGCACGATGATGGTCAGCACATCGAGGATCGCCCAGAGGATTTTCATCGGCATGCCGCCGTAATCACCGAAGTGCAGCGGCTGCGACATGCCCATGGCGTCCATGTACCACGGCCGTTCGGCCACCGCCGTGACTTGCAGGGTGCTGGCGTCGATCAGCACCGGGGTCAACAGGTGCGAAGTCAGGTGAGTGCTGCCTTTCATGAACACGGCGTAATGGTGTTCGCTGGAAAATCGCGTGCCGGGGAAGGCTATGAAATCGGGCTGCATGTCTGGCGCGACTTCTTTGGCGATGTCGAGCAGACGGGTCGCAGGCGCCAATTGAGTCAGCGGTGGCGCATCGCGATAAGGCGCGACCATCGCGCTCAGGCTGTCGTTGCGCCACGCGGCGATCAACAAGTCGGCGCAGGCGCTGATCACGCCAGTCACTCCGACCACCAACGCCCAGGTCAGCGTCACCACGCCGATCAGGTTATGCAGATCGAGCCAACGCAAGCGAGTGGATTTGTCGTGGCGCACGGTGGCGAACTTCAAACGCCGCATGAACGGCAGGTACAGCACCGTCCCGGAGACGATCGCCAGCACAAACTGAATCCCCATGAACGCCAGCAGCAACTTGCCCGGCAGGCCGGCGAACATGTCCACGTGCAGGCGCAGCATGACCATCATCAGGCCGCCATTGGCCGAGGGCATTTCCAATGCTTCGCCGGTGCGAGCGTCGAGCATGAAGGTGTGGGACGAGTTCGGCTCGGTGCCGGCGGTGGGCGCCATGATGGCGATGACGCCGTTGGGGTCTTCGTCGTCGTAGCCGAAATACTGCACGACGTCGCCAGGACGATGCTTTTCAGCCGCTTGCACCAACTGCTGCGAATTCAGCTGCGGGGTATCGGCCGGCATGGATTTCAACTCGGCGGCATCGCCCAGCAGATGGTCGATCTCGTGGTGGAAGATCAACGGCAGGCCGGTGAGGGCCAACATCAACAGGAATACCGTGCAGATCAGGCTGGTCCAGGTGTGAACGAATGACCAGCGGCGGATGGTTTTGCTTTTCATTTCACTTCATAGCCTTCAGAAATACCAAAGTCGTCCAGGTAGGACGGCTCGGGTCTTGGGCGTGTCAGTTCAGGCGATTACCACTTGTACGTAGCACTGGCGACGACACTGCGTTGGTCGCCGTAGTAGCAGTAGAAGCTGTCGCAAGTGGAGATGTAGTCCTTGTCGAACAGGTTGGTGGCATTCAATGCCAGTGACGCACCTTTCAGACTGTTATCCAGACGGCCCAAGTCGTAATGAACCGCCGCATCGAACACCGTGTAGGCATCAGCCTTGCCCAGCCAGGTGTTGCCCTGGTCGCCATAAGTATTGCCGGTGTAGCGTGCGCCGGCACCGATGCCGAAACCATCCAGCACACCGTTGTGCCAGGTGTAATCAGCCCACAGAGAGGCTTGCTGGTTAGGCATCAGTTGCAGGCGATTGCCCTTGAAGTCACCCTTTTGTACTTCGGACTTGGCCAGGGTGTAGGCGGCGATGACTTTCAGGTTGTCGGTGACGTCGGAAACGGCTTCCAGCTCCAGGCCTTTGACCTTCACTTCGCCGGTCTGGCTGGTAATCGAGACATTGTCCGCGTTGGTCGTGGTGACGGAGACGTTTTTCTGGGTCAGGTCGTAGACCGCAGCCGTCAGCAGGGTGTTGCTGCCTGGCGGTTGGTACTTGATGCCCAGTTCCCATTGCTTGCCTTCAGTCGGCTTGAACGACTCGGTCGGCGATGCCACGGCTTTGCTCGTCGGCTGGAACGACTCGGCGTAGGACAGGTAGGGCACGAAGCCCGAGTCGAACACATAGCTGATCGCTGCGTTGCCGCTGAATTTCTTGTCCCGTTCGGTATTGGTGGCATCATCTTTGTTGAAGAATTTGGTGCCCGTATGGACCCAGTCCTCACGACCACCGAGGGTCAGACGCCATTGGTCGAGGGCCATTTGGTCCTGGACGTACAAACCGCTCTGGTAGGTCTTCTGGTCATAGTCATAGAACGCCGTCGAGCGCGCCGGGCGAACGATTGGCTGGCCATAGATCGGGTTGTTGACGTTGGTGGTCAGACCGTCACCGAAGATCGAGGTGTAGTTGGTATTGGTGCGCTGGTGATCGAGGCCGATCAACAGGGTGTGACGGATGTCGCCGGTCGCAAAGTCGCCCTGGAAGTTGTTGTCCACGGCGAACTGGCTGATGTCCTCGTCGACACTGGTGCTCGAACGGCCAACATTGCCCTCGGCATCCACTTGGGTGAACGGGTAGGCGCCGGGGGTGAGGGCCTGGAAGGACAGGTCCGACTTGGTGTAACGCAGGTTCTGCTTGAACTGCCAGACATCATTCAAGCGATGTTCAAAGGCGTAACCCAGTGCGTAATAGGTGCGGTCGTAGTATTCCCAGTCCGGGTCACCAAGGTTTTTGTGATGGGAAATATCACCGAGCGGCGAATGGATCTTGGTGCCTTGCACAGGCAGAAACTGGCTGGTAATGCCGGTATCGTCGCGGGTGAATTGCGTCAGCAGGGTGAATTTGGTGTCTTCGTCGATGTTCCAGGTCAGGCTCGGCGCGATGTTGTAGCGTTTGTTATCGATGTGATCGACCTGTGAGCCGCTGTCGCGCAATACACCGCTCAGACTATAGATAAACCGACCGTCGTCATTGATCTTGCCGGTGCTGGCGAAATTGATTTGACGATGGTTGTCGCTGCCGTATTGCACCTGAATTTCGTTGCTCGACTCGGCGCTGGGACGGCGGCTGACCATGTCCAGCAGACCGCCCGGCGGGGTCTGGCCGTAAACCGAAGAGGCCGGGCCGCGCAACAGGGCGAGGCGATCAAGGTTCCAGGTTTCCTGTTTCGGATTGGCGTAGACGCCTTTTGGCAGTGGCAGGCCATCGAGGAATTGCGTCGGTTCGAAACCGCGCACGAGCAACCAGTCGGCGCGGGTGTCACTGCCGAAGCTGCTGGCGACGATGCCAGGCATGTAACGCACAGCGTCATCGAGGTTTTGCACACCGCGATCTTCCATTTGCTGGCGGGTAGCGACGGATATCGAACGCGGCGCTTCGACGAGCGCGGTGTCGGTCTTGGTGCCAGTGGCGGTGCGCGTGGCAACATAACCTTCGACCGGGCTCCAGGCAGTTTCCGCATTTTCCAGGCCAATGACGGCGGTTTCCGGCAAGGCCATTACGCCCTCGGGCACGGCCACCAGGCTGTACGTACCGGCGCTGCTCTGTTCCAGTTGCAGGCCGGTGCCACGCAGGGCTTCACGCAGGGCGCCGGTGGCGTCGAACTGGCCCTTCACCGGGGCCGAGGTCTTGCCCGCCGCCAGCGATGGATTCAACGACAGCGCCAAGCCGGCCTGGCTGGCAATCTGATTCAGGGTGCTGGCCAAAGGCGCAGCGGGCAGGTTGTAGGCGCGAACACTGGACGCCTGTTCGGCGGCCATCAGTGGACCGCTGGCCAAAGGGGCGCAAAGGGCAATGGCGACCGCCAGCAAACGGGGGCGCAACACGGTGTCTAGCGAACGGGACATACAGCGGCTCCTGAATGGAAATATTTCTCAATTGCCTAGATGCCGGACGAGAATTCAAAAGTGATAGGGCGAGATGAAAATAATTTCTATTCGGCCATTTCTAATGTGGGGAGGGGGACTTGCCCTAATGCCAGCCAGTTATGCGCAATGCATGTGGGAGCGGGCTTGCTCGCGAAGAGGGCGTGTCAGTCGACATTAATGTTGCCTGGGACACCGCTTTCGCGAGCAAGCCCGCTCCCACAGGATCTGCGCTGAATTCAGGGCTTGGCGTCAGCCTTCGTCACCGTCACCCACCACGGCGTGTGCTGTTCGATCTGCACCGGCAGGGTCGGTAAAAGCGCACTCAACGCCTTGTCGGTATCGTTCAGCGGGAAGCTGCCGGTGATGCGCAGGTCGGCGACCTCTGGCGTGACGCCAAGATGCCCGCGACGATAGCGAGCGAGTTCCTGGACCAGATCCTCTAGCCGCGCGTTGTCCACCACTAGCATGCCGCGGGTCCAGGCATCGGCGCCGAGGTTGAGGGCGATGATCGGGTCCAGGCCATTGCTGCGCATCAGCACTTGCTGGCCTTCGCGCAGGATCTGTTCCTCGGAACTTGATTCGGGATGGGCGGCTACCGCTGATTGCAACACGCTCAGGCGTGTGCCTTGATCTTCACGCTTGACCAGGAACCGTGTCCCCAGTGCTCGCATGCTGCCTTCGCGAGTTTCGACAATAAACGGCCGGGCATCGCCATGGCCGGTTTCGACGAGGATTTCCCCTTCCTGAAGGACGATCAGCCGCTGCTTCTCATCGAAGCGCACATCCACTGCGCTGTGGGTGTTGAAGTTGATCTGAGTGCCGTCGCTCAGGCGCAGGGTGCGCTGCTCGCCAGTGGCGGTGCGCTGGTCGGCCAGCCAATAGTCGATGGGCAGATAACGATCACCGGCGAACAGCACCAGGCCGATCACCGCGACGACGCTGGCCAGACCGCTGCCGAGCTTGCGCACCCGTCGCCGGATGATTTCGCGCGATTGCAGCAGGGCAGTGCGGGCCGGGCCGCTGGCGACGCTGAAACGCTGGTCCAGCATGCCTAACTGACGCCACGCCCGAGCATGTTCTTCGTGGGCGGCGTGCCATTTAGCGAACTCTTCGCGCTCGACCGCGTTACCGGAATCCAGCGACAGTTGCCAGGCAATCGCGGCATCCAGCACCTGCGCCGACACGGGCTTGGAGTTGACCGGGCTCATACTGGCTCACCGTACAACGCGATGTAGCACTGACGAATGCCTTGGGCCAGGTACTGACGAACCCGCGGCACCGACACCCCCAGGCGCTGAGCGATTTCGGCGTGACCGAGACCGTCGAGACGGTTATAGAGAAACGCCGCCCGGGCCTTGCTCGAGAGCTTGCCCAGCAGATGGTCGATGGCTTTGAGGTCTTCGAGGATCAGTTGCTGTTCTTCCACCGAGGGTTGTTCGCCTTCGGGGATCAGCAGCAATTCGGTGAGGTAGGCCTGTTCCAGTGCGGCGCGGCGGAAATAGTCGAACAGCAGGCCTTTGGCGATCGCCACCAGAAATGCCCGAGGTTCGCGAGGCGCCTTCAGTTCGTCACGGCCCAGCAAGCGCACGAAAGTGTCCTGGCTCAGGTCTTCGGCCCGTTGCGGGCAGGCCACGTTGCGCCGTAGCCAGGCTAATAGCCAACCGCGATGGTCGCGATACAACGCACCAACGAGCTCACTCTGGGGGCTTTGGACTGACGACACGCAACATCACCGAAGGGGAAGTGTTAAGTAACGAGAATTGTTCGCGATTGTGGCAGAGGCGGGGGAGGTAAGCAATTGGTGCTGGTCGGGTGGTTTTGGCGGGGGGATATCCAGTCAGACCAAGTTATCGTTCATCGCGGGCAAGCCACGCTCCCACAGGTTTTGTGCCGCTTGCGAAATCGGCGGACGACGAAAAACCTGTGGGAGCGTGGCTTGCCCGCGATGGGGCCCGAACAGTCACCGAAGATCTAGAAAGACGGAGCCTGTCGCCGCCGCTTCCACTGACTTAGCCGCTGCTGCAAATTCAACGGGCTATGAATCTGCTGCTGTCGCGCCCGGCTGAACAGAATCAGCACCAGCTCCGCTGTCGCCAAGGCATCGGCACTGGCGTTATGCCGCTCGAAAACCTCCAGCTTGAACCAGTCGATCCACTCGTCCAGCCCGGCCTCGCGAATGTGTGCCTGTGGACAAAGCAGCGGCGCGATGTCAGCCACGTCCAGAAACGGATGCTGCAACTTGTAGCCCAGATGTTCTTTCAGCGCCCGCCCCAGCATGTGCTGGTCGAACGGCGCATGAAACGCCAATACCGGACTGTCGCCGACGAACTCCATGAATTCGAGCAAGGCTTGCGCGGGGTCGCTGCCGGCGGCAATGGCGCTCGGGCCCAGACCGTGAATCAACACGCTGGGGCCGAGTTTGAGTTCGGTGCATTGCAGCGTGCGTTCGAACTGCCGGCTGAAATCGATCGCCCCGTCCTCGATCACCACCGCGCCGATGGACAACAGCCGATCTTTATTCAGGTTCAGCCCGGTGGTTTCCAGGTCGAGTACTACCCAGCGTTGTTCGCGCAGGCTGCAATCGCCCAGCTCGGCCACGGCAGGCAAGCACTCCAGACGTTGTTGCAGTTCGCCGGGCAAAACGGGGCTGACCGGGCGCAGCCATGAAAACAGGCTCATAACTGATACCGCAGGGTCAGGCTGCTTTGCAGGCGTTGGGCCTGGCGCAGGGATTCACGCAGGATGCGTCGGTCCAGATGATTGAGGCTGTCGGGATCGACGCGGTTGGAGTAGGGAAAATTCTCCCGGGTCTGTAGCTGATGTTGCTGCATGCGGGTTTGCTGGATGAAGTGATACGCCTCTTCATACGCCGCGCCGTCCAGCCGCTCAATGACCTCTTTGTCTACCAGTTGGCGAAAACGCTCCAGGGTATTGTTGGCGTCGATGCCGTGGGCCAGGGCCAACACTCGCGCACCGTCGACGAAGGGAGTCAGGCCCTGGAGCTTCAGGTCGAGGGTGGCTTTCTCGCCATTCTTGCGCGCCAGCACGAATTCGCGGAAACGGCCCACGGGCGGGCGGTTGCGCAGGGCGTTTTCGGCCATCATGCGTTGGAACAAGCGGTTGTCGCCGACCTGATCGAGAATGCCTTGGCGCAGTTGCTCGCAGCCTCGCTCGTCGCCCCAGACCACGCGCAGGTCGAAATAGATGCTCGACCCCAGCAGGTTTTCCGGAGTCGCCTCGCGGATAAACGCCGCAAAACGTCGCGCCCATTCGGCCCGGGACAAACACAGCTCGGGGTTGCCGGCCATGATGTTGCCTTTGCACAGAGTGAAGCCGCACAGCGCCAGGTTCTGATTGATCTGCTGGGCGATGGGCAGCAACTTGCCGCGAATCTCGGCGGCGTGGGCCGCGTCGCGGGCCTCGAACAGAATGCCGTTGTCCTGATCGGTGTGCAGCGTCTGCTCGCGGCGGCCTTCGCTGCCGAAGCACAGCCAACTGAACGGCACGCCGGGGTCACCTTTCTCGGCGAGCACCAGTTCGATCACCCGGCACACGGTGTGGTCGTTGAGCAGGGTAATGATGTGGGTGATCTGGGTCGAGGACGCGCCATGGGCCAGCATCCGCTCCACCAATTGGCCGATCTCGCCGCGCATCGCCACCAGGTTTTCCAGCTTCAGGGCACTGCGAATAGTCCGCGCCAGATGCACCAGATCGACCCGCTGCAGGGAAAACAGGTCGCGTTCCGAGACCACGCCGCACAGGCGCTGATCCTTGACCAGGCAGACGTGGGCGATGTGCCGTTCGGTCATTGCAATCGCGGCATCGAAGGCGCTGTGGTCCGGCGTCAGGTAAAACGGCGCCCGGGTCATGTGTCCTTCGATGGCTTCATTGAAGTCGCTGGTGCCGTTGGCCACCACATGTCGCAAGTCGCGCAGGGTGAAAATGCCCAGCGGCGCCTTTTGCTCATCAACCACCACAATGCTGCCGACTTGTTGATTGTGCATCAGCGTTACGGCTTCACGTAGCGCAGTGATCGGGCTGCAAGTCACTGGGTGACGCATGGCCAGTTCACCCAGTCGGGTATTGAGCGAGTACTGGGTGCCGAGGGTTTCCACGGCTTTTTGCTGAACTTGCTGGTTGACCTGATCCAGCAAACTGCTGACTCCGCGTAGGGCAAAGTCGCGAAACGGGCTGGAAAGTGCGAACAGTTTGATGAACGCCAGCTTATTCAGCTGTAGGCAAAAGGTATCTTCGGCCGCCAGATGTTCGGTGCGAGTCGCCCGTTCCCCCAGTAGCGCGGCGAGGGGAAAACACTCGCCGGTGGTGATTTCGAAGGTAGTTTCCGTCCCGCCCTTGGCCGTGTGCGGGCGTTCGCCCACGACCCGGCCCTGTTTGACGATGTAGAAATGCTCAACCGGGCCATCGGCAGGTTTGATGATGCTTTCGCCGGGGGCATAAAAACGCAGCTGACATTGCTCGACCAGATAGGCCAGGTGGGCGTTTTCCATCTGATTGAACGGCGGGAAGCGCTGTAGGAATTGCAAAGTGCCCTGGATGTTCTGCAACACCGCGGTTTTCCCTGCCTGGGTGAAGGCGTCCGCTTTACTCATAACCATTACCGCAGTCTTTTTCTGATTGTTGTGTCGGATCGTTGTGTCAGATCGTTACAGGCATGGTCGGCCCCTACGGGCAGGGTGCCCATTGGACGTAAGTCTAGGTAGGCAGTGTTACGGTCGGAATATGGGAAATGTCTGACACAACTGTGGGAAAAACCTCCTACATTGTCTATTGGAAAAGTTTCCGACGAAGTGCACATTGAAGTCTGCTGAGCGATGTCTGACCACTGTGTCAGGGATCGAATCGAAAACGTTGAGAAAGCCATGTCCGACCACGATATTTTGAGTGATGCCGAGCGCGAAGCGCTCAGTGCCGTCATGTTGGAACCAGACTTGCCGCCGCAGCGGGTGTTGATCGTCGATGACGATAAGGACTCCAGGGAATTGCTGTCGGAAATTCTGGGGCTGGACGGCATTCACTGCATGATGGCGGCCAGTGGCGAAACGGCGCTCAAATTACTGGAGACGAAGTCATCAATCGGGTTGGTGATTACCGACCTGCGAATGCGGCATGTCGATGGTCTGGATTTGATTCGTCAGGTGCGGGAGTCGGCGCGTGCGGCGTTGCCGATCATCATCGTCTCCGGCGACGCCGACGTGAAGGATGCCATCGAAGCCATGCACTTGCACGTAGTGGACTTTCTGCTCAAGCCCATCGATAGCGGCAAACTGCTTGAATTGGTCAAGCATGAGCTGGGGATTGAGTCTTTGCCGTGATCGTTCCCATGCTCCGCGTGGGAATGCCTCCATAGACGCTCTGCGTCCGTTTTTGGACGCGGAGCGTCCCGGGCTGCATTCCCACGCGGAGCGTGGGAACGATCAATCTGAAGCAAAAAAGCCCTGATCTTTCGATCAGGGCTTTTTCATGTCCGGCGTCAGCGTTTACTCAAAGGCCATTGGCAGCCTTGAATTCGCGACGACGACGGTGCAGAACCGGCTCGGTGTAGCCGTTTGGTTGTTTGGTGCCTTCCACCACCAATTCGACCGCCGCCTGGAAGGCGATATTGCTGTCGAAATTCGGTGCCAACGGACGGTACAGCGGGTCGTTGGCGTTTTGACGGTCAACCACCGGCGCCATGCGCTTGAGGCTTTCCATCACCTGATCTTCAGTGACGATGCCGTGGCGCAGCCAGTTGGCGATGTGCTGGCTGGAAATACGCAGCGTCGCACGGTCTTCCATCAGGCCGACGTCATTGATGTCCGGCACTTTCGAGCAACCCACACCCTGGTCGATCCAGCGCACCACGTAGCCAAGAATGCCCTGGGCGTTGTTATCCAGTTCGTTCTTGATCTGCTCCGCGGTCCAGTCTGGGTTGACGGCCAGCGGGATGGTCAGAATGTCGTCCACCGAAGCGCGAGCACGTTTAGCCAGCTCGGCCTGACGGGCGAACACGTCGACCTTGTGGTAATGCAGCGCGTGCAGCGCGGCGGCGGTCGGCGATGGGACCCAGGCGGTGTTGGCACCCGCCATCGGGTGAGCGATTTTCTGTTCGAGCATCGCTGCCATCAGGTCCGGCATGGCCCACATGCCTTTACCGATCTGGGCGCGACCTTGCAGGCCGGTGCTCAGGCCAATATCGACGTTCCAGTTCTCGTAGGCGCTGATCCATTTTTCAGCCTTCATGTCGGCCTTGCGCACCATCGGGCCGGCTTCCATGGAGGTATGGATTTCATCGCCCGTGCGGTCGAGGAAGCCAGTGTTGATGAACACCACGCGCTCGGCGGCAGCCTTGATGCAGGCCTTGAGGTTGACCGTGGTACGGCGCTCCTCGTCCATGATCCCGACTTTGAGGGTGTTGCGTGGCAAGCCCAGCACGTCTTCGATGCGACCAAACAGCTCGTTGGTGAACGCCGCTTCTTCCGGGCCGTGCATCTTCGGCTTCACGATATAGACCGAGCCGGTACGGCTGTTCTTGCGCGAGCTATTGCCGTTGAGGCTGTGAATCGCCGCAAGGCAAGTCAGCAGACCGTCGAGAATACCTTCCGGTACTTCGTTGCCGTCTTTATCGAGGATCGCATCGATGGTCATCAGGTGACCGACGTTGCGCACGAACAACAGCGAGCGACCGTGCAGGCTCAGTTCGCTGCCGTCGAGGGCGGTATAGGTGCGATCGGCGTTCATGGTACGGGTAAAAGTCTGACCGCCCTTGGCGACTTCTTCCGACAGATCGCCCTTCATCAAGCCGAGCCAGTTGCGGTAGATCACCACTTTGTCATCGGCATCGACGGCGGCGACCGAGTCTTCGCAGTCCATGATGGTGGTCAGCGCGGCTTCCATCAGGATGTCTTTGACGCCGGCCGCGTCGGTCTGGCCGACGGGGGTGCTGGCGTCGATCTGGATTTCGAAGTGCAGGCCGTTGTTTTTCAGCAGGATCGCAGTTGGAGCCGCTGTATCGCCGTGGAAACCGATCAGTTGCGCATCGTCGCGCAGGCCGGTGTTGCTGCCGCCTTTGAGGGCGATCACCAGTTTGCCGTCAATGATCTTGTAGCCGGTGGAGTCGACGTGGGAGCCGGCAGCCAATGGCGCGGCTTCGTCGAGGAAGGCGCGGGCGAAGGCGATGACCTTGTCGCCGCGAACCTTGTTGTAGCCTTTGCCTTTTTCCGCGCCGTCCGCTTCGCTGATGGCGTCGGTGCCATAGAGCGCGTCATACAGCGAACCCCAGCGGGCGTTCGAGGCGTTGAGCGCGAAGCGCGCGTTCATCACCGGCACCACCAGCTGTGGACCGGCCATGCGGGCGATTTCGTCATCGACGTTTTGTGTCGTTGCCTGGAAATCAGCCGCTTCTGGCAGCAGATAACCGATGTCTTGCAGGAAGGCTTTGTAGGCCACCGCATCGTGCGCAACACCTGCACGAGCCTGGTGCCAGGCATCGATACGTGCCTGGAAATCATCGCGTTTGGCGAGTAGGGCTTTGTTCTTCGGCGCCAGGTCATGGATGACCTTGTCGGCACCGGCCCAGAACGTGTCGGCGTTGAGGCCGGTACCGGGAATGGCTTCGTTGTTCACGAAGTCGAACAGGACTTTGGCGACCTGCAGGCCACCGACTTGAACGTGTTCAGTCATTGCTTGCCTCACTCTGCTCAGCTATTTCGCTTTTCAGCTCTTCAATTTAACAATGAAGCCTCTGGCCATTTAAACCACAAACCCATCTACCAGTACATGCCATTGCTGGCGGCTGGGTTCGATCCGATCAACGGCTTTGCGGCCTTGCTGACAGGGCTTTCGGGGGTTGCGACGACACCTGCGGCAGACATCGATCCAGCGTTATGTAGTGCGCGCTGCGGCATACTACATGATGAATTGCGGTTGTGAAAATTAGACTAATTACGTCGTTCTGCGACCCCATGACGCATTGCGGTCATGGCGAGGAACGGGATGTTCTCAAAAAACTATTGGATTGTTCCAGTTAAATATAAAAACTTGTACACGATTTATGGTTTGGCAGGATTGTTGGTGGGTGTCCGCGAAGACGACAGCCGATTCAGCGCAAGATCAACCCTTGCCTATACTTGTTTTTCTATAACAAAAGTCATGACAAGAGGGCTGCGCCATGAACCACCTCGTACTCACGGTATTCGCTCTGGACAAGCCCGGGCAGGTCGAGCGCATTGCCCAATGCATTGCCGAGCATGGTGGCAACTGGCTGGAGAGCCGCATGTCGCGGATGGCCGGGCAGTTCGCCGGGATCCTTCGGGTGGGTGTACCGGCCGAGGCTTACGATGAACTGGTAGACGCCCTACAGGGACTGTCGGCCCAGGGGATTCGCGTGATGATCGCCGAAAGCGGCATTGAACAATCCTGCACCTGGAAGCCGATTGCCATGGAATTGGTGGGCAATGATCGTCCGGGCATCGTGCGAGACATTACGCGCCTGCTGAGCGAACAGGGCGTGAACCTGGAAAGTCTGGTGACCGAAGTACGCCCGGCGCCGATGAGCAGCGAGCCTTTGTTCCACGCTGAAGCGATTCTCGCGGTGCCACTGACTTTGTCGCTGGAGGTGCTGCAATCGCGCCTGGAAACCCTGGCGGACGATCTGATGGTCGAATTGGTGCTGCGCAGCGAACCCTGAAAAGGTTATCCAAGTTATACGTGCACCTGCCTGTGGATAACCTGTAGAGACACCTCGCCAGGCCACGTCGGCCGGTACTCTTCAGGATCTGATCAAAAAACCAGCAGTTTCAGTGACTTGCGCACAAACGCCGGGGATCACACTGTGGATAACCTTGGGAAGGATGGATGCAGGCCACGGGAGACGTGGCCTGTAGAGATTTGTACGTTTTCTGATCAGCTGCGGCGGCGCAGACTTATCCACGCATCGACGCTGTAAACCGCCAGACCGGCCCAAATAAAGATGAACGCCACCAGCGTGCTGGACGACAAGTGTTCGCCAAACAGCAAAACGGCTTGCAGCAACACCAATGTCGGCGCCAGGTACTGGAGAAATCCGAGGGTGGTGTAGGGCAAATGCCGGGCGGCGGCGTTGAAACATACCAGCGGCACCAGCGTCACTGGACCTGCCGCCACCAGCCACCAGGCTTCAGAGGTGGTCCAGAATTCGGCTTGTGCGCTGCTCGCCGTCGGATTGAACAGTAGCCAGGCGACAGCAATCGGCACCAGCATCCAGGTTTCCACCACCAGCCCCGGCAGCGCCTTGACCGGTGCCTGCTTGCGGATCAATCCGTAGAAGCCGAAGGTCAATGCCAGCACCAGCGACACCCAGGGCAAACTGCCGACTTGCCACACTTGCTGCGCAACACCGACCGCCGCCAGGCCAACCGCCAGCCATTGCATGCGTCGCAGTCGTTCGCCGAGGATCAGCATCCCCAACAACACGTTTACCAGCGGGTTGATGTAGTAACCGAGGCTGGCTTCGAGCATGCGCCCGTTGTTCACCGACCAGACGTAGGTCAGCCAGTTGGCGGCGATCAACGTGCCGCTCAGAGCCAGGATTGCCAGCCGTCGCGGGTTCTCACGCAGCTCGCGCCACCAGCCGGGATGCTTCCAGACGAGTAGCAGCAAAGCACCAAACAGCGCGGACCAAAGCACTCGGTGGATGATGATCTCCACGGCGGGCACGCTGGCGATGGCTTTGAAGTAGAGCGGGAACAGGCCCCAGATGATGTAGGCACTCAGGCCCAGGATGTACCCGCGACGCGGGTTGGCGGCTTGCATGAGAATCCTTGCTTAGGCAGCTAACAAAGAGGGGGATTGTAAGGAGGTTGTATAGATGTGTCGTGTCTGAAAGCAAAAGATCGCAGCCTTCGGCAGCTCCTACGGAGGAATTGCGTACACCTGTAGGAGCTGCCGAAGGCTGCGATCTTTTGATATTGAATTTAAAAGAGCTTCAGTGGCTCTTCATTGAGCGCAGCCAATTGTTCACGCAGCGCCAGCACTTGATCGCCCCAATAGCGCTCGGTACCAAACCACGGAAAGCTGCGAGGGAAGGCCGGGTCGTCCCAGCGACGGGCGAGCCAGGCGCTGTAGTGCATCAGGCGCAAGGCGCGCAGCGGTTCGATCAGCGCCAGTTCCCGCGGGTCGAAGTCGTGGAATTCGTTGTAGCCGTCCATCAATTCCGACAACTGCCCCAGACATTCCTGACGATCACCCGCCAACATCATCCAGATATCCTGCACCGCCGGGCCCATGCGGCAGTCGTCGAGGTCGACGATGTGGAACATCTCGTCGCGGCACATCATGTTGCCGGGGTGGCAATCGCCGTGCATGCGGATGTTCTGGTGCGGCGTGGCCTTGTAGACCTCTTCGACCCGCTTGAGCAGGTCGCGGGCCACGGACTCGTAGGCCGGCAGCAAGCTTTTGGGTACGAAATTGCCTTCGAGCAATGTCGTCAGCGAGTCCTGACCGAAGTTCTTTACTCCCAGCGCTTCACGGTGTTCGAACGGTTTGGTAGAGCCGACCGCGTGCAGGCGACCGAGCAGTTGCCCCAGGCGATACAGCTGATCGAGATTGCCCGGCTCCGGCGCACGGCCGCCACGGCGGGGGAACAGGGTGAAGCGGAAACCGTTGTGTTCGTGCAGGCTGGCACCGTTGTGAATCATCGGCGCGACCACCGGTACGTCGCATTCGGCGAGTTCAAAGGTGAATTGGTGCTCTTCGAGAATCGCTTCGTTGGTCCAGCGCTGCGGGCGGTAGAACTTGGCGATCAGCGGTTCGGAGTCTTCGATGCCGACCTGATAGACACGGTTCTCGTAGCTGTTGAGCGCCAGAATGCGGGCGTCGCTGAGAAAGCCGATGCTTTCGACGGCATCGAGCACGAGGTCTGGGGTGAGCGTTGCAAACGGGTGGGCCATGCTGACTCCTGCGCGCAGCAGGCTGCCGCGTCGGGCCAAACATGGTAGCGCAGACGGGGCTTCTTTAGGGGGATCGTTCCTATGGGATCGTTCCCACGCTCTGCGTGGGAGCGCCTCGCCGGACGCTCCGCGTCCGATTTTGGGACGCAGAGCGTCCCTTGCTGCATTCCCACGCAGAGCGTGGGAACGATCATGAGGGGGGCGTTTATCAGGCGCCGACGATCCCGCCATCCTCGCGGGAAATCGCCATCACCGAAGACCGCGGCTTGCCGTTGGGCAGATGCTCGGGGAACGTCGACCCACCGTTTTCCCCCGGATGCTGGATCCCGACAAACAAGGTTTTCTGATCCGGCGAGAAGCTGATCCCCGTCACCTCGCAGCCCACCGGCCCGACCATGAAGCGGCGGATCTCGCCGGTCACCGGGTCGGCACAGAGCATCTGGTTATTGCCCATGCCCGCGAAATCACCGGCATTGCTCGAATCGCCATCCGTGAGGATCCACAGGCGACCGGCCTCGTCGAAGCCCAGGCCGTCCGGGCTGTTGAACATGTTCTGAGGGGTGATGTTCGACGAGCCGGCCTTCGGCGTGCCGGCGTGGACGCCCGGGTTGCCGGCGACCACAAACAGATCCCAGGCAAAGCTTTTCGAGCCATGATCGTCACGGTCAGTGCGCCAGCGCAAAATCTGCCCGTAGACGTTCTTCTCGCGCGGGTTCGGCCCGCCCACCGGTTGCCCGTCCTCGCCACGCTTGGCGTTGTTGGTCAGCGTGCAATAGACCTGGCCATCCTTGGGGCTGACGACTATCCATTCCGGGCGGTCCATGCGCGTAGCGTTCACAACGCTGGCTGCGAGGCGTGCATGAATCAGCACTTCGGCCTGATCGGCAAATCCGCTGCTGGCATCAATGCCGTTTTTGCCATGGGTCAGTTCGATCCACTCGCCCTGGCCTTTCGGGTGATCGGCATTGCCGTCGCCCGCATCGAAGCGCGCCACGTACAAAGTGCCGTGGTCCAGCAGGTCGCGGTTGGCCTTGGGGTTTTTATGGTTGATCTTGTCGCGGCTGACAAATTTGTAGATGAACTCGCCGCGCTCATCGTCGCCCATGTACACCACGGCGCGACCGTCATTGGTTTCGGCCAGTGCGGCGTTTTCATGTTTGAAGCGGCCCAGCGCGGTGCGTTTGACCGGCGTCGACTGAGGATCGAACGGGTCGATTTCCACCACCCAGCCATGACGATTGAGTTCGTTGGGGTTTTTCGCCAGGTCGAAGCGCGGATCGTGTTGATGCCAGTTGATTTCTTTACTGGCCGCCACCGCGCCGTAGCGTTTCTGCGCGGCATCGAATTTCTGCTCGGCATTGCTACTGCCGAAGCAGTCGGTGAAGTTCTCTTCGCAGGTCAGATAAGTGCCCCACGGCGTCTTGCCGTTGGCGCAGTTCTGGAAGGTGCCGAGGACGTTCTTGCCGTGTTTGTCGGCGCTGGTTTTCATCAGCTCGTGACCTGCCGCCGGACCGCTCAGGCTGATCGGCGCGTTGCCGTGAATGCGCCGGTTGTAGCGCGAGCCCTGGACGAACCGCCACTGGCCGTTCTTGCGCTGCACTTCGATCACCGACACACCTTCGCAGGCCAGGGCCTTGCGCACATCTTCCGCCGATTGCGGCATACCGCCGTGGGGGTAGAGGTAGCGGTAGTTGGTGTATTCGTTGTTTATCGCCATCAGCGCCCGGTCTTTTTCACCGGGGAATTCGAACAGGCTCATGCCGTCGTTGTTGTCGCCGAACTGGACTTCCTGCGCTTGGGCCGTGCCATTGCCGCTCGGGTCGAACGCCGGGCCATTTTTTTGCAGTGGCTGGCCCCAGCTGATCAACACCGAAGATTTGTAGCCCGGCGGCAGGGTGATGGTATCGGTCGTGGTGGCGGCGATGCTGTCGAAACCCAACAGTTTGCTGGAACCGGCGCTGACGCTGGCGGCCAGCACGCTGCGACTCAGCAGGTTGCCACCGAGAAACATCGCCGCACCGCAGAGGGCACCCGCGCTGATGAAGCCACGACGGCTGAGGCCGACCATTTTTTCGAGGTCGGTGGGTTGGTTGTCTTCTAATAAGCTCACATCAGGCTCCCTGCGGGTTTTTGCAGCCACCTTAATGGTGGTCGATGAAGCTTTTGTTGCAGCCGCTGCATTGATTTTTTGTAGCAGCTGCCGAAGGCTGCGTTCGATCGCGAAGCGGTCGTAAACCCGCCACCGCGATTGCCAACGTCGGATGGCGACTGCTGCGCAGCCGAACGCAGCCTTCGGCAGCTGCTACAGGGTTGTGTGGTGTCTGATCTAGAGCGGTGTGCCCAGCAGAATGTTGGATGGCGCGAATTGCACCTGTACCGGTTTTCCGGCGGTGAGTTCGAGGGTCTTCAGGTGCAGCGGCTCGGCCAGGGCGCAAAGTGTCTGGCCATTGGGCAGGCCGATGCGCACTTCGCTGGGGCCGTCGTCGGCGTCGAGGATTTCTTCGATCATGCCCTTCAGGCAATTGTTGCCGGGCGTTGCGGTTTGATCGATGCCCAGCAGTTCCAGCCAACCGGCCTTGATCAGCGCCACTACTTCGGTGCCGGTCTGCAGTTCCAGGCGCAGAGTGCTGTCGTGGGTGATCTGCGCATCGATCCGCAAACCTTCGGCCAGTTCAAGACGGATGCGGTCGTTGCGTCCTTGTGCATCGATCGCCACGACCTTGCCGTGCAGTTGGTTGCGCGCGCTGGTTCTGAGCATCAGGCGACCGAGCAGGTCCAGGTCACTGGCTTCTTCGGCGGCTTCCAGCACCTGAGTCTGCAAGGCTTGCAGCTTTTGATACAGGCGCAACACGCGCTCACCTTCGCTGGACAGTTTGGCGCCGCCACCGCCCTTGCCGCCGACGCTACGCTCCACCAGCGGTTTCTGCGCGAGGTTGTTCAGCTCGTCGATGGCGTCCCACGCCGCCTTGTAACTCAGGCCGGCGCTTTTCGCGGCGCGGGTGATCGAGCCTTGTTCGGCGATGTGTTGCAGCAACGCGATGCGCTGCGGGCGACGGGCAATGTGCTGGGACAACAACGTAGGCAAGGACATGGCGAGACGCTTTGGGCTGTGGCGATGGGGAGGACGTTGGCGGCTTGGCGCGCGGGAGTCAAGTCAGGTCACGTCGCCAGGTTTTGGGGTACGGGCCAGGCAGTAGACATCGACCCGCGCGGCGCCCGCCTCCATCAACAGGCGAGCCAGGGCCTGGGCGGTGGCGCCGGTAGTCAGCACATCGTCGACCAATGCGAAATGGCGACCCTTGATCGAGGCCGCGGGCGCCAGTGCAAAGGCGTTCCGCAGGTTCTTTTTACGGGCATCGGCATTCAGTTCTTGTTGCGCACTGGTGTCCTGAACCCTCAGCAACAGCGTTTCATCGCAAGGAATGTCGAGGCTGACGCTGAGCCAGCGGGCGAGCATTGCCGCCTGGTTGAACCCCCGCTGGCGCAGACGTTTGGCGGCCAGCGGTACGGGTATCAGCACATCGGGCCGATCCAGATCTTCATCGAAGCGATGTTGCAGGAACTGAGCGAGAAGTTCGGCGAGCAGGCGGCCAAACGGCCACTTCGCGTTGTGCTTGAAGCGGGTGATCAAACTGTCGACCGGAAAGCTGTAAGTCCAGGGCGCGGCGACTCGCTCGAAGGCCGGCGGTTGTTTCAAGCATTGGCCGCAGGTCAGGCCCGTGGAAGGCAAGGGCAGGGCGCAGGTTTGGCAGTGCTCGCCCAGCCAGGGCAACTCGGTTTCGCAGGCCATGCAGATTGGGGTGATGTCGTCCGCGGCTTCTGCGCAGAGCAAACAGGTTTGTTTGTTTTTTAACCAGATGTAAACCGGTCCTTCGTATCGTGGTTGACAGCGCATCGCTCTTCCTTAAATATGCCGAACATCCGTGTCGCGTCTGTGGGTATTCCATTCCCCAGCCGCTTGCCAAGCATAAACAAGGAAACGCCCATGAGCGCCAGCACCACTGCAACCCTGCGTCATGACTGGTCTTTGGCCGAAGTCAAAGCTCTCTTCGTTCAGCCATTCAACGACCTGCTGTTCCAGGCGCAGACGGTGCACCGCGCGCATTTCGACGCCAACCGCGTCCAGGTCTCGACGCTGCTGTCGATCAAGACCGGTGCGTGCCCTGAAGATTGCAAATATTGTCCGCAGTCCGGTCACTACAACACCGGCCTGGAAAAAGAAAAACTGATGGAAGTGCAGAAGGTCCTCGAAGAGGCCGCTCGTGCCAAGGCCATCGGTTCGACCCGTTTCTGCATGGGCGCGGCGTGGAAACACCCGTCGGCCAAAGACATGCCGTACGTGTTGGAAATGGTCAAAGGCGTGAAAGCCATGGGCCTGGAAACCTGCATGACCCTGGGTCGTCTCGATCAGGACCAGACCGTCGCCCTGGCCGAAGCCGGTCTGGATTACTACAACCACAACCTCGACACCTCGCCGGAGTTCTACGGCAGCATCATCACCACCCGTACGTACAGCGAGCGCCTGCAAACCCTGGCTTACGTGCGTGATTCGGGGATGAAGATCTGCTCCGGCGGCATTCTCGGCATGGGCGAGTCCCTCGATGACCGCGCCAACCTGCTGATTCAGCTGGCCAACCTGCCTGAGCATCCAGAGTCGGTGCCGATCAACATGCTGGTGAAAGTTGCCGGTACGCCGCTGGAAAATGCTGACGACGTCGACCCGTTCGACTTCATCCGCATGCTCGCTGTCGCTCGCATCCTGATGCCAAAATCCCACGTGCGCCTGTCCGCCGGCCGGGAAGCGATGAACGAGCAGATGCAAGCCCTGGCGTTCTTTGCCGGCGCCAACTCGATTTTCTACGGCGAAAAACTGCTGACCACCGCCAACCCGCAGGCGGACAAGGACATGCAACTGTTCTCGCGTCTGGGGATCCTGCCGGAAGCGCGCGAAGAGCACGCCGACGAAGTGCATCAGGCCGCCATCGAACAAGCGCTGGTGGAGCAGAAGAGCAGCGAGATGTTCTATAACGCTGCTGTCTGAAACCCTCACCGATTTCTCTGAAGGAATGCAAAACCCTGTGGGAGCGAGCCTGCTCGCGATAGCAATTAGATATTCAACACAGATGTTGGATGTCATGGCCTCATCGCGAGCAGGCTCGCTCCCACAAGGAGCTGCGTAGAACCTGTGGGAGCGTGGCTTGCCCGCGATGGCTGCGGCTCGGTTTGCAGCCAAGTCCATTGTTCCTGCATCAGATTGTCAAATGACCTTCGAGGCCTGCATGTCTTTCGATCTCGCCGCACGCCTTGCTGCCCGTCGTGCCGAAAACCTTTATCGCCAGCGCCCATTGCTAGAAAGCCCCCAAGGCCCGGAAGTGGTGGTCGATGGTCAGCCATTGCTGGCCTTCTGTAACAACGATTACCTGGGCCTGGCCAATCATCCGCAAGTGATCGAAGCCTGGCGCGCCGGCGCGTCGCGCTGGGGCGTGGGCGGTGGTGCTTCGCATCTGGTGATCGGCCACAGCGGCCCGCATCACGCACTGGAAGAAGCCCTCGCCGAGTTCACCGGCCGCCCGCGAGCTCTGCTGTTCACCACCGGTTACATGGCCAACCTCGGCGCGGTCACCGCGTTGGTCGGGCAGGGCGATACGGTGCTCGAAGACCGTCTCAATCACGCGTCGTTGCTGGACGCGGGGTTGTTGTCCGGTGCGCGTTTCAATCGCTATCTGCATAACGACGCGGCCAGTCTGGCCAAGCGCCTAGAGAAGGCCACCGGCAATACGCTGGTGGTCACCGATGGCGTGTTCAGCATGGACGGTGACGTCGCCGACTTGCCGGCGCTGGCGCGGGAAGCCAAGGCCAAAGGCGCGTGGCTGATGGTCGATGACGCGCACGGTTTTGGTCCGCTGGGCGCCAATGGCGGCGGGATCGTCGAGCATTTTGGTCTGAGTCAGGAAGACGTGCCGGTACTGGTCGGCACCCTCGGCAAGGCTTTCGGTACGGCCGGTGCTTTTGTGACTGGCAGTGAAGAGCTGATCGAAAGCCTGATCCAGTTCGCTCGGCCTTACATCTACACCACCAGCCAACCGCCGGCGCTGGCCTGCGCGACGCTGAAAAGCCTGGAGCTGTTGCGCAGCGAACACTGGCGACGTGAGCATCTGCAGGGGCTGATTCGCCAGTTCCGCCATGGCGCCGAACAGATTGGCCTGGAGTTGATGGACAGCTTCACGCCGATCCAGCCGATCATGATTGGTGATGCCGGGCGCGCGGTGCGGTTGTCGCAGATGCTGCGCGAACGCGGGCTGATGGTGACTGCGATTCGTCCGCCGACCGTACCTGCCGGCAGTGCCCGATTGCGGGTGACCCTGACCGCCGCTCACAGCGAGGCGCAGGTACAGCTATTGTTAAATGGACTGGCCGATTGTTTTCAACAACTGGGACCGGAGCCAAGCCATGCGTGATCGTCTGATTCTGCTGCCGGGTTGGGGGCTCGGGATTTCGCCGCTGGAACCCTTGGCGGCGGCCTTGCAGGGGTTGGATGAGCACCTGCGCGTCGAGATCGAGCCGTTGCCGGAACTGGAATCGAGCGACCTCGAAGAATGGCTCGATGAGTTGGACTCGACGCTGCCACAGGATGCCTGGCTCGGTGGCTGGTCATTGGGTGGCATGCTGGCGTCCGAGTTGGCGGCGCGACGCGGTGACCGCTGCTGCGGCCTGGTGACCCTGGCGAGTAACCCTTCTTTTGTCGCCCATGAACAATGGTTAAGCGCGATGCCCGGCGAAACCTTCGATGCGTTTCTGGCCGGCTGCAAGGCTGACTCGCGCATGACGTTGAAACGTTTTTCGCTGCTGTGCGCCCAAGGTGCCGAAGACCCGCGCGGGATATCGCGACTGTTGCTCGCTGGCGCACCGCATACGTCTTCGCCGGTGCTGATGAGCGGCCTGGAGTTGCTTGCCCAGCTGGATACCCGGCAAGCGTTGCAAGCGTTTCGCGGCCCGCAATTGCACTTGTTCGCCGGCCTCGACGGGCTGGTCCCGGCCGAAGCGGCGGGGGACTTGCTGACGCTTCTCCCGGATGTCGAAATCGGTCTGATTGAACAGGCCAGTCACGCGTTTCTTCTGGAAGACCCCCACGGTGTGGCGGGGGCGATTCAGGCCTTTTTGCATGAGTTCGGTGATGACTGATTTATCCCTTCCCAACCTGCCCGGCGGCTTGCCCGACAAACGCCAAGTGGCGGCATCCTTTTCCCGTGCGGCGGCGAGCTACGACAGCGTGGCTGAATTGCAGCGCGATGTGGGCAGCGAGTTATTACGTCGGTTACCGGAAGATTTTGTCCCTGCTCGTTGGCTGGATATGGGCTGCGGCACCGGGTATTTCAGCCGAGCCTTGGCGCAGAAGTTTCCTGCGAGCGCCGGAGTGGCGCTGGACATCGCTGAAGGCATGCTCAATCACGCTCGTCCCTTGGGCGGCGCGACCCATTTCATCGCGGGCGATGCCGAGCGCTTGCCGTTGCAGGACTCGACCTGCGACCTGGTCTTCTCCAGCCTGGCGGTGCAATGGTGCGCGGATTTCGCCTCGGTGCTCAATGAGGCGTATAGGGTACTGAAACCGGGCGGTGTTTTTGCGTTTGCTAGTCTGTGTGTAGGCACGCTGTACGAATTGCGCGACAGCTGGCGTCAGGTGGACGGCATGGTGCACGTCAACCGCTTCCGCGAGTTCGATGTTTACCAACAGCTTTGCGCGGGCAGCGGCTTGAAGATCGTCAGCCTCGAAACGCAGCCGCATGTGTTGCATTACCCCGATGTCCGCAGCCTGACCCATGAGCTCAAGGCACTTGGGGCGCATAACCTGAACCCTGGTCGGCCAGGCGGTTTGACCGGCAGGGCGCGGATCCTCGGCCTGATCGAGGCTTACGAGCAGTATCGTCAGGCACAGGGACTGCCGGCGACTTATCAAGTGGTTTACGCCGTGTTGGAGAAACCCTTATGAGTGCAGCCTATTTCATCACCGGTACTGACACCGATGTCGGCAAGACGACCGTCGCCGCAGGTTTGCTGCATGCCGCGCGGTTGGCGGGCTTGAGCACGGCAGCGGGCAAACCGGTGGCCTCCGGTTGCGAGCTGACGCCCAAGGGGTTGCGCAACGCCGATGCGCAGGCCCTGTTGGCCGAGTGCTCGATACCGTTGACCTACGAACAGGTCAATCCGGTCGCGTTCGAACCGGCGATTGCACCGCATCTGGCGGCGCGAGAGGCTGGCGTGGCATTGACCGTGCAATCGCTGCTAACACCGATGCGGCAGATTCTCGATATGCAAGCGGACTTCACCTTGATCGAAGGTGCTGGCGGCTGGCGAGTGCCGTTGGCGGATCAGGACAATCTGTCGGACCTGGCGATGGCGCTGGGTCTGCCGGTGATCCTGGTGGTCGGCGTACGGCTGGGTTGCATCAATCATGCGCTGCTGACAGCCGAGGCGATCGCACGGGATGGTTTGCAGTTGGCAGGGTGGGTGGCCAACATCATCGATCCTAAGACGTCGCGCCTTGAAGAGAACCTCGCGACATTGGCCGAGCGCATCCCCGCGCCATGCCTGGGGCGAGTGCCAAAACTCAAGTCGGTGACAGCCGATGCGGTGGCCGCGCATTTGCAGCTGGACCTGCTGGACTGAATTTGTTGGCTTGGGTTTTAGCTATGACAAGGCACTGTGCCATTAGTGTTTTTGTCGGGCCTTTTGTCGGCGTGTCTGGTTCAATGGCCGCTGTTGATCCTTTGTCGGACGAGTTCCCCCATGGAAATCTCAGGAAACACCGCTTTTTATGCCGGTCTGAGCACTATTCAGACCGGGCAGAACCGCGTCGATCAGGCTTCGGGTCAGATCGCCAACAACACCATTGAGCGTTCGGTCACCAGTCAATCCTCCGAGATTCAAGTTGATCGCCTGCGTTCGGTAGACCGCAGCCAGCAATCGGATCTGGCCAGCAATATGGTCGAGATGTCCCAAGGCAAGTTCCAGGTGGAACTGGGCGTCAAAGTCGCCAAGGCATCCGATGAAATGCTCGGTACGTTGATCGATACATTTGCCTGATCCCTCGCTGAATCCGCTACTCCAACGCCGCGCCTGTTCGCGGCGTTTTTCTGCGTAAGTCCTTCTGCCTCAACTAATCTCTCCTGCATGACGTGTTGCTCAGTCAACGGCGGTGGGCAGCGGCGTGTCCGAGGTTTTCGTGACGCGATGACGAACGGCAAAAGATCGGCGCTTGACAAGAATTGGGCGTAAACGTATGTTTCAAACAACTGTTTGACCGCCACAACAAATCAACGCGGTCGTTCATTCCCGGTTACATCAGCAGAGGTTTATCGCTATGCCTGACTACAAGGCCCCCTTGCGTGATATTCGCTTCGTTCGTGACGAACTGCTCGGCTACGAAGCGCACTATCAGAGCCTTCCGGCTTGTGCAGACGCAACTCCAGACATGGTTGACGCCATTCTCGAAGAAGGCGCCAAGTTTTGTGAGCAGGTACTGGCTCCGCTGAACCGCGTGGGTGACACCGAGGGTTGCACCTGGAGCGAGTCCGGCGTTAAAACCCCGACCGGTTTCAAAGAAGCCTACAAGCAATTCGTCGAAGGTGGCTGGCCAAGCCTGGCTCACGACGTAGAGCATGGCGGCCAAGGCCTGCCAGAGTCTCTGGGGCTGGCTGTCAGCGAAATGGTTGGCGAAGCCAACTGGTCGTGGGGTATGTACCCAGGCCTGTCCCATGGCGCGATGAACACCATTTCCGAACACGGTACGCCTGAGCAACAAGAGGCTTACCTGACCAAACTGGTTTCCGGCGAATGGACCGGCACCATGTGCCTGACCGAACCGCACTGCGGCACTGACCTGGGCATGCTGCGCACCAAGGCCGAACCTCAGGCCGACGGTTCCTACAAAGTCTCCGGCACCAAGATCTTCATCTCGGCCGGTGAACACGACATGGCCGACAACATCGTCCACATCGTTCTGGCACGTCTGCCAGATGCACCGGCCGGTACCAAAGGCATTTCCCTGTTCATCGTTCCGAAGTTCCTGCCGAACGCAGACGGCTCGATTGGCGCACGCAACGCTGTGACCTGCGGTTCCCTGGAACACAAGATGGGCATCCACGGCAACGCCACTTGCGTGATGAACTTCGACGCGGCCACCGGATACCTGATCGGCCCGGCGAACAAAGGCCTGAACTGCATGTTCACCTTTATGAACACCGCACGTCTGGGTACCGCGCTGCAAGGTCTGGCTCACGCCGAAATCGGTTTCCAGGGCGGCCTGAAATACGCTCGCGATCGTCTGCAAATGCGCTCCCTGACTGGTCCGAAAGCGCCGGACAAAGCCGCTGACCCGATCATCGTTCACCCTGACGTACGTCGCATGCTGTTGACCATGAAGGCGTTCGCCGAAGGCAACCGTGCGATGGTTTACTTCACCGCCAAGCAAGTCGACATCGTCAAGTACGGCGTCGATGAAGAAGAGAAGAAGAAAGCCGACGCACTGCTGGCCTTCATGACGCCGATCGCCAAAGCCTTCATGACTGAAGTCGGTTTCGAATCCGCTAACCACGGCGTACAAATCTACGGCGGCCACGGCTTCATCGCCGAGTGGGGCATGGAGCAGAACGTTCGCGATAGCCGCATTTCGATGCTGTACGAAGGCACCACCGGTATCCAGGCACTCGACCTGCTGGGCCGTAAAGTGCTGATGACTCAAGGCGAAGCGCTCAAAGGCTTCACCAAGATCGTCCACAAGTTCTGCCAGACCAACGAAGGCAACGACGCGGTCAAAGAGTTCGTCGAGCCATTGGCTGCGCTGAACAAAGAGTGGGGCGAGCTGACCATGAAGGTTGGTATGGCCGCCATGAAAGACCGCGAAGAAGTTGGCGCCGCGTCGGTGGACTACCTGATGTACTCCGGTTACGCCTGCCTTGCCTACTTCTGGGCTGACATGGCGCGTCTGGCTGCCGAGAAACTGGCTGCCGGCACCACCGAAGAGGCGTTCTACACCGCCAAGCTGCAGACTGCGCGCTTCTACTTCCAGCGTATCCTGCCGCGTACTCGCACTCACGTTGTAACCATGCTGTCGGGCGCCAACAACCTGATGGACATGAAAGAAGAAGACTTCGCACTGGGTTACTAAGCCCTACGCAGTCTCTTCACAAAGCCGCTGCTTCCTCGGGAGCAGCGGTTTTTTTATGCCTGACGCAAACGATCACGCCTGTAAATATTCCTGACTAAAACGCTAAGAAGAAAGCCACTGCTGCCGTTAAAGAGGATGGCGATGTGACACACGTCACATTGCATGTGCTTAGTTGCGCTAAATGCAGGCACAATGCCATCTTTGTTTGCCGGGTCGGAGTTTTACCCTTGCCGCGTTCTTCCGCTGTACGTTTCAGTCATTTTTTGCCATCGCTACTGTTATTGCTGGCGGGGCTTGCGGCTGCCTACGTCAAGGATCTCAACGTCTTCTTCACCTCGTTGTTCAACGTGCTGCCTACGCTGGTGCTGTTGCTCGGCGGGGCGTATTGCGCAGTTTACCGGCGTCAGCGTGAACTGTTTCTGATGGTCACGGTGTACATCGCCTACTTCTTGCTCGACACCCAGACCGACTACTATCGCGACAACGGTAAAGTCCGTGACGATGCCGCCGTGGTCTTCCATCTGTGCTGTCTGTTGCTGCCATTACTCTTCGGCTTGTTCGCCGCCTGGCAGGAGCGCACCCATCTGTTTCAGGACATGGTGGCGCGTTTCGCCGTGTTGCTGGCGTTCGGCAGCGTGGCGCTGGGGCTGGAACAGAGTTACCCACAGGCGCTGTTGATGTGGCTCTCGGAGATCCGCTGGCCAGCTCTGCATGGCGCCTGGATGAGCCTGATCCAGTTGTCCTATCCCGTGTTCATCGCCTCGTTCCTGTTGCTGGCCTGGCAATACTGGCGCAACCCAAGACCTTTGCACGCTGCGCAACTGGTGGGGCTGTTGGGATTGTTCTGGATGTTGCCGAAGACCTTCATCCTGCCTTTCACCCTGAACATCATGTGCAGCCAGGTGATGTTGATGATTGCCGCAGCGGTCGCCCATGAAGCCTATCAAATGGCATTCCGCGATGAGCTCACCGGCCTGCCGGGTCGCCGCGCCCTGAACGAACGCATGCAACGGCTGGGGCGCAATTACGTGCTGGCCATGGGCGACGTCGACCACTTCAAGAAATTCAACGACACCCATGGCCACGATGTCGGCGATCAGGTGTTGCGCCTGGTCGCCAGCAAGCTGTCGAAAATCAGCGGGGGCGGTAGAGCATATCGCTACGGCGGTGAAGAATTTGCTCTGGTGTTCGCAGGCAAAACCCTCGAAGAGTGTATGCCGCACCTGGAAGTCATCCGCGAATCCATCGCCACCTACAACATCCAGCTGCGCAATCAGGACAGTCGTCCCCAGGATGACCAGCAGGGACGCCAGCGCCGCGCCGGTTCAGGCGCCTCGAGTGTATCGGTCACCGTCAGCATCGGTGTCGCCGAGCGGTTGGAGCAGCGCACGCCGGAAGAAGTGCTCAAATCCGCTGACCAGGCGCTCTACAGCGCCAAAGGCGCGGGGCGAAACTGTGTGATGGCTTTCGGTCAGAACCGCCGTGGCGCGGTGCGCATGGACGCCGCTGCGGGTTGAGTGATGATGGCGCATTCAGCGTCTGGACTGTGATTGTGAGGCGTGGTGCGCGGCAGTAGGTTTGAGCTATCTGCTGCCGGAGAAATGACCATGCCCGAGTACAAAGCTCCCCTGCGCGATATGCGCTTTCTGATCGACCACGTCTTCGATTTTCACAGCAACTACGCCGCGCTGGGCGCCACCGATGCCAGTCCGGACATGATCAATGCGATCCTTGAAGAAGGCGCGAAATTCTGTGAGAACGTTCTCGCACCGCTGAACCGAAGCGGCGACGAAGAAGGCTGCCATTTCGACAACGGCGTGGTCACAACGCCTACAGGTTTCAAGCAGGCTTTCGCGCAGTACGTGGAAGGCGGCTGGCATGGTCTGGCGGCAGATCCCGCTTACGGCGGCCAGGGTTTACCCAGTTCTTTGGGGCTGGTCATCAGTGAAATGGTCGGTTCCAGCAATACCTCCTGGGGCATGTACCCCGGCCTGACGCACGGTGCTATGTCGGCGATCCATGCCCATGGCACCGAAGAACAGAAACAGACCTATCTGAGCAAGCTCACCGCTGGCCAATGGACCGGCACCATGTGCCTGACCGAAGCCCATTGCGGCACCGATCTGGGCATCATCAAGACCCGCGCCGTGCCTCAGGCTGACGGCAGTTACGCGATTTCCGGCAGCAAGATTTTCATTTCCGCCGGCGAACACGACATGAGTGACAACATCATCCATCTGGTGCTGGCCAAACTGCCGGACGCGCCGGCCGGTACCAAGGGCATTTCGCTGTTTATCGTTCCTAAATACCTACCCGATGCCGAGGGCGAGGCGGGTGAGCACAATGGTGTTTCCTGCGGCTCGATCGAACACAAAATGGGCATCAAGGCCTCGGCCACCTGTGTGCTCAATTTCGACGACGCAAAGGGATTCTTGATTGGTGAGCCGAACAAGGGCCTGAACTGCATGTTCACCATGATGAACCACGCGCGGCTCGGCACCGGCATGCAAGGTCTGTGTCTGGGTGAGGCAAGTTTCCAGGGCGCAATCAAATACGCCAACGACCGCCTGCAAATGCGCTCGCTGACCGGCCCGAAAGCGCCGGAAAAAGTCGCCGACCCGATCATCGTTCATCCCGATGTGCGCAGGATGTTGCTGACCATGAAGGCCTTCAATGAAGGCAACCGGGCGCTGACTTATTTCACCGCGCAGTTGCTGGACGTCGCTCATCTGAGCCCGGATGAAACGGCGCGCCAGGATGCCGAAGACTTGTTGGCATTCCTGACGCCGATCTGCAAAGCCTTCATGACCGACACCGGGCTGGAGGTGACCAACCTCGGCATGCAGGTGTTTGGCGGCCACGGTTTCATTCGTGAGTGGGGCATGGAGCAGCTGGTTCGCGACTGCCGGATCGCGCCGATCTACGAAGGCACCAATGGCATTCAGGCGCTGGACTTGCTTGGGCGCAAAGTCCTTGGCAGTCAGGGAAAACTGCTGCGCGGCTTCACCAAAATCGTCCACAAATTCTGCGCGGCAAACGCTGAACATCCGCAACTCGGCAGCTATGTGGCGCAGCTCAACAGTCTGAATCAGCAGTGGGGCGAGTTGACCACCAAGGTCGGCATGGCCGCGATGAAAAATCCGGATGAAGTCGGCGCTGCCTCGGTGGATTACCTGATGTACAGCGGCTACATCATCCTCGGCTACCTGTGGCTACGCATGGCGTTGGTGGCTCAGGCGCAGCTGGATGCGAGCGGCGGCGATGCCGATTACTGCAAAGGCAAACTGGCGACCAGCGAGTTTTACTTCAAGCGTTTGCTGCCACGTACGGCTGCTCATCGGGCGGCCATCGAGGCGGGCAGCGATTGCCTGATGAAGCTGCCGGCAGAGTTGTTTGCGCTCTGACGATCAGGCTTGAAAAGCTTCGCGGGCAAGCCTCGCTCCTACGGTTCTATGTCGTCCATGTGAAATGCGCTGCGACACGACCTGTAGGAGCGAGGCTTGCCCGCGAATGCGTTCTGGCAGGCGCAGATGAAATGCCTGTGACTAAAAATTACAAAACGGTCACTAGTCGACCCTATGTGTCGTAAAAGTTGTTGGGGTACACTCGGACACAACGAAATCACATTCTACGAACCACCTGTTTAGATCTTGCGAGGTTTGCCATGGCTGACTACAAAGCGCCCCTGCGCGATATGCGCTTCGTCCTCAATGAAGTTTTCGAGGTCGCCAAACTCTGGGCCGAACTGCCTGCGCTGGCCGAGACCGTCGATGCGGAAACGGTCGAAGCCATTCTCGAAGAAGCCGGCAAGGTCACCAGCAAAAGCATCGCGCCCCTGAGCCGTGCAGCTGACGAAGAAGGCTGCCACTGGGCCGACGGTGCCGTCACCACCCCGGCCGGTTTCCCACAGGCTTATCAGACTTATGCTGAAGGCGGTTGGGTCGGTGTCGGTGGCGATCCGACCTATGGCGGCATGGGCATGCCCAAGGCGGTTTCGGCGCAGGTCGAAGAAATGGTCAACTCTGCGAGCCTGTCGTTCGGTCTATACCCGATGCTGACCGCCGGCGCCTGCCTGTCGATCAACGCCCACGCCAGCGAAGAGCTGAAAGCGGCGTACCTGCCAAACATGTACGCCGGTGTCTGGGCCGGTTCCATGTGCCTGACCGAGCCGCACGCCGGTACTGACCTGGGGATTATCCGCACCAAGGCCGAGCCTCAGGCCGACGGTTCCTACAAAGTCAGCGGCACCAAAATCTTCATCACCGGCGGTGAACACGACCTGACCGAGAACATCATTCACCTGGTACTGGCCAAGCTGCCGGACGCCCCGGCGGGGCCGAAAGGCATTTCGCTGTTCCTGGTGCCCAAGTTCATGGTCAATGCCGATGGCAGCCTGGGCGCACGTAACCCGGCGAACTGCGGTTCGATCGAACACAAGATGGGCATCCAGGCGTCCGCGACCTGTGTGATGAACTTCGACGAAGCCGTGGGTTACCTGGTCGGCGAGCCGAACAAAGGCCTGGCGGCGATGTTCACCATGATGAACTACGAGCGTCTGGGCGTCGGCATCCAGGGCCTGGCCACTGGCGAGCGCTCGTACCAGAACGCTATCGAATATGCTCGTGACCGTCTGCAAAGCCGCTCGCCGACCGGCGCGCAAAACAAAGACAAGGTCGCTGACCCGATCATCGTCCACCCGGACGTGCGTCGCATGCTGCTGACCATGAAAGCCTCGAACGAAGGCGGCCGTGCTTTCTCGACTTACGTGGCGATGCAGCTGGACACCGCCAAGTTCAGCGAAGACGCCACCACCCGCAAGCGCGCAGAAGACCTGGTTGCACTGCTGACGCCGGTGGCCAAGGCATTCCTGACCGACCTGGGTCTGGAAACCACGGTTCACGGCCAGCAGGTATTTGGCGGTCACGGCTACATCCGTGAGTGGGGCCAGGAGCAACTGGTGCGCGACGTTCGCATTACGCAAATCTACGAAGGCACCAACGGTATTCAGGCGCTGGACCTTGTAGGACGCAAAATTGTCGGCAGCGGCGGGGCGTTTTACAATCTGTTCGCTGATGAGATTCGTCATTTCATCGGGACAGCCAGTGCTGACCTGGCGGAGTTCATCCAGCCGCTGAATGATGCGGTGGACACCCTCGACGAACTGACTGCGTGGTTGCTGGACCGGGCGAAAAACAACCCGAACGAGATCGGTGCGGCGTCGGTGGAGTATCTGCAAGCATTCGGCTACATGGCCTACGCCTACATGTGGGCACTGATGGCCAAGGCAGCCTTCGGTAAAGAAGCGCAGGACGATTTCTACGCGAGCAAATTGGGTACGGCGCGGTTCTATTTCGCACGTCTGCTGCCGCGTATTCACTCGTTGAGCGCGTCGGTAAAGGCAGGCAGCGAATCGCTGTTCCTGCTGGACGCAGGACAATTCTGATCCTTTGACGTTATGTAAGCATTCTCTTACATAACGTGCTGCTGTTTTCCCATAGGCGAAGATTGGATCCAGAGCTAATCTACTTCACATGGACGTCGCGCAGGAAGCGCAAAGCAACAACACGGACACGTAGGATTCTGCCAGGACGGCGGAGTGAAATGGATGTCAGGGAAACAGTCTGCAAAGCCCCGCTTCGGCGGGGTTTTCTTTTGCCTGGAAAAAAGTGCTCAGCTCAACCCGTCCAGTGTCGCCGGGCCATTCAAGTGGTCATCTGGCCCATTCATCACTTCTTCCAGCAATGTCCGTAACAACGTCAGCGAAGCCTGTTGCCGCTGCACATCCCGACACACCAATCCGACTTTCAGCGGCACCCGCGGTTCGCTCAGTGGTTTCCACAGCAAGGCCTGATCGCCATGGGTCTTTTGCGAGCGCCCAGGCAGAACCGTCGCCAGTCGCGTGTGCGGCAGGCTGTCGAGAATCCCCGCCATGTTGTTCAGCTCAGCCTGCACTTGGGGGCGACGTCCCAGATTGGCTAATTGTGCCTGCCAGATCTGCCTCACTTGGAACTCTTCACCCAGTAGCAACATCGGTAACTCGGCGGCCTGGCTCATAGAGACTTTCTTGAATTCGCGCAACGGGTGGTCCGCCGGGATGACAAGGGTCAGTTCATCTTCGTACAACTGCACGCCGTGCAAACCCGGCTGACGGGGCGGCAGGTAACTGATGCCGATGTCCAGTGAACCGTTGAGTAGCCGCCGCTCGATTTCCAGGCCGGTCAGTTCATATATCTGCACCACCAAATGTGGCTGTGCCTTGCGCACGCGTTCGAGCATTTGCGGCACGAGGCTGGAGTGGACGGTCTGCAGTACGCCGATGGCCAAGGTTCGTAGCGCCTTTCCCTTGAAGTTGCCCAAGGCTTCGCGTGCGCGCTGCAAGCCATCGAGCAAGGGCAGAGCATGGTTGTACAGCGTATGGGCAGCCAGAGTGGGCAGCAGACGTTTGCTGCTGCGCTCGAATAGGCTCACATCGAGGTCTTTTTCGAGTTGGCGAATCTGCTGGGACAACGCTGGTTGGGAGATTGAAAGTCGCTCGGCGGCCCGGCCGACGTGGCCTTCTTCGTAGACCGCGACGAAATAACGCAGTTGCTTGAAATCCATAAGTAATACTTATCGAAAATGCTGGAAAATCGAAATGGCTCAGTGCCTTGCCTAAGCCTAGTCTAACCACATTCACAGGGCTTACAGGGCCATAGCGCACGATGAATACCGTTTACGACGATGGTGTTTACATAGGCAAGACAGAAAACCTCAAACGAGGTTTTATCCAATGAATCTGTTCAACCTGCGACGCAAGCCACCGAGCCTTGATGACCTGGCAATGGACACCTCCCTGTCGTCCAGAAGCGACAACTTAACCAGCGAGTGTCTGATGCCCAGTGTCGAACGGCCGAAACAGATTTTCGTGCGGGGCCAAGGCTCATGGCTGTGGGACAGCGATGACCGCGCTTATCTTGATTTCTCACAGGGTGGCGGCGCCAATAGCCTTGGACATAGCCCTTCGGCACTGGTCAAAGCCATTTCGGAACAGGCTCAGTCGTTGATCAACCCAGGTTTCAGTTTGCATAACCGTGGCATGCTCAACCTCACGGAACGGCTCTGTACCAGCACCGGCAGTGACCAGGCGCACCTGCTCAACAGTGGCAGCGAAGCCTGTGAAGCAGCGATCAAGTTGGCGCGCAAATGGGGTCAGCGACATCGCGGCGGTGCTTCGAGGATCATTGTTGCCAGTAAAGGTTGTCATGGCCGTAGTCTCGGGACGATTTCAGCGTCGGACAGTTCCAATCTGATCAACCGATTCGAGCCACAACTGCCGGGCTTCAGTCATGTTCCGTTCAATGACCTGCCGGCGTTGCATGCGGCCGTGGACGCCCAGACTGTCGCGATCATGCTCGAGCCGATCCAGAGCGAGGCCGGAGTGATTCCCGCCACCGAACACTACCTCAAAGGTGTCGAGCGCCTGTGTCGTGAGCTTGGCATCTTGCTGATACTCGACGAAGTGCAAACCGGCATCGGTCGCTGCGGCAGCTTGCTCGCCGAACAGTCCTACGGCGTGCGGGCAGATATCGTCGTGCTCGGCAAAGGACTCGGCGGTGGCGTGCCATTGGCGGCATTGCTGGCGCGAGGCAAGGCCTGTTGTTTCGAAGTCGGCGAACTGACCGGCACGCATCACGGCAATGCGCTGATGAGTGCTGCCGGTCTTGTCGTCCTCGACAATGTGCAGGACAAGGGCCATCTCGATCATGTGCGCGAGGTCGGTCAGCATCTGCGTGAAGGCTTGAGTCGTCTGGCTCATCGCTACGGTCACGGTGAGTTGCGCGGGCAAGGACTGCTCTGGGGTCTTGATCTGTCCGACGATTCGGCTGAGGCCGTAGTCAAGGCTGCGCTGTACGAAGGATTGCTGCTCAACGCCCCGCAACCCGATTGCTTGCGCTTTACCCCAGCCCTCACCGTTAGCAAGGCCAATATCGACGAAATGCTCCTGCGCCTGGCCCGTGCCTTCTCCCGCGTACGCACCGCGCAACTGCAGTGCCGCAAAGGTATTGCGGTCTGATCAGACCCGTCCTACACGAATTCTCGAACCGTCTCGCGGTATAACGCATCGCCCTACACCTGATTCTTTTGGCGTGGGGCGTTTTTTTGTCTTCCTTTGGAGGGAGGCAGTGATCGGAATTGACAACTGAACCCCGTAGAACGCCGCAGGTCGATTAGCTGTATGGTTTCACAAGAGCCAACTTCAATCAGGAGCTACCCCATGGACTTTATTCGAATCATCATAGCCATTCTGTTGCCGCCACTGGGTGTGTTTCTGCAAGTCGGTTTCGCTGGGGCGTTCTGGCTGAACATTCTGCTGACGTTGTGCGGTTACATTCCGGGGATCGTGCATGCGGTATACATCATCGCCAAACGCTGAGTTTTGATGTGTCAGGTAAACAGCCTTCGCGGGCAAGCCTCTACGTTCTGTAGGAGCGAGGCTTGCCCGCGAAGGGCACGACGCGGTTTCAGCCCGCCAACTCCATCACCCGCCGATAAAACAACCACTCCTGTTCCAACGCATGGGCCTGATTGCCGGCCTTGCGAAAGCCATGGCGCTCGTCGGCGTAGTAATGCGCTTCGACCAGAATGCCGTTGTCCTGTAGCGCAGTGACCATGTCGCGGGTCTGTTGCGGTACCACCACGGCGTCCAGTTCACCCTGAAAGAAAATCACCGGAACGCTGATGTTGTTCGCGTGCAGCAATGGCGTGCGCGCGGCGTAGCGTTCGGCGTCCTGCACCGGGTCGCCGATCAACCAATCCAGATAATCACCTTCGAACTTGTGAGTGGCGTGGCCTAGCGCAACGGGATCGCTGACGCCATACAGGCTGGCACCCGCACGAAAGACCTTGTGAAAGGCTAGTGCGCACAACGTGGTGTACCCGCCGGCGCTGCCGCCGCGGATAAACGCCTTGTCGCCGTCGATCAGTCCCTGATCGGCGAGGTAGGCCACCACCGCACAGGCGTCTTCCACATCCACGTCACCCCAGCTCAGATGCAACGCCTGGCGATAAGCCCGGCCATAGCCGCTGCTGCCTCGGTAATTGAGGTCGGCCACGGCGAAGCCGCGTTGTGCCCAATACTGGATCCGCGGATCGAACATCGGGTAGCAGGCTGAAGTCGGGCCGCCGTGAATGAACACCACCAACGGCGGTTTCGTGTTGTTGGTCATCGCTGGGTAGAAAAAACCATGGGCCTCGCCCGAACCGCTTGGATAACGCAGGGTTTTCGGGCAGCTGATCTGTTCGGCTGGCAGCGGTGCGATACCGCCGGCCAGAACGTTGACCTGGCGTGTTTCACGGTCGATGGCAATGATTGCCGATGAACTGACCGGCGAAGCGGCGATGCAGTAGATGAACTGCTCATCCTGTGCGAGGTGGCGGAAGCGGCTGTAGTCGCCAGTGAAATCGTCACGGGAACCATCGCCATGACAAAGCCCCAGTCGACCAAAACCACCTTCGGTCCAACTCGCCAGATAAGTGTCTTCGCTCAACGGTAACCAGGTGCAACCACCCAGTTGCCAAGGCGCGGGTCCATGGTCGGCGGCAGCGCTTGGAAGTGGACTCAGACCGTTGCTCGACTCCACCCACGGCTGCCAGAGACCACCGCGATCCGTCAGACAATACAGGCGGCTGCTGTTATCGAATCGAGGTTGTTGCAGTGACTCCTGGGCACTATCGCCGGCCACACATCGAGGTTGCGCAAAACTGCGATCGCTCTGGCGTTCGGCAACCATCAGGCGGGTAACGGTCCAGGGCTGATCCGGGCGATTCCACTCGATCCAGGCCAGACGCTGCCCGTCAGGGCTCACGGTCGGTGCCGAGTAGAAATCGGCACCTTCGGCCAGCAGATGACGTTGGCCGTCAACCAGATCGATAGCCACCAGGCGATGTTGATCGCGGTTCTCTTCCACCGCCAGCACCTGCCCGTCGGCGAATTGCAGATCGCCGTAACGGCATTCATTTGAAGTCAGGGCCTCAGGTGCCTCACCCGTCAGCGATTGCCGATACAGCTGCTGATCGGCCTCGTTGACGAAAACCAGCCCGTCATCGGTCAGACAAAACGCGCCGCCGCCATATTCGTACACCCGGCTGCGCACACTGAAGGTGGGCGGCGTCAGGCAACGAGCCTGGCCGTCGCGCCACTGCCAGATCCGGCAGGCGGCGTCCTCGGGGCGGTATTCGTTCCAGAACAGGCCATGTTGCCCGACCTGTAACTCGGCGAAGTCGATGCCGGACGCGACAGCCCTGGCGGCGCTCAAGGGTTCAGCTTTTGGCGATGAGGCGTGAGTTTCGTTCATTGCGAAAGGCCAGTTGTTCAATGGTCTGGGTCGCGTGTTCGGCTTCTTCGCGGGCCTTGAGAATCACGCCGTGATGTTCCGACTTGCTGCACACCGGGTCGGCGTTGCTCGCGTCACCCGTGAGCATGAACGCCTGACAGCGACAGCCGCCGAAGTCTTTTTCTTTCTCGTCACAGGAGCGGCACGGCTCGGGCATCCAGTCGTAACCGCGAAAGCGGTTGAAACCGAACGAGTCGTACCAGATGTGCTGCATGCTGTGGTCGCGCACGTTGGGAAACTGCACCGGCATCTGTCGGGCACCATGACAAGGCAGGGCGGTTCCGTCCGGGGTGACTGTCAGAAAAATACTGCCCCAGCCATTCATGCAGGCTTTCGGGCGTTCTTCGTAATAGTCCGGCGTCACGAAAATCAGCTTGCACGGATGCCCTTCGGCTTCCAGTTTGGCGCGGTATTCATTGGTGATGCGTTCGGCGCGAACCAATTGTTCTTTAGTCGGCAACAGGCCAACCCGATTGAGCTGGGCCCAGCCGTAGAACTGGCACGTCGCGAGTTCGACGAAGTCCGCTTCAAGGGCAATGCACAGCTCGATGATCCGGTCGATCTTGTCGATGTTGTGCCGATGGGTGACGAAGTTCAGCACCATCGGGTAGCCGTGAGCCTTCACCGCGCGAGCCATTTCGAGCTTTTGCGCGAAGGCCTTTTTTGAGCCGGCCAGCAGGTTATTCACTTGCTCGTCGCTGGCCTGAAAACTGATCTGGATGTGGTCCAGACCGGCCTTCTTGAAGTCGCTGATTTTCTGTTCAGTGAGGCCGATGCCGGAGGTGATCAGGTTGGTATAAAAACCCAGCTTGCGCGCTTCAAAGATCAACTCGGCGAGGTCTTGGCGCACCAGCGGCTCACCGCCGGAAAAACCCAGCTGCGCCGCACCCATCTCCCGGGCTTCGCGAAAGACTTTGATCCACTGCTCGGTGGTCAACTCTTTGCCCTGCTCGGCGAAATCCAGCGGATTGGAGCAGTACGGGCATTGCAACGGGCAGCGATAGGTCAGCTCGGCCAGCAACCACAGTGGCAGGCCGATTTCAGGCTTGGGCGGTAACTTGATTGACGTGGAGTCAGGCAAGTTCGATCCAGTGCTGAGCACGGGCAACCTCCATGAATTGCTCGATGTCTTCACCAAGCTCGGGCACGTCGGGGAACTGCGCGTCCAGTGCGGCGATGATCGCTGCGACGTCCCGCTGGCCATCGATCAAGCCGCCAATCAGCGCGGCGCTGTCGTTGAGTTTGATCATGCCTTCCGGGTAGAGCAGCACATGGCCTTTTTGCGCCGGTTCGTACTGGAAACGGTAGCCGGGACGCCAGGTCGGGGTTTTGCTGCGATCGAAACTCATAAGGTGATTCCTTTATGCCAGACCCGCTGTTCGGTCACGCTGTGGTACGGCGGGCGGTTCAGTTCGTAGGCCATGCTCATGGCATCGAGCATGCTCCAAAGAATGTCCAGTTTGAACTGGAGAATTTCCAGCATGCGCTCCTGGCCTTCCCGGGTAGTGTAGTGCTGCAAAGTGATCGCCAGACCATGCTCCACATCCCGGCGCGCCTGGCCCAGGCGAGTGCGGAAATACTCGTAGCCGGCCGGGTCGATCCACGGGTAATGCTGCGGCCAGCTGTCAAGGCGCGATTGGTGGATCTGCGGCGCGAACAGCTCGGTCAGCGAACTGCTGGCGGCTTCCTGCCAACGGGCCCGGCGGGCGAAGTTGACGTAGGCGTCGACGGCGAAACGCACGCCAGGCAGCACCAGTTCCTGAGAGCGCAGTTGATCCGGGTCGAGGCCGACGGCTTGGCCGAGGCGCAGCCAGGCTTCGATACCACCCTCTTCGCCGGGGGCGCCGTCATGGTCCAGCAAACGCTGAATCCACTCGCGACGAATCTCCCGGTCCGGGCAGTTGGCCAGAATCGCGGCATCCTTGAGTGGAATGTTCACCTGGTAATAGAAACGGTTAGCGACCCAACCCTGGATCTGCTCGCGCGTCGCCCGGCCTTCATACATCGCCACGTGATACGGGTGATAGATATGGTAGTAGGCACCCTTGGCGCGCAGGGCCGCTTCGAATTCGGCGGGGGACATTGCGGTGTCAGTCATTGCGGTTCTCCGGGAAACAAACCTAGATGTGTAGCGCTTGTGCGGGCCTCATCGCGAGCAGGCTCGCTCCCACAGGGTTTCGCGTGGCAACCCCATCCAGTGTGGGAGCGAGCCTGCTCGCGATAGACCGCGCAGCGGTCTCGGTTTCCTACAACACAATACTCATGCCGTCATACGCCACTTCAACCTCGCGCCGAACCAGCTCCGCACGCTCCGGCGAATCTTCATCGAGAATCGGGTTGGTGTTGTTGATGTGGATAAGCACTTTGCGTTGCTTGGGCAGCTGTTCCAGCACTTCGAGCATGCCGCCAGGGCCGTTCTGCGCCAAGTGGCCCATTTCCCGGCCAGTGCGCGTGCCGACGCCACGGCGCTGCATTTCGTCGTCGTCCCACATCGTGCCATCCACCAACAGGCAATCGCTGCTGGCCATGATCTTCAGCAGCGATACGTCGACCTTGCCCAGGCCCGGTGCATAGAACAGTTTGCCGCCGGTGCTCAGATCTTCGACGATCAGGCCGATGTTGTCGCCCGGGTGCGGGTCGAACCGATGCGGCGAGTACGGTGGTGCAGCGCTACGCAGGGGCAGCGGGGTGAAGCGCAGGTTCGGGCAGGCCGGGACGGTGAAGCTCTGATCGAGTTCGATACGGTTCCAGTTCAACCCGCCATTCCAGTGAGTCAGCATGGTGAACAGAGGGAAACCGGTGCTCAGGTCTTCGTGGACCATGTCGGTGCACCAGACCTGATGCGGGCAACCTTCGCGCAGGCTGAGCAGGCCGGTGGTGTGATCGATCTGGCTGTCCATCAGGATGATTGCGCTGATGCCGGTGTCACGCAGCGCGCGGCCCGGCTGCATTGGCGCAAAACTCTGGAGCTGGGCGCGGATGTCCGGTGAAGCATTGCACAGCACCCAGTTCACGCCGTCATCGGAAATCGCGATGGACGACTGGGTGCGCGCCTCGGCCCGCAGGCTGCCGTCGCGAAAACCTGCGCAGTTCACGCAGTTGCAGTTCCACTGGGGGAAACCGCCGCCGGCGGCGGAACCTAGAATCTGGACAAACATGGCCGCTCCATCATTGAAAGCTGAAAATAAAAACGCCCCGGCGAGCCGAGGCGTAGCACTGCATTCTCTACCAGACGGCAGAGCTTAGCGGCTTGCGAAGTACATGGTGACTTCGAAGCCGATACGCAGGTCGGTGTAAGCAGGTTTGGACCAGGACATAGAAGCGCTCCTTCAGGTGGATGGGACAGTTGAGACCTATACATATAGTCCACCTCCAGCTGGAGATGTTCAGATAGTTAGGTGGCTATGTTACTCAAAATTACAGAGCGATTGGCCACGAATCTTTGAGAAAGCTAATTGCAGCGCCGGTAATGATCATTTTGCCACTTGCCAAAGCGTAGTCGGGCAAGGCCCATTGGCCAGGCAGCACCATCCGCCGTCGGCTCGGTTCAGTCGTTGTGCCGCCGCCAGCAAGGCTTCACGGTCGATCATCAGAATCGCCTGAGGCAGACGCTGCAGGTAATCAGACGAGTGGCCGGCCAGTTTGCCTTGCCAGAGCAGCTCGGCGGCCTGGGCGTTGGGCAGGGCGATGCTGTCGAATTGATCGGCCAGGGCTTGGCGCTGAGCGATGAAGGTCGCGTCATCGATGCGTTCGATCATCCCTTCCAGTTCGCTGAGGAACTGTTCGATGTGTTCCAGTAAATTCATGGGCGCGACGCTCGGCGATTGCACGCCGAACAGCAGCCCGGTCTGACCGTTTAGCTGGCGTAGTCCACTGAATACGGCGTAACCGAGCTGCAGCTCCACCCGCAGGCGCTGGTAGAACGGCGTCTGACATACGTGTGCGAGCAAACGCCAGGCGGCCTCATCGGCGATGTCATGGGTTGCTGTCGGACAAAAGAGCAACAGCGCGTGTTCGCTGGAGGCGGTATCGACGGAGTTCCAGAGATGCTGCGACCGAATCGACGGAGGCGGCGTCAGTTGACTGTCCGCAGAGCCGGGAATACGACTCAAGGCAAGCCCCATCGCCGCTTGTGTCTGGGCAGACAGGCTTGTTGCCAGACCGTCCCAGCGTGCGCCCGACCAGAGTTGCTGTAGGTCATCTGAGGCTACGCTGTGCTCATGGCATAGATCGGGCAATGCTTTGAGAAGCTGTCGAATCGGCATCAATGCAACAGCCGCCGGCTCTTCCTGTGAGAAATCGGCATCAGGTTTTGTCAGTTCTTTCAGCGCATGTTCGAGGACTGTCGGCATCGGTTCCTGCAGCCCCGTCATTTTCAATAGCCATTCGTTGCCCGAAGCACTGAAGGAAAAGTCGACACCGGCCTGACGCGCATCTTCGCGCAGCAACCGCAGGTTGTTTTCCAGGTTCGACTGAAGGCGGCTGTGGGGTACGAACTCCAGGCGCCAGCGCAGATAAACCGCACCTTGATCGGTGTTGTCCGGCAATGCCTGACTGAACTGCATCGGCGATCGTTCACGGCGACTGCGTGAGCGATCCTGGGCAAAAGTCCGCAGGCCGCGGTGGGCGCTGGTCTGGCCGCGAATCAATCCGGCATTCGGGGCTGGCGTCTCGGCGCGCAAAAACGGGTTGGGAGTCGGCAGTTGCCATTGGCCGGTAAAGTTATCCACAGCGCCGATTTGTTCAAGGATTGCCTTGAGGGCGACAACGCCCTGTTCGGACAGTCCGAGTTCAAGCTGTTCGCTGTCTCGTCGGGCCAATTGCAGGGCGCTGCTGACTTGCTGTTGGCGCTGCAGCAGGGCTGCATACTCTTCGCGCAATTCGGCCCAATTCTGATGAGAGGCAAAAAAGCCCAGCCAATCCAGGAGCTGTTCGCGGATCATTTTGGCCGGTTGCGTGGCGTGGGCGGGCCGTGTGAGTTCGATGTGCAGCAAGGCTTGGCCTGCATAGTGATAGAGAGGCGTGGCTTTCAGGTTGTCCGCCAGCCCATGCTCTCGCAGCTGCGCCACCAGGCCGCCGGGTTTTTCGGCGTTCAGCCTATGGCACAGGAACGCCAGCGCTTCGGGCGATGAGTCGGGTAGCGCTTCGAAGGTGAACAGCAGATCCAGCCGACGTTCTCCAGCCTGTTGATAACTATTGTCTGAAGAATCCATCAACAGGGTGGGTTTTGTCTGAGGGACTTTCTCGCCGGAGGGAATAGCAACGGCAAACGCCTGTGCCATCCGCTTCAATTCATCGAGATTCTGTGGCCCGGCCAGACTCAGCGTCATCTGCCCGGTCTGGTAAAACCGCTGATAGAAGTCCTTCAGCGCTTGCTGAAATTCGGGCTGCGGTACCGGCAGGCTGTAACGGTTTCCCGCATGAAACGCCCGCAACGGATGAGCCGCCGAGAGCCCATCGAACAGCGCAAACTGCTGTTGGGCCGTCGCATCCCGCGACCAGGCGACAAATTCGGCGTGCAGAACTTCCCGTTCCCGCCGCTGATCGTCCGGATTCATACGCGGATGAGCGAGCATGTCTGACAGACGCTCCAGCCCACCCCTGAACGCCTGAGGTGGCAGCTCGAAAAAGAAGTCCGTCGTACGTTCGCTGGTTCGCGCATTCACCTGCCCGCCATGACCTTGTACGTAGGCCATCAACCCCTGCTCTGCGGGAAAGCGCTCTGTACCCAGGAACAGTAAATGCTCAAGAAAGTGCGCCAGCCCCGGCCAGGCCAGTGGCACGTCGTGACTGCCTGCTGCGACCCGCAACGCAGCGGCGCAACGCTTCAAATCCGGCGCATGACGCAACGTCACCCGCAGGCCGTTGGCGAGGGTTTCAGTATGAAGGCGAGGGTGATTCAGCGCAGGCATGAGCACTTCCAGAACAGAGAAGCGCTAATGCTAGCGGATTAGGGCTTGTTCAGCTCGCCGTATAGCTCGGGACGGCGGTCGAGGAAGTAGCGATTGGCGGCGCGGGAATCGATCATCAGCTGACGATCCAGTTCACCGACAATCAGCGCTTCATCAAGTCCGGCCAGGGCGATGCGGCTGCCATCCGGCGCGGCGATGCTGCTTTGGCCGCAATACTGGATCTCGCCTTCGTGCCCGCAATAGTTGGCGTAAGCCACATAACACTGGTTTTCGAAGGCCCGTGCCCGGACGGTGACGTCGGCAATGAAATCGTAGGGAATCATGTTAGCCGTCGGTACCAGGATCAGCTCGGCACCGGCCAATGCCAGGCGGCGGGCGTTTTCCGGGAACTCCAGGTCGTAGCAGATCAAAAAGCCAAGCTTCCAGCCGTTGAGTTCAACCAGCGGAAACTCATCCGGCCCGGGGCTGAACATCGAGTGATCGAGGTCGCCGAACAAGTGAGTCTTGCGGTAGTTGCACAACCGCTCGCCATTGGCGTCGATCAACTGCACGGCGTTGTAGATCTGCCCGTCTTCGGTACGCTCCGGGTAGCCATACAAAATGGCGATCCCCGTCGTTTTGGCAATGCGCGCGATTTGCTGCGCCGATTCACCGTTGTGCACCTCCGCCAGCACGCTGACCGCATCGATGCCGATGTTGTAGCCGGTCAGGAACATCTCCGGCAGCACCAGCAAATCTGCGCCCTTGGCCTCCAGCGCCAGTTGATGCAGGCGTTGCAGATTACCTGCGACATCCAGGGGCAGCGGTGGACATTGGTAAAGGGCTACGCGCATTTCGGATTCCTCTTACTCGGGCAGGGCGATCGGACCGATCTCGTTGAACACATCTCCTGGACCCGGGTTTTCGGCGTGAGTTTCACCGCCGAAGTGTTTCATGATCCCCCACACCGCGTTGAGCGACGTCTGCACCGCGCCTTCGACCCATGCCGGCGTCCAAGAAACGTCGTCGCCGGCGATGAAAATCCCGCGCTGCTCGGCCGGCATGTCGTCCTGCATGAAGTGCGCGTACATGCGCTGATTGTAGCGGTAGTGGCCGGGCAGGGCGCCTTTGAAAGCGCCGAGGAAATGCGGGTCGGCTTCCCACGACACGGTGATCGGATCGCCGATGATCCGCGCGGCGATATCGACTTTCGGGTAGATCTTCTTCAATGCATCCAGCGCCAGCTTCACGCGTTTTTCCACCGGGTGCGGGAGCATTTTCAGGGCGTCGCTCATCCACGAGTACGACAGGCAAATCACCCCTGGCTTGTCGTCGCCGTTATCGAACAGGTACGTGCCGCGGGTCAGGCGATCAGTGAGGGTCATGCTCATCAGGTCGCGGCCTGTTTCCGGGTCCTTGTCCTTCCAGAATGGGCGATCGACCATCACAAACGTCTTCGACGATTGCATGTAGCGGGTGCGGTCCAGGGCCATCCACATCTTTTGCGAGAACAGGCTTTCGTCGCATTCGATCTGGGTGGTCAGCAGCCAGCTCTGGCAGGTGGTCAGTACGGCCGCGTATTCGCGTGTGTCGCCGTAGTTATCGGTGACCGTAAAACGCCCATTCGGCGCGTGGGCAATTTTCTTCACGCCGGAACGTGGCGCACCGCTGTGCAACGAACTGAGGCTGGTGCCTTCAGGCCAGTGCACGCAACGTTCCGGCACATGGCGCCAGATGCCCAACGGCACTTGTTCCACGCCACCGACTACCAAGTGCTGGTGATCGTCGCAGTTGGTCATCACCACGCGGAAGATTTCCAGCATCGAGTTGGGGAAGTCCGAGTCCCAGCCGCCAGTACCGAAACCGACCTGGCCGAACACTTCGCGGTGATGGAACGAGAGCTTGGCGAAGGCTTCGGAGGTGGCGACGAAATCGTAGAACGTGCGGTCGTCCCACAGCGGCACCAGGGTGTTCCACAGTTCCTTGAGGCGCGGCACGTCGCGGTCACGAATCGCTTGCTGGATGTCGGAGAACTGCGAGCCGGCTTCCAGAGCATCGGCCCAGGCGTCAGCGACTTCCTGGAACAGCGCAGGAAGATCCGCCAGTTTCTGTGCGTAATGAGTTTTGCCTTCCAGATCGATTACCGTGCTGCCCGACGCAGGCGTCAGGGGGTTGGGGAAGGGCTTGGTCTGGAGGCCGAGCTTGTCGACGTAGTGATAAAACGCAGTGGACGATACCGGGAAACGCATACCGCCGAGTTCAGCGATGATGCCTTCGGCGCCGTTGAAGGCCTGGGAGCGCAGACGGCCGCCCATCTTCGAGGCTTCGTAGACGACGGGTTTGAGGCCCAGCTTCATCAATTCGTAGGCGGCCACCAGACCGGCAATGCCTGCCCCGACAATCGCCACTTCGGCGCCGTGATTGTGCGCCGGAATGCTGCCCAGCCCGGCCGGGTGCTCGATCCAGTCGTCGAAAGCGAAAGGAAAGTCCGGGCCGAAAACGGTGACCGGTTTTTTACCGTCTGCAGGATGGCGATTGTTCTTGTTCATGGCTGACCTTGCTGGCGACCTGACGCAGAGTGCGCGTCTGAGTATAGGAAAAGATGGCAGCCATTCTAGAGAGCGTAGAACACGTTAATAAGACGCAATGTGTCGTCGTTTTGCTAATTGCTTGATCAATATGACGACGTATCGCTGCATACTGTAGGAGCGAGGCTTGCCCGCGAAGAGGTTCGACCAGGCACCGAAGACCTACCGGCAGAAACTCAAACCGGCTGCCCCCGATCAATCTTGCTGCTCAGGATGATCGAAGTCGTCGTTTTCTCCACCCCATCCACACTGCCAATCTGATCCAGCAACTGATCCAGCTGCTCCGGCGAGTCGGTGCGCAACCACGCCACATAATCGAATTCGCCACTCACCGCACACAGCTGCTGCACCTGCGCCATGGCGCTGAGACGACGCAGCACTTCCTTGCCGGACCGTGGTTGCACCGTGATCCCGACGTACGCCTGCAATCCGCCATCCACCACGCGCTGTCCCAGGCGCACACCGTAACCGGTGATTACCTTGGCCTTTTCCAGCCGCGCCAGGCGCGACGTGACGGTGGTGCGGGCGATGCCCAGCTGCCGGGCGAGCATGGCGACACTTTCGCGGGCATTGATTTGCAAGGCCGCGATCAATTGGCGGTCGATTTCGTCAAGGACGGGCGGGCGGGTGTCAGGCAAAGGGGCATCTCCAGCGGTATAGAGCAATGGGCAGGCATGTTACAGGCACATCCTGCACGGTGCTCGTGGCGGTTGACTGGACTAGCCTTGGATGAGACACAAGCCGTTACTCTCATAGTCGAATACGCAACGGAGAGCTGTGACGGGAGATGATGGGAATGAACAAGAAAATGCCTCCCGCTATACGGGAACATGCATTGCAGATCGCGAATCACGAAATGGGACACTACGTGGTTGCCCGAGCTTTGGGCTTTGAAACGGGTGATGTGACCTTGAAAGTCACCATGGATTTGAGGCATCAGGCCGGGGCTTCCATTATCTTGACGCGGTCAATTTCCTCGATAGAAGAAATGAAGGAACATTTGGAAAGTCGGCTGATCGTCCTCTTTGCAGGCGCCATGAGTCAGACCTTGCCTGCAAAGCATTCGGCCAGGAAACTTGTCGATAAATTGAAAGCGACAGCCATCCTGAATGGAGAGCTCGGGGCAGAACAGGATTACGCAAAAGTAAGGGAGTTACGGCACTTGCTGCGAAATATCTCCCACCCCGCTACGGATCCTGCGTCGTCCGAGCGCATAACTGCCGAGCTTAAAGAAATCACTGATCGTGTGTGGTTGCGGACCCAACAAATCGTAGAGGCATTGGCCGATACGATTACCGGACTGGGCGCGACGCTGGTAGACGGCATGGTCATCGTGGAGCAATGGGGGAGGCCGGCGGATACTTATGAGGTCGTGTTGACGGGGGAAATGCTTGAACGGTTACAGCCAGTGCAGGCCATTCCATCGTTGAGTGTTCGGGCCTGAAAAGTGCCAAGCACTGACTTCAATTTACAGGGCCGATATCCTGTTTTGGCATAAAAAATCGAGCAAACAATTCGGGTTGTGATTTGATGTTTAATTTGGCGTAAATATTTCGGCGGTGAACTTTTATCGTTTCTGCCGACAGGGAAAGTTTTCCTGCTATCTCTTTGTTAGAGAAGCCGCTAAGTAATAACTTGAGGACGTCCTTTTCGCGTGTTGTTATTTGTGTGCCAAGCCGGAGAATTGTTTCTGGCCATAGAGTTGGTTCGGGGAGGTCTTTTTCTATGTCAGTTTCAAAACACATGCGTTGATGCATTAATGCAATTACCCATGGTTTGATAATGTCAAGTATTGTTATTTGCTCTTGGTTGAAGCGGGCGTTACTGCCAAAGGAAATGCATAGTGTTCTATCGGCATCGAGTTGAACATTGTACTGCGCTTCATCTACAGAAATATACTGTGCGAAGTATTGGTGATAATACTCGGTTTCAAGAAAGTGCTCCGGTGCAATATCCAGCATATGAAAAAAACCGCTCTGCGGGTTTTCTCGATTAGCTATGTAAAATGGATCCAGCATATAAAGTCCCTTCACGTAGCGATGAATGAATGCATCTACCTCTTCGGTATCTGCTACTTCAGGAAGACTAACAACTTTCACTTGCTGATTGCTAAATATTAATACGACCCAGTTATCAATTTGCACATATTCATTTAGAGTGCGAATAAGTGAACTCCAGAATTCTGGACGGTTCAACTGCATGATCAGCTTTCCAATCGATCGGTGCCAAGCCAGGCTATGAAGGTCGAGTGGCATTTTCTACCCCTTTAGGGTTAGGGACTCGTAGGTTGCAGGTAAGTATTCGTAGGTATTTACTATTCGTCAATGCCGGGTATATTCACGATCAGGATTCACGATAGCCATGAGGGCATGTCGTCTTGACAAGGATAGTTGTATGAGCAAATCACCTTTGCGAACCATTTTTGCAGCCTCGCTTCTCTGTGCAGGGATAAGCACATCAGTGGGGGCTGTAGAGCCTGGGGTGAATCTGTATAACTGGTTCGGGTTTATCGCACCGGAGACCCCAAAGGAGTTTGAGCAGGAAACCGGCACCAGCATCCATATGGATGCGTTCGACAGTGCCGAAATCATGCAGAGTAAAGTGATGTCTGGGCGCACGGGGTACGACGTGGTTGTGGCTACCTCCAACGTGTTGCCAAGCCTGATCCAGGCGGGAGTACTTCAGCCGTTGGATCGTAATCAACTGAGTAATTTGTCACACATCGATCCTGATATCTTGGCCCAGGTTGCGGTCAATGACCCTGGTAATCGCTACGCTGTTCCCTATTTATGGGGCACCACCGGCATTGGCTATGACGTTGATAAAGTCAAAGCGGCATTGGGTGATAATGCTCCGGTGAATAGCTGGGACTTGATCTTCAAAGAAGAAAACATCAGCAAGCTCAAGTCTTGCGGTGTGGCAATGCTCGATTCTCCAAGTGAGATCATTTCAATTGCTTTGCATTACCTTGGGCTTCCTAGCAACAGTAGGAACCCCGATGATTACCAGAAAGCTCAAGCCCTGTTGTTAAAAATCCGGCCCTACGTCCTCTATTTCGACTCATCCAGAATCGACTCTGACCTGGCTGATGGCAATATTTGTGCAGTTGTAGGTTGGGCCAATGGTGCCCTTGCTGCGCAGGCCATCAACGAGAAGGCTAATACAGGACGCAAGATTGCATACAGCCTTCCTCGCGAGGGCGCGCTGGTTTGGTCAGAAAATCTGGTTCTGTTAAAAGATGCTCCCCACCCAAAGGAAGGCATGGCATTTATTAATTATATGTTGCGACCAGAAATTATTGCCAAGAGCTCAAATCACACGTTGTATCCGAACGCTAATAAAGATGCCACGGAGTTTGTTGAGCAGAAACTGCGCGACAATACTTGGATTTATCCAGACAAAAAGACCTTTGCTGCACTTGTTCCACTTGAGCCGCTGCCATTGAAGTTGGAGCGAATCCGCACTCGGGTTTGGATCAAGGTGAAGAGTGGTACGTGATCTTTGTTGTTCTAAGAGGATCTTTGTTTTTCCAATACCCCTGCACCTAACGGTTCGGGACTCCTGAAGGGAAGGTTCTGTATATGCGAAATGGGTGCGTTTCCTGCAATAGTCCGCGTTTATTTGGAGCGCTGGTAATCACGTAGGGAGCAGGGGCATCCCTATCAGCCGACTTACTTAGGGGTTGTCACAAAGATTCTAGGGAAGGAGAAAAATCATGTACCAAGGTGATTGCCAATGCTACTTGGAGTCGGACGAATACAAAGCCTACAAGGAGATTGAGGAGCAGATCGGCCACTGCACGCCCGAACAAGCCTGGGCCATGTATTACGTCTCGATCGGGATGGTGCGTGAAAACATCGCCATGGCGGTGATGGAACACATCGCCAGAGGTAACAAGGCACTGCTGGTTGAGTTCCCCGAACTTGCACCGGCTGAAAGGGAGTTCACCAATCGAGTTAAGGCGGATCACGCAAGCCTTTACAGCGAGGGGGTCACCAGTCCTGGATCGCGACGGTGTCCATAGGATTGTATCAGCGGTGGCCGACCAGAAAACACGAAAGCCGCGCATTGCGCGGCTTTGAGTATGGTGGGCCCAGTAGGACTCGAACCTACGACCAAGGGATTATGAGTCCCCTGCTCTAACCAACTGAGCTATAGGCCCTCAGTAGGCCGCGGATTATAGCGATGGTTTCTCGGCTGTGCTATCCGAAAAATCCAATATGGCTGTACGAAGAAACGTCGCGGCGAATTCGTCGGGGGGAAGTGGCAGGCTGACGATGTACCCCTGGATCTGTTCGCAGCCTTCGGCGGTGAGAAATTGCTGCTGCGCCTGGGTTTCGACGCCCTCGGCGATGACGGTGAATTGCATGCTGCGGCCCAGGGCGATGATTGCGCGAACAATGGCCGCGTCGTGTGGGTCGTCCGGCAGGCCGCGGACGAAGGATTGGTCGATCTTGAGGATGTCCAGCGGCAGGCGTTTGAGGTAACTCAGGGACGAATAGCCAGTACCGAAATCATCGATCGCCAGTTGCACACCCAGGCGTTTGAGTTGATGCAGCACCGCCAGCGCTTCTTCGGCCTGGCTCATGATGAAGTTTTCAGTGATTTCCAGTTGCAGGAAGCCGGGATTGAGGTGGTTGTCCTTGAGCAATTGCTCGATCCGGCCGAGCAGGTTCGGCTGACGCAGTTGCGCGCCTGCGAGGTTGACTGAGAGTGGGCCCAGGCACTCATAGACCTGATTCCACTCGTACATCTGTCGGCAGGCGGTCTCAAGTACCCAATCTCCGATTTGCAGGATCATGCCGTTTTCTTCAGCCAGGGGAATGAAATGCTCGGGAGGTACATCGCCAAAGGTGGGGTGATGCCAGCGGATCAGCGCTTCGGCACCTACCACCCGATGGTCATCCAGACTGATTTTGGGCTGGTAGTACAAAAACAGCTCACTGCGCTCGATGGCGCGCCGCAGTTCATGCTCCAGCGCCACGCGCTCACTGGCTTGGGCGGTGAGGTCGCGGGTATAGCTTTCAACCCGGTTACGACCCTTGGCCTTGGAACGATACATCGCGGCATCGGCGTTCTTGACCAGCGTGGCGACGTCGCAGCCGTCCTTGGGGTACAGGCTGGTGCCGATGCTGGCGCTGATGAAAAACTCGTGCTCACCGGCCTGGAAAGGGGCGGTGAAGCAGTTCAACAGCTTGGTGGCAATGTTGTCGGCATCGCTGGATTGTTGCAGCCCCGGGAGCAGGATGATGAACTCGTCGCCACCCAGCCGCGCCACGGTATCGATATCGCGCAGCTGCTCCTTGAGGCGCACGGCGATGCCTTTGAGCAGCAGGTCGCCGACCGGGTGGCCGAGGCTGTCGTTGATGTGCTTGAAGCGGTCCAGGTCGAGGAACAGCACTGCGCCCTGTCCCCCGTTTTCCTGCTGGCTGTTCAGTGCGGTCAGCAGCCGACTCTCGAACAATGTGCGGTTTGGCAGGCCGGTCAGCGGGTCGTGGTGCGCCTGGTAGTCGAGTTTGGCCTGAGCATGCTTGAGGCTGGAAATGTCAGCGAACACCGCAACAAAGTGGGTGATGAATTTGTCCCGGTTGCGCACTGCGCTGATAGTCAGCCAGCTCGGGTAAAGTTCGCCATTCTTGCGCCGGTTGGAAATCTCGCCCTGCCAATGACCGTCGGCGGTCAACTGATGCCACATCGCCGCATAAAACGCGCTGTCATGCAGACCCGAGGCGAGCAGGCGAGGAGTATGGCCCAGCGCTTCGCTCTCGCTGTAGCCGGTAATTTCGGTGAATGCACGATTGACCGCACTGATGTGCTGCTGGGTGTCGGTGATCAATACACCCTCGGCAGTGCTCTCGAACACCGTGGCGGCCTGCTGCAGTTTCTCCTGCATCAGATGCCGCTCGGTAATGTCCCGGGCAATGGTCAACATGCAGTCTTCATCGCCGATGGGCAACGGCCGGCTTGAAACCTCACAAAGCCGGATCTGCCCGTCTTTGCGGCGGATGTGGCAACTGAAGTCGCGCACGAAACCATCCCGGTGCAACAGCTCGAGCATCTGCTTGCGTTCGTTGAGATTGACCCAGATCCCCAGGTCCAGGGCCGATCGATCCACGGACATCGCGCTGTTGAAACCGGTAATACGGCTGAAGCCTTCGTTGACTTCCAACAGCAAACCGTCGCTCTGCCGGGACAAGAGCAAGCCGTCGGGAGACGCATGAAAGGCTTTGGCGAATTTCTCTTCGGAGGTTTGCAGTTGTTGCTGGGTTTCTTTGAGCTGACTGATGTCCCGCACGACGACCACCAAGGCCGGGGTCGTATCGAGATCGAAAGGCTCGGCGGAAATCAGGCCGGTAAACACCTGGCCATTGCTGCGGCGAAAGGGCATCTCCAGGTTGCGGATGCTGCCAGCCTGCAAACGCTGCAACAAACCTGGGCCCACGCCGGGTACGCCCCAGATGTTCAGGTCGGTGGCGGTCTGGCCTATGACGTCTTCGGCCTTGAGACCGATCTGTTCTTCGAACGCTTCGTTGACTTCCAGCAGACAACCGTCGGAAAGCCGGGCGATCACCAGAATATCCGGGCATTGCTGGAACACTGAAGCGAACTTCTGTTCCGACAGGCGCAACGCCTCTTCGGTGCGCTTGGCTTCGCTGATGTCGATCATCAGCCCGCGCAGTACCGGTTCATGGGCGTGCTCGATCAGGCTGACGATATCGCGGACCCACAGGCAGCGGCCGTCGGCGGTGATGACCCGGTAATCGACGCTGTGATCGCGCCCGGCTGCCACTTCACGGTCGCAGAAGGTTTGGGCCCGGGTCAGATCCGCCGGGTGGATGATGTTGCGCCAGAAGCCCGGAATCAGCCAGTGGGGCAATGGGTAACCAAGGAGCTCCTCAGCATGAGGTGACACGTAGCTGTAGGTGTAATCGCTGATCCGGGCTTCCCAGGCGATGGCCGAAAGACTCTCTACCAGCCCGCGATAATGGTATTCGCTGCTGCGCAGCTCCTGTTCCAGAGCGACCCGCCGGGCAATTTCCGAACTGAGTCGGCGGTTGATCCGGATAACCACTGCCAGCACGATCATCAGAAACAGTAATCCAGGCAGGCCGTAAATCAGCACGTCGAGCCAGATGGTTCGATGGTCCAGGACGTTACCGACCCAATGTTCCTGGATAGCACTGATTTCACTGGGGGTCATGTCTGCCAGGACTTTGTCCAGGATGCTGACCAACAGCTTGTTGTTCGGTGGCACGGCCATCGCCAATTGGTAGCGATAGGGTGTTTCACCGCTGACGTAAAGCCCGTCGAGCTTGAGCTGGCGCAGGCTCCAGACACTGGAGGCGAGATCGCCTACTACGGCGTCCACGGCGTCGGTGGCGAGCGCTTGCAGCGCCGAGCTGACGTTGGGCATCGCCACCAGATTCAGATCGGGATGGCGGGTGCGCAATAGTTCATGTGGGGCGTAGTTTTCCACCACGGCGATCTTCAGCCCGTACAGGTCTTCGAGTTTGCGCGGTTGGGGGCCTCCGACGTGAGCCAGAATGACAATCGGAAAGTCGAGATAGGGGCGGGTGAACGACAGATACGTCTGACGCTCGGGAGTCGACATAATGCCCGGCAAGATGTCTAGCTTGCCTTGTTTGGCCTGCTGCAAGACTTCAGTCCAGCTGACCGGCTCGATGGGCGTGAGTTTGATGGCCAGCCGTTGACGGATGACGTTGATGTAGTCCGCTGCCAGGCCCTGATAACGCCCGTGCTCGTCGCGAAACTCAAACGGCGGCCAGGATGCGTCCACGCCCAGGCGCAATTCCGGGTGAGCCGTTAGCCAGCTACGTTCTTCGTCGGTCAGAGTCAACGCGCCAGCCGTTGCGGTCCAGGTCATCAGCGACAGCAAAAAAAACACGGTCGGCCATCTGGGCATAACGGTCTCGTTACGGCTTGGGGGAATGCTTCGAGTGTAGACGGGCTATGCGGCGGGGGGGGTGTACGGGGCATTTAATCTGCATAAAGCAAAACCCCCGGCCTGGGCCGGGGGTTCTGTGATCACTCGTCGAGGAAGGAGCGCAAATGCTCGCTTCTCGTCGGGTGGCGCAGCTTGCGCAGCGCCTTGGCTTCGATCTGACGAATCCGTTCACGGGTCACGTCGAACTGCTTACCAACCTCCTCAAGGGTGTGGTCGGTATTCATGTCGATACCGAAGCGCATGCGTAGAACCTTGGCTTCACGGGCAGTGAGGCCGGACAGGACTTCGCGAGTCGCTTCTTTAAGGCTCTCAACAGTGGCGACATCGATTGGCGACTGCATGGTCGAGTCTTCGATGAAGTCACCCAGATGAGAATCTTCGTCATCACCGATCGGGGTTTCCATGGAGATCGGCTCTTTAGCGATCTTCAATACCTTGCGGATCTTGTCCTCAGGCATTTCCATGCGTTCGCCCAGCTCTTCCGGGGTCGGTTCGCGACCCATTTCCTGCAGCATCTGCCGGGAAATACGGTTGAGCTTGTTGATCGTCTCGATCATGTGCACCGGAATACGGATGGTGCGGGCCTGGTCGGCGATCGAGCGAGTGATCGCCTGACGGATCCACCAGGTGGCATAAGTCGAGAATTTGTAGCCGCGACGGTATTCGAACTTGTCTACCGCTTTCATCAGACCGATGTTGCCTTCCTGGATCAGATCGAGGAATTGCAGGCCACGGTTGGTGTACTTCTTGGCGATGGAGATCACCAGACGCAAGTTCGCTTCGACCATCTCTTTCTTCGCGCGGCGGGCCTTGGCCTCACCGATCGACATGCGACGGTTGATGTCCTTGATCTCGGCAATCGTCAAACCGGTTTCGGTTTCCAGCGCGGTCAGCTTCTGCTGGCAACGAATGATGTCCGGTTGCAGGCGACCAATGGCTTCTGCGTATTTGCTTTTGCCTTTGGCCAGTGCATCGGTCCAGCTTTCGTCGACTTCATTGCCCGGGAACTGGCGCAGGAAGTCGGCACGCGGCATGCGGGCATCACGAACGCACAGTTGCATGATCGCGCGCTCTTGTTGACGCAGACGATCCAGGGCACTGCGAACACGCTCGACCAGGCCTTCGAATTGCTTCGGCACCAGTTTGATCGGCATGAACAGCTCAGCCAGGACTACCAGCTCGGCAATTGCCAGCTTGTTGCCACGACCGTGCTTTTTCAGGGCCTTGCGGGTGATTTCCATCTGATCGGCGACAGCGCCAAAGCGCTGTGCGGCGATGACCGGATCCGGACCGCTTTCGGCTTCTTCTTCGTCATCGCTCGCTTCGGCGTCATCGTCGTCGGTGTCGTCGTCCGCTTTCACGGCTTTCGGGTCGACAGGCGGTGGCACTTCGGCTGCAGGCGGCGCAATGCCGTCGTCCGGGTCGATATAACCGCTCAGGACGTCGGACAGGCGGCCACCTTCGGTGGTGACGCGAGTGTACTCGGAGAGAATATGGTCAACCGTGCCAGGGAAGTGCGCGATTGCGCCCATCACTTCGCGGATGCCCTCTTCAATACGCTTGGCGATTTCGATTTCGCCTTCACGTGTGAGGAGCTCTACCGTACCCATTTCACGCATGTACATGCGCACTGGGTCGGTGGTGCGACCAATGTCGGTCTCGACCGCTGCCAACGCTGCTGCTGCCTCTTCGGCCGCGGCTTCGTCGGTATCGGCGTCGGCCAGCATAAGGGAATCCTTATCTGGCGCAACCTCGAATACGTTGATCCCCATGTCATTAATCATGCGGATGATGTCTTCCACCTGTTCCGGATCTGAAATATCCTCCGGCAGGTGGTCGTTGACCTCCGCGTAAGTCAGGTAGCCCTGCTCACGACCAAGTGTGATCAACTCTTTGATACGAGACTGCTGTTGCGCTTTTCCGGACATAACACCCTATCCACTGAAGGTCTTGGCGGGCAAAAAACAAGCCGAGGATTATACCTGAGCTATGACCTCACGCGCCAGTTGAGGTCGGGCTTGATGCGGAAACATTGCGACTTAAAAGGTCGCGCAGTTGATTTTTCTCTTCGGTGCTCAATTCACTTTGACGTGCTTTTCGAAGAAGTTGTTCCAGGTTTCGCTCGCGTTGGCGGGCTGACAAGCTAGTAATGGTGTCGAAAAACTGTTGTTCAAGGTTATCTCCATCAATCAGCCATTCCTTTTCTGCCAGCGCTTTGAGCAGTCGGCCTTGTTCGGTGCCGTGCCAGCGCGCAATCAGTTGAAATGAGTTTAGCTTGGGATTCTTCTGTACGGCTTCGAGCAGGGCGACCAACAGTTGTGTGTTGGTATGGTCCTCGGCAGCAAAGTGCCCGGCATCCTCGACTTTCTCAGCCAGTTGCGGATGATGCAGCAGCGTGCGCAAGGCGGCCAGGGTAGGCGGCTCTACAGCGGCCGGAATCCGTGGCGCGCGCGGTTGATCGCGATCACCACCCCGTTTGCCATTCTTGTCCCACGGCTTCTTGTCCCATTTCTTGCCGCCTGCGCCAGGCTTCTTCGGTGTCCACTCCTGCTGCGGCGCGTACATCTCTTGTGCCTGCGGCTGATGGTAGTCGCTGTAATCCGGCATGGCGTCGTAATCGATGCCTGGATCGTAAGCGGGTGGCGCTTCCTGATGCTGAGGCGTGCTTTGCACCAGTTGGCTCACGGCTTCACCACTAAGCCCGGTAATTTCGCTCAGGCGCTGGCGCATCAAGATGCGCAGGTTGGCGCCCGGGACTTTGTCGATCAGCGGCGCGGCGAGGGTGGCCATGTGGGCCTTGCCTTCGAGGGAGCGCGGGTCCGATTCTTCGGTCAGCTGTTGAAAAAAGTAATCGGCCAGCGGCTGGGCGTGCTGATTGATCCGTGCGCGGAAGGCGTCAGTGCCCTCGGAGCGGACCAGGGTATCCGGATCTTCGCCTTCAGGGAGGAACAGAAAGCGCGCCCGGCGGCCGTCTTGCAGGCATGGCAGGGTTGCCTCCAGTGCCCGCCAGGCGGCATTTCGGCCCGCCTGGTCGCCATCAAAGCAGAACAGCACGCTGGGCACGACGCGAAACAGGCGCTTCATGTGTTCTTCGCTGGTGGCGGTGCCCAGTGTTGCGACGGCATTGCGCAGGCCTTGCTGGGCAAGGGCGATGACGTCCATGTAGCCTTCGACGACGATGATTTCGTCGAGGTTGCGATTGTTCTTGCGTGCTTCATAAAGGCCGTAGAGTTCCTGGCCCTTATGGAAAACCGGCGTTTCAGGTGAATTCAGGTATTTCGGCTTGTCGTCGCCCAGCACCCGGCCGCCAAAGGCAATGATGCGCCCACGACTGTCGCGGATCGGGAACATCACGCGATCGCGGAAGCGGTCATAGCGCTTGCCGGTTTCGGCGTTCTCGATCAACAGGCCGGCATCGATCATGGCTTTTTGCTGCAGGGTATCGCTGCTCAAGTGTTTGTACAGATTGTCCCAGCCAGGCGGGGCAAAACCGAGACCGAAATCCCGGGCGATTTCACCCGTTAGTCCACGACCCTTCAAATAATCCACAGCGGCTTTGCGCGACGGATGGCTTTTCAGGGCTTGACGATAAAAGTCGGCGGCGGCGGTGAGTAGCGGATACAGCGGCGAATCAGTAGGCTGGCGCGGTTTGTGCGCCCGACCGCTTTCTTCGCGGGGAATTTCCATGCCGGCGGCTTTGGCCAGTTCTTCGACAGCCTGGACGAAATCCAGATTGTCGTGGTCCATCATGAAGCCGAGGGCGTTACCGCCAGCGCCGCAGCCGAAACAGTAGTAGAACTGTTTGTCGGGGCTGACGCTGAAGGAGGGGGTTTTCTCTTTGTGGAACGGGCAGCAGGCAGTGTAGTTCTTGCCAGCTTTTTTCATTTGCAGGCGCGAGCTGACCACGTCGACGATGTCGGTGCGGTTCAGAAGGTCGTCAATGAAGCTCTGGGGAATTAGCCCGGCCATGGCGTTCTCGTCATCTGCGCTGAAATGGACCCAAAACGAAGGGCGGCCAAACGCGGGTCGTTGTTCGAGGCACGCAGAGTGTGCGGCTCGACCTGTGTCGTCTGCGTATCGCTGTCGGGAAGTGTATCTGCCGAAAATCCACTGACGTTAATACCAATCAGTATTCGACTATTTGAAAGTGTTTCGCTGAATCCGGCGACGGCCAGTCATTGGCCTCGGATAGCTCATAAGCGGGCACGCAAGAAGGTGCCTTGGGCTGATCGTCGTGAGAGGAATCAGTGGGTGTGCTCGTCAGTAGCCTTGGAAGGCTCGTCAGAAAAGACGTGCACCGCTGGCAAAAGAGCCAGGTCTGACGCTGTGAAGCAGATTTGTCTCGGTCGCGTCTGCGGCTTTGACGGTGAAGCATCAAGCGTTGTCCGCAAATGCCATTAGCCCGGCTTGGGGCCGGGCTTGGCAGAAGCTTGCTACGATCGTCTGTGTATTAGTACAGACGAACGGCGCGGCGCTGTTCGCGCTGAACTTTCTTGGCGTGACGCTTAACAGCGGCTGCTGCTTTACGCTTACGCTCAGAAGTTGGCTTCTCGTAAAATTCGCGGCTACGAACTTCAGCCAGTACACCGGCTTTTTCGCAGGAGCGCTTGAAACGACGCAGAGCTACGTCGAAGGGTTCGTTCTCTTTTACTTTGACGGCTGGCATCCAGAGCTACCTTCATTCATTACCGGGGTCAACATCCTCGCGGCAAAAGAGCACTTGAAGACGTCGGTTTTTAAGGGTTGCGGATGTTAACCCCTCATCGCTCGGAATGCAAAGCCTCTGATCGAAAACCGCTGGTCGGGGCATCACGCGACGACTATTATGCGCGCCTTCGAATTCAGCCTCTACAAGGCGCAAACCCATGCTAGTACTGGGATTAGAAACCTCTTGCGACGAAACCGGTGTCGCACTTTACGACAGTGAGCGCGGGTTGTTGGCCGACGCGCTGTTCAGTCAGATCGATCTGCATCGTGCCTATGGCGGCGTGGTGCCGGAGCTGGCGTCGCGTGATCACGTCAAACGCATGCTGCCCTTGATTCGTCAGGTCCTGGCCGAGGCCGACTGCGTGCCGACCGAGATCGACGCCATCGCTTATACCGCGGGTCCTGGCCTGGTCGGAGCCTTGCTGGTGGGGGCTTCCTGCGCCCAGGCGCTGGCGTTTGCCTGGGGCATTCCGGCCTTGGGCGTGCACCACATGGAAGGTCACTTGCTGGCGCCGATGCTGGAGCCGCAACCACCGGAGTTTCCGTTCGTCGCTTTGTTGGTGTCAGGTGGTCATACGCAACTGGTTCAGGTCGACGGGATCGGCCAATACACGCTCTTGGGCGAGACCCTCGACGATGCTGCCGGCGAAGCGTTCGACAAGACCGCGAAGATGATGGGCCTGAATTATCCGGGCGGCCCGGAGATCGCGCGTCTGGCCGAGCAGGGCGTTGCAGGACGTTTCACTTTTCCGCGTCCGATGTGTGATCGTCCAGGCTTGGCTTTCAGCTTCAGCGGCCTGAAAACCTTCGCCCTGAACACCTGGCAGCAGAGCGTCAGCGCCGGGGACGACAGCGAGCAAGCCCGTTGCGACATCTCGCTGGCGTTCCAGCAGGCCGTGGTGGAGACTTTGACCATCAAGTGCAAGCGTGCCCTGAAACAGGCGGGTCTCAAGCGTCTGGTGATCGCAGGGGGCGTCAGCGCCAACAAAGCACTGCGGGTTTCACTGGAAAAAATGCTCGGCGACATGAAGGGCGATGTGTTTTATGCCCGTCCGGAGTTCTGCACCGATAATGGCGCGATGATTGCGTTTGCCGGTTGCCAGCGCTTGCAGGCCGGCCAGCATGAAAGCCTGGCGATCAGCGTGCAGGCGCGCTGGCCGATGGAGCAGTTGTCGGCGCTGTGATGAGCGGCGCTCATGTGCGGTATTTAAAAATGCCGTTCGCGCCCGGCAAACAGGTCGCGTAGATTGCCGCGATGACGCCAGACGATCAGGCCTGTGAGCGCGCTCATGGGCAGCAATGCCGCTGGTTCTTGCCAGGCAAGCAGTGGCAAGGTCAATGGTGTGGCAATCAGGGCTGCGAGTGAGCTGGTGCGGGTCAGGTAGAACGTCAGCGACCAGACACAGACCGCCAGCAGCGCGGCGGGCGGGTAGAGCCCCAGCAACATGCCAGCCGCGGTGGCGACACCCTTGCCACCGCGAAAGCGGAAGTACAGCGGAAACAGGTGACCGATAACGGCGCAGACGCCAATCCAGGCCTGTTGTTGCAGTGAAAGGCCCACTGCACCTGCGATCAATACGGGTAGCAGACCTTTGTTCAGGTCGCCGAGCAAGGTCAGAATGGCGAGTTTTTTGCCGGCCAGACGCAACATATTGGTGGCGCCGGCATTGCCCGAGCCACTCATTCGCGGATCGGGGTTACCGGTCAGGCGGCTGAGCAAAATGGCGAAGGACAGAGAGCCGAGCAGGTAGGCGAGGATCGCCAGTAACCAAAACATGCTAACTATTCCGGGCGAGGACGCCCTGATTCTAACGGCGCATTGCGCCCTTGTCGTGCAGTGGAGAGAAGTGCTTGGACAGAGTGTTTATCGAGGGCCTGGAAGTCGACACCGTCATCGGTGCCTACGACTGGGAACGAGGCATCCGACAGTGTCTGCGACTTGATCTGAGCTTCGCCTGGGACAATCGTCCGGCCGCCGCCGGTGATGACCTGGCCCTGGCGCTCGACTACGCGAGCGTTTCGTCGCGCATTCAGGCGTTTGCCGAGCAGGCGCAGTTCCTGCTGGTGGAGACCTTTGCCGAGCGTCTGGCGCAAGTGCTGATGAGCGAATTCAAGATCACCTGGATGCGCCTCAAACTGACCAAGCCAGGTGCCATCCCGGCTGCCACGGGTGGTGTGGGCGTGGAGATCGAGCGCGGATGTCGCTGACTCAGGTATACCTCGGGCTCGGTAGCAATATCGAGCGCGAAGCCCATTTGCAGGCAGGCCTGGATGCTCTGGCGGGTTTCCTGGTGGATATTCGCTGTTCGGCGGTATTCGAAAGCCAGGCGGTGGGGATCAAGAGCGGGCCGTTTTTTAACTTTGTGGTCTCGGCCTTCACCGATCTGCCGCTGATGGAGCTGGATCGACGGTTGAAATTCATCGAGGCGGATAACGGCCGTTACGCGCCGGATCGCAAGGGCTTGCCGCTGGATATCGACGTGCTGCTCTTCGGCGATCTGGTGGGCAATTTCGATGGCTTGATCTTGCCGCGGGCAGAGATTCTGAAAAATGCCTTCGTGCTTTGGCCGTTGTCGCTGATTGCGCCGGATCGTGTGCATCCGGGCGTAGGCAAGAGCTTTGCAACCCTGTGGGAAGAAGCGCAGATCGATCAGGTGTTGGCGCCGGTGGCTTTTGAGTGGCGCGGCGAGCAGTTGACCCCTTCGAATTTGTTGTGAGGCGCAAGACGCCTTCGCGGGCAAGCCTCGCTCCTACAGGTTGACGCCGTTCATCACCTGTAGGAGCGAGGCTTTTCAGGCCGAGGCCGCTTCTTTGTAAGCCTTCAACGCCTTGAGGCGCTCGCCCTTGATCGCCTCACCCAATTCCGGCCCCTTGAATCCCTTTTCCAGCAATGGCTGAACGGCAACACTTCGCGCTGCAGTTGCCGCACCCCGTAAATAATCCGCCTGTGGATAACTTCTCTGCTCCAGGCCTTTACGCCCTCGAGCGTCCATCTCGCACGCCGAGATAAATTCTTCAAAGCGCTGAGGTCGACGATAGACGTCGAAACTCTGCAGCAACTCCAGCAAGGTCGACGGTTTCAGCTCCAGAGCACGATGGCCATGGGTGTGATACTTGCCCACTAGCAGTGCCAGTTCCTGACAGTCTTTCGGTGCCTTGAAGCGCTCATTGACCGCTTTGATCAGCTTCAGGCCTTTGTGCTCGTGGGCGATGTGGCGGGGCCATTCTTCCTCGGGGGTCAAACCTTTGCCCAGATCATGCAGCAGACAAGCCCAGCGTACGCTCAGCGGTTGTTTGTGCAGCGCCGCTTGCTCCAGCACGCTCAGGGTATGCACGCCCGTGTCGATTTCCGGGTGATGGGCTGCGGGTTGCGGTACACCGAACAGCGCGTCGACTTCCGGCATCAGTACCTTGAGCGCGCCGCACTCGCGCAGCACCTCGATGAATACTTGGGGTTGGTCTTCCATGAGTGCGCGGGCGATTTCTTTCCAGCTGCGTTCGGGCGTCAACGCCTCCAATTCACCTGATTCGCTGAGTTGACGCATCAGCTCCAATGTCTCGGGGGCGACGGTGAAACCCAGTTCCGCATAACGCGCGGCGAAGCGGGCAACGCGCAGAACTCGGAGAGGATCTTCGGCGAACGCGGGGGAAACGTGACGCAGCAAGCGAGCCTCGAGGTCCCGTTGACCGTGGTAAGGGTCGGTCAGGTTCTGTTGATCGTCCTCGGCCATGGCGTTGATCGTCAGGTCGCGACGAATCAGATCTTCTTCGAGGGTGACGTCGGGGCTTGCGTGGAAGATGAAGCCGCCGTAGCCGCGCCCGTTTTTGCGTTCGGTACGGGCAAGGGCGTATTCCTCACCGCTTTTGGGGTGAAGAAAAACCGGGAAGTCCGCGCCCACCGGACGAAAGCCCTTGGCGAGCATTTCTTCGGTGGTGGCGCCTACAACGACCCAGTCGATATCGGTGACAGGTTTGCCCAGCAGGCGATCGCGGACCGCACCGCCGACTTTATAAATCTGCATAAAAACCTCCGTTAGCCCGACAGAATAACCTTTGCGTCGAACTTCCGGAGGCAGAAAACAGGATCAAAGATGAATGACTGCCAGGTCCAGCCGGCCGTAATCCCCCTCGCCATGCTCGCTTCTGGGCGGAACATGGTGGGTTTTCATCACCTGATCCCCTTGCAGGGTTTCCAGGTGGATGTCGAAGCCCCAGAGGCGGTGCAGGTGCTTGAGCACTTCATCAGTGGAATCGCCCAGCGGTTTGCGGTCGTGTTGTTGGTGGCGCAAGGTCAGGGAGCGGTCGCCACGTCGGTCGATGCTGTAGATCTGTATGTTGGGTTCGCGATTGCCCAGGTTGTATTGCGCCGCCAGGGTTTCACGAATGGTTCGATAGCCGTCTTCGTCGTGTATCGCCGGAACCAGCAGATCGTCCTTCTGATCGTCATCGAGGATGCTGAACAGCTTGAGGTCGCGGATCACCTTGGGTGACAGGTACTGCAGGATGAAACTCTCGTCCTTGAAGCTGCTCATGGCGAATTTGATGCTGGACAGCCAGTCGGTTCCGGCGATTTCCGGAAACCAGCGATAGTCCTCTTCGGTGGGGTGTTCGCATATCCGGCGGATATCACGATACATGGCAAAACCCAGGGTGTAGGGGTTGATGCCGCTGTAATAGGGGCTGTCGAAACCGGGCTGGAAGACCACGCTGGTATGGGACGTCAGGAACTCCATCATGAAACCATCGGTGACCAGGCCTTCGTCGTACAGGTCGTTCATCAGCGTGTAATGCCAGAAGGTGGCCCAGCCTTCGTTCATGACCTGGGTCTGGCGCTGTGGATAAAAATACTGGGCGATCTTGCGTACGATCCGCACGATTTCGCGCTGCCAGGGCTCCAGCAACGGTGCATGTTTTTCGATGAAATACAGGATGTTTTCCTGAGGTTCGGCGGGGAAGCGTGCGTTGTCCTTGTCGCTGTACTTGTCCGCGCCTTTTGGAATGGTCCGCCACAAATCGTTGATCTGCTTCTGCAGATGCTCTTCCCGATCCTTCTGCCGACGGCGTTCTTCTTCGGCGGAAATCGGATACGGGCGTTTGTACCGGTCGACCCCGTAATTCATCAGCGCATGGCAGGAGTCGAGCAAGTCCTCTACCGCGTCGATGCCGTGGCGTTCTTCGCACTGCATGATGTACTGCTTGGCGAACACCAGGTAATCGATGATCGAGCTGGCGTCGGTCCAGGTGCGGAACAGGTAGTTGCCTTTGAAGAAACTGTTATGGCCATAGCAGGCGTGAGCCACCACCAGCGCCTGCATGCAGATGGTGTTTTCTTCCATCAGATAGGCGATGCAGGGGTCCGAGTTGATCACAATCTCGTAGGCCAGCCCCATCTGGCCGCGGCTGTAGGATTTTTCGGTGCTGAGGAAGTGTTTACCATAGGACCAATGGTGATAACCCAAGGGCATGCCTACAGAGGCATAGGCGTCCATCATCTGCTCGGCGGTGATCACTTCGATCTGGTTGGGATACGTATCCAGCGCGTAGCGGGCCGCGAGACGACTGATTTCGCGGTCGTAGGCCTGGATCAGCTCGAATGTCCATTCGGAGCCGGTGGAAATGGGTTGGCGCTTCTGCTCTTTGGCGGTCATGTCACTAACCTGCGCTGGAAGAGTTCACGAAAGACCGGATAGATATCCCCGGCCGAGACCAGTTGCTGCTGGGCAAAAGTGTCAGAGAAGGCTTCGGCGATGCGTTCGTACTCGAACCACAAGGCCTGGTGTTCGCGCGGGGTAATCTCAACATAAGTGTAGTACTGCACGAACGGCATGATCTGATTGATCAGGATGTCGCGGCAGATCGGCGAATCATCATTCCAGTTGTCACCGTCGGACGCCTGGGCGGCATAGATATTCCATTCGTTGCTCGGATAACGCTCGGCCATGATCTCTTGCATCAGTTTCAGGGCGCTGGAGACGATGGTGCCGCCGGTTTCCCGGGAGTAGAAAAATTCCTCCTCATCCACTTCTCGGGCGCTGGTGTGGTGGCGAATGAACACGACGTCGATTTTGTCGTAGTTCCGCTTGAGGAACAGGTACAGCAGGATGAAGAAGCGTTTGGCGATGTCCTTGGTCGCCTGGGTCATGGAGCCGGACACATCCATCAGGCAGAACATGACGGCTTTGGAGCTAGGGTTCGGCTGCTTGATCAGCAGGTTGTACTTGAGGTCGAAGGTGTCGAGAAACGGAACTCGGTGAATGCGCGCGCTGAGCTTCTCGATTTCTGCTTCGAGGTCTTGAATATCGCCGAAGTTGTCCGGTTCTTCCCGTTTAAGTCGCAGCAGTTCCTCTTTGACTTCGCGCAATTTCGCCCGGCTGCTGCCGGACAAGGCAATGCGTCGGGCATGGGCCGAACGCAGCGTGCGGATAATGTTGATCCGTGACGGGTTGCCCTCGTTGCTGATACCGGCGCGTACGGTCTTGAAGGTGTCGGTGCCGGTCAGGTGGCGTTTTACCAGGTTAGGCAGTTCAAGGTCCTCGAACATGAATTCGAGGAATTCCTCCTGGGTAATCTGGAAGACGAACTCGTCCATCCCTTCACCCGTGTTACCGGCCTTGCCAGGGCCTCTGCCGCCGCCACCTCCTGGCGGGCGGGCAATGTGCTCGCCGCTGGTGAATTCCTTGTTGCCGGGATGCACGATGGTTTGCTTGCCGCCACGACCGTGGTGAAGCACCGGCTCGTCGATGTCGCGGCCGGGAATGCTGATCTGCTCGCCGTGTTCCATATCGGTAATGGAGCGCCGGCTGACCGCCTCTTCGACGGCCTTTTTTATGTGATCACGGTAGCGCCGCAGAAACCGCTGGCGGTTTACCGTGCTCTTGTTCTTGCCATTGAGACGTCGGTCGATCACATAGCTCATGACTGCTCCTTAGAAGCTGTCCTGAAAGGGGCGAGCGTTAACGCAGCATAAGGCCAGTGCCGGAGGGTGTACACGCTCCCCCAAGCGCTTTGATGCTGCCTGAACCTCGCTACCGCATTTCGGACACCTCCAGAGGCCTGTGTAACAGAAAAAGCGTAAACAGGCCTCGGGCTAACGACAACCGGTCTGACCGGCAGCGGGTTACTGTGATTTTCTGACCCGCAAGTACCACTCGGACAGCAGTCGTACCTGTTTGTCGGTGTAGCCCCGCTCGACCATCCGTGTGACGAAGTCGTTGTGCTTCTGCTGGTCCTCTTTGCTGGCCTTGGCGTTGAAGCTGATGACCGGCAGCAAATCCTCGGTGTTGGAGAACATTTTCTTCTCGATGACCACCCGCAGTTTTTCGTAGCTGAGCCAGGTTGGGTTCTTGCCGTTGTTGTTGGCTCGGGCGCGCAGTACGAAGTTGACGATTTCGTTGCGGAAATCCTTCGGATTGCTGATGCCGGCCGGTTTTTCGATTTTCTCCAGTTCTTCGTTCAGGGCTACGCGGTTGAGGATCTCGCCGGTTTCCGGGTCGCGGTATTCCTGATCCTGAATCCAGAAGTCGGCGTACAGCACGTAGCGATCGAAGATGTTCTGACCGTACTCGCTGTAAGACTCGAGGTAGGCAGTCTGGATCTCCTTGCCGATGAATTCGATATAACGCGGCGCCAGGTACTCTTTCAGGAAGCGCAGATAGCGTTCCCGGGTCTCGGCCTGGAACTGTTCCTGTTCGATCTGCTGTTCCAGTACGTAGAGCAGATGTACCGGGTTGGCGGCGATTTCGTGCGGATCGAAGTTGAAGACCTTCGACAGAATCTTGAAGGCGAAGCGGGTCGACAGACCGTTCATGCCTTCGTCGACACCCGCAGCGTCGCGGTATTCCTGGATCGACTTGGCCTTCGGATCGGTGTCCTTGAGGTTTTCGCCGTCATACACGCGCATCTTGGAATAGATGTTGGAGTTTTCCGGCTCCTTGAGGCGCGAGAGCACGGTGAACTGCGCGAGCATTTTCAGGGTATCGGGCGCGCAATGGGCCTTGGCCAGCGAGCTGTTGAACAGAAGCTTGTCGTAGATCTTCACCTCGTCGCTGACGCGCAGGCAGTACGGTACTTTGACGATATAGATCCGGTCGATGAATGCTTCATTGTTCTTGTTGTTGCGGAAGGTGTGCCATTCCGATTCGTTGGAGTGAGCCAGCAGGATCCCTGTAAACGGAATCGCCCCCAAACCTTCGGTACTGTTGTAGTTGCCTTCCTGGGTGGCCGTCAGCAATGGGTGCAGCACCTTGATCGGTGCCTTGAACATTTCGACGAACTCCATCAATCCCTGGTTAGCCCGGCACAGTGCGCCCGAGTAGCTGTAGGCATCGGCGTCGTTCTGCGGGAACTCTTCCAGTTTGCGAATATCGACCTTGCCCACCAGTGCCGAGATGTCCTGGTTGTTTTCATCTCCCGGCTCGGTTTTCGCGACTGCGATCTGGTTGAGGATCGACGGATAGAGTTTCACCACGCGGAACTGGCTGATGTCGCCGCCGAATTCGGCCAGACGCTTGGTGGCCCATGGCGACATGATGGTATTGAGATAGCGCCGGGGAATGCCGAAGTCTTCCTCGAGAATCGCGCCATCTTCGGTGGCGTTGAACAGACCCAAAGGCGACTCGAAAACCGGCGAGCCCTTGATTGCGTAGAAGGGCACTTTCTCGATCAGTTGTTTGAGCTTTTCGGCCAGGGACGACTTACCGCCACCGACAGGGCCGAGCAGGTAGAGGATCTGTTTCTTCTCTTCCAGACCCTGGGCTGCATGGCGGAAATACGACACGATCTGGTCGATGCATTCTTCCATCCCGTGGAAGTCTTCAAAGGCCGGATAGCGGCGGATCACCTTGTTGGAAAAGATTCGCGACAGCCTCGAGTTGGTCGAGGTGTCGAGCAGCTCCGGTTCTCCGATGGCCAGCAAGAGACGCTCGGCGGCGGAAACGTAGGCGCTGCGGTCCTTTTTGCACAGCTCCAGGTACTCCTGCAGAGAGAGTTCTTCCTGGCGCGTGGACTCGAAGCGTTGTTGGAAGTGGCTAAAGATACTCATGACGTCACCTCGCTCGATACGTGGAGCCGACGCCGGATCACTCAGTCGATGCTGGCAGCAACCGAACAGGCAGTTGCTGTTTACCCCCCAGAACTCTCCCGGAGCTGACGACTCCGAAAGCTACTCCCGATGACCCGCGCGCCGGTGTACCGGCTCTCCCCTGTTTTGGATGGCCTGCGCTTAAGGATAGTTGGGAATTCGGAAGGTAAATGCAAGATGCGTAATAAGTTGTGGCAGACCGTTCGTCTGTCACCGCGCTAGCCCGCGGGGACCGGGGCTTGCGCGCATTGAAAAAAATTATTCGGAAGTGCCTTGCGCCGTTTCCGAAGGATAGGTCGTACGCCACAACTCGAAACCGCCATCCATGCTATAGACGTCGGAGAAGCCTTGGCTGACTAGATAGGCAGCCGCGCCCTGGCTGGAATTGCCGTGATAGCAGACCACTACCGTCGGCGCGTCCAGGTCAGCGCCCTGAATGAAAGCATGCAGAGAATGATTGTCCAGATGCTTCGAACCGGCGATGTGCAGTGCGGCAAACGTTGCCGGGTCACGGACATCGACCACCACCGCGCCTTGTTCGCGCAGGGCCTGGGCCTGTTCTGGGGGGATACGTTTGAATTCGCTCATGGCGGGCTCCTGTGGCTCGGCTGAAAGCGCAGTCTAGCGCGGGGCGCTGGCTGACGTTTGTTCGGGGATAGAGGCGGCGACTGGCGGCCGGGTATTACCTCGGGTGTCGCATTTACACTGCCGGCGCTCACCGGTGTCGACGTTCATCAGGGTCATGGCGCCACCCCAGACGCAACCGGTGTCGAGCGCAAACAGACCTGGCTCGTTGCACTGGCCTTCGAGCGCCGCCCAGTGGCCGAAGATGATCTTCAGGCCTTTGGTCTTGCGCTCCTTGTGGGCAAACCATGGCGCATAACCCGGCGGCGCGGTGTCGATGCCTTCCTTGCCCTTGAGGTCGAGTTTGCCGTCGCTGGTGCAAAAACGCATCCGGGTGAAATAGTTGGTGATGACTCTCAGGCGAGCCGCGCCTTTGAGATCGTTGTCCCATTTCACCGGCTCATTGCCGTACATGCCGTCAAGGTAAGGCGCGAAGCGATTGTCATCGTGCAGGGCGTCTTCGACTTCGGCGGCGCACTTCAAGGCTTTGCGCAGCGACCATTGAGGCGGGATGCCGGCATGGACCAGTGCGATATCGCGCTGCTCGTCGTAATGCATGAGCTTTTGTTGCCGAACCCACTCCAGCAGCTCCCCGCAATCGGGTGCTTCAAGAATCTCGCGAAGCGTGTCGGCCTTCTTCAGGCGTTCGATGTTTTGCCCGACCGCCAGCAAGTGCAGGTCATGGTTGCCGAGTACGCACACCAGCGATTCGCGGATGCCATAAAGGAAGCGCAAGGTGTCCAGCGACTGTGGGCCACGGTTGATGAGGTCACCCACCAGCCACAAGCGATCCTTTGCCGGGTCGAAAGCGACTTGCTTGAGTAGGCATTGCAGCGGCTCAAGGCAGCCTTGCAAATCGCCGACGGCATACGTCGCCATCAGTGCAGGGCTCCGGGTACTGCCAAGCGAAACGGAGCGATGACGGCATCGAAGTGTTTACCGTCGTCGGCGACCATCTCATAAGTGCCCTGCATCGTACCGACTTTGGACGTCATGACAGTGCCGCTGCTGTAGGTGTGGCTCTTGCCCACGTCGATCAACGGCTGCTGGCCGACGACGCCTGCACCACGAACCTCCTCGACATGCCCGTCACCGTCGGTGATCACCCAATGCCGCGACAGCAGCTTGGCCGGTAACTCGCCATTGTTCTGCACGGTGATGGTGTAGGCGAAGGCAAAGCGATTTTGCTCGGGTTGCGATTGTTCTGCCAGATAGCGGGTGACGACGCTGACGTCGACCTGATAACGAGGATCGGACATGCAAAAGGCCTTAGAAACGAAGCGGGACGCGGGGCATAGCTGATAGAACTCAGTCTAGGCCAAGTATCGGGTAGTAAACCAGAGTGGCGTCCTACCCGATAGCGCTCATCGCCTTTCAGTCGGTGGCAGGCTTGTGTAGGACTTGTTCGCTGAGCTTGTCGGCCAGACGAACGAAGGCCGCCAGATCGAGCTGCTCGGGGCGTAGGCTGCCATCGACGCCGGAGGCTTCGATTTCAGCGTTGCTCAGCAACAATTTCAGCGTGTTGCGCAGGGTTTTACGGCGCTGGTTGAAGGCTTCGCGCACGACGCGCTCCAGCAGTTTGTGATCTTTGGCTGGATGCGGCAGTACAGCGTGAGGCACCAGGCGCACGATGGCTGAGTCGACTTTCGGCGGCGGATTGAATGCGCCCGGGCCGACGTTGAACAGATGTTCTACCCGGCAATGGTACTGAACCATGATCGACAGGCGACCCCAGTCACCGCCACCAGGCCCCGCCGCCAGACGCTCGACCACTTCTTTTTGCAGCATGAAGTGCATGTCACGAATCAGGCTTGCGTTGTGCAGCAGATGAAAAATCAGCGGCGTAGAGATGTTGTACGGCAGGTTGCCGACCACCCGCAGGCTGTTCGGCGCGGCGTTCAGGCTGTTGAAGTCGAACTTCAGCGCGTCACCCTGATGCAGGTGGAAATTGCTCTTGCTGGCGAACTGCTGGTTGAGGATCGGGATCAGGTCCTTGTCCAGCTCCACCACGTCCAGTTGGGCGCCGCTGTTGAGCAGGCCTTCGGTCAATGCGCCCTGGCCCGGGCCGATTTCCAGCAGACGGTCTTCGGGTTTGGCGTGAATGGAACGCAGGATGCGATCGATAACGCCGGCATCGTGCAGGAAGTTCTGGCCGAAGCGCTTGCGCGCCCGGTGTTGGTAATGCTCGGTCATAAACGGGTCTCGGCCATCTGATAGGCGGTTTCCAGGGCGACTTGCAGGCTGCCGGTATCAATTTTGCCGCTGCCGGCCAGATCCAGGGCGGTGCCATGGTCGACCGAAGTGCGGATGATCGGCAAGCCAAGGGTCACGTTGACTGCCGCGCCGAAGCCTTTGTATTTCAGCACGGGCAGGCCCTGGTCGTGGTACATCGCCAGCACCGCGTCGCAGTGCTCCAGATATTTGGGGGTAAACAGAGTGTCGGCGGGCAGGGGACCGCGAAGGTCCATGCCCTCGCCGCGCAGGCGCTCTAATGTAGGTTCGATGATGTCGATCTCTTCATGGCCCAGGTGACCGCCTTCACCGGCGTGCGGGTTGAGCCCGCAAACCAGGATGCGTGGCTGGGCGATGCCGAATTTTTCTTGCAGGTCGGCGTACAGGATCCGCGTGACCCGCTCCAGACGCTCCGGCGTGATTGCATCAGCAATCTCGCGAAGGGGCAGGTGAGTAGTAACCAGCGCTACGCGCAAGCCGCGGGTGGCGAGCATCATCACCACTTGCGCGGTATGAGTCAGGTCAGCGAGAAATTCCGTGTGCCCGGAAAAGGCGATTCCGGATTCATTGATCACGCCTTTGTGCACTGGGGCGGTGATCATGCCGGCGAAATGCCCGTCCAGGCAGCCCTGGCCAGCACGCGTCAGGGTTTCCAGGACGAAAGCCGCATTGGCTTTGTCCAGTTGCCCGGCGATGACCTTGGCGTTAAGCGGCGTATCCCACACATACAGGCTGTTGGCAGGTGCGGGAGCATCCGGCCAGCTGTCCGGCGTTACCGACAGCAGATCAACAACCACGCCCAACTGCGCGGCCCGCTCGATGAGCAGGTCGCGGCTGGTAATGGCAATCAGAGGGTGTGGCTGGGCTTGCGAGGCGAGCAGCAGGCACAGGTCGGGACCTATGCCGGCCGGTTCGCCGGGGGTCAACGCGAAACGCTTGGGTTTCACTGCGTTGCCTGGTCTGCACCAGGGAGCTTGATTTCTACATACGCTTCGTCACGGATCTGACGCAGCCAGGTTTGCAGCTCTTCGTCGTATTTGCGGTTACGCAGTACGGTCATCGCTTGTTGTTCACGGGCCTGGGTGGTGCTGTCGGTAGCACGGCGACCAAGGACTTCCAGAACGTGCCAGCCATATTGAGTCTGGAACGGCTTGGACAGCTGACCTTGTGGGGTCTTGGCCATCACTTCGCGGAATTCCGGCACCAGTGCATTCGGGTCGATCCAGTTCAGATCGCCACCGTTGAGGGCGGAACCCGGGTCTTCCGAGAAGCTTTTCGCCAGCTCGCCGAAATCTTCGCCCGCTTCGATACGGGAATAGAGCGAATCAGCCAGAGCCTTGGTTTTTGCTTCGTCGCGGATCGGGCTTGGTTTGACCAGGATGTGACGCACATGCACTTCGTCACGCACCTGGGCTTCGCCGCCACGCTTGTCGAGGATCTTCAAAATGATGAAGCCGCCCGGGGTACGCATAGGCTGGGTAATGTCGCCAACAGCCATGGTGCTCAGCAGGCGATCGAACGGAGGTGGCAGTTGAGCAGCTTTACGCCAGCCCATGTCGCCGCCTTCCAGTGCGGTTTCGCTGGCGGATTTGGCGATTGCCAACTGACCGAAGTCAGCGCCTTGCTTGAGTTGCTGGTAAACCGCGTCGGCTTGTTTGGCTGCATTCTGAATCGCGTCGGAGTTGGCGCTTTCCGGCGTAGGAATCAGGATGTTGGCCAGACGGAACTCTTCGGACAGCTGCATCTTGCCCAGGTCGGACGCCAGGAAGTTCTTCACCTCCTGCTCGGACACCTGGATGCGTTCAGCTACACGGCGCTGACGCACACGGCTGATGATCATTTCGCGGCGGATCTGGTCACGAGCGTCGTCATAAGACAGGCCGTCGCGAGACAAAGCGGAGCGGAATTGTTCAATCGACATGTTGTTGCGCTGGGCAATGGTGCCGACAGCCTGGTTCAGTTCTTCATCGGTAATGCGAATGCCGGAACGCTCGCCGATCTGCAGTTGCAGGTTTTCGACGATCAGACGCTCGAGCACCTGCTGATCCAGCACGCCGGCAGGCGGTACGGCAGCACCGCGTTTGGCGATGGTTTGCTGAACTTCGTGAACACGCTGATCCAGTTGGCTCTGCATGACCACGTCATTGTCGACGATAGCCACCACTTTATCGATGGACTGTACCGCGGCGTTGGCCGCGGTACCCAGGAACAGCGCGCCCAGCATCAGCGGGCGCAGACAATCAGAAAGCTTGGTCTTCACGTTCACGATAACCTTGGATGCCTTTGTCGAGGAAGCTCTCTACCTTGGCGCCAGTGAGGCCGCCGAGTCCCTTCAGAACAATTTGGAGGAAGACGCCGTGGTCGCCTTTTTCGTTTTCCGGGGCGTTCTGACTGAACTCGTCATAGCTGACCCAGTAACGGTTGATCAGGCGCAATTTCCAGCAGCAGTTGTCGTATTCGAAACCACCGAAGGCTTCCAGAGTACGGTTGCGGTTGTAGTCATACTGCCAGCGGCTGATGGCGTTCCACTGCGGCACGATCGGCCAGATCACCGAGAAGTCGTGCTGCTTGATCTTGTAGTAGTCCTTCACATAGCCAGGAGTGCCCGGAGTACCGTAGTCACCGCCGCCTACCGACCATTTACCGGTGTTCTGGTCATAACGGACCTGGTCATTGCGATAGCGATAACCGGCGTTGATGACCTTGTTCGGGTTGTCTTCAGGCTGGTAGTGGAACATCGCGCTACCCGAGCGAGGGCTGCGGCTGTCCGGGTCCCAGTTGTAATCGGCGGTGGTGCGCCAATCGCGGTTCCAGCGGTATTCGTATTCCAGCGCATAAGGCGAAACACTGGATTTTGCATCGTCGCGGGTTTTCGCATCGATACCTGGCAACTGTACTTCGCGGTCCTTGAAGTACAAGGCCTGGCCGACGCTGATGCGTTGACGTTCGAAGCCGTTATCTTCAATCCAGCGGTTGGTCACGCCCAGCGACAGCTTGTTCTCGTCGCCGACACGGTCGGAGCCGGAGAAGCGGTTGTCGCGGAACAGCGAGGCGTAGTTGAAGGTGTATTCGCTAGTGTCGAATACCGGAATGTCTTCCTGGTCTGTCTCAGGTACATAGAGATAGAACAGGCGCGGTTCCAGGGTCTGACGGTAGTTTTTTCCGAACCAGGAAGTGTTGCGGTCAAAGTACAGGCCGCTGTCGATGCTGGCGATCGGTACTCCACGGTTCTGGTTGCTACTGAACGTGCCGTTGACCCTGTCCTGCTCCGCGCTTTGCGAAGCAATGTCGCTTTTGCCCCTGCCGTCCAGATCCAGTTGATACTGCGTGTACTGGTACTTGAGCGATGGCTTGAGGAAGCCATACGTCCAGTTCAGCGGCAGACTGACACCTGGTTTGAGATTCAAACGGTCGCCGTTGGCGCGTGCCAGACCAAAGATGTTGTTATCCAGACGTGGCTCGGTGGTAATCCCGTCCTCCTGGACGAATGTTCCACTCTTCAGGTCGCGATCAAAGCGAACGATCTCGGTCTCGTAATCGAAGTTCAAACCTTCCGGATGATACGGCAGCTGCCCATTGAAGGTGATCTGCGGCAAACGATCATAAGGCGTGATGTTCGAAACGGTCGCCAGCTGATAAGCCTGGGCATTCAAACGAGCGGTGTAGCTGTCGCCACGATAGGTGACAGAACCTTGCTGATTCACGAAATCGGCACTTTTCACACCAATCTGATCAGTCTGCAAATCCTGGAAGTAATACGGATCGCTGATCTTGGTGTAATCGACCTGAGTCAATACGCGCGAGTCCAGGCCACCCTTGTGCTGCCAGTTGTACATGTAGCGGGTTTTTTCGTAGTCAGTCTGCAGCTTGCGATCGTCGTTCTCGTCGTTGAGGTACGCGGCGCCGAACTGACCTTCGCTGGACTTGGTCAGGTAGCGGAACTCGCCTTCCATCAACAGACCGCGCTTGCTCATATAGCGCGGGTACAACGTGGCATCGTAGTTCGGTGCCAGGTTGAAGTAGTACGGGGTGACCAGCAGGAAGCCGGTATCGCTGCCGGTGCCAATGGTCGGTGGCAGGAAGCCGGACTGACGACGGTCGTCGATCGGGAAGTAGATGTACGGCGTGTACAGAACCGGAATGTCCTTGACCCGCAGCGTCACGTTGGTCGCAGTACCGAAACCGGTCGCCGGGTTCAACGTGATGTTGTTGCCCTTGAGCTGCCAGGCGTTGCTGTCCGGTTCACACGTGGTGTACGTACCATCCTTGAGGCGGATGATCGCGTTCTCGGCCCGTTTGGCATATAGCGCGTTACCGCGGATACGCGATTTGTGCATCACGTATTCAGCGTTGTCGACTTTGGCTTCACCCGTGTCGAGCTGCACGTCGGCGTGGTCGCCCACGATCAGTGCGCCGTTGTCGCGAACACGCACGTTGCCGCTCAGTTCGCCACGGCTCTCGGCCTGGTACAGGTTCGCTTCGTCGGCTTCTACCTGCATGCTGCCCTGACGCATAACGACGTCACCGGCCAGAGTAGCGACCTGCTCATCCTGCTTATAGCGAGAGGCTTTGGCACCGAGAAAGGTCGGAGCGTCACTTTTACTCGTCTTGTCATTCATGCCAGGACGAATCGGTTCGATATAGGAACCAGAGCAGTAAGGACCGGTTTCGGCCAATTGCGCTGCGGTGAGCTTCTCGCGCGGAACCCAGTCGAGGTGGCTGTAGTCTTCACTACGCGACTTCAAGCCGCGACCCTTGGACTCCGTAACCAGCACGGGTTTGGCGCCAGTATCTGCGCTGGAGCCGGTGTCTGCCGCGGCTTCGCCAGTGGCGGAAACTGCGCTGCCATCATGGACGGGGCGTGGCGGCAATGCAGCGGCCGGTGCCTTTGGCGCACAGTCCCAGGCACCCGAAGCAGAGACTGAGCAGTCATACTGTTCCGCAGCGACCACGAACGAAGTGGCTAGAGGTTGCAGGGCCAGCAGACTGCCGGTAACCAACAACGGAAATTTTTTACGAAACGCGGGGGATTTCAATGCCATCTTATTAGTCCGGGCTTCCTGCGTGCCATCTGCCCGCGGTGTGGGCCGCACGCCTCTCGATGGTCTGAAAAAGATGCTGGATAATAAAGCATGACCCGCTTGACGGCTAGCGCCGTCGGAGACCCTTGCAATGCCTGACCAAGATGTACGTTTGCAACACCTGAAAGTTTGGCTCGATGAACAGTTGGCTATCCTCTTTGCAGAACAAGGTTGGGGCACCGTGCCCCCGGCCACGTTGACTGCGGCCAGTAGCGACGCGAGTTTTCGGCGCTATTTCCGCTGGGGAGGCGCAGGCAGAAGTTTCGTCGTGATGGACGCGCCGCCGCCCCAGGAAAACTGCAAACCCTTCGTGGATATCGCTTTTCTGCTGGCGAAATCCGGAATAAACGTGCCGAAAATTTATGCCGAAGACCTCGAGCGCGGTTTTCTTTTGCTCAATGACCTGGGCAACAAGACTTATCTGGACGTGATCGACAGCGAAAACGCCGATGATTTGTTCAAGGATGCCCTGCAAGCGCTGTTGGCTTTCCAACAGTTGCCAATGGTGGCGCCGCTGCCGAGTTATGACGTGGCGCTGCTGCGTCGCGAGCTGGAACTGTTCCCCGAGTGGTACGTGAAGCGCGAACTGGGCATCGAGTTCGACTCGGCGCAACAAACACTTTGGCAGCAGGTCAGCGACCTGCTGATCGACAGCGCTCTGGCTCAGCCCAAAGTCCTGGTGCATCGCGACTACATGCCGCGCAATCTGATGCTCAGCGAACCGAATCCCGGCGTGCTGGATTTCCAGGACGCGGTCTACGGGCCGGTGACCTATGACGTGACCTGCCTGTTCAAGGACGCTTTTCTCAGTTGGCCTGAAGAGCGCGTGCGTGGCTGGCTGGAAGACTACTGGCAGCAGGCCGGCGCGCTCGACATCCCGGTTCAGCCAGACTTTGAAGACTTTTTGCGCGCCAGCGACCTGATGGGCGTGCAACGGCACCTGAAAGTCATCGGCATCTTCGCCCGTATCTGCCATCGCGACGGCAAGCCGCGCTACCTCGGCGACGTTCCGCGCTTCTTTGCTTATATAGACGCCGTCATCGCCCGTCGCCCTGAACTGGCGGCGCTGGGTGAATTGCTGGCCAGTCTGCGTGCTGGAGCGACTGCATGAAGGCAATGATTCTGGCCGCGGGTAAAGGCGAGCGCATGCGTCCGCTGACCCTGACCACGCCAAAACCGCTGGTTCGCGCCGGCGGAGTGCCCCTGATCGAATATCACCTGCGCGCCTTGGCGACTGCAGGGTTTAGCGAGATCGTGATCAACCATGCCTGGCTCGGTCAGCAGATCGAAGATTATCTGGGCGATGGTTCGCGGTACGGCGTGAGCATCCAGTATTCGGCGGAAGGTGAGCCGCTGGAAACCGGTGGCGGTATTTTCCGTGCGTTGCCGTTGTTGGGAGACGAGGCCTTTGTGGTGGTCAACGGTGACATCTGGACCGACTACGACTTCAGCGTGTTGCATCAGCCCATCGCCGGGCTCGCTCATTTGGTATTGGTGGACAACCCGGCGCATCACCCGAGTGGGGATTTCGCTTTGGTCGATGGCCATGTGCAGGACGGTCGGTCGGATACATCAACCTTGACCTACAGCGGCATCGCTGTGCTGCACCCGCATCTGTTTGACGGGTGCTCGGCCGGCGCCTTCAAACTTGCGCCGCTGCTGCGCAAAGCCATGGCTGACGGGCAAGTGACCGGTGAACGCCTGAATGGGCATTGGGTGGATGTCGGCACCCACGAGCGCCTGGCTGAAGTAGACACTCTGATAGAAGCGAGACGCTGACATGTTGTGGCCAGGGACTCTGATTGGAGCCGGAGCGGGCTTTGCTATAGCCAGCATTCCGGGGGCCATGCTCGGCGCTTTATTGGGACAGGCGCTGGACCGGCGCTTGCACCTGCAAAGCTGGGCGCATTTATGGGAGAAGTTCGGTGGTCGCTCGGTGCTGCGCAACGATGAGCTGCTGTTCGTGTTGCTAGGCCGATTGGCCAAGAGCGATGGGCGGGTAGTGGATGGCCACATTCAGCAGGCGCGGCAGGAAATGCGTTCGCTGGAAATGACCGAGTCGGCGCAACGTCGGGCGATTGCAGCATTCAATCGCGGTAAGTCGGGACACGACCGGTTGCGCGGTTATCTGCGACGCCTGAGTGCTCAACCCCACGCGGCGGAAGGGGTGTTGCGTGCCTGTTGGCGGATGGTCTGGGCGGATGGTCGCGCCGGTAGCAATGAGCGTGAACTGATAGCCCAGTGGGGCAAATGGCTGGGGTGGACGCGGCAGCAGGTACTGGCCTTGGCGATTGACTATGAGCCGCAGAAACGCCCATCGATCAACAGCGCTGTAACTTATCAGGACGCCTTGCGGCTATTGGGAGTGTCGGCGACCAGTGAGCCGGCGCAAATCAAGCGCGCCTATCGACGCCTGCTCAGTCGTCACCACCCGGACAAGATTGCCGGCAGCGGTGCAACGGCGTTGCAGGTTCGTGAGGCAACGGACAAGACCCGTGAGCTGCATACCGCTTATACGTTGATTCGTGAGCGGCGGGATTTTCGGTAGCAAGTAAGGTTTGCGTCACCAGTGATGCCGCCATCGCGGGCAAGCCCGCTCCCACAGGTTTTATGTCGATAGCAAAAATTGCGTACGACTCAAATCCTCTGGGAGCGAGGCTTGCCCGCGAATGGGGCGACTCGGTCTATCAGTCCGCCACAGGCTGCGGATTCAACCACCCACGCACCCGCCGCACCAACTGCTCTTGCTCGGCCTTGGCATTCCCCGGCAATGCCTTGAGCGACACCTGACTGAACCCCGAAGTTTTCAAGCGCTTGCTGGCCTGCAAACGTTCCAGCGCCGCGTTACGATCCACCGGCTTATCCATATAGAAGATGTCTGCGGCAGGCAGCTTCAAGGTGGGTGTGAGCTCAGCCAGTCCCGGTTTTGCTGTAACAGGCGTCTGGGCGGCAATCATCACGAACTTCTCGACTTGCGATGGCTGCTTCTCGCTCAGATAACGCGCGGCCCAGTAAGCGCCGGTACCATGCCCCAGCACGACAATACTGCGAGCGCTTTGCTGTTCGGCGTAGGCGATGGCGGCATCGATGCGCGCGAAGATTCGCTCGGCGTCAGCTTTGGCGTGTTCTTCGGTGGTTTCGACGATGGCCTTGTCGGTCACCTCCGCTTCGCCGCCGGCCGCCTGTTCGATGGGCGCCGCAGTCGTCGCGTCTTTGCTGCCGGCATCAGGCGTTTTGGGCGCTGGCGCCACTTCGACGATACGTGGCGCAATGGCTTCGCTTTGCAGGTCCGGCAAGGTGATACTCAGGCTGCTCCACTCGGCGTCCGGCAATTTACGGCGCAATGGGCTGATCGCTTGCGGCCAGTCAACGGTTTCGCCGGCGCCCGGGATGATAATCACCGCGCCTTTGGGTTCGGCGGTATTGGCCGGTTTCCACAAGGCGAGAAAACTGTCGGTGCCGGCTTGCAGTTGTTGCTGTTCCTGTGCAGGGATTTTTCGCTCAAGTGCTGCCGCTTCTTCCTGACTACGCTCAAGCAGCGGCTGGCGTTCAACCGGTTTTTCTTCTGCGGGTTGTTCCGCGGCGGCAGGTGCCGGGTCAGCCGCTTCGACGGAAAACGCGCAAGGCAGGATCAACGACAGGCACAATGCTGGCAGTGCCAGGCGGTAGACAGGGGGCATCGGATATTCCAGGCCAGAAGTTATTCCGGCAGCCTAATGGGTTGGTCAGTATTTGTCAGTGTGTGAGACTTCGATGAAGCATTTTCGCTGCCTGTGGGTTATCGGCTGTTTATGGTTTCCCTTGATGGGCTGGGCGGCGCCCGCGCCACCGGCGCACATCGTGCAGCTGTTGCCAGCGCAACAGCAATGGCTGGCGCAGCATGGCGAGTTGCGGGTCGGAGTGGTGTTGCAAACGCCTTATGCCCAATACGATCGCCGCTTGCAGCGCCTGTCCGGGGTTAATATCGAGTTGATGAAGTGGCTGGCCAAGGCGCTCAAGATCGAACTGAGCTGGCGTAATTATCCCGATCTTGCGCAACTGGAAGCCGCCGCCCGTGAAGGCGACATCGATATCGCGCCAGGCCTGACGCAAACCCCCGTGGGTTTGCGGCTCTGGCAATTTTCCGACCCTTACATGCGGGTGTCGCAACTGGTGGTCAGCGACCAGAAAAGCACCGGGGCGGTAGAACTGGAAAAACTCGACAGCCAGACCCGCGTTGCCGTGCGCATGCCCAGCGTCACCGCCGATTATCTGCGCAGCAATTATCCCCATCTGAACTTGCAGGGCGTGCCTCTGGAGCGCCAGGCGCTGCAGCTGTTGTTGAGTCAGCAGGCCGGCTACGCCGTGGTCGATGAAGCGCAGTTCGGGCGTCTGTCTGCCGAGCCCGAGTTCTCCGGGTTGGTCGTGGTGGGCGATATCGGTTTCCCGCAACTGCTGCGAGTGGCCACGCGCCGGGACTGGCCGGAGTTGGCCGGCATCGTCGAAAGCGCGCTGCGGGCGATCCCGGCCAAGGATCTGGAGCAATTGCACAATCAATGGGTGCAACCCAAGTATCCGCGGCTGACCGAGTCGCCGGGTTTCTGGCAAAACCTCTGCCTGCTCTTGGTGGTGTTGCTGCTGAGCAGCATGGCCATTGTGTTCTGGCAACGTCGCCAGCAACACAGTCTGGAGCAGCGATTGCTGGCGGCACGCGAAGACATTGCCCTGCGCGAGGCCAGCGAAGAGGCCTTGCGCCTCACGCAGTTTTCCATCGAACAGAGCACCGTCGGCATCCTCTGGGTCAACTGGGACAGCCATGTGCGCTATGCCAACCGGGCGGCTGAAACCATGCTCGGCTACCCGGTGGGCGGGATCATTGATCGGCCATTGATCGACTTCGAGCCCGGCTTGCACATGGACCGCTGGCTGAGCCTGTGGAAACGCGCCCGGACCAGTGACGAAGCGCCGCAAAGTTTCGAGACCCATTGCGTGCGAGCGGACGGCAGTATCCTGCCGGCGGATGTTTCGTTGAGCTTCTTGCGTTTTCGCGATGGCGAATACCTGGTGGTTTACCTCAATGACGTCACCGAGCGTCGTCGCGCCCTGGCCGCGTTGCAGGAAAGCGAAGCGCGCCTGCAAGGGATCGCCGCCAACGTCCCCGGCCTGGTCTTTCGTCTGGAGCGCGCGCCGGTGACCGGGCAGATCGACTTTGCCTACATCAGTGAAGGCAGCGAGAGCCTGGTGGGCTACTCGCCCGCGACGCTGGCCCATCGCGACAAAGGCTTGCGCAGTCTGGTGCATCCGGACGACAGGGCCAGTTATCACCAGACTCAGGATCACGCGCTGGACACCGACAGTGACTGGTCGTGGCAGGGCCGGATTCTGACCCGTCAGGGCGAGCAGCGCTGGGCCGAGATCAAGGCCATCACTCGCCGCCTCGATGACGGCGCCTATGTCTGGGACGGGATCGTCTGGGACATCACTGAGAGCAAGCGCATCGAACTGGAACTGGCCAGCTCCCGCGAGCAATTACGTGAGTTGTCCGCCCACCTGGAGAGCGTTCGGGAAGAGGAAAAGGCCCGCATCGCCCGGGAAGTTCACGACGAATTGGGTCAGATGCTGACCGTGTTGAAGCTGGAAACGTCCATGTGCGAATTGGCCTACGCCCAGCTCGATCCGGGTCTGCACGAGCGCTTGAACAGCATGAAGCGGCTGATTGCTCAGCTGTTTCAACTGGTGCGCGATGTGGCCACGGCGCTACGGCCGCCGATTCTCGATGCCGGGATTGCCTCGGCGATTGAATGGCAGGCCCGGCGGTTCGAGGCACGCACGCAGATCCCGTGCCTGGTACAAGTGCCGGATAACCTGCCGGTGCTCAGCGATGCCAAGGCCATCGGGCTGTTCCGGATCCTTCAGGAAGCGCTGACCAATGTCATGCGCCACGCCCAGGCGCATACTGTTGAACTGACGCTGGCCCTTGAGGGCGATGAACTCTGCCTGACTGTCAGCGATGATGGCGTAGGATTTGTCGCCGCCACTGGCAGGCCGACATCCTTTGGAGTGGTCGGCATGCGTGAGCGAGTGTTGATCATGGGCGGGCAGTTGTCGCTTGAGAGTGAGCCGGGGGAGGGTACGACCCTGAGCGTGCGAGTGCCGTTGGACCGCTAAAAGATCGCAGCCTTCGGCAGCTCCTACGCCGAACGCGGCGATCTTTTCGGCGACAAGGCAATTTTTGAGGAGAGGCAAGTGATCCGTGTACTGGTAGCCGAAGACCACACCATCGTTCGCGAAGGCATCAAGCAATTGATCGGCCTGGCCAAGGACTTGCTGGTGGTAGGGGAGGCGAGCAATGGCGAGCAGTTGCTCGAGACCTTGCGCCATGTTCCCTGCGAAGTGGTATTGCTGGATATCTCCATGCCCGGGGTCAACGGCCTGGAAGCGATCCCGCGGATTCGCGCCTTGAACAATCCCCCGGCGATCCTGGTGTTGTCGATGCACGACGAAGCACAAATGGCCGCCCGGGCGTTGAAGGTCGGCGCTGCAGGTTATGCGACCAAGGACAGCGATCCGGCATTGCTGCTGACGGCAATCCGTAAAGTCGCGGCGGGTGGGCGATACATCGACCCGGACCTGGCCGACCGGATGGTCTTCGAAGTCGGTCTGACGGATTCGCGGCCATTGCACTCATTGCTGTCGGAGCGTGAATTCTCGGTATTCGAACGTTTGGCCCAAGGCGCCAACGTCAACGACATCGCCCAACAACTGGCCCTCAGTAGCAAAACCATCAGCACCCACAAAGCGCGACTGATGCAGAAACTCAACATCACCTCCCTGGCCGAACTGGTGAAGTACGCGATGGAACACAAGCTCCTCTGATTTTGAACGCGATCCCCCGTAGGAGCGAGGCTTGCCCGCGAAGCTTTTAGCGCACTTGAGGACGCCTTCGCGGGCAAGCCTCGCTCCTACGGGATCGTTGAGGCATGTCCATTTGCGACATGCACACAAAGCCGCTTTTGCCTGATCTTGCGGCTTGCAGATCACCGCCTGTCGCGATCCCGAATCGACATATCCATCCCCGCCATCCTTGTAGGGCAATCCCTACCCCCAATCTTCCATCCGGCTGAGGCGATTCTCTCCTGCGCCCCGATTTGCGCCCCTCCCAGCGTCCACTAGGCTTAGTCCACAGCAGTCATCAATAACAAAGGTGTGGGTATGAGCCAGGTTGATTCAAGCGCAGGGGCCAGCGATATTCTGGTCAGCTTTCGTGGAGTGCAAAAGAGCTACGACGGCGAGAACCTGATCGTCAAAGACCTCAACCTGGATATTCGCAAAGGCGAATTCCTCACCTTGCTCGGGCCGTCCGGCTCCGGCAAGACCACCAGTCTGATGATGCTCGCCGGTTTCGAAACGCCGACCGCCGGGGAAATTCAGCTGGCCGGGCGTTCCATCAACAACGTGCCGCCGCATAAACGCGACATCGGCATGGTGTTCCAGAACTACGCGTTGTTCCCGCACATGACGGTCGCCGAGAACCTGGCGTTCCCGCTGACCGTGCGCGGTTTGAACAAGAATGATGTCAGTGACCGGGTCAAACGTGTTTTGAGCATGGTTCAGCTCGACACCTTCGCCCAGCGTTATCCGGCGCAACTGTCCGGCGGCCAGCAACAGCGTGTGGCCTTGGCCCGTGCGTTGGTGTTCGAACCGCAACTGGTGCTGATGGACGAACCTCTCGGCGCACTGGACAAACAACTGCGCGAACACATGCAGATGGAAATCAAACACCTGCACCAGCGTCTCGGTGTGACCGTGGTCTACGTGACCCACGATCAGGGCGAAGCCCTCACCATGTCTGACCGTGTGGCGGTGTTCCACCAGGGCGAGATCCAGCAGATCGCACCACCGCGCTCCCTCTATGAAGAACCGAAAAACACCTTCGTCGCCAACTTCATCGGCGAGAACAACCGTCTCAATGGTCGCTTGCACAGCCACACCGGTGACCGTTGCGTCGTCGAACTCGGTCGCGGTGAAAAGGTTGAAGCCCTGGCGGTCAATGTCGGCAAGACCGGCGACCCCGTCACCCTGTCGATTCGCCCGGAACGCGTGAGTCTCAATGGTTCGAGCGAATCTTGCGTCAACCGCTTCTCGGGGCGGGTGGCGGAATTCATCTATCTGGGCGACCACGTCCGGGTTCGTCTGGAAGTCTGCGGCAAGACCGACTTCTTCGTGAAACAACCGATTGCCGAGCTCGATCCCGCGCTCGCTGTCGGCGACGTGGTACCGCTTGGCTGGCAGGTCGAACACGTTCGCGCGCTCGACCCACTTTTAGAGGCGCATTGATCGCCCCGGCTACACCAACACCAACCCTGCACGTGGAGAGAACAATAAATGTTGAGATCCCTGAAATTCACCGCCCTGGTCGTGGGCATGATGGGTGCGGCACACGCGATGGCGGCGGGCCCGGACCTGACCGTGGTGTCCTTTGGCGGGGCGAACAAGGCGGCGCAGGTCAAAGCCTTCTACGCACCGTGGGAAGCGGCGGGCAACGGCAAGATCGTGGCGGGCGAGTACAACGGCGAGATGGCCAAGGTCAAAGCCATGGTCGACACCAAGAGCGTGTCCTGGGACCTGGTGGAAGTTGAATCGCCGGAACTGTCCCGTGGTTGCGATGAAGACATGTTCGAGCAACTCGACCCTGCGCTGTTTGGCAAGTCCGAAGACTACGTCAAGGGCGCTATCCAGCCGTGCGGCGTGGGCTTCTTCGTGTGGTCGACCGTGTTGGCCTACAACGCTGACAAGCTGGCATCCGCACCGACCAGTTGGGTCGATTTCTGGGACACCAAGAAATTCCCGGGCAAGCGCGGCTTGCGTAAAGGCGCCAAGTACACCCTGGAATTCGCACTGATGGCTGACGGCGTTGCGCCGAAAGACGTCTACAAAGTACTGGCCGGCAAGGATGGTCAGGACCGTGCGTTCAAGAAACTCGATGAGCTCAAACCAAGCATCCAGTGGTGGGAAGCCGGCGCACAACCGCCGCAATACCTCGCCTCCGGTGACGTGGTCATGAGCTCGGCCTACAACGGCCGGATCGCGGCGGTACAGAAAGAAAGCAACCTGAAAGTGGTGTGGAACGGCGGTATCTACGACTTCGACGCGTGGGCGATTCCAAAAGGTCTGGACAAGACCCGTGCTGAAGCGGCGAAGAAATTCATCGCCTTCACCGTGCAACCGCAGCAACAGAAGACTTACTCGGAAAACATCGCTTACGGCCCGGCCAACACCAAAGCCGTGCCGTTGTTGGCCAAGGATGTCCTGAAAGACATGCCGACCACCCCGGAAAACATCGCCAACCAGGTGCAGATCGACGTCAGCTTCTGGGCTGACAACGGCGAGCAACTGGAACAGCGCTTCAATTCCTGGGCTGCGAAGTAACCACGCTATACGGGACGACGGTTCACCGGATGATCGTTCCCACGCTCTGCGTGGGAATGCCGCCCGGGACGCTCCGCGTCCCTGTGACACAGAGCGTCACTGGATGCGTTCCCACGCAGAGCGTGGGAACGATCAGTACCAAAAGTTCGAGGCGGCGTTTTTCGCCTCTGTAACGATCAAAGATTTCCGGAGTACGCCATGGCTATCGCCGTTCCCGTGAACGCGGGCACTGACCCCACCTTGAAGCAGCGGCTCAAGCACGCCGAGCGGATCAACCGCTGGAAAGCTCAAGCCTTGATCGCGCCGTTGGTGCTGTTTCTGTTGCTGGTGTTCCTGGTGCCGATCGTGGCGCTGCTCTACAAAAGCGTCGGTAACCCCGAAGTGGTTGGCGCCATGCCGCGCACCGTGGCAGCCATCGCCAGCTGGGATGGCCGAGGCCTGCCGGCAGAGCCTGTGTATAGGGCCGCCAGCGAAGACCTCGCCGAAGCCCGCAAGAATCAGACCTTGGGTGACTTGTCCAAGCGCTTGAACATGGAGTTGGCCGGCTACCGCAGCCTGCTGACCAAAACCGCACGCGCCTTGCCGTTCGCCACCGAGCCGACTTCCTATAAGGAAGCGCTCGAAGCGCTGGACGAGCGTTGGGGCGATCCGGCCTATTGGCAGGTCGTGCGCCGTAATACCAGTAATGTGACGCCTTATTACCTGTTGGCCGCTGTCGATCATCGTATCGACGACCTCGGTGAGCTGGCCCCGGCCACCCCCGATCAGGCGATCTACCTCGATATCTTTGCCCGGACCTTCTGGATGGGCCTGATCATCACCGTGATCTGCCTGGTGCTGGCCTATCCACTGGCCTACCTGCTGGCGAACCTGCCATCGCGGCAAAGCAACCTGTTGATGATTCTGGTGCTGTTGCCGTTCTGGACCTCGATTCTGGTGCGGGTCGCTGCGTGGATCGTGTTGCTACAGTCGGGCGGTTTGATCAACAGCGGGCTGATGGCCATGGGCATTATCGATAAGCCGCTGGAGCTGGTGTTCAACCGCACCGGGGTTTATATCTCGATGGTGCACATCCTGCTGCCATTCATGATTCTGCCGATCTACAGCGTAATGAAAGGCATCTCGCCGACTTACATGCGCGCGGCGATTTCCCTCGGTTGCCACCCGTTCGCCAGTTTCTGGCGGGTGTATTTCCCGCAAACCTATGCCGGTGTCGGCGCCGGTTGCCTGTTGGTGTTCATCCTCGCCATCGGCTACTACATCACCCCGGCGTTGCTGGGCAGCCCGAACGATCAGATGGTGAGTTATTTCGTCGCCTTCTACACCAACACCAGCATCAACTGGGGCATGGCGACCGCGCTCGGTGGGCTGTTGCTGCTGGCGACCGTGGTGCTTTATCTGATTTACAGCCGGCTGGTGGGCGCCAGTCGCCTGCGCCTGAGCTAAGGGGAGAATGAAATGCTGAGTCCTTACATGTCGCCCATCGAACGGGTGTGGTTCTACAGCTTGCGGATTCTCTGCGGCTTGATTCTGTTGTTCCTGATCCTGCCGGTGCTGGTGATCATTCCGCTGTCGTTCAACTCCGGGAGCTTTCTGGTCTATCCGCTGCAAGGCTTCTCACTGCACTGGTACCAGGACTTCTTTGCTTCGGCGGAATGGATGCGTTCGTTGAAGAACAGCATGATCGTGGCTCCGGCGGCGACCGTGCTGGCGATGATCTTCGGTACGCTGGCAGCGATCGGCCTGACCCGGGGCGATTTCCCGGGCAAACCGCTGGTGATGGCGCTGGTGATTTCGCCGATGGTGGTGCCGGTTGTGATCATTGGTGTGGCCAGTTACCTGACCTTTGCCCCACTGGGATTTGGTAACAGCTATATCTCGCTGATCGTCGTGCACGCCGTCTTGGGTGTGCCGTTTGTGATCATCACGGTATCGGCGACGTTGCAGGGGTTTAACCAGAACCTGGTGCGGGCCGCTGCAAGCCTGGGGGCTTCGCCGTTGACCGCATTCCGGCGGGTGACCTTGCCGTTGATTGCGCCGGGCGTGATTTCCGGTGCGCTGTTTGCCTTCGCCACCTCATTCGATGAAGTGGTGGTGACGCTGTTCCTTGCTGGTCCCGAACAAGCGACCTTGCCTCGGCAGATGTTCAGCGGCATCCGTGAAAACCTCAGCCCGACGATTGCCGCTGCCGCGACGCTGCTGATTGCGTTCTCGGTGGTCCTGTTGCTGACACTGGAATGGCTGCGTGGGCGCAGCGAAAAACTTCGCACCGCGCAGGTCTGACGGCCAGATGATCGTTCCCACGCTCCGCGTGGGAATGCAGCCCGGGACGCTCCGCGTCCCATCGAGAGCCGAACGCGGAGCGTCCGTTGAGGCATTCCCACGCGAAGCGTGGGAATGATCGGTAGGTTGCGGGCATGGTTATTCATGACCTGAATAGCAGACAACCCCCAATCCCCAGCTACTATTGTGCCCAGCTCCCCTATCTATAAGAGGCTGCGCACATGAGTCTTTCCTCTTTCAAAATCGCTCACAAACTGATCACTGGCGCAGGTGCCATCGAGCAACTGGCGGCTGAGCTCACACGTCTGGACATCGATAACCCGCTGATCGTCACCGACGCCGCACTGGTCAAGTCCGGCACGGTAGAGCTGGCGCTGGCGCAGCTGGGCGAGCGCAGTTACGAGATTTTCGACCGGGTGCTGCCGGATCCGGAAATCGCCATCGTCGAAGATTGCATGCGGGTTTACCGTGAAGGCGGGCATGACGGATTGATTGGTCTCGGTGGCGGCAGTGCCATCGACATCGCCAAGAGTGTTGCAGCCTATGCCGGTTACCACGGCGCCCTGGAGGACTTGTTCGGCGTTGATCAGGTGCCGCGCAAAGGCCCGCCGCTGATTGCCATCCCGACCACTGCCGGCACCGGTTCGGAAGTGACCAACGTGGCCATCCTCTCCGATAAGATCGCGCAACTGAAGAAAGGTATTGTCAGCGATTACCTGTTGCCGGACGTGGCACTGATCAGCCCGCAAATGACCCTGACCTGCCCGCGCAGTGTCACCGCTGCCAGTGGCGTCGATGCGCTGGTGCACGCCATCGAGTCCTACCTGTCACTCAATGCCTCGCCAATCACCGATGCCCTGGCCATTGGCGCGATCAAACTGATTACCAAAGCACTGCCCAAGGCCTACGCCAATCCATCCCATCTGCAAGCCCGCGAAGACATGGCCACCGCCAGCCTGATGGCCGGCATGGCGTTCGGCAATGCCGGGGTCGGCGCGGTGCATGCGTTGGCGTATCCACTGGGCGGGCGTTTCAACATTGCCCATGGCGTCAGCAATGCCTTGCTGCTGCCGTATGTCATGACCTGGAACAAGATGGCTTGCGTGGAGCGCATGCAGGATATTGCCGAGGCCATGGGGGTGAAGACCGCTCATCTGAGCGCCAACGAAGCGGCGGACAAAGCCGTGGAGGCGATGACCGAGCTGTGTGCAGCGGTAGAAATCCCGCTGGGCCTGCGCAGTTTCGGGGTGCCCGAGGATGCGATCCCGGCCATGGCCGTGGAAGCCGCCGGGATTGAGCGCCTGATGCGTAACAATCCGCGCAAGTTGAGTACCGTCGATATTGAGAAGATCTACCGAGCGGCCTATTAGTACCCAATCATCGCAGCACGGTGCGCGCGTCAAAGCATGAGGTATACAATGCGCGCCAATCGTGATTCTGCTCAAAAAAGGTGCGTCATGCAGCCCTTCGTCATTGCTCCGTCGATTCTCTCCGCCGACTTCGCCCGCCTGGGCGAGGAAGTGGATAACGTCCTGGCCGCCGGCGCCGACTTCGTGCACTTCGATGTCATGGACAACCACTACGTGCCCAACCTGACCATCGGCCCGATGGTGTGTGCCGCGCTGCGCAAGTACGGCGTGACCGCGCCAATCGATGCGCACTTGATGGTCAGCCCGGTGGACCGCATCGTCGGTGACTTCATCGAAGCCGGTGCGACCTACATTACTTTCCACCCGGAAGCCACGCAGCACGTCGACCGTTCCCTGCAACTGATCCGCGAGGGCGGCTGCAAGGCCGGCCTGGTGTTCAACCCGGCGACCCCGCTGGACGTGCTCAAGTACGTGATGGACAAGGTCGACATGGTGTTGCTGATGAGCGTCAACCCGGGCTTCGGCGGGCAGAAGTTCATTCCCGGCACCCTCGACAAGCTGCGTGAAGCGCGGGCGCTGATCGATGCCTCCGGTCGTGACATCCGCCTGGAAATCGACGGTGGGGTGAACGTGAACAACATTCGCGAAATCGCTGCGGCGGGCGCCGACACCTTCGTGGCCGGCTCGGCGATCTTCAATGCGCCGAACTATCAGGAAGTGATTGAAAAAATGCGCTCCGAACTGGCGCTGGCTCGCCCATGAGTGGTTTTGAGCAGCTGTTCCCCGGGCGTCTGCCGCGGCTGGTGATGTTCGATCTGGATGGCACGCTGGTCGATTCGGTCCCCGACCTCGCGGCGGCCGTGGATAACATGCTGCTCAAACTCGGGCGTCAACCTGCCGGTATCGAACCGGTACGGGAGTGGGTCGGCAACGGCGTGCACATGCTGGTGCGCCGGGCCTTGGCCAACCACATCGACGCCGAGGGTGTCGATGAGGTCGAGGCCGAGCATGCCCTGGAATTGTTCAACGGCTTTTATGAGGATGGTCACGAACTGACGGTGGTTTACCCCGGCGTGCGTGACACCCTCAAGTGGCTGAACAAACAAGGCGTCGAAATGGCGCTGATCACCAACAAGCCGGAACGCTTCGTCGCGCCGCTGCTGGATCAGATGAAGATCGGCCGTTACTTCAAATGGATCATCGGTGGCGACACTCTACCGAATAAGAAACCCGACCCGGCCGCGCTGTTTTTCGTGATGAAAATGGCCAACATTCCAGCGTCCCAATCGTTGTTCGTCGGCGACTCGCGCAGCGACGTGCTGGCGGCGAAAGCGGCGGGGGTCAAATGCGTGGCCCTCAGTTACGGCTATAACCACGGTCGGCCAATCGCCGAAGAATCGCCGGCGCTGGTGATCGATGATCTGCGCAAACTAATTCCCGGTTGCCTGGATCCGGCCGCTGAGATAACGTTGCCCAACGCTGTTCAATCCCCTCCTGGAAACGCCATCGTGGTGGTCACTCGCAAACTCTGGATGAAAGTCATCAAGGCCCTGGCCCGCTGGCGTTGGCGCGCCTGACTTGTTCCTGGCCGGCGTACCGGCGCGTTTGCAAACCTGACCGTTAGACCCTCAAGCCACGAGGCACCTCATGATCCGCGAAGAATTCCTGCGTTTGGCCGCTGCCGGCTACAACCGCATCCCGCTTGCCTGCGAAACCCTGGCCGACTTCGACACGCCATTGTCGATCTACCTGAAACTGGCCGACGAGCCCAATTCCTACCTGCTGGAGTCGGTGCAGGGCGGCGAGAAATGGGGCCGTTATTCGATCATTGGCCTGCCGTGCCGCACCGTGCTGCGGGTTCACGATCACCACGTCAGCGTGACCCACGACGGCGTCGAGATCGAAAGCCACGACGTTGAAGACCCGCTGGCCTTTGTCGAAGCCTTCCAGGCGCGTTACAACGTGCCGACCATCGCCGGTCTGCCGCGCTTCAATGGCGGTCTGGTGGGCTACTTCGGTTATGACTGCGTGCGTTATGTGGAGAAGCGTCTGGGCAAATGCCCGAACCCGGATCCACTGGGCGTACCGGACATTTTGCTGATGGTGTCCGACGCGGTAGTGGTGTTCGACAACCTCGCCGGCAAAATGCACGCGATTGTCCTGGCCGATCCATCGCAGGAAGACGCCTTCGAACAAGGTCAGGCGCGTCTGCAAGCACTGCTGGAACAACTCCGTCAGCCGATTACCCCGCGCCGTGGCCTGGATTTCAGCAAGCAACAGTCTGCTGATCCGGTGTTCCGCTCGAGTTTCACCCAGGACGATTACGAAAAAGCCGTCGACACCATCAAGGAATACATCCTGGCCGGTGACTGCATGCAGGTCGTGCCGTCCCAGCGTATGTCGATCGACTTCAAGGCTGCGCCTATCGATCTGTATCGGGCGCTGCGCTGCTTCAACCCGACGCCTTACATGTACTTCTTCAACTTCGGCGACTTCCACGTCGTCGGCAGTTCGCCGGAAGTATTGGTGCGGGTCGAAGACAACCTGATCACCGTGCGCCCGATTGCCGGCACTCGTCCGCGAGGTGCCAACGAAGAGGCTGACGTGGCGCTGGAAAAAGACCTGCTGTCGGACGACAAGGAAATCGCCGAGCACCTGATGCTGATCGATCTGGGCCGCAACGACACTGGTCGGGTTTCGGAAATCGGTTCGGTGAAACTCACCGAGAAGATGGTGATCGAGCGTTATTCCAACGTGATGCACATCGTGTCCAACGTCACCGGTCAATTGAAGGCCGGGCTGACGGCGATGGACGCACTGCGGGCGATCCTGCCGGCCGGCACCTTGTCTGGCGCGCCGAAGATTCGCGCGATGGAAATCATTGACGAGCTGGAACCGGTCAAGCGTGGCGTCTACGGCGGCGCGGTCGGTTACTTCGCCTGGAACGGCAACATGGACACCGCGATTGCGATCCGCACCGCAGTGATCAAGAACGGCGAACTGCACGTGCAGGCCGGTGGCGGCATCGTCGCCGACTCTGTGCCGGCACTGGAATGGGAAGAAACCCTGAACAAGCGCCGCGCCATGTTCCGTGCAGTAGCCCTGGCCGAGCAGACGCCAGACACCTGAGTTCATGCAATACCTGTGGGAGCGAGCCTGCTCGCGATGGGGCCAGCACTGCTGACATTGATGTTGCCTGACTCATCGCTATCGCGAGCAGGCTCGCTCCCACATGGATCTCACCACCATAAAAAACGCGGCGCCTGTGAGGGCGCCGCGTTTTTTTATTGCCTGCGGTTTAGAAATCCAACGCCACCCCAACGTTGATGCCCTGTTGGGTAAAGTCATCATCCTTGCGGAACGTGTAACCACCACGCAGCGCCAGGTCGGCGGTCAACTTGTGGCTGACCCCCAGGCTCACGCGGTTCAAGTGACTCTGCGGCGTATAACCTTCCAGCGTAAAGTCGTTCGCCGGCAGGCTGTTGAGGGCGATGTTTACCTTCTGAACGTCATCTTCGTACTCACGTTCGTAGGCATATTCGCCAAATACCTGGGTCTGACGGGTGAAGTTGTACTTTCCTTGCAAACCGACACCCAGGCGTTTCGAATCTCGGGTCTGATCATCAAAGGTCAGCGCCGTGGAGCGGGTGCTGTTTTCCGAGTAGCCGTCGACTTCCACTTTGGCGTAATCGGCGCTGATGAACGGTGACAGATGCCATTCGCTGCCCGGTTGCGCAATGTCATAGCCAAGGCGAGTGCTGAAGGCCCAGAGGTGGCCGTCGGTATCACCCTTTTCCCCACCTTCGCTGACACCCAGGTCGAATTTGCGTTCGAGGTTGTCGTAATCCAGTTTGCCACCGGTCAATGCGGCATCGGCCCACCAGCGATTCTGCTGAAACTGAGCGAAGGCGGTCGCCAGATAGCTATTGAGTTTGTAGTCCGAATCGTTACTGCCGGCGTCCAGGTTCTGACGATAGAAGCCTGCTGCCACGCCCACGCGCCAGGCTTCATTGAGGCGATAGCTGCCGCCGATATTCAGGTTGTAGCCGCTGCCATCGGCACTGGCGCCGCTGCTTTGGCTATCGAAATCCAGATGCTGGCCACCGCCGGCGACAATCGCGCGCCATTGGCCGACGGCCTGCCAGTTCTCCCAGTCGGATTGCCACTGGCTACGCAGTTCATCCTGATGGGCGCGTAAGGTGGCGTGGGCCATTTCCGGCAGCAGTGTCAGTTCCCAAGGCGCCGACAGCAAGGAATAGGCGTAATCGGCGATCAGCTTTTGCCCGGTTTCCGTGGGGTGAACCGAGTCGTTATAAATCAGCTTGCTCGGGTCCGGGGTGGCACTGTTGATGCCATACACGGCGTTCTCCGTACAACCGCTGCCGCTAAAACAGGTGGCCGTCAGGTTCTGGCCGGTGGCGAGGCCGAAACGCGCCGGGTCGGCGAAGGTTTCCTGCAACAGCAGTGGAATGTTCAGCGGGATAATTTCGGCATTGATCCCCGCCAGGCGTGTGACCAACTGTTGATTAAAGTCGGTACTCAGCTGTGAGATCGAGGCTTGTAATGGAGTGCCATTGACGGCGGGCGTCAATCCAAGGTCGGGCAGCAGCCAGACCACGATGTATTTGGCGCCGGCGGTTTGCAGGGTCTGCACGCTGTCGGCCAGTTGATTCGCCGCGGTGTTGGCCTGGGCGGTGTTGAGTACGCGGCCTTGAAGGAAGTCGTTGCCGCCCCCGGAGATGTAATACAGCGCATTCGGATCGGCGCGGAAATTGTTCGTCGGCAGATAGCCTGGTCGGGTGCGTTCGCCCGTGGCGGATTCGGTAGTGATCGAATCCAGAATCTGGTCGGTGCGGTAACCGCCCACGGCCCAGTTGTTGCCATCCACCAGTCCTTCATTGGCGCGTACAGCCGAAGTCGAGGCGGCGGTCTGGTCTGCTGAGAACCCGAGACGTCCACCCAACAATTGCGTGGAGTTCAGCGAGCGAAATTCACCACTGCCATCCAGGTAAACCGGCCCGGTCCGGTTGGTAAAACGCTGGGTCGCACCGGCTGGGCCACCCGTGTCGGTAAACTGCCCGGCATCGTTGAGGCTGTCGCCAAAGACGACGAAATTCGAATACGGGTTGGGCGCGGCGATCGCCTGGGAACAGGCAGCAGCGAGCAGGCATCCGGCGAGCGGTACAAACAACGTCTGTTTGATCATGAGCAAGTCCGTTTATTTATTGTTGTTGTAAACGAAACGACAGTACCAAAAACTTCCGGCCCTTTGCCATCTGTCGCGAACCCTTTGATTGTTTCGCCAGCTGTCGCCCCGGCCATATTGCACGCTCTGCCCAGCTAAGTTACTGTGCCGAGACGTATGAATGAGACCTTCCCCGTGTTGATCGTCAGCAAACTCCTGGATCAAGTCATCAAGGCACACGCCCGTTGGCGTTGGCGCGCCTGAATCTTTTCTGCCGGCCTGGCCGGACCTGTACCGCTTTGCCTTCTTTACCTGTATGAAATGCCGCTTTGCTGGCGCCACTCCAGCACCTGACAAAGCGCAGCGCACTGCGGGTAAATCATTCGAAGGCCGTCTTAAAAGTCAGTGAATTCAAGAGGTTCTTAACGCCATGTTGCTGATGATCGATAACTACGACTCTTTTACTTACAACGTTGTGCAATACCTTGGCGAGCTGGGCTCCGAGGTCAAAGTCGTGCGCAACGATGAACTCACCATTGCCGAAATCGAAGCGCTCAACCCTGAGCGTATCGTCGTGTCGCCCGGTCCTTGCACCCCGACCGAAGCCGGTATTTCCATCGAAGCGATCAAGCACTTCGCCGGCAAGTTACCGATTCTCGGTGTTTGCCTGGGTCACCAGTCCATCGGCCAGGCCTTTGGTGGCGATGTGGTCCGTGCCCGTCAAGTCATGCATGGTAAGACTAGCCCGGTATTCCACGAGGACAAGGGCGTGTTCGAAGGTCTGAATCGTCCGCTGACGGTCACCCGTTATCACTCGCTGATCGTCAAGCGTGAAACCCTGCCCGATTGCCTGGAACTGACCGCCTGGACCCAGCTCGAAGATGGCTCGGTCGACGAGATCATGGGCCTGCGCCACAAAACGCTGAACATCGAGGGTGTGCAATTCCACCCTGAGTCTATCCTCACCGAACAGGGCCACGAGCTGTTCGCCAACTTCCTCAAACAAACCGGCGGCACGCGCTAAGGACTTTCCATGGATATCAAGACAGCCCTGAGCCGTATCGTCGGCCACCTCGACCTCAGTACCGATGAGATGCGCGATGTCATGCGCGAAATCATGACCGGGCAATGCACGGATGCGCAGATCGGTGCGTTCATGATGGCCATGCGCATGAAGAGCGAAAGCATCGATGAGATCGTCGGCGCCGTGACGGCCATGCGCGAGTTGGCGGACAAGGTTGAACTCAACACCCTCGACGGCGTGGTCGATGTGGTCGGCACCGGCGGCGACGGTGCGAACATTTTCAACGTTTCCACCGCTTCTTCGTTTGTCGTTGCCGCGGCCGGTTGCACCGTGGCCAAGCACGGTAACCGTGCGGTGTCGGGCAAAAGCGGCAGCGCCGACCTGCTGGAAGCCGCAGGTATTTACCTGAACCTGACCCCGGTACAGGTGGCGCGTTGCATCGATAACGTGGGCATCGGTTTCATGTTTGCCCAGACTCACCATAGCGCCATGAAGCACGCCGCCGGCCCGCGCCGCGAGCTGGGCTTGCGCACCTTGTTCAACATGCTCGGCCCGCTTACGAATCCGGCCGGTGTGAAACATCAGGTGGTGGGTGTGTTCAGTCAGGCGTTGTGCCGGCCATTGGCCGAAGTTTTGCAGCGTCTGGGTAGCAAGCACGTACTGGTGGTGCATTCGAAGGATGGCCTGGACGAGTTCAGTCTGGCGGCTCCGACCTTTGTGGCTGAATTGAAGAATGACCAGATCACCGAGTATTGGGTTGAGCCCGAAGACCTGGGGATGAAGAGCCAGAGCCTGCACGGTCTGGCGGTGGAAAGCCCGGCGGCCTCCCTTGAGCTGATTCGCGATGCCTTGGGCAAGCGCAAGACCGAGAACGGTCAGAAAGCCGCCGAGATGATCGTACTCAACGCCGGTGCCGCGCTGTACGCCGCTGATGTTGCCAGCAGTTTGAAAGAAGGCGTTGCCCTGGCGCACGATGCGCTGCACACAGGCCTCGCTCGGGAAAAACTTGAGGAATTGGGTGCATTTACCGCGGTATTCAAAGTGGAGAATGAGGGATGAGTGTGCCGACGGTTCTGGAAAATATTCTGGCCCGCAAAGTTCAGGAAGTCGCCGAGCGTAGCGCCCGTGTGAGCCTGGCGGAGCTGGAAAATCTGGCCAAGGCGGCCGATGCACCACGTGGTTTCGCCAAGGCATTGATCGATCAGGCCAAGACGAAACAGCCGGCGGTCATTGCTGAAATCAAGAAGGCTTCGCCAAGCAAAGGCGTGATTCGCGAGAACTTCGTTCCCGCCGACATCGCCAAAAGTTACGAAAAGGGCGGGGCGACTTGCCTGTCGGTGCTCACCGACATCGATTACTTCCAGGGCGCCGATGCGTATCTGCAACAGGCTCGGGCGGCATGCAAGCTGCCGGTGATCCGCAAGGATTTCATGATCGATCCGTATCAGATCGTCGAGTCCCGTGCTCTGGGTGCTGACTGCGTGCTGTTGATCGTTTCCGCACTGGATGACGTGAAAATGGCCGAGCTGGCGGCCGTAGCCAAAAGCGTCGGTCTCGATGTGCTGGTGGAAGTCCACGACGGTGATGAGCTGGAGCGGGCCTTGAGGACACTCGACACGCCACTGGTGGGCGTGAACAACCGCAACCTGCACACTTTCGAAGTCAATCTGGAAACCACCCTCGACCTGTTGCCGCGTATTCCGCGCGATCGTCTGGTAATTACCGAGAGTGGCATTCTTAACCGGGCCGATGTCGAGCTGATGGAAATCAGCGACGTGTATGCGTTCCTGGTCGGCGAAGCGTTCATGCGCGCCGAAAACCCGGGTACCGAATTGCAGCGCCTATTCTTTCCCGAGCGTGGCATTCCAGTGAGCGGTTCTACGCTCGACTGACTGAAAATCGGGGCGCTCCCTTCGCGAGCAAGCCCGCTCCCACATCAGCCCGCGTTCATCCAGACAACGCGAATTCACTGTGGGAGCGGGCTTGCTCGCGAAGGCGGCATAAGATGCACCACAGACTGACCGTCCTATGGAAGACCTTATGACCTCACCAACCCCCCTGACCATCGAAGCCGGCCTGCTCGCCGAGCAGGATCTGCTGGCGCATGTGTGCACCGGTGAGTCGGAATTCGGTCTGCTGTTCTGGCAACCCACTGACCGCGCATTGGTCATGCCTCGTCGCTTGAATCGTCTGCCACAGTTCGAGGCCGCCTGCGAAGTCTGCGCTGCCGCCGGCTGGCCGGTATTGCTGCGCGAAACCGGCGGTGAGCCAGTGCCGCAATCGGCCTCGACGATCAACATCGCACTGGTTTATGCCCCGCCGCGCAGCGAAGGCGATTTGAACCGCATCGAAACCGGCTACCGGCGTCTGTGTGATCCGATCTGTCAGTTACTCGATGAGCTGGGCGGCGCTTCGTCGTTGGGCGAAATTGAGGGCGCGTTCTGCGACGGCCGTTTCAACGTCAACCTCGATGGTCGAAAGATGGTCGGCACCGCCCAGCGGTGGCGCCAGAGCAAGGGCGGTCAGCGTCCGGTCGGCCTGGTGCACGGGGCGATGTTGATCGATGACGAGCGAGAGTCGATGGTCGCGGCGGTCAATCGCTTCAATGAAGCCTGTGGCCTGGAGCAGCGGGTTCGCGCTGAAAGCCACATCGCCCTGCATGAGAAGTTTGCCGCTCCTGATGCGCTGGAACGGCTCGATACGCTATACCGACAGTTGCTGGCGGAAATGCTCGAAGCTTAAGTTCTCGGAGCTTGGGTTTTCGGGCTTGGGTTTTCTGAGCCTGGTTTTCGAGCTTAGCGCGTACCGAAGACCACCATGGTCTTGCCTTTGACGTCGACCAGGTTGCGCTCCTCCAGATCCTTGAGCACGCGGCCGACCATCTCACGGGAACAACCGACAATCCTGCCGATTTCCTGACGGGTCACTTTGATCTGCATGCCATCCGGGTGAGTCATGGCGTCAGGCTGCTTGCACAGTTCCAGCAGACAGCGTGCAACGCGACCGGTCACGTCGAAGAACGCCAAGTCACCGACCTTGCGCGTGGTATTGCGCAGGCGCTGTGCGATTTGTCCGCTGAGCACGTAAAGAATGTCTGGATCTTGTTGGGACAGCTCGCGGAATTTCGCGTAGCTGATTTCCGCGACGTCGCATTCGACCTTGGCTCGCACCCAAGCGCTGCGTTCCTGTTCCAGGCCCGCTTGCTCAAACAGACCCAGCTCGCCGAAAAAGTCTCCGGAGTTGAGGTAGGCAATGATCATTTCACGGCCGTCGTCATCCTCAATCAGAATGGTGACCGAACCTTTGATGATGAAAAACAGCGTGTCCGAGCGGTCACCGGCACAAATGATGTTGCTCTTGGCGGCATAGCGACGGCGCTGGCAGTGCATCAACAGTTTGTCGAGGTTCTTGATTTTGGGTGTGGGGGTAATAGCAACCATGGTTGTATCCCGAAAAGACTGCACGGTATGTTTGTTTTTTTGTAGGCGCTGGCGGAGCCTGCGATCCTTTTTATTCGCTGCGAAGCTGGCTATACGCCACTGATTTGGCGCCAGCTTAACAGACACATTCCTTCAAGATTCGAGAATTTGCCTACGACGCAGATGGTTATGTCCTAGGAAGGCGAAGCGCTGCCAATCAGGGGCCCTGTGCTAAGCTGGCGACCCTTTTTTAGACAGTGGAGTCTTGGCGATGAAGGCACGCATCCAATGGGCTGGCGAAGCCATGTTCCTCGGCGAATCCGGCAGTGGTCATGTCGTGGTCATGGACGGACCGCCCGAAGCCGGCGGTCGTAACCTGGGTGTCCGGCCGATGGAAATGCTCCTGCTGGGTGTTGGCGGCTGCAGCAATTTTGATGTGGTCAGCATCCTCAAGAAGTCCCGTCAGGCCGTCGAAAGCTGCGAAGCGTTCCTCGAAGCCGAGCGTGCGACCGAAGATCCGAAGGTTTTCACCAAAATCCACATGCACTTCGTGGTCAAGGGCCGCGGGCTGAAAGAAGCCCAGGTCAAGCGCGCCATCGAGCTGTCGGCCGAGAAGTATTGCTCGGCCTCTATCATGCTCGGCGCGGCTGGCGTGGCGATTACCCACGACTACGAAATCATCGAGCTTGGTTGAATCGACGTGCAGACTCAGGTGATGCAAATTTTCTACGCGCGCAGCATGCAGAACTAAGAGTTCCGAGTACAAAAAAAGGCGACTACCTCGAGGTAGTCGCCTTTTTTATTGCGAAACGCGGTTCCTGTGGGAGCGGGCTTGCCCGCGATGGGGACGTCGCGGGTGCTGCAATACTTAGATCCGATACGTACTCTTGGTCATTACCTTGGCCAACAGACTCATGCCGAACTTCACCGGTGCAGGAAAACGGAAACCCCCGGCATCCAGCGCACTTTCGGCGTGGTGTTCCTCGTCAATGCGCATCTGCTCGAGGATCGCCCGGGATTTTTCATCCTCGGCCGGCAGTTGCTCAAGGTGTTCATTCAGGTGTTTGCAGACCTGATGCTCGGTGGCAGCAACGAAACCCAGGCTGACTTTGTCGCTGATCAACCCGGCGACCGCGCCAATCCCGAACGACATGCCGTAGAACAGCGGATTGAGGATGCTGGTATGGCTGCCCAACTGATGAATGCGTTGTTCGCACCACACCAGATGGTCGATTTCTTCTTCGGCGGCGTGCTCCATGGCGGCGCGCACTTTCGGCAGCTTGGCGGTCAAGGCCTGACCTTGATACAGCGCCTGGGCGCAGACTTCGCCGGTATGGTTGATGCGCATCAAACCGGCGACGTGTCGGGTGTCCTCGTCGCTCATTTGCGCATCCGGCTGCACGATGGCAGGCGACGGACGGTAGGGCTGACCACTGAAGGGCAGCAAAGTACGCATCGCGGCGTCGGCTTGCAGCAGAAGACGGTCAATTGGCGAGTAGTGACGTTGGGTAGTCATGCTGACCTCCGGGAAGAATCTCGGCGGCCAGTTTAACTCAATCGGCCGGGGGAGGGTTTGCGCTGGGTCATTTCCGGTGGGAGCGACACCAATCCTGTAGGAGCGAGGCTTGCCCGCGAAGCTTTTGGCGCACTTGAGGACGCCTTCGCGGGCAAGCCTCGCTCCTGCAGGGGAAGATTGATGAATCAGCCCGGCGGCCAGTGCATCTGGCGCTGACCCAGCACGTGCATATGAATGTGATAGACGGTCTGCCCGCCCAATTCATTGCAGTTCATGACTACCCGGAAACCTTCCTCACAGCCCAATTCCAGAGCCAGGCGCTGGGCCGTGAACAGAATATGCCCGGCCAAAGCCTTATCGTCCTCGGTGAGGTCGTTAAGGGTACGCACCGGTTTCTTCGGGACTACCAGGAAATGCACGGGGGCCTGTGGCGCGATGTCGTGGAAGGCCAGTACCTGGTCGTCCTCGTAAATGATCTTCGCCGGGATTTCCCGGTTGATGATCTTGGTGAACAGAGTATCCACAGCTGTTTTCTCCGTTGTTTGGGCTGGCCTGAGTGTAACCATGGGTCAGGTCAGAGCCCAGTCTTTTGCCTTGAGGATTGATCAGCGCGGGCAATAGGCTTTGTTGACCATGCCCGCGATTGTCCGGGTCAGCCAGCGTGAGCCGAGCCGCGGCAGGAACGCGAACCAGCGATTCAGGCGACCGGGAATAATAATGGCGCGATTTTTCGCCAGCGCGCGCACGGTATAGAGCGCGACTTCTTCTGGACTCATCAGCAGTTTGCTCTCGACCAGTTTGTCGGTGTCCAGTTGCGCGGTGCGGAAAAACGCCGTGCGGGTCGGGCCGGGGCAGAGTACCGACACCTTGACCGCGCATTTCTTCAGTTCGACGCGTAAACCTTCGGAAAAATGCAGCACGTAAGCCTTGCTGGCGTAGTAAGTGCTCATCCACGGGCCGGGATGGAACGCCGCGACCGAGGCGACGTTCAGAATCTGCCCGCCGCCCTGCAAGGCCATGCTGTTGCCAATGGCATGGCACAAGCGAGTGAGGGCCAGGATATTCACTTCGATCAAGTCTTGTTCGGTCATCCAGTCCTGGGCCAGGAATGGGCCGCAGGTACCGATGCCGGCACAGTTGATCAGTAAATCGATTTGCCGGTCGCCTTCCTCCAGCTCCAGCAAAAAACCGGACAGCCTCAGCGGCTCGCCCAGGTCACAGGCACGAAACAGCACCTCCACACCAAAACGTTGAGTCAGTTCAATCGCAATGCTTTCCAGCTGATCACGCTGTCGGGCCACCAGAATCAGGTTGCGGCCGCGCCGGGCCAGCGCTTCGGCCATCGCCAGGCCGATGCCGCTGGAAGCGCCAGTGATCAGAGCGTAACGGGTCATGCAGTTCTCCATCGCAACAGCTCCGCGCCGGCGACGCAGGTGTCACGGGCGGGGAGCGCTGTTCATTCTTTCGCAGAGTCTACAGTGGGCTCGGCTGCTTCGGCTGCATCATCGGATGAATTTGGCGCTTGTTCGGCCTCATAGGCCGGCTCGACTTCAACTTCGTCGGGGATCACCGCGCTGCTTTGATAGGTGCTGTCGGTGGCGCTTTCGTACTCATCCTGGATCGCGGTGAGGCCTCCAGTCAGCCCGGCCACAAACATGATTGCGATAAACACCAGCCACAGCGAAGCCAGCACCCTGACCGCGTTGCTGTTGGGCGGTGGTGGTGCGCCATATCGGTTGGCCGTGTTGTTACCTGGCACGATCATTATGACAAACGGAAAAACGCTGCCCACGACCGGTACAAGGTTCAGCAGCCAAAGCCAGCCGGACCAGCCGATATCGTGCAGGCGCTGCACGCTGAACTGGATGCTGATGAAGGCGAGCACCACGACCAGGATAACGGCCAACAGACCCGCGAGGATCAAGCCAGCAGTCGAGTCTGTGCTAATGAGTGCAAAGCCGAACACCGCCAATACGGCGCCAACGCCAAGCGTCACCAGCGTAAGAGCCATCGTCCAGGCCAGAAAGCGCAAGCGACCGATGCGGCCAACGAAACTGAAGGCCTTGAGCGTAGAAAACTCCGGCAGTGCTTCGCCGACAGAGGCGCGGGGCGGTGCATAGGGAGAATCGGGATCTGCCGTGACAGGTTGGCTGTTGGCAGGAGCGTGTTCGTGAACGTCGGACAGGTTCAACTCGATCGAGGGTTCTGTCTCGATTCGGGCATCGATCCCGGTTTTCGTCAGCGCCTGAAGGTAAGTCTGCGCATCGGCGTGGGACAGGTCGCGTTTGAGCGCAACCTGCCGGCCACTGAACAGGCGTTCAATGGCCGCGACGTCGCTTTTGAACAGCTCGGCGAGGTTGAGCTTCGCGGTGGTGACGTCCACACCTGGCAGCAGAGCGCCATCGAAGACGATCTTGAAACGGTTTTCGCTCATGGCCGGGCATCCTTGTCGCAAGAGTTTGTAATAGACGGTGTTGCAGCTATGAAGTGTAAGGCCCGCCTGTCAGCGCGGCCAGCGCTTGGGCAACGCCGCCGCCAGTTCCAGCGCCTTGCGGTATTCGGTGTCGAGACGTGCGATCAGTTGATCGACACTCGGCAGGTCCTCGATTTCTCCGACGCCCTGGCCTGCGGACCACACGGTTTTCCAGGCTTTGGCTTCATCGTTCAATGGCTTGAGCTTGGAGCCGAAGTCCACCTCGCCCTTGCCTTGCAGGGCAGCCATGTCGAAACCGGCGGCCTCAAGGCTCCGGCGCATGAAACTTGCGGGTACTCCCGACACTGCTGGAGTATGGATGATGTCTGCGGCTCTGGATGTCAGGAGCATCTCCTTATACGCGTCAGGCGCATGACTTTCCGTGGTGCCGATAAATCGCGTACCGAAGTAGGCCAAATCCGCGCCGAGCAATTGCGCGGCAAGAATTTCATGGCCATGGTTCAGGCAGCCGGCCAGCAACAGGGTCTTGTCGAAAAACTGTCGAATCTCGGCGATCAGCGAAAACGGGCTCCAGGTTCCGGCGTGACCACCGGCGCCCGCAGCCACGGCGATCAAGCCGTCCACACCGGCTTCGGCAGCTTTTTCCGCGTGGCGCCGGGTCGTCACGTCGTGAAACACCAGGCCGCCATAGCTGTGCACGGCGTCGACCAATTCCTTCACGGCGCCGAGGCTGGTGATCACGATCGGTACTTTGTGCTCGATGCAGATCGCCAGATCCGCCTGCAATCGCGGATTGCTGTTGTGGACGATCAGATTCACTGCATAAGGCGCGGGGTTTTCCAGTATCGCCAGTCCTGCTTCGATTTCTTCCAGCCAGGCCTTGAAACCGCTGCTCTCACGTTGGTTCAGCGCAGGAAAGCTGCCCACCACGCCATTGCGGCAGCAGGCGAGCACCAGCTCAGGATTTGAAATCAGAAACATCGGCGCTGCTACAACGGGCAGACGCAAACGTTGTTCGAGCAAAGCGGGCAGCGACATTGGAAGTACCCCGGGTGAATGATGCTTGTTGGATTAAAACGGCCGAACGACGACCAGAATTACGATAGCCAGCAATATCAGAACCGGCACTTCATTGAACCAGCGATAAAAGACATGGCTGCGGGTGTTTTCGCCACGGGCAAAACGTTTTACCTGTGCGCCGCACATGTGGTGGTAGCCGATCAGAATCACCACCAGGGTCAATTTGGCATGCATCCATGCACCTTGGGTGAAGTAGGCGCTTGGGTTGAGACTGATCAGCCAGATGCCGAACACCAGGGTGGCGATCATCGCCGGGCCCATGATGCCCCGGTACAGCTTGCGCTCCATGATACTGAAGCGTTCCTTGCTGACGGTGTCTTCGCTTTGGGCGTGATAGACGAACAGGCGCGGCAGGTAAAACAGGCCGGCAAACCAGCAGACCATGCTGACGATATGAAGCGCTTTGAGCCACAGATAAAGCATTTTTAGTTGTTCCCAGGTTCACGGTAACGAAGATAGTAGGGGGTAGAGCGTCCGCACGTCACCTTGACGGTTGTCGCAGGGCCGCGCGGCCCCTATTATCGACGGCTTTCCAGTGGGTTCGTTGAGGGCAGGTTTATGGTCAAGGTCGGTATCGTCGGCGGCACGGGTTACACCGGTGTCGAACTGCTGCGTCTGTTGGCACAGCATCCGCAAGCTGAAGTGGTAGTGATCACTTCCCGATCCGAGGCCGGCCTGGCCGTGGCCGACATGTACCCGAACCTGCGAGGCCATTACGACGGCCTGGCTTTCAGCGTTCCGGACATCAAGACCCTCGGGGCCTGCGACGTGGTGTTCTTCGCCACGCCGCACGGTGTCGCCCATGCCTTGGCGGGTGAGTTGCTGGCTGCCGGGACCAAGGTCATCGACCTGTCGGCAGACTTCCGTCTGCAAGACGCCGATGAGTGGGCCAAATGGTACGGTCAGCCGCACGGCGCGCCAGAACTGTTGGAGGAGGCGGTTTACGGCTTGCCGGAAGTCAATCGTGAACAAATCAAGCAAGCGCGCCTGATCGCTGTGCCGGGTTGCTACCCGACTGCCACGCAATTGGGTTTCCTGCCTTTGCTCGAAGCGGGTCTGGCGGATACTTCGCGGTTGATCGCAGACTGCAAATCCGGCGTCAGCGGTGCCGGTCGTGGCGCTTCTGTAGGTTCGCTGTACTCCGAGACGTCGGAAAGCATGAAGGCTTACGCCGTCAAAGGGCACCGTCACTTGCCGGAAATCCGCCAGGGCCTGCGTCGTGCAGCGGGCAAGGACGTGGGGCTGACCTTCGTTCCGCACCTGACGCCGATGATTCGCGGTATTCACTCGACGCTCTACGCGACGGTTGTGGATCGCTCGGTGGATCTGCAAGCGTTGTTCGAAAATCGCTATGCCAACGAACCGTTCGTCGACGTGATGCCTGCCGGCAGCCATCCGGAAACCCGCAGCGTGCGCGGTGCCAACGTTTGCCGTATTGCCGTGCACCGTCCGCAGGATGGTGATCTGGTGGTGGTGTTGTCGGTGATCGACAACCTGGTCAAAGGCGCGTCGGGTCAGGCGGTGCAGAACCTGAATATCCTGTTCGGTCTGGATGAGCGTTTGGGTCTGTCCCATGCGGGCATGCTGCCGTAAGACTCTATCCCGCTCAGCAAAAAGGCCCGTCGAACGGGCCTTTTTGCATTTTGGTCTGACAATTGGATTGATTGATATACCGTAACAATAGTTGACCGATTTTCTGGGAGAAGCGGATAATGCGCGTCATCACGCATTATGGCGGCGTAGCGCCGGGAGATAGTCAGCATGAGCGTCGAATCCTTCACCCCCACGGCTTTGCAATTCACCCACGGTGCCGCGCACAAGGTGAAGAGCCTGGTCGATGAAGAGGGGAATGATCGCTTGAAGCTGCGCGTATTCGTTACGGGCGGCGGTTGTTCAGGGTTTCAATACGGCTTCACCTTCGATGAAGAAGTGGCCGATGACGACACCATCGTCGAGCGCGAAGGCGTCAGTCTGGTAGTCGATCCGATGAGCTTCCAGTACCTGGCTGGTGCCGAAGTGGATTACCAGGAAGGTCTGGAAGGTTCGCGTTTCGTGATCAAGAATCCGAACGCTACCACCACCTGTGGCTGTGGCTCTTCGTTCTCGATCTGATCGCACCCCACCGCATTACCAGGCGCCGCAGAGTCTCAGGACTTTGCGGCGTTTTGCTGTCTGGGGTTCAGGTTCAGGCGGGGTAGATGGCGCCGAGTACACGCAGGCCGCGGGCACCGGTGACGCTCGGGCGGTTGGCCGCGATACCTTCCAGGCAGCAATGAGCCAACCAGGCGAAGGCCATGGCTTCGACCCAGTCCGGATCTACACCATACGCAGCAGTGCTGCTGACTTTCGCATTCGGCAACAGGCTGGCCAAGCGGCGCATCAATGTGCCGTTGTGCGCGCCGCCACCACAGACAAGCAGCTCATCAGTATCCGATTGGGCGCTTTGCAATGACTCGATAATGGTCAGCGCAGTCAGCTCAAGCAGCGTAGCCTGTACGTCTTCGGCAGCGAAGGTCGGAAGCTGCGACAGATGTTGCATCAGCCATGGGAGATTGAATACTTCGCGGCCGGTGCTCTTCGGGCCCCGGGTCACAAAGAATGGATCACTGAGCAGCTCGTTCAACAGGACAGGTTCAACCTTGCCGCTGGCGGCCCATTGACCGTCACGATCAAAATTGTCGCCGCGTTGCTGGTGAATCCAGGCATCCAGCAGGACGTTCCCGGGGCCGCAGTCAAACCCGGCGACAGGCTTGCCGGGTTCGATCAGGCTGAGGTTGCTGAACCCGCCGACGTTCAATACCGCGCGGTTGCCAGGCCGTTCTTCAAACAGGGCTTCGTGAAAGGCTGGAACCAGTGGCGCGCCTTGTCCGCCAGCGGCTACATCGCGGCTGCGGAAATCGCTGACGACGGTGATGCCGGTCAGCTCGGTGAGTAAGGCGGGGTTACCGATTTGCACCGTAAACCCGCGCGCCGGCTCGTGGCGAATGGTCTGGCCGTGGCTGCCAATCGCGCGAATGTCGTCGGGTTTCAGATTTTGTTGGTCGAGGAGGGTGTGAATGCCCTGTGCGGCCAGTTTCACCCAGTTCTGCTGGGCAATGGCGGAGCGGGCAATCTCGTCCGGGCCGCTGGCGCACAAGCCAAGTAGCTCGGCGCGCAGGGAATCAGGCATAGGGATGTAATGGGTGGCGATCAGCTTGATCGTCGGGTTTCGCTCGATCAACGCAATGTCCAGGCCGTCAAGGCTGGTCCCGGACATCACACCTATATAGAGCGCCATGGCTTAGCGTTTACTCGAAGCCAGCTGGGTGGTTTTCTCTTGATCCATGCGCGCCATCAGCGGTTGGCTTTGCGCGAGGAAGCGTGAGCGTTCAGCTTTGGAGATCGGATCGGCCATCGCCACCTTCTGACCCAGCGGGTCGACGTGCACGCCATTGACCTGGAACTCGTAGTGCAAGTGCGGGCCGGTGGAGAGGCCGGTGGTGCCGATGTAACCGATCACCTGACCTTGCTTGACGCTGCCGCCAGTCTTGATGCCTTTGGCGAAGCCCTGCATATGACCGTACAGCGTGCGATAGGTATTACCGTGCTGGATGATCACGGTGTTGCCGTAACCGCCGCGACGACCCGCCAACAATACTTTGCCGTCACCAGCAGCCTTGATCGGCGTACCGCGTGGTGCCGCGTAATCGACACCCTTGTGGGCGCGGATCTTGTTCAGGATCGGGTGCTTGCGGCCCATGGAGAATTTCGAGCTGATGCGGGCGAAGTCTACCGGGGTACGGATAAACGCCTTGCGCATGCTGTTGCCGTCAGCCGTGTAGTAGCTGCTGTTGCCTTGTTTGTTGGTGTAGCGCACCGCGGTGTAAGTCTTGCCGCGGTTGGTGAAGCGTGCGGAGAGGATCGGGCCGTTGCCGACAGCTTTGCCGTTGACGACCTTCTGTTCATAGATCACATCAAACTCGTCACCTTGGCGAATATCCTGGGCAAAGTCGACGTCATAGCCAAACACGCTGGCCATATCCATGGTGAGGCTGTGGGACAAACCGGCTCGGGCGGCAGATTGCGACAGCGAACTGTTGATCACGCCATGAACGTAGGCGGAGCGAACGGTGGGCTTGGCGGTAATGCGATTGAACGTATAACCCTTGTCATTCTTGGTCAGGCTGATGCTTTCCGTGTCGCTGACTTTGCTGTGCAAATTGGTCAGCTGGCCATCAGGGCTCAGTTCGAACTCAAGCTTCTGGCCATGTTTGAGTTGGCTGAACTGCTTGGCCTGCTTGTCGCCGGCCAGTACTTCATGCACCGAAGTGGCCGGAAGGCCGACTTTCTCGAACAAAGTCGAGAGAGTGTCACCTTTACTGACAATCACTTCTTTATGGCCTGGTGCCTTCTTCTCTTCGACGACTGGCGCGGGAGCAGGGGCGGGGGCGGCCTGGGCGGTTTCCTGAGTCTCTTCGGCGCTGTTTTCGATCTGCGCGAAGGGGGAGGCTGCCGGCTCATTTGTGGCTTGGACGGTGTCGGCGGCGTCTTGATCTTGTGTCAGTTGTTCTGCAGGGCTTTCCAGTTCAAGACTCAGGGTCGTCTTTTTGGCTTCAACATCACTGGAAGGGAATACCAGAAGCGCCAGGCTGAGAAGGGCGGCGATGCCACTTGCTGCGAGCAGGTGGGTCTTCGGGTAAAGCGGCGGCGCTTTAGACGGTTCTGTGGTCATAGGTAATTTTGACTTTGAAAAGATGAATTGGAAAAGATGAATGACATGATGAAGACGAAATAACTGTATAAAATATAACCAAATCATCTCTGAAGCAAGTCTGCGAGCGCTCTGTCCGTGGATTGGCGTCCGCGCGCCGGGCAAAACTTGTATTTGGTGCGCGATCTTGTATGGTTGTTCCCCTTTGAATCTGAGCCTTGCGGGTCTGTTATGAAGTCGGTTGAAGAGCAGCTAGCGCTGATCAAACGTGGTGCAGAAGAACTGTTGGTCGAGTCCGAGCTGATCGAGAAACTCAAGCGTGGCCAGCCGCTGCGTATTAAGGCAGGCTTCGATCCGACCGCGCCGGATTTGCACCTGGGTCACACCGTGCTTATTAATAAGCTGCGCCAGTTCCAGGATCTGGGGCACCAGGTGATCTTCCTTATAGGTGATTTCACCGGGATGATCGGTGATCCAAGCGGCAAGAGCGCGACACGTCCTCCGCTCACTCGTGAGCAGGTTCTCGAGAATGCTGAGACCTACAAGACTCAGGTCTTCAAGATTCTTGATCCGGCCAAGACCGAAGTGGCGTTCAACTCCACCTGGATGGATCAGATGGGGCCGGCCGACTTCATTCGCCTGACTTCGCAATACACCGTGGCTCGCATGCTCGAGCGCGACGATTTCGACAAGCGCTACACGACCAATCAGCCAATCGCCATTCACGAGTTCCTCTATCCGCTGGTTCAGGGTTATGACTCGGTCGCTTTGCGTGCGGATGTCGAGCTGGGTGGTACCGATCAGAAGTTCAACCTGCTGATGGGGCGTGAGCTGCAACGTAGTTATGGTCAGGAGGCTCAGTGCATTCTGACGATGCCATTGCTCGAAGGTCTGGATGGTGTGAAGAAGATGTCCAAGTCGCTGGGCAACTACGTCGGTATCCAGGAGGCGCCAGGTGTCATGTACGGCAAGCTGGTCTCTATTCCGGATGTGCTGATGTGGCGTTACTTCGAGTTGCTCAGCTTTCGCTCCATGGAAGAGATCAATGCTTTTCGGGTTGACGTCGAAGCGGGCGCGAATCCGCGTGATATCAAGATCAAGCTGGCCGAAGAGATCGTTGCGCGTTTCCATGGTGAAGAGGCTGCGGCCAATGCTCACCGTGCGGCGGGGAACCGTATGAAAGACGGTGAGCTGCCGGATGATCTGCCAGAGATCGAGCTGACCGCTGCCGAGGATATGCCGATTGCTGCTGTTCTTAATAAAGCGGGCCTGGTGAAGAACTCCGCTGTGGCGCGCGACCTTCTCGGTTCTGGTGGTGTGCGTATAGATGGTGAGGTTGTTGATCGCACCTTTATATACGTACTGGGCGCGACCCATGTTTGCCAGGCCGGGAAGAAGGCATTTGCGCGTATTACGCTCAAATCCGAATAAAGCTGAAATCAGGGGTTGACGGCAGATTCTGGACGTCTATAATTCGCCCCACTTCCGGCGCAGTCGAAACGGAAAACTCCTTGATAAACAATGAGTTATGCAGTTTTCGGCAGCGGTTACGCTTCAGTTCAT
>NZ_JACVBI010000005.1:0-447200 GCF_014852305.1 Pseudomonas sp. PDM09 | reverse complement strand
TCCGCATTTGCTAGCGCAAGGGCCAGATCCATGCCTCGTTGCTTAGCGCTATATAGAGCTTCATGCACCAGTGAGATTGACGTTGTTCCTTTGTCCAGGATGTTCGTCATAAGTTCTCCGTGGATGTGTGACCGTTACTCACTGTATTGCTTGCGCAGTTATCTCGCCAGCGAGACGATTTTTTGGCCCGAACGATCATGCAGGCTGATGGCTTTGACCATTGCTCGTCACGTACCAGAAGGCGTCAGCTACTCGCTGGTGACTTTAAAATCAGAGGCAATGGGGTCGATGTAAGCCGACTGCAGGTCCCGCTCCGGGATCTCCCAAATGATTTGCTTGGGCGGCGTTTCTTTGTAGGCCGGGTTATTGAGGTAGCTGTTTGCCGAGCCAGAGAACGCTCCGCCGTCTTTGGCGAAGTTACCCACGGGGGCGCCCAGTGCCTGCTGCAGAAACCCTGCGAAGTTGGAGTTGCGCGAGAATGAGGTGCCGATGAGCGCGGTGTTGGGGAGATCGGCATCGCCAAAGAGGTCTGCCTCAGTATCAGGGCTGTCGGCTGACGCAACGGGACGTTCGTGGGTGTTGGTTTGGGCGACCATTTCGGGTGCGGGTTGCCATTTGAGCGGCAGCCAGTCGATGCCCGCCAGATGGACCAGATCGCCAGGTCGCACCGCGAGCGGGGCATGACTTTCGTTGAACGACCTGCGTGGCGTTGCGCTGATGCCCAGGCTCTTCAGGCGCTGGGTGATGGCGTCGGCCGCCGCCTTCGCGCCGGATTCGCTCCAGTGCGTATCGGTGCGCAACCAGGCACTGGCCCCCAGTGGTGTCAGCGCACCGGTGAGGTCCAGATTCGGCACGCCACCCACATCTAATTTCGAGGCCCAGGTCTGGATGCGCCCTTCGAGAACGGCTGGACGGTGCAGTGCGCAACGCTGCCCGGAAGCGATGCGGCTCTTGTCTGGAACGATGACCACCAGCAGGCTGATGTCACGTTGGGAGAGCTGCTGCTTCAGATCAATCACTGCCTGGACTTTGGCATCGGCATTGCGCTGCGCTTGATCATTGACCTTGAGCTCATCGGCCAAAAATAACCAGTCAGGACAACCCGAGCGAACCCTCGGCCCGGTGTCACCGAGGAGCAGCCAACTGGCACCGCGCTCCAGCTCGGCGAAGGTCGTGGGGAGTTGAGCGTTCGACAGTTCCTTGGCGATCCGATGCGTGATATCGCCGTCAAGAATCTGCGGGGGCAGCACTTTATCGGGTAGCGAGATTTGCCCTGAGACAATCAGACGGCCAGAGGACAGCAGCCCGACGAACAGGAATATCAGCAGCGCCACGCCTGCCAACCGACTGCTGCGTGTCGCCAGATCATCTGGCGGAGTGGGGGGGGGGCGGGGTGTGCTTTAGGTTCGTCATCAGAATTGGAAGTACAGGAAGGGTACGGTTTCGCGAGGGCGGCCAGTTGCGTCGCGCGCAAGGCTTGCAGGCGTGCGGACTGGCCGATCTTTGCCTGTCCGGTGGCGGGCAGGCTGTTGATCAGTTGCAGGGCTTCATCGTTCTTGCCGCTCTTGAGCAGCACATTGACCAGCCCTTCCTGTGCTTGAGGGTCGTCGCGGCGCTGGTTCAAAATCTGCCGATAGTTGCGCTGAGCGTCATCGAACTGGCCCGCGCTGGCCTGAATATCCGCCAGGGCGAGACGAGCATCTACCCCGTTTGGATTGAGCCGCAGCACCTGGTTGACCAAGACCTGTGCCTGGGCTGTCTGGCCTTTGGCCTGGGCGTCGCGGGCCTGCTGCAATGCTGACCAGTAGCGCACTTCGTTCAGCGCGACTTGCCAGCGGCTGCCGTCGTTTTGTCGTGTGGCCTGACTCAAGAGCTGTTCCGCTTCGGCCAGTCGGTGTTGCTGCTGGCGAATAACCCCAAGGCCACCCAGCGCGTCAGCATCGTCGGGCCGGCTTTTCAAGCGTGCTTGAAAAGCCTGTTCAGCGGTGGCCTGATCGCCTTCTTTGAGCGCCTTCAGGCCGCGCGCGACTTCGGCAGGCGGTTGCCATTCCTTGCTGGCCGTCGTTGCCACCTGTTGCTTGCCCTTGTTCATCTGCGCCCGGATTTCCACGTCATCAGCGTGATGATGTTGATCTTCGGGTTATCGAAGGCGCCATTATCCTTGCCTGCGTTGTCCTTGATGCTGCGTGCGGTGCTGAACTTCAGATAGGTCAGATGTGATAAGCCGGGCGGCCCCGCGAAACCGTCGTAAAAGCTGGTGCCGCCCAGGTTGATACCGCTTGGCTCATTCACCGAAGGTGGTGGACCATCAGCTGCATAGATGGCAAACGATGCGAAGCTGAGTGCCAGGCATGCTGGCAGAGATTTTGTCAGGCTCATCGGAGTGGCTCTATTCTTGGAATTGTGAGCGGGGTAGCTACCCTTGGCGCTTCGACTTTAATTCTTGGGTGTTTGTGATGCTTGAGCACAACGGCCAGAATTGACTGAGCGCGCCATGATGCTGGAGGGGCGACATGGTTCATCGCTCGGCTCCGTCTGAACGGCAGAGGGGGCGGTGATCATCCTTAGCCCGGACGACGCATCAGTCGTCGGCGAGCTGAAACTGGCTTTGGGTAGAGCCCAATGGCGTGGCTTGGAATGATTCCCTTTTTTGCTCTTGATACACCCTGAAAACAAGTCCAGAATCAAGTCCGTTCCTGCTTCAGGAATAACAGAAACCCCTTATATTTCAATGGGTAGGACGCCAGATGCGAGTCTCGTTTCCTTCTCCAAAAACGCAAAAACGCCGCTCACTGAGCGGCGTTTTTGTTTGCGTGTAGTTTGTTGGGCAGCGTCGAAGAGAGATCACAACCTCTGTTTTCGTTCCGGCGCTTCCTGCGGAAGCTGCCTCTATACCCGTTCTTGAGGCCCGTAGGTGTAGGCAAGAGACCATTCGAAAAATTAGCCGCTGGTCAAAAAGCAATACTTCATCCAGGGTGTGGGCTGAAGTGTGGGCTGGCAGGTTTTTCCAAAAGCCTGAAACGATAAAGCCCTGAATAATCAGGGCTTTATCGTATGAAGATGGCGGAGGCGATGTCATCTCTTATTGTGTCTCAAGTCCTCCAAATCATCCTGGCGTATCAAGATATCAATGAGCTTGGCGCCCAACAGGTTCCAGCTGCGACCCGTTTCTGTTTCATGGGGTGCTCTACTGCGTTCCAGTCGTACCATTGGAAAAGTCCGCTTACCGAAGGCCCCTTCCGCGTGGATGACCACACCCGAATTTTCCATGGCGATTACTCGGTGGAATCCGGTAGCAACGCTCATTACTGAGTCTGCCCGCAGACTGAGGGTACACATAGAGGTAGAAAAATTTTCGACCTAAAAATTTCCCTTTATTTTCAATAACAATAAGAAAGGTTCGATTCCGGCTTCGAGAGCTTAGCAGCGGGAATGGCTGACAACAAAAAGCCCGCAAATGGCGGGCTCTCTGTATGGGGTCAAATCCTTCTGTCCGTTCAATCTGCGCTCCGTTCTGTGAGCACTTCGTGAAAAGCATGTCGCTGGAACGAAAAAAACCGGCACTTGGCCGGACTCTCTGTCGATGGGGCCAAATCCTTTTGGCTGACCGTCATTGTGCTTGGTGGGTGTGACGAAGGCATGACAGGGCGGATACGAAAGCGCGGGCAAAGGCCCGCATAAGGCGGGCCTCTCCATGAGGATTGATCGGTTATCGGTTAAACCGTTCAACCAATGAGTACTGCGTCGACGCGGTCTTGGTCAGTTCCTTATTCAGATCTGCCGATTGGTGCGCCTGTTCCGAGGTTTGATCGGCCAAGTGGGCGATCGTGGTGATGTTTCGGCTGATTTCCTCGGCGACGGCAGTTTGCTCTTCAGTGGCCGCGGCAATCTGGGTGGTCATGTCGGTGATGTGGGAGACCGCTTCGCTGATGCCCACCAATGCCTAGTCTGCCTCAGGTACCCAGGTTACACCTTCTTGGGCCTGACGAAGACATCGCGAGATCGAACAGGGTGTGAGTGTCAGCTCGTAATCGAAGACTGCCTTACGGTTTCCAGATATCGACGTCTTTGGCATCTACCTCCTTGGGCAGTAAGCCTGCGGCAAAAAAAGCACCTGCGATTTTCTGCTGCTCACCCAACTGATCACCATTCACAGGCTGTACCTGGTAACTGCGATGGGTGTTGGCCGATTCGACTGTTGCCACATCGAGGTTGCCCCACAACGGGCTAAGTATTTGCGCCGCGTCACGTGGGTTGGTTTTTACCCAGTCACCTGTCTTGTGCAGTTGTTCGTAAACCAGCTTGAGGACTTCGGGATGCGCCTTGGCGTAACTCGTGCTGGTCAGGTAGTAGCGTTTGTAACTAGCCAGGCCTGTGCCGTCGGCCAGGGTGCGCGTCGGCAGTTGACGTTGCGCGCTGGTGAGGAAGGGTTCCCACGTGACCCAGGCGTCGACCTTGTTGTTCTCGAAGGCTGCTCGGCCATCGGCGGGCGACAGGTAGGCCGGTTGGATGTCCGAAAACGCCAGGTTTGCTTTTTTCAGCGCTGCGATCAGCAAATAGTGGGAGCCTGCCGCCTTGGTGACCGCGACTTTCTTGCCTTTCAAATCTGCCAGTTGCTTGAGGGGCGAGTCCTCGCGCACGATGATCGCCTGGGCGGAAGGCGAGGGCGCTTCTTGCGCAAAGTAGGTCAGTTTGGCCTGCGCGGCCTGAGCAAAAATCGGCACGGTGTCCGCCACGTCAGCGCTGATATCGACATTGCCGACATTCAGCGCCTCCAGCAGTGGCAGGCCACTTGAAAACTCATGCCAGCTCACATCGATATTCTTCTGCGCTAGGTTTTTTTCCAGCGTGCCTTGGGTCTTCAAGAGGGTAATCAGAGTCGATGACTTCTGGTAACCGATTCGCAGCGTTTCCCGGGCCTGAGCCGGGAGGGTGAATGACAAGGTCAGGGCAACCACCAGACCGGCCAGCACCGGACGACGGAACTTTGCTTCAGCATTTTTGGTGGACTGTGGCATGGCGCGCTCGGCTTTCAGCAAGAGAGAAGGGCTATCTGCCATGAAGAATATGGTTATAAAAAATATTTTATAAATATTTTTTGGGAATTAGCTTAGTGGCCTTCAAAATTTCATTGAGAAACAAATAAATAACTATTTATTCCTTTTGTTGTTGTGATGGGAGGTGCACCTTAAATGACCTGCACGTCAGTGCGAATAGCCCAATAACGGATAGGAAGCCACAACATGACTATCAAAGCGATCAACGTGAGGAACCAGTTCAAGGGCGTGATCAAGAAATACTGGAAGGCGAGGTGGTTTCCGAAATCGATGTGCAAACCGCCTCAGGGATCGTCACCTCGGTGATCGCGACCTTGAATTGAAGATTGGCAGCGAAGTGATTGCCTTCGTCAAATCCACCGAGGTCTCGATCGCCAAGCTCTGAACTGGCCGGACCTGCGGCTTCGACCTTCTTTTTCCCCCTGTTCAGTGGGGCAGCTATCGAGGCCGTGGATCGGGATCAAGCGTTGCCACCCGTCACGGCGTTCGAGGCACTGTTGATGATTTGACTGTGGGCGCAAAACATTACCGACATCTCCATAGTGGCTTGGCACCCGTAAATTTCTCCCGACCTACATGATCAATCTGCCTGTGCGGGTCTGGACTTGAAGACGCCACTGAGGACAAAGGCATAACGTTCCGGGCGGATGTAAAAGGTCGTACGGTCGCAGCAGCGGCCGTCGGCAAAATATGAGGTGCGCTCCATGACTAACAGTGCCGCGCCGCGTTTGACGTGCAGGGCACTGGCCAGGCTTTTATCGGCTTCTTGCGCACGGATTGCCAGGTCGGCGCGAGTGACCGCCATGCCGGTGATCGACTCGAGAATGGAATAGATCGGCTGATGTTCGACGTCAGTCCAGACCACGCTGGCCAATTCGGCAGGTAAATGGCTGCGTCCCAGCGCAATGGGTTCATCATCGACGAAGTGCAGTCGCTCCAGCAGCAGGCAATCGTCCGCTGCTTCAAACAAGCCACGCAAGGGCTCTGGAACGGGCTGCAACGTATGGCTGATGACCTGCATGCTCGGTTTGAGCCCTTGCAACAATAAGGCTTCATGAAAACTACGCAATGCATCCAGGCCATGGCGAACCTGTTTGGCCGCCACGAAGGTGCCTTTGCCTTGCTTGCGTTCCACCACTCCGTCGTCGCTGAGCTTGCCCACCGCCAGGCGAACCGTGACGCGGCTCACCGCAAAGCGTTGGCCCAGCTCCGCTTCTGACGGCAGCTTGCCGCTGGGCTCAAAGTCGCCGCGTTGAATCTCTTCCAGCAACTGATGGGCGATCTGTTCGTAGAGCGAGGTGGTGCTGTCGCGAAGAATGGACGTAGACACTGTCGGTTCCCATGGCCTTGGAGGAGGGCGGTGTGCCTTCACTTCTAAGGTTATAAAAATAGGTTATTGGGACTGCTTATATTAATACGTATTATGCCAGGTATTCCCATTGTAAACGACCTGACGACACTTGCCATGCTCGAAACCATTCCTTACTCACAGCCGCAAGCCGACGCGCTGACGGTCGATGACATCAGCTTCAGCTACCCCAACGGGCATCGGGTGTTTACCTCTTTCAGTCTGAACGCCAAGCCCGGTGAGTTCGTCGCGATTCTGGGACCCTCCGGCTGCGGGAAAACCACCATGCTGAATTTGTTGTCAGGCTTTCAGCAACCTCAGAGCGGTCAGATCAGTATCAATCAGACGGCGGTGCGTCCGGAGCGTTCGGAGTTGGGTTATGTGTTTCAGGCGCCGCAGTTGTTTCCCTGGTTGAGCGCCTTGGAAAACGTCCGTTTCGGTCTGCGGATGACGGCTCAGACCAGCGAGTCGCAGCAGCGTGCGCAAGCCTTGCAGTACCTGCGTCTGGTCGGTCTGGAGAATGCGGCGCATCGGTTGCCGCATCAGCTCTCTGGCGGAATGCAGCAGCGCGTCTCCCTGGCCAGAACCCTGGCACTCGAGCCCAGTGTGTTGCTGATGGACGAACCATTTGCCGCGCTGGATGCCATCAGCCGCAACAGCATGAACGAAGAGACCTTGCGCATCTGGGCCGAACTGGGCCAGACGGTGCTGTTCATTACCCACGATATCGACGAAGCGGTGTTTCTGGCGGATCGGGTCATCGTGCTCAACATCGCCCCAGGCGGTATCCATAGCGAACTGAATATTCATCTGCCGCGCCCTCGCTCCAACCTGAAAACCCGCCGCTTGCCGGCCTTTCTCGATTACCGCAATGAGCTGATGGAGCGCATATCCCAAGTCATGGAAGTGTCTGCAGCCACCGCTTATCCAACCCGCCAACCTGAGTTGACAGCATGATCAAACGTACGCTGCTTGCCCTTTCATTGTCTGTTGCCGCAGTGGCAAGCAGCATATTCGCCGTGGCAGGTGAAGAGAAACCCTTGCGTGTGGGTTATGTCTTCGCCATGGCCAATGCGCCGGCGTTGATCGCCGAAAAACAGGGGTACTACCGCGAGGAAGGCTTGAATGTCGATCTCAAGGCGCTGGGCGATGGCCCGGTGATCCAGCAGGCACTGGCCGCCGGTGAACTGGATGTGGCCTATGTCGGTACGCCGCCGGTGTACCAATGGTTTTCCCGGGGGCTGCAAAGCCGGATTCTAGCCAAGGTCAATTACGGTCAGGCGGCAGTGATCGTCGACGCCAAGAGTCCGATTACCACCCTGGATGAGCTCAAGGGAAAAAAGCTGGCCGGGGTCAAGAAGGGCAGTGGCATGGATGTGCTGTTGCGCGGCTATGTCCTGAAAGAAAAGGCCGGGCTCAATCCTGACAAGGACCTGAACATCATCGATATGCCGCCCGGCAATATGAACGCGGCACTGGAACGCGGCATCGTTGACGCGGCGTTTTCCTGGGAGCCCTTTGTCAGTCAGTCATTGCTGCGCGGATCGAGCCGGGTCCTGCTCGACGTCAATCAGGCGCTGCCGAATTACCCGTGGTACGTGGTGATCGCCTTACCCAAAACCTTGCAGGAGCGACCGGACGATGTGGTGAAGCTGCTGCGCGCTCATCGCAAGGCCATCGCTTTCCTCAACGAACATCCTGCCGAGTCGAATCGAATTATCGCAGAGGCGTTCAAACTCGAGCCGGTGCAAGGCGTTGACGGCAAGACCATTGTTCCAGAAACCATCGTCGCCCAAGCACGGACGCGACTGGGCTGGTCCGCGGATTTGCACGCTTCGGACATTCAATTAATCCAGCGCCTGATGAATTACTCCCACGACCTGGGCTTTATCGATACCACGCTCAAGACCGACCAGATCGTGGATACCTCCTACCTGGAAAAAGCCTCGCGCTGAGTTCGCCATGTCCTTGCCAAAAGCCAATTGGGGATGGGCCTCACTGCCATTCCTGCTGTTGATCTGGATCGCCCTGGCCAGCCGCTTTCCCACTTACATCTTGCCGCAACCCTGGGACGTCGCCCGCGAGGCTGTGCGCTGGCTGGGCGACAGTTCGCTGTGGCAGCACCTCAGGGTCAGTGTCCTCGAAGAGGTCGGTGGTTTCTGTGCGGCGGTGATCGTCGCGATTCTGCTGGGTACGGCCGGAGGGCTGTCCTCGCGGTTTCGCGATTTCATCTCGCCGCTCAACAGCCTGTTCATGGCCATTCCGCCAATCGCCTGGGCGCCGCTGATCATGATCATTTTCGGCCTGGGTTATGTCTCCATCGTATTGGTGATTTTCATTGCCGCGATGTTCCCCATGGCGGTGACCATTCAGGAGGGCGTGCAGAGTATCCGCGGCGGTGAGGTCCGTGCGGCACGCACTCTGGGGGCCAATTCCTGGCAATTGCTGGCCCACGTTTATCTACCCGCCTCATTGCCCTTCGTGACAGCAGCTTTGCGCATCGGCTTCAGCCAGGGCTGGCGGGCATTGGTCGCGGCGGAAATGATCGGCGCGTCCCAAGGCATTGGCTGGATGGTGTCGACGGGCGGGCAGATCGGCAACAGCAGTCAGGTGCTGCTGGGCATTGTCCTGATCGGACTGATTGCCTGGCTGATGGAGAGTTTTGTATTCAGGCGCATCGAGCGTCACTACCAGAAATGGCGCGTGCAATAAGCATTGTTTTCGAACCCTTCAAATCTTTAGTGGACCACTGCACGAGGTGTCATGTGAGTAACGTTTTCGATCCCCGCGAAGCCGGGCATTACATTGCCCCGCAAGGCCTCTACGAACGCAACAAGAAACGCCCGTTCCTGGGCAGCATCAGCTGTGATCGTGACACGCTGATTGCTGGGCAATGGGATGAAATCACCCTGGTCTACGAGGTCGGTGGCAGCGGCTTGGCGGACGGCGCCTGGCTGAAACTGGCCTTCAAGTTCTACTCTGACTGGGCATTGTTCCAGACCTCGAATCCGGCCGGCCCCAACTATGTCAGCGCCGAGTATCAAGCCGGTGAGCGGGTTCCTGGACAGAGCCAGGCCACGGTGCAGCACTTGAAAGTGCGCTTCGACCAGAAGGGCCATGAACGGCCGTTTCAGAAAGCGATCATCATCGACATCATCGACGGTTACCTGAACCCGGGGGACAAGATCACCATTCGCCTGGGCGATCGTCGTCAGGGCGGCGCGGGTACGCGGGTGCAGAGTTTTGTCGAGAAAGACTTCCGTTTTCGTCTGTTCATCGACCCATTGGGCAGCTCGAAGTTTGCCGAGGTGCCTGGCGATCCGCTGCTGAACATCGTGCCGGGACCAGCGCAAAGTGTGCAGTTGATTGTCCCTCGGCTGGTCAGTGCGGGTGAGGCGTTCGACGTTTTGCTCAGGGTGGATGATGCCTGGGGTAACACCTGCCGCAACTTGCCGCTCCAGGGCGTGCTGACCCTCGTTGACCCTGAAGGGGGCGAACGACAACAACCGTTCACCCTGGCAACTGAAGGTTGGGCAACTGCCCGGCTTGAAGGTTTTGATCTGGGTGCGGTGGGCGAGTGGCGTTTGTCGGCCGTGGTGACGGCACCTTTTGTGCGCGCGGCCCAGGCGTTTGTGACGGTCGATCCTGCCGGCACGGCATTGCGTCCGTTGTACGCCGATCTGCATGTGCACTCCGATGACACCGTGGGCACCAACGACACCTTGTACAACCTCAGCTACGGTCGCGATGTCGCCGGTCTCGACGTACTCGGCTACACCGCCAACGACTTCAGTATTACCGAGCAACGCTGGGATCAGGCGGTCCAGCTGATACACGAGCTCAACGAGCCGGGTCGATTTGTTTGTTATCCCGGCACCGAATGGTGCGGCAATTCTTGCGCAGGCGGCGACCGTAATGTGGTGTTCCTGCATGACCGCAAACCTGAGTTTCCCTTCGATAATCAAGGGCGGTTGGTGCGTTCCTTCGAATGGAACGAGTTCACCGCCGGCACCATCAAGCCGGGCGCCTGGCCGGTGGACGAGTTGTACGCGGCTTATGCCAAGGATCCTGAAGGCCACCTGATGATGCCTCACGTCGGTGGTCGCCGTTGCAACCTCGACTGGCATCACCCGGAGTTGGAGCGCCTGATTGAAGTTGGTTCGGCCTGGGGGCAATTCCATTGGGTCTACGCCGAAGCGCTTCAGCGTGGTTATCGGGTCGGTGCTGCTGCCAACAGCGATGAGCATCAGGGCCGTTGTGGCGGTGGTGTTCCGGCCACGGCGGTGTTCGGCTCCCGTGGCGGGCTGACCGGTGTCGTCGCCGACGGCTTCGACCGAGCCAGTGTCGGCAAGGCACTTCGTGCCCGTCGCACCTTTGCCACCACTGGCGAGCGTTCGTTTGCCAGCCTGCGCCAGGGCCAGCACTTTATGGGTGAAGTGTTCACGGCCGATTCGAATGCCACGCTGGACTATCGACTGCTGGGCGAGGCGGGTTGGGAGCAGGTCGATCTGTTCGATGGCGACAAGCTGATCTGGTCGCGCAATCTGCATCAGGAGCTGGGGTTTTCCGCCCAACGTATTCGGCTGCGGCTGGGGGGCGCACGAATCAAGGATCGCTATCGCGGTGCCTACTGGACCGGAGAGATTCGGGTGACGGGCGCGGTCATCAGTGGCTTTCGCGCCCTGGGACTCGATCACCCCGAGCAAACCGTATGGCGCAAGGATGCAACGGTACTGGCCTTTCGCACCGACACCAACGGCGACACCGACAGTATTGAAATCGACCTGTCGCAGCTAGCCGGCGCGACGTTGCAGATCCACAGCCGCATCGACAACTACATCAAGGTCGGCGATCCGTCTGAACCGCAACCTTACGTACACGCGCCGACTGTGCTGATGGAGTTGTCCGGTGAGGAGTTACTGGCGCAATCACAAGTGATCGAAGAGCTGCCAGGAGCGGAACTGAAAGTGTCCCTTGAAAGAACAACCTCTGCGCCGCTGCCCCGAGAGCTGCAAGGGAAGATCGAGCTGGCGCAGTTGAATCTGCAGCCGGGCCGTGAACATCCATTGTTCATCTGCGCCCGGCAGCGCGATCAATCCCGAGTCTGGACCTCGGCGCTGTTTCTTACGTTGTAAACGCTGATGCCCCGCGACGTTTTCCTCGAACGTTCGGCGACTGCTTGATAACGCTTGAGCAGTCGCCTTCGGGCTAAAGCGCCTTGCCGAAGCGGAATGAAGCGCCATAAGCCGAGTCGGGTAAATGGCTGCTGCCATCTGCCCTTAACCTGGACCTGAAGGTACCGTTTTGCGGCTGGGTCCTGTAGAGGCCGCGCTTCTGTAATTCGGGAATGATCAACTCCACGAAATCTTCAAGCGTGCCAGGGCTGATCAACGGATTGATCATGTAGCCGCTGGTGCCGGAAATGCGTGCGTGTTCTTCGATCCGGTCGGCTACCTGTTGTGGGGTACCCACCAGGATCAGGTCGCTGCCGCGGGTGACTTTGGCAAAACGTTGCTTCACATCCCCGGCGGTCAACGGCTTACCACTGCCATCGGGGCGCATGACATAGGACGTCAGCCCTTCGGTGTGGGTCGACAATGCATCGCTGTCGGCATAGCGACTGACATCGATGCCCGTGTCGCCCGCATAACTGACCAGTTGCGCTTGAAGATGGTAGTTGCTTTGCAATGCGTCATATTTGCGCTGGGCTTCAATTTCGGTTTTGGCGGTGACGATGCGCAATACGGTCAGGGACTTCACATCCTCACGCTGGCGACCGAGAGCCTGGGCCTTGGCCCATATGTCCTCCAGGCCCTGACGGATTTCCTGAGGGTTGGATTTGGCAATGAAGATCAGTTCGGCATGCTTGGCGGCGAACTCGCGACCGCGACCCGACCAGCCGGCCTGGATCAGTAGCGGTGTGCGCTGCGGTGACGGTGAGGTGAGGTGCGGCCCGGCGACTCGATAGTGCTCGCCGACGTGGTTAATCGGCCGTACCCGATCACCCCGGGCATACAGTTGATGAGCTTTGTCCGCGACCACTGCATCGTCGGCCCAACTGCCTTCCCACAGCTTGTACACCACATCGAGAAATTCTTCGGCGCGTTCGTAGCGGTCATCGTGTTTGATCATCTGTTCAAGGCCGAAGTTACGCGCGGCGCTGGACAGATAAGAGGTCACGATGTTCCAGCCCACCCGGCCATTGGTGAGGTGGTCCAGGGTGCTGAAACGCCGAGCGTGGGAGAAGGGGTGTTCATAGCTGGTGGTAACCGTGACGCCGAACGCAAGGTTTTCGGTGACCGCGGCCAAGGCGGGAATGATCATCAACGGATCATTGGCCGGAGCTTCCACAGCCCATTTCATCGCGGCATCGGCATTGCCACCAAAGACGTCGTAGAAACCCAGCACGTCGCCGAAGAACAGCATGTCGAGGTTGGCCTGGTCGGCAATGCGCGCCAGGTTCGACCAGTAGCCCAACGAGTTGATTGCCAGGCGCTCGTCAGCCGGATGCGTCCAGAGGCTCGGCGCACCTCCACAGCCCACACTGGCTTGTTCGTAGAGTGCAAACAACAGAGGTTTTGGATCGGACATCATGGCTCCTGAACAAATTTGAAGGGGCGTTTCTGTATCAGCTTCAGCTCATAGATTGAAACGCACTATAAAAACAAAATGTAATTATTTAATGGAATAAGAGCCTTGTATCAGGCTATATGGAACCTAAGCCTCAGGCGCCATCCTTACCGGGCTCGGCATCGCTCAGAATGAATGTTCGAAATACCTGCGATCTTTTGTTCTTGCTCTACGCGCCAGAGGAGTCAGAACGCGTATTGCACGCGGGTGTAGTAGTAACCGCCGGTGAAGCCGAAGGGTGAAAAACTGCCCCAGTTATCGCCGAACGAAGAGTTGCTTACGCCGATATGGTCCGGGTACTTGTCGAACAGGTTCTGCGCGCCGACGGCGACGGTCAGTTGTTTGTTGAGCGCATAGGCCACGTCCAGGTCGGTGATCCATTTGGCCGAATACTCGCGATCCAGGCTTGGATCGCTCGAGCTGTTGACCTCGGTGTAGGTGCCATAACGGGTCAGCCGCAGATTGACGTCGAAGTCGCTGATCGCCCAGTCGGCGGAGAAGATCATCTTGCTGCTGGGGGAGGTTTTGGTAATCAGTGCTCGCGATTGGCGTCCGAGCAGCTGGAAGTCGCCCAGGGCGGTCAGTTGTGACGGTGTGTCGTTGACGCTGAGGATTTTCGTGTGGTTGTAGTTCAGTGCCGCAGTCCATCTCACCGAGCCGAACTGGTTCAGGTTCTGCCGGTAATTGCCGACCACATCGACCCCGGACGTCCGGGTGTTGGCGCCGTTGGTGAAGTACTGCGCGCCAGCGGTGGCCGGCACACCAATGCTGTCGAGCAGGGCGGCGACGCCCGGGCCCTGGAAACGTTCGCTGAGCACCAGACGGTCGCACAGGTTGATGACGTAGCCGTCCACGGTCAGGCTCAGGTCTTCACTGGGAGTCAGGGCGAAACCGAGACTGAAGTTGGTCGAGCGTTCGGGTTTCAACGACTCGGCCCCAAGGGCCTGGGCGCCGGCCGAATCCACCGGCAGAATCACGTAGTTGTAAGACTGGTAGACGCCATTGATGGTGTCGAACCCGGTCGAGCGCGCGGTGAAAATCTGATTGGCCAGCGACGGCGCGCGAAAGCCATTACTGATGGTACCGCGCACCGAAAACACCGGGTTGAATTCGTAGCGAGTGCTGAGTTTGCCGCTGCGGGTGCCACCGACGCCTTCGTTGTAATGCTCGTACCGTGCGGCGACGCCGAGGTACCACTGCTCGACGGGGTAGAAACCCAGGTCGATGTAGCTGGCGACGCTGTTGCGGCTGACTTTCTGTGCGTCTTCAGGAGTAATGCCGTTGGTGACCTGGGCACCCGGATCGGGACGCTGCCCGGCGCGCGGATGGCCGGCGGGGAACACGTAACCGCCATCGATATACGAGGCTTCGGAGCCGGCGCGGGTCTCGTAGCTTTCACGTCGGTGCTCGAAACCGAAGGCGACATCCAGCGGCTTGGCAAGGCCGATTTCGTAGCTGTTTTTAAGATCCAGATTACTGGTCAGTTGGTCCGCGATGTAAATGCCGGAGGTGAACTTGTTCGGGGTGTTTTCGCCCAGCGACGGGTTCTGGTTGTTGTAGGTGCGTTGCTTGGCGTAGTTACGCCCGTAGGTGCTGCTCAGGTCCCAGGCCCAGCCGCCGAAGTCCTCGCCCTTGGCGCCGAAGGCGGACTGGAAGTCGGTTTCGTTGATCAGCCAGTAAGGACTGTAACCGTCGGGATAGCCATTGGGACCGGTGGTGATGGTGTTGCGCCCGTTGGGCAGGCGGAAGTTCTGGCCGTCGTTGTTCTCCCGGGTGGCCAAGGTCGAGAACGAGTAGAGCGTGACGGCATCGTTCAACGGCAGGTCGAGGTTGTAGGCAACATCGGCCAGTTGGCTGCGGGGCAGTCCGTAACCCTTGTAAGTGTGGTGGCTGGCATCGGCCTCGCGCGGGTCGGGCGAGCCGTCGGCCTGCGGATAGTAATGCGTGCTATAGCCGTTGCTGCCGGCCTTGTTGTCGCGTTCCTGATAGCGGGTGTCGAGCGAGACATTGAGCACACCGGCTTCGCCGATCTGAAAACCATAATTGAGCGCCTCCTGCGCGGTCCCGCGTTTGCCGTCATAGCCCTGGCCGAGGGTGGTGTCGGAGCTGCCACCGGTGGTTTGCTTGAGGATGATGTTGATCACCCCGGAAATGGCATCCGAGCCGTACTGTGCCGCCGCGCCATCGCGCAGCACCTCGATGTGATCGATGGACGCCACCGGGATCAGGTCGAGGTCGCTGGGTGCCGCGCCGCTGTTGATGCCGTTGATGTTCAACGTGGCGCTGGTATGCCGGCGCTTGCCGTTGACCAGCACCAACACATGGGACGCCGTCAGCCCCCGCAGGGTGGCCGAGCGAACCACGCCGCTGGCATCCCAACCGGCGCGATCGGGCAGGTTGAAGGACGGGATGAACTTGCTCAGCGCCTCCAACAGGCTCGGTTTTCCCACCGAACGCAATTGTTCGCCGGTCACCACATCGATCGGCGTCGGGCTGGTGGTGACGGTGCGTTGGACGGTGCCACGGTTACCCGTGACGACTACCGTGTCGAGAGTCGGTGAGTTGCTTTCGGCGGCCTCGATATTGAACGAGGCCAAGCCACAGGCAATCGACAGGGGCAGCAATAACGGGTGGTAGGCAGGCGCGGCAAGGCGCGTTTGGCAGGTGAGCATGAGAGTGAAGCTCCTGAATGTCGGCTAAGGTCCGTGTCACTTCTTGCGAGCGGCGACGGCTTCGATTTCGACTAACCCGCCCGGTAGCGGCAGGGCGACTACCTGCACGGCGGTGCGTGCCGGTTTTTTCGGTTGCGCGGCGCTGCCGAAGAACGGCGTATAGCCTTCCTGCAACCCGGCGAAATCGAGCTTGCCGCCCTTGGCCGGATCGCCCACCAGAAACACCCGAAGCTGCACCACGTCACCCAAGTCCAGGCCTTGGCTTTGCAGCACGCCTTTGAGCTTGTTGAGAATCGAGGTGGTCTGCGTCGCGGTGTCGCCATAGGCAGCGAAGGAATCCTTCGGTGCTTTCGGGTCGTGCAGGTCGGCGAGCAGGCCGCTGACAAACAGCAGGTCGGTCTGGGCCGGCACCGACACCGCCAGCGAAATCGGGAAACTGGAATTGGGCAGGGCGATGCGTTTGATCTCGTCGGCGTGGCTGCTGAGGGCGGTAGCGGTCATGAGGAGTCCTGTGAGCAAAGTCATGGTTTTCATCGGTCAGTCCTTTATTGAAAAAAGTCAGGCGGCAACGCCCGGTTGCTGGCGTTCGGCATGGCGGCCGATCAGGGAAACGATGCGTCGCGCCGAGTCGGCGGCGCTGTTCTGCCAAATGCCGACGCCGCCATGGGCGAGGGCGTCGCTGGCCAGATACGTGCGGCCCTGAGGCTCGTTGAGGATTTGGTAAGCGCTCTCGCCGACCTCGTCGTTGACGATCCATGGGCCTTTGCTGAAGGGCACCTTGGCCCAGTTGATCGCTACCGGTTTTTGCAACTTGGTGCTGTGGCCGGGGTGCAGCAGTTCGACGGCTTGCCGCGAGGAGGCGAACTGTTCGGCGAGGGATTTCTTGCTGAAGGCCTGAGCTGATTCGCTGGTGTTGTAGGCCGCGACCAGAATCCCTTGGGCGCTGTTCAACCGGTCGCTGGGGTACCACAAACCTTTGACTTCATGGTCCAGGTACGACAATCCGCCGTAGATGTTGAAGTCGGTTTCCCAGAAACGCGGTGACTGCCAAGCGACTTTGTTGGCCTGATCGCTTTGTGCGCTGAGAATCGCTTGCTTGAACGGCTGGCTGAAGTTACTCGGCAGCTTGGCCAGCAACGGTAGGGGGACCGTGACGATGGCGTAATCGGCGCTTAGCGTCTGGGTGGTGCCGGTCTTGCGGTCCCGGTAGGTGATGCGGCTGCCGTTTTCGGAGGTCTGAATGTCGCTGACCTCGGCGTTGAAACGCACCGCATCCTTGAGCTTGTCGTAGAACGCGTAGGGAATTCGGTCCATACCGCCAACCGGTTGGAACATGGTCGAGGAAAACTCCGGGATCTCATCGAACACCAACGCGCCCCAGAGCTTGGGATTGAGCAGGGTCTGTAGCTCCAGCGGCGCACGGGTGATGCCGGTTTGATCGCCGGCGCCGGGGATACGGGTGTACCCCGAGCGCACCGAACCCTTGTATTTGAAGTCGGCGTTGAGATCGCCATAGACCTTGAGGAAATTGAGCAGCGCCTTGCGATCATCGACGCTCAAGTCCTGATCCAGGGCTTTGCGGCTGACGGTACGCGCCAGCAATTCAGACAGTTGGCCGCGGGTGTCGTTGACCGCCTGGCGTAACTGGAATGCCGGTTTGGTCGGGTCAGGCAAGGCCAGCGCATTGCGGCTGCTGTTGACCAGCACTTGCAGCTCGACACCCAGTTCGCGGCAGTAGCCGAGGATCGTCTGGTGATGGCTGGGAATACGCGCGGGACCGGCGTTGAAAAACTGCCCGTCATCGAAGTCGACGGTCTGGCTGATGCCATCGTCGAAATCGACCTTGGTGCCGCGCCGCAGAGTCCAGTTGCGTCCACCCACTCGCTCGCGCGCTTCGAGAATGGTCACGGTGAAGCCAGCCTTGCGCAGCTCGTAGGCGCTGACCAGGCCGGATATACCGGCACCGACCACCACCACGTGCTTGCCTTTGCCACTGCTGCCCAGTTGCAGCGGATTGAATGTTGCCGCCACGGCCTGAGGCGTGAGCCCCAATGCACCGAGGGCGCTGACAGCGGCGGAATAGCCACCGACGGCGGCAATACGGGAAATCAGTTCTCTACGGGTAACAGCCATCGTGGTGCTCCTTGCGTTCAAGCGGTAAGGAATCCGGTGTAGGGGCGCGTTAGGGATCAGAGGTCGTAGCGCACGGACAACAAGAGGGTTCGCGGGTCGTTGATGGAGTAGAAGCGGGCGCCGCTGGAGGGCACGTAGCCGACCGATTGCGGATAGGCGCGATCGAGCAGGTTTTTTACGGCCAGCGTGGTGGTCCAGTGACCGTCGCCGGAGAGGTAGCGGGTATTGGCGTTCCAGAAGGTCTGCTGGGGAATTTCCTGGACGTCGTCGTTGAGCGCGTTGGCGTAGGACTTGGTCTGGAACTGCGCATCGGTGCCCGCCAGCCAGGTGCCGGGCAATCCGGCCGGGATGGTGTAGTTGAGGCCGACGCTGGCGTTCCAGCGCGGCGAGAACACCAACTGTTTGCCGTTGGCATCGACACCGGCACCGCTGGCATTTTCGAAGTCGTCGTACTGGCTTTCCAGGTAGCCGACGTTGGCGGTCAGTTGCAGGTCGCGGGTCAGCGCGGTCAGGGTTTCCAGCTCGACACCGTAGGTGTGCGCCTGGCCGACGTTGGTCCGCAGGCTGACACCCAGCGCCGGGTCGTAGGCGTTGGTCTGCAAATCCTTGTAGTCGTTGTAGAACAGCGCGAGGTTGGCTCGCAGGCGCTGGTCGAAGAAGTCACCCTTGAAGCCGGTTTCCCAGGTCGTCACGTCCTCGGGCGAAAACGCCTGTTCGGCGGCGGCCTGGGTCGGCGCGCGGTTGTCGTAGCCGCCGGCCTTGAAGCCTTTGGCGACGTAGGCGTACTGGTTGAGGTGCGGTGTCCAGGCGTATTCGAAGCCGAGTTTCGGGCTGGTGGATTGCCAGGATTTGCTTGAATCGGCGCTGAAATTGGTACCGGTGATCTGCCGGTCGGTGTTGACCACGTAGTTGGTGTAGTCGAAGTTCTTGTGTTCGCGGGTGAACCGTAGTCCGGCGATCAGCGACAGTTGTTGCGTGACTTTGTAACTGCCCTGGCCATACAACGCATAACTTTCGGTATTGGTTGTGCTGTATTGCCCCTGGCCGATCACCCGGTTGCGCGCAATCGAGTAGGTCAGGCTGTCGCGCTCGGCGTCGAATTTTTCCCGGTACAGGTATAGGCCAGTGCTGAAACTGAAATCGTCGTAGTCGCCGTTGAGCTGGAACTCCTGGGTGGCATAGTCCTGCTTGTAGGTGATCAGGCTGTTCTGAATGAGGGCGGCCTGCCCGGAGTTGTCATAGTCCACTGGCTGGTTGAAGGCGGAATAGGCGGTCACCGATTTGAAACTCAGATGATCGTCGAGGGTGTAGATTGCCCGCAGCACCGAGCTGCCCTGGTCGAGGCGGTTCTTCGGATTGAGGCTGCTGTAGCTCTTGAATTTATCGAAGTGGCCGTCGGCATCAAACGGTGTATAGCTGGTGGTGTCGCCACGGTCGAAGGTGCCGGCCAGGGTCAGTTGCACATCCCACGGCGAATCGATCGGGTTGAAGCGCAACTTGCCGCGGTAGGACTGGATGTCGACGTTGTTCACATCCTCGCCGCGGGTCGGGTTGGAGACGGTGCCGTCACGGGTCAGGCGAATCGCCGAAAAACTACCGAACAGCGCGTTGTCCACCAGCGGGCCACTGATCAGCAATCGGCCGTTCTGCGCGTTGTAATTGCCGGCGCCGAGCTCGAAGAAACCCCGGGTTTCCTGGGTCGGGTCGCGGGTGATCACGCGGATCGCGCCGGCGCTGCTGTTGCGTCCATACAGCGTGCCTTGCGGGCCGCGCAACACTTCGACGCGTTCGACGTCGTTGAAGTCGAGCATCGAGGAAATCGCCCGCGGGATGTACAGGTCATCGGCGTACACCGCGACGGCGGCTTCCTGGATCGGGTCAGTTTCGCCGATGCCACGAATCCCGTAGGTCTGGGCGCTGTAGGAGATCGACTGGCGGCTGAGGGTCAGGTTCGGCACTTGCCCGGAGAGGTCGCGGATGCTTTTGATCTGCTTGTCTTCCAGGGCTTTTTCGTCGAATGCGGAAATCGCCAGCGGGGTTTTTTGCAGGTCTTCGCTGTGGTGTTCGGCGGTGACTGTGACAACGGGGAGGGCACCATCCATGGTGTTTTCTTCGGCGTGGGCCGACAACCCGAACATCGCCAGCGACACGGCCAGCGTCAAACGGTTTGCAGTGAAGGTGTTATGCATGGTGAACCCCAAGTGTGTAAGCGCAGCGTTGGCGTCGTTATGTTTTTTTGGGCAAAGCGTTGCCGGGGCCATGTTTCGAAAGCCATGGCGGCGGGGGGCTTGAGCCGGTTTCGGATTTGGGTGTGGCAGTTGACCGTGGAATGGTGTCGGCCGGAAAAACGTGCAGTTCCGTGGGCCTCCACCTGGTCAGGGGTCGGTGATGGTTGTAACAGTATTTGTATAATAAGGCGCTGTAAAAGTCCGATTAGTTATAAGTTAATTATAAAAAATGAACATTAAAAATCTTCTATAAATGCGTAAAGCTGATGTTGTTTTCTTCCGGATGCGCAGAACCAATGTGGGAGCGGGCTTGCTCGCGAAGGCGGTGGATCAGGCAACATTGATGTCGCCTGACACTCCCTCTTCGCGAGCAAGCCCGCACACATTGGATTGCGTTTGACTGACGGGTGTCGGGGTTCAATACCCGCGTTGTACGTTCGCCTGATTCTCCAACGCCAAACCGTTGAGATAACGCTCAAGGTTGGCCAGGAAACTGTCAGCTATCTCATGGCCACTGTTGGTGGAAATCGCCGAGGTATGGGGTGACAAGCGCACCCGTGGATGGGTGTAGAGCGGATGTCCGTCCGGCAGTGGCTCGGGATCGGTAACGTCCAGCGAAGCCAGGCCGATCGTTCCGCTGTCCAGTGCTTCAAGCAACGCCCCGTGATCCAGCAGACCGCCGCGGGCGATGTTGATCAGATGCAGGCCGGGTTTGGCGCTGGCGAGCACCGCACTGTTGACGATATGCCGGGTCGCATCGGTCAACGGCGCGGCCAGCACCAGATGGTCGGAACGGGCAAACAGGTCATGGATATCTCGCGTGGCTTCGACGCCTTCCACCTCGAACGGCGCCTGACTCTGACGCAACGCCAGCACATTGATGCCCAAGGCGTGGGCCTTGCTCGCCAGGCTGCGGCCAATCGCACCGATTCCGAGAATCCCCAACGTGGTGCCCTTGAGCGGCGTCAGTGCGGTGAAATTCCATTGCGAGTCATGCACCCAAATGTCCGGCAGGCGCTTGGCGGCAGCGAAGATCGCGGCCAGGGCGAACTCGGCGATGTTCTCGGCGGCGCTGCCCCGGGAAGTGCTCACCGGCGGGCCGTTGAACAGCCACTGGGGGTAGAAGTCGATGCCGGAAGATACCACCTGAACCCACTTCAAACCGTAGGGCCAACCCGGCGGCGGTGTGTCCGGCGCCAGATAGCCGCGAACATTGATTGGCCGCGCCAGCAAAATACTGACTTCAGTCGGCAGGTCGCTGGGTACGCCGCTCGGCACATCGATTAACCGGGCGTCAGGATGCGTGTGTGCGAGGCGCTGACGAATCACATCGTTGAAGTCTTCATCCAGTTGGCTGGCGATAATGAGCTGGCTCATGGGCGTTCCTTTTGCTGGTGCTGGGCGAAGACCGCTTTGCCGACGCCTTGCAGCACGGCATCGTTCTGCGGCGTGTGAACACGGCTGCACAGCACATCGCGGTAATGCCGTTGCAGTGGATTTGTCCGGGACAGGCCGGGGTTGCCAGACGCCTCGATGGCCAACTCGACGGCGCGGATGGCGTTGCCGGTCACCAGGTATTTCAGTTGCGCGGCGTTACTGGCTGGCGTGCGACCTTCGGCGGCGGCATCCAGCAGGCTGCGGTTGGCGAACAACAGCGTGTCGATGTGCCCGACGGTTTCCTGAAAGCGCGGCAGGGTCGAGAGCGCCGCGCCGAGGTTGGATGGCTTGCGTTGTTCCAGCCAACCCACCAACCAGTCGCGAGCGGCTTGGGCGACGCCGTCGTAAACCGACGAGAGCAACACCGACATCCACAGGAAGCCATCGCCATCGAGTTCGGGTTGTGGGGCACTCCAGGGGCTGACGCTGACGGCGTGATCCAGCGGCACCAGGACATTGTCGAACACCACTTCATGGCTGCACGTGGCGCGCATGCCCAAATGGTCCCAATCCTCGATGATGCTGATGCCGGGTGTGTCCTTGTGCACAAGCCAGGCACCGACCAGCGGATCTTCATCGGTGCTGCGCGCCCAGACGCTGAACCACGTCAGGCCATGACTGCCGGTGGAGTAGATTTTTCGGCCACTGATGCGCCAACCGGCGGAGGTGCGCCGGGCAACGGTCGCTGGCAAACCACCGCGAGCCGGGGTGCCGAGGTCGGGCTCGACCCGCAAGGCGTTGATCAACGCGCCTTGCTGGACGGCGTCTTGTGCCACTTGCAGGCGCAATGCTTCGGGCCAGGTTTTACTGTCTTGCAGGCGCGCGTGCTGGATGTACTGCATCACCAGGATCAACGCCGTCGAGGGTTCGCCCTTGGCGATTGCGCTGATCGCCTTGCGCGCCTGGGCCAGATTCGCGCCACCACCGCCGAGGGCTTTGGGCACGGTCAGCGCGACCAGACCGTGCTCCTGCAGCAGCTTGAAATTGTCCTGGGGGAAGGCGCCGCTTTCGTCATAAAGGTGCGCCGTGGCGCTGAGTTGTGCGCCGATGGTTTCCAGCAAGGCTTCGAAATTCGCCGCCTCGACCGATCGCAGCAAGGGCGGGTGTTGAGAAGAAAGACTCATGGTGGATTCACTCGATCAAAAAGTGTGAGCAGCAATGATTGGGGGCCACCGTAACCAACTGTGGCGAGGGAGCTTGCTCCCGCTGGGTCGCGAAGCGGCCCCAAATCCAGGCACTGCGGTGATTCAGGCAAACCGTTTTGCGACTGCTTCGCAGCCGAGCGGGAGCAAGCTCCCTCGCCACAGGGAGGGGGCGACTTTAGGGCTCATATCGGCAACAACTTGAACTGCCGGTCCCACAACGGACTGACATCCAGCCGTTCGCTCAACACACCCGCATCGAAGAACAAATCCGCGACCTCCTGTTGCGAGGCTATCGCCTGGTCGTCCACTTCGATGACTTTCCACGGCTGGCTGCGGCTGTTGTACATGTCGAGAAACACCGCTTTGTCGACACCCAGTAGCTGCGCGGATTTGGCGGCCCAGGGTTCGGGGTTGTTATTGATCCATTCCAGCGTGCGCGCCGTGCGCTGCAAGTAGTCCTGAATCGCTTGTTTGCGCAGCGGGTCTTCGAGGGCAGCGGGGCGCGCCGCCATCAAGTAGTTGCCGGACAAATAACCCTCAGCGGTTTTCAACACCCGGGCGCCACTGCGGAATTTCGCCAACTGGATAAACACCCCATAAATCACCCAGGCATCGAGCTGACCGCTCTGGAAAGCACTGAAACCATCCTGCGGCGTGAGCGCTACCGCCGTGATGTCGTTCATCGTCAGGCCCTGTTCTTTCAGTGCCTTGATCAGAAAGTAATGCGAGGTGGTCGAGCGCACGTACCCGACCCGTTTGCCGCGCAGCTGCCCGACCGATTCGAGTTTCGAGTTCTTGGGAATCAGGAACACCTGGTTGTTCACGTCGCCTTGTATCACTGCGATGAGTCGCGGTTGGCGATGGCTCTGGATAGAGAAGATCGGTGGGATCTCGCTCATGGAGCCGATGTCCAAGCTGCCCGAGGCCAGCGCTTCGACGATCAGGTTGCCGCCGGCAAATTCCGCGTAATCGACTTTGTAAGGGCGGTTAGCGGTGCCGGCGTCTTCGGTGAAATACGATTCCTGGCCGCGATAAGTGGCGACGCCCAGGGTCAGGTCCGAAAGCGAGGTGTTTTGCGCGAACGCACGCGAAGCCAATCCCATCGAGGACAGCCCCAACGCCCCGAGGGCGATCGAACTGGCCGTCAGGAAGCCGCGACGATTGAACTGCCCCGGCAGGCGATTAAAGGATTCGCTCATGCCAGTACCTCGCTTTTCTGGTGAACCTGGGCGGTTGTGTAACGGTTGGCGGGTGCCTCAAGCCCAAGGTTGTCGCGCAGGGTCGTGCCGCTGTATTCATCGCGAAACAGACCGCGCTGTTGCAGCACCGGCACGACGAGTTCGGTGAAATATTGCAGGCCATCGGGTAGCAACGAGTTGATGATGAAACCGTCGGCAGCGCCTTCTTCGAACCAGGTCTGAAGGGCGTCCGCAACCTGCTCAGGCGTCCCGACGAAATCCCGTCGTGGCCGGGAGAAACGCAGGGCCACTTCGCGCAAGGTCAGGCCTTCGTCTTTGGCCAGTTGTTTGATCCGGTCCGAGCCGCCTTTCTGGCTATTGGAGCCTAAGTCACCCAGCTCGGGGAATGGGGCATCCAATGGGTACTGGCTGAAATCATGGTCATTGAACGGCCTGCCGAGGGCGACAATCGCATCCTCAATACTCACCAGTTCCACCGCTTGCTGATAGCGGCTTTCAACTTCTGCTTCATCGCGGCCAACGATCGGACGGATGCCCGGCAGGATCGACAGCTTTTGTGCATCCCGGCCGAAGCCGCTGGCGCGCTTTTTCAGGTCCTGATAATAGGCGCGTGCTTCGTCGAACCCCTCGGGGCTGACGAAAATCGCATCGGAATTCTCCGCGGCGAAATTACGTCCGTCCTTAGAGGTGCCGGCCTGGAAAATCACCGGCTGACCTTGCCGGGAGCGGGCGATGTTGAGCGGGCCTTTTACCGAGAAAAATTCACCTTTGTGCGCCAGCGCATGCAGTTTGCCGGGGGTGAAAAACTCGCCGCTTTGTTTGTTGTAGGCGAAGGCGTCGTCTTCCCAGGAGTCCCACAACCCCTTGACCACATTCACATGCTCCTTGGCGATGCGGTAGCGCACCGCATGGGGCGGGTGCTCGGCCTTGCCGAAATTATCGGCGGTGCCACTGAGCCAGGAGGTCACCACGTTCCAGCCGGCACGACCGCCGCTGATGTGGTCCAGGGACGCAAACTGGCGCGCCACCTGGAACGGTTCGGTGTAACTGACGGTGACGGTTGCCACCAGGCCGATATGGCGAGTGGTCGCGGCCAGCGCCGAGAGGATGGTCAGCGGCTCGAAGCGATTGAGGTAGTGCGGGCTCGACTTCTCATGGATGTGCAGGCTGTCGGCGATAAACACGAAGTCGAACTTCGCCGCTTCAGCCAGTTGCGTTTGCTGCTGATAAAAACCGAAATTCACGCTGGCGTTGGGCAGGGCCTGCGGGTGGCGCCATTCGCCCCAGCCATGGCCGACGCCATGGACCATCGCCCCGAGTTTGAGTTGGCGTTGCTTGCTCATGGTTCTACTCCTTTAGCGCGAAGCCTGGGTAAGTGGGGGACGTTTGGTGTTGAAGCTTTTGTCGAAGCCTTGGGAGACGTCGATGTGTCGGGTCAGCAAGCCTTCTTCCTGATAGATGTCGGCGGTGGCCTGCAAGCCGCTGACGACCGTGTCGTCAATCACCACCGGTTGCATGTGGGTCGCCTTGGCCACGGCCACATGCACCGCGAGGGGCAGGCCGGTGATTTTGGCCTGGGCAGCGGCGTACTCATTGGGGTGCTCGTTGCTCCAGCGGTAGGCCCGGTCGACCCGGGCGACGAAGTCGTCCAGTTGCTGGCGCTTATCGACGATGGCCTTGTCGGTGGCTGCGAGATAAAGGTGATTGCTCAGCAGGTTGCTGCCGCTGACCAGGATCTTGGCTTGACTCTGAGAGGTGACGACGGTGGTGTAGGGATCCCATGTGGACCAGGCATCCGCGGTGCCGTTATCCAGCACCAGTCTTGACTCGCTGGGCAGCAGGAAAACGAACTGCACATCCTGGGTGCTCAGGCCGGCGCCGCGCAGGGCCTTGATGGCCAGGTAATGCCCGATCGAGCCGCGTGTGGTGACGATGCGCTTGCCCTTGAGGCCTGAGACATCCTTGATCGGTGAATCCTTGGGCACAAGAATGGCAGTGGTATTGCGCCCCTCGGCATGAATGATGCTGACCACTTTGAGCGGCGCACCGGCGCCGAGGGCGAACACATAAGGCGCATCGCCCAGGGCGCCGATGTCTACCGCTCCAGCGTTCAACGCTTCACCTAACGGCGCGGCGGCGGGGAACTCGGAGAACTGGATCTGGTAGGGCACGTTTTTCAGTTCACCGGAGACCTCCAGCAGTACCTTGATCGTGGACTTTTGATTGGCCACCAACAGCGGTTGCAGGTCGGCGGCGTGAGAGACTGCGCCAAAGGTAAGGGAGGTGGCGATCAGCAGATATTTGAACGGCTGGGTGAAACTCATAACAGCATGCTCCAGGCGGGTCTTGATGCTTCTTGTCACCTCCGCCTGGAGAAAGGGGTCGGGCTGAATTCAACGTTGGGCGTATCAAACGGCGCTGCCCGGTATACGGTGCAGAAGCCTTAAGGGTTCAGATCACAAAAAAGCCATGGGTGGCGTCGCGGGCCAGTTGCGCCACCAATCCATATTCCCAGTCCAGATAGGCTTGCATTGCTTCGCGAGGACTGTCGGTGCCTTCATAGGGGCGGCGATAGCGATCAATGCGCGGCGAAGCCAGATGAGTTTCACCGTCTTGCAGTGGCAGTTGCGCAGCGATCCAGCTGGCCGTGCCGCCCTTGAGCAGGAACACTGGCTTGCCGGTCAGGGCCTCGACATCAGCGACAGCCAGCCGTGCCAACTGGCTGCTGCCACAGGTCAGCACGTAGCGTTGTGCGGCCGGTACGTTGGCCAGGGCTTCGCGCAATTGCCCACGCAGCACCCACCATGCACCGGGGATATGGCGTTTGACGTAGTTGGCGCTGCTGGTGAAATCCAGCACCGCAATGTCGCCGTGAGTCAGCCATTCGGCCAGGGTTTCGGGGCTGATTTCCTCGGCCTGCTGCGGCGCGGGGACCGGCGCCTGCCAGGCACCTTTTTCGCTGAAATGCGCAGGCTGCGCGCCATCCAGCACATGCACCTCCCACCCCAATTGCGAAAGCCAGGACGCGGACATGTTGGCCCTTACGCCATCGTCATCGACCAGCACCAGACGTGCGCCGCGGACACTCGCGAAGTGATCGGTTTCCTGCACCAGTTGGCCGCCCGGTGTTGAACGGGCAGCGGGCAGGTGGCCGGTCTCGAATTCTTCCGGGGTGCGGACATCGAACAGGTAAGTGCTGCGGGTTGCTTCTTGTTGCCAGCCTTGCAAGTCGGCCAGGGTTGCGCGACCAACCAGAGCTTTGTCGGCGACGCGACGGGCATCCTGAGCGGCGATGTGTCGGTGTTCTTCGCTGGTCGGCGCGAAACGGCGCGACTGGCCGTGTTGCAGTTTTTGACCGGCCAGGGTCCAGCCGATGGTGCCGTTGCGCAAGGCGGAAACCGGGTTGGGGATGCCTGAGTTGATCAACGACTGCGTGCCGATGATGCTGCGGGTGCGCCCGGCGCAGTTGACGATGATCCGCGTCGCCGGGTTCGGTGCCAGTTCTCGGGCACGCAATACCAACTCCGCGCCCGGAACGCTGATGCCGGTGGGAATGCTCATGGTCTGGTATTCATCGAAACGCCGGGCGTCGAGCACCACCACATCGGCTTCGCTGTCGAGCAGTGCCTGCACTTCTTCCGCCGCCAGGGATGGCGTATGACGCTGGCTCTCCACCAGTTCGCCAAAGGCCTTGCTCGGCACGTTGACGTCGATAAACAGCTCGCCACCGGCACGGCGCCAACCGTCCAGGCCACCCTCCAGCAAGCCGACATTGATGTAGCCGAGCTCTTGCAAGCGCTGAGCGGCGATCTGTGCGAGGCCTTCGCCGTTGTCGTAGACGGTCACCGGGGTATCCAGCCGCGGGATCCGCGAGTACACCTCCAGCTCAAGCCTGGACAGTGGAATGTTGGCGGCGAACAACGGGTGCGCCTCAGCGAAGGGCGCCTCTTCACGCACATCGACGAGGGCCAGTTCTGCTTTGTTCAACAGTGCCTTTCGAATCTCGGCGAAGGGGCGGATCAATAGGGTGCTCATAGGGCTTGGCTCTCTTTGGACAGATCCCAGATGTTGGGGAGAAAGGCGTTGGAATAACCGGAGATAAACAGTTTCTCGCTGCCATCGGGCTGATACACCGCGCGGTGCACGGCGCCGATGTTGGCGCCATAGACATGGATGCTGATGGACACCTGATCATCAAAGGCATTGCTGACTTGATGAATGTCGCCAATCTTGGGCGACACCGCTTCGACCTGGCCGGGTTCCAGCTGTATCCGATGGCCCTCGGGCACCAGGGCGCCGTCAGTGTTGCGGGCGAATCCCTGCGAGTACTCCGCGCCGCGCAACATGCCGATCAGGCCCCAGACCCGATGATCGTGGATCGGTGTGCGTTGCCCCGGCCCCCAGACAAAACTGACGACGCTGAAGCGCTGTCGTGAATCGGCATGCAACAGGTATTGCTGATAACGCTGCGGGTCGGGGCGGGCAAAGTCTTTCGGTAGCCAGTCGTCGTGGCTGACCAATTGGCCGAGCAGCTTGCCGCCGCGATACAACAGGTCACCCTCGCGTGGATGGCTGTCGATCAGTTCAGCCAGGGCGCCTATGAATGCTCTGAGTCTCTCCGGGTGTCGGGCCTGGGTCATGGCGATTCCATCGTTCGTTTCGAAGGTTGTTGTGATTATCTAAGCATAATGATTGTTCTTAATATGCTATTTTTTAATGATTAGGTTATAGCTGAAAGGAATTAAGAACTCGATTGAATAGCGTTAGACGTTATCAGTAGGAGCCAGGGAGCGCTCCGGTCTATCCAGACTCCAGCAATAGAACTATGCTTTTCAGACATCTTATTGACTGTTCTCTATGTGCGGGCCAAATGAAAATTGATGATATCGATGCCTTCGTCGAAGTGATTCGTTGCCAGTCCATCAGCCATGCGGCCGAGTCGCTGCAATTGACCCAACCGGCGATTACCCGGCGTGTGCAGAACTTCGAGCAGGCGTTGGGCGTGGAGCTTTTCGACCGCAACACCAAGCCGCTCAAGCCCACGTTGATTGGCACGCGGGTGTACGAACAGTGCCGTTTGATCCTGCGGGAAATGGACGCGTTGCGCGAACTCGTGGCCACCGATGCGCCGCCCACCGGGCTGCTGCGCCTGGGTGTTCCGCAAACCATCGGCGATGTGGTGCTGCTCGATGCCCTCAAGCACCTGCGTGTCGAATACCCTGAATTGCGCGCTCAAGTGGCGACAGGGTGGGGCAGTCAACTGGTAGGCAAGATCGAGCGCGGTGAACTGGACGCCGCAGCGGCGCTGTTCCCGGCGGGCAAGATTTTTCCGGACAACATCGTTGGTGAGTCCATCGGCAAGATGGGACTGGTGGTGGTCTGCGCGAAGGCGCAAGTGTCCAAGCGTGCGTGCAAACTCGCCGACGTTTACCAGAGTGGCTGGATTCTCAACCCTGACGGCTGTGGTTTCCGCGCCGGGTTGCAACGCACTCTGTCAGATCAAGGACTGGCTCTGCGGGTCAATCTGGAAACCTTCGGTACCGAGTTGCAGTTGGGCCTGGTCGCCGACGGGATGGGGCTCGGCCTGGTACCGCGTCCGTTGCTGGAGCGCAGTGCGCATTTCGATCAGTTGGCGGTGATGCCGCTCAAGGATTTCAAACCGCTGATGGATCTGTGGCTGATCTACCCGCACTTTCTCGGCAACCTGCAAGGGCCGGTCGATGCCTTTGGCAAACTGGTCGCTGGATCGTTGCAGAAGATCAAGAATGCGGCATGATCAGCAACTGAAGACATAAAAAAAAATGATAATTAGCTTAGATTAAAATGTGCTTTTTATTATTTTTTGGCATCCCCTAGGCTGGCTGGAAATCCTTCAAGGCCATCCAGGAAGTTTTGCCATGAGCAGCGTCAGCCCGTTATCCAGCGTCTCGAAAAATGTTCGCCAGCGCGTCACTCCCGAAGAATGGGAAGTGCGGGTCAAACTGGCCGCAGCCTATCGGTTGGCGGCGGTGTTCAAGTGGACTGACCACATCTACACGCACTTTTCCGCGCGGGTGCCGGGACCTGAGGAACATTTCCTGATCAATGCCTTCGGGTTGTTGTTCGATGAGATCAGCGCCTCCAACCTGGTCAAGGTCGACATCGATGGCACCATCGTCGACGACCCGACTGGCCTCGGTATCAACTACGCCGGGTATGTGATTCACAGCGCTATCCATGGTGCGCGTCCCGACCTGCAAGCGGTCCTGCATACCCACACCCGCGACGGCATCGCGGTATCGGCGCAGCGCGATGGGCTGTTGCCGATCTCGCAGCATTCCATCGGTTTTTCCGGGCGGGTGGCCTATCACGGTTACGAAGGCATCGCCCTGGACCTGGACGAGCGTGAACGACTGGTAGCGGACCTGGGGGACAAAAGTGTGCTGATCCTGCGCAACCACGGACTGCTGACCGCTGGTGTCAGCGTTGAACACGCCTTCCAGCAACTGCACGGCCTGGAACGTGCCTGCAATATTCAGATCGCGGCGCAGGCCGGTGGCAATGCCGACTTGATCTTCCCGCCGGCCGAAGTGGTGGCCAAGGTCGAGAAGCAGGCCGAGGTATTCAAAAGTGGTGACGGGCCGGGTGTTGCGCGGCACTGGGATGCGCTGATTCGGCAGTTGGAAAGGACTGATACGGCATATAGGGAGTAATTGAAGAGCAAGATCAAAAGATCGCAGCCTGCGGCAGCTCCTACAAGGGGAAGCGAACCCCTGTAGGAGCTGCCGCAGGCTGCGATCTTTTAAGGTCCTGAGGCTTAAAAGATCAAGGATGGTTCAAGCCACTTTTTCCGCCGCTTGCCGTTCACGTTCGGCCACCAGTTGACGGGTCAGCGGGATCAGGCGCTTGCCATAATCGATGGCGTCATCAAGTGGGTCAAAGCCGCGGATCAGGAACGTGGTGATGCCCAGGTCGTAGTAGTCGAGCAGGGCTTCGGCCACTTGTTCCGGGGTGCCGACCAGCGAAGTCGAATTGCCTTGTGCGCCGAGCAGGCCGGCGATTCCGGTCCACAGGCGCTTATCCAGACGCGAGCCCTGGGCTGCGGCCGCCAGCAAGCGCCGGGAGCCTTCGTTCGGTGGTTCGCGACGAACAAAACCGTTCTGTTCGGCCAATGCTGTGGCTTGTTGCAGGATGCGCTCGGCACGTTCCCAGGCTTGCGCTTCGGTGTCGGCCAGAATCGGTCGCAACGACAGGCTGAAACGAATGCTGCGCCCATGCTTGGCCGCCTCGGCGCGCACCTGATTCACCACTTCGCGCACCTGTTCGTAGGTTTCGCCCCACAGCGCGTAAACGTCCGCATGCTTACCCGCCACCGCGATGGCCGCCGCCGATGAGCCACCAAAATACAGCGGTATGTGTGGCTGTTGTGGCGACTTCACTTGCGAGTGCGCACCCTCGACCTGGTAGTACTTGCCCTGATAGTCGAAGGGCTTTTCGCGGGTCCATTCCTGACGTAGCACGTCGAGGTATTCATCGGTGCGGGCGTAGCGCTCGTCTTTGCCAATATAGCTTCCATCGGCGCGTAATTCGCGATCATCGCCGCCGGTGATGATATGCACGGCAGTGCGCCCACCATTGAACACGTCGAGGGTGGTGAACTGTCGTGCGGCCAGGGTAGGGGCGGCGAATCCCGGTCGATGGGCAATCAGGAACTTCAGCTTTTTCGTCACGCTGGCGGCATGGGAGGCAATCAGCGTGCTGTCCGGACTGTTGGAGTGGAACGCCACCAGGGCGCGGTCGAAACCGGCTTCCTCATGGGCGCGGGCGACGGTCTCCACATATTCGGGCTGCAACACCGGGCCGCTGCGCGGCTGGGTTTCCGAGGATTGGTGGCCACCGATGTAACCGATAAATTCGATGCTCATGCTGAGTTCCTTGTCTTTGGATAGGCGTGATTCAAGCCTCCACCGGGCAGGGGGTCGGTCTGTGACGTCGAAAGTAGGCGCAGCGGGGCAGGGCTGTGAAATGCCGTTTTGTTCTAAGTTAATTATTAATTAAATGAATCATAAAAAATATAAAATATCAGTAATGCGCATTTTAATCGGCGTCAGGAATGCATCCGCCACAGGACGTGGGTTGCAGGGTCTAATTATGCAAATAATTTATCTGGATTATTTTCTATCTGATTATTAATCATATTAGGTTATTCCCAAAAAGAATTTCACTGACGTTTTTTATGCGAATAGCATGAATCCGAAGCCATATTCTTGATGAGGAAGGAAGCCTGATGACCGAAAAGACCTTCGATACGCAGAGCACTAGTAGCTCGTTTTCCGTCAGCAAGGCTGTTGAAAGCCAGGGTGCGTCGAAGCTGATCCCCGACTGGTTACACAACTGGCGAACCCCCGAAGTCTTTCTGCGCCTGCTCAGCCCGATTGCGTTGCTGCTCTTGTGGGAACTGGCGTCGCAGCTCGGCCTGATCCCACAACGGATCATCGCCGCACCCTCGCAAATCGGCGGCACCCTCTGGGCGATGATCGTCTCCGGGGAGCTGGGCAAGCATTTGCTGGTGTCGCTGCAGCGCGCGCTGCTGGGCTTGAGTATCGGCGTCAGCGTCGGCGTCGTCGCGGCACTGATCACCGGTTTGTCCAAGCGCGGTGAGGTAATCCTCGATTCGCCGATGCAGATGTTGCGCACTATTCCTTCCCTGGCGCTGGTGCCGTTGTTCATACTCTGGTTCGGCATCGGCGAGTTCACCAAGATCGCGCTGATCGTCACCGGTACCACCTTCCCGGTGTACCTGAACCTGTTCGCCGGCATTCGCAATATCGATCCCAAGTTGATCGAGGCCGCCAACACCCTGGGCCTGAATCGTCGCGAGTTGATCTGGCATGTGATCCTGCCGGGGTCATTGCCCTCATTCTTTGTCGGCCTGCGTTACTCCCTGGGGATTTCCTGGCTGGCCCTGGTGTTCGTCGAACAGATCAACACCACCGCCGGCATCGGTTTTCTGGCCAGTGATGCGCGGGACTTCATGCGCACCGACGTGATCGTTATCTGCCTGCTTATTTACAGCGTCCTCGGCTTATTGATCGACGGACTGATCCGCACGCTGGAGCGTTTTGCCCTGGCCTGGCGCCCATCTTTTGTGAGGAACTGACATGTCGACTATCGCCGCAAAAAAACTGCAGTCAGAAGCACCGGTACAACTGCGTAATGTGGTGCGCCAATTTGGCCAGCAGCGGGTCATCGATGGCCTGGACCTGGATATCGCACCGGGCGAATTCGTCGCGCTGCTCGGGGCCAGCGGTTCGGGCAAGACCACCTTGCTACGTAGCCTGGCCGGACTGGACAGTATCGACAGCGGTCAGCTGCTGGTGCCCAAGGCACGGGCCGCAGTGTTTCAAGAGCCCCGATTGATGCCGTGGAAGCGCGCCTGGAAGAACGTGATTCTCGGTCTGCACACCCCGGACGCCAAGGCTCGTGCGGTGCAGGCGCTGACGGAAGTGGGCCTGGCCCATAGGCTTGAAGCTTACCCGGCCACGCTCTCCGGTGGCGAAGCGCAACGCGTGGCACTGGCCCGTGGGCTGGTGCGCGAACCCAAGCTGTTGCTGCTAGACGAACCCTTCGCCGCGCTCGACGCACTGACCCGGATTCGCATGCATCGGCTGATCATCGAGTTGTGGCGCAAACACAACCCGGCGGTGCTGCTGGTCACCCATGACGTGGACGAGGCCATCCTGCTGGCCGATCGGGTGATCGTGCTGGCCAACGGCAAGATCGCCGAACAATTGTCGATCGATCTGCCGCGAGCTCGAGACACCGGTCAGGAAGGGTTTCAGGAAATCCGTGTGCGCTTGCTGAGTTTGTTGGGGGTTGAAGTGGAAACCGTTGCCGTGGCTGAACGTCAGCTCACGAACAACACGGTCCGACGGTTTGCCCATGGTTGATCATTTGAAACAGGGAGGTTGCGTTATGCCAATACGTGTCTGGATATCGGCGATATTGATGCTGTCTGGCGCGGCGTTGCTGCTCAGCGGCTGCGGCGATGCCGTCGAGACCAAAGCCCCATCCACTGCCCAGTCAGATTTGTCCGGCGTCACGCTGGTGCTGGGCGATCAGGCCAATGGCCTGCGCACGGTGGTCGAGGCGGCGAATGCCTTTGAGGGCATTGACTACAAGGTTGAGTGGGCCAATTTTCAGGGCGCCGCGCCATTGTTTGAAGCTTTGCGCGCTGGCGCGGTAGATCTTGGGCCGGCCGGTGATACCCCGGTGCTCGCCGCTGCAACCGGTGGCACACCCTTGCGCATCGTCGCGGTACGGCGCAGCCAATCACGAGGCATTGCGATCCTGGTTCCAGCCGATTCGCCCATTCATAGCGTTGCGGATTTGAAAGGCCGCAACGTCGTGGTGTCGTCGGCCCGCGGCAGCATTTCCCAGTACCTGTTGATTCGCGCACTGGCCAATGCCGGGGTCGATGAGAAAGACGTCAACGTCGGTTTCGTCCTGCCGACCGACGCCTTGTCCGCGTTCAACGCCGGCAAGATCGAAGCCTGGGCCACCTTCGGTATCTATCAGGCATTTGCCGAGCAGCAGGGCGCCCGGGTGTTGATCAGCGGCGAGGGGATCAACACTGGCCTGACGTTCATCACCGCCTCCGATGAAGTGCTGACCGACCCGCTCAAACGCAAGGCGCTCAGCGACGTGTTACAGCGTTTCGCCAAGGCCTTCGAATGGGCCCGAGCGAACCCCGACGAGTACGCCCGGGTCTTCGCCAAGGTCAACGATATCCCCCTCGAAGTCTCGCAGCGGCTGCGCAGTTGGGGCGACGAGTCGCTGTTGCCGGTGGAGCCGCGGGATGTGCAGGCGTTGCAGCAAGTCGACGATTTGTTCGTGGAAAAGAAGATCTTTCCGCATCGCGTCGACGTGGAGAAGTTGACGGACTCTGAGGTGTTTTTCCTGACGCCTTTGACGGTGACTCAATCGGTGCCAGCGCGGTAATCCGGTGCCGGTGCATGTTCAATCCAAAGGCTTACAGGAGTAAATAAATGGGCAATGTCCAGAGCGCCACCAAGGCCTTCGAGGTGTTCCGACACCCGGCATCCCGCGGCGAACTGCTCGACCTTGGCCGGGTCCTCCGGGAACCCCTGGCGCTGTCGCGGCTGCACAGCACGCCCAAACGGGTGTTGAGTCGCCGTGAAGGAGTCTTGCTCGGGGTGTTTGCCTTGGTGTTGCACGGCGCGGTGATTGTCTGGGTCAACCAGAACCCACCGCCGGCACTGCCCGTGGTGCCGCCGGAGATCCCGCCGATGACCATTGAGTTCTCGCAGCCAGCGCCACCGGTGGTGGAGCCACCACCGCCCCAGCCGATTCCGCAGCCAGTGGTCGAACCGCCACCACCGGTTGAAGATGAGCTGGCCGTGAAGCCTCCACCTCCGAAACCGATTCCAAAGCCCAAGCCTTTGGTTAAACCGATTCCCAAACCCGTGGCCAAACCTGTGGAGCAGCCACCCGCACCGCCAGCACCGCCACAACCAGTCGCCGCGCCTGCGCCAGCGGCACCCCCGGCACCGAAACCGGTGACTCCGGCGTCGGCCAGCGCGGGTTACTTGAAGAACCCGGCACCGGAATACCCGTCGCTGGCGATGCGTCGCGGCTGGGAAGGTACGGTGATGTTGCGGGTGCATGTATTGGCCAGCGGCAAGCCCGGTGAGATCCAGATCCAGAAAAGCAGTGGCCGCGATCAACTCGACGACGCCGCACTGGCTGCGGTCAAGCGCTGGAGCTTCGTCCCGGCCAAGCAGGGCGATGTCGCCCAGGACGGCTGGGTCAGCGTGCCCATCGACTTCAAAATAAAGTAATTCAATCCTATAGACAGACACCGCGGGCCACCTGACCAAAGGCGCATCGCTACAACCGATTTAATGCCTAGTTGGAGAGCCTGACCATGAACCTGATCGCATCCCCCTTCGAATCCATCGAACACACCGTCATCTGGCTATTAATCCTTTTCTCCGTTGCGACCTGGGGCCTGGCCTTGTTAAAGGGCGTGCAGTTCACCCGACTCAAGACGCAGGATCGAAAATTCCACAAGCAGTTCTGGGCCGCGTCGAGCCTTGACTCGGCCGCCGAATTCGCCAACAGCCTGCCTGGTGCTGCGGCCCGTGTGGCGCTGGCCGGTTATGCGGCGATTCAGGTCAGTGACCACCAAAACACCGACCTCAGCCAGTCGATCAATCACCAGGACCGTCTCGAGCGTGCCTTGCGTCAGCAGATCGTGCGTGAACGGCGCTCGCTGGAAACGGGCCTGGCGATCCTCGCCAGCATTGGCAGCACCTCGCCCTTTATCGGTCTTTTCGGGACCGTTTGGGGCATCATGTCGGCCTTGAAAGGCATCAGTGCGGCGGGCTCGGCGAGCCTGGAAACCGTGGCCGGACCGATTGGTGCCGCACTCGTCGCCACCGGTGTGGGGATCGCTGTCGCGGTGCCGGCGGTGCTGGTTTACAACTACTTCCTGCGTCGTTTGAAACTGACCTCCGCGGACCTGGATGACTTCGCCCACGACTTCTATAACCTGGCGCAGAAACATTCATTCCGCGTGCTGCTGCACCCGGTGCTGAGCAAGTCCGGCGCCACCGTCGCCGGGCAGAAAGTCAAGGAGGCCTCCTGAAATGGCCTTCTCCACACAAGACAGCGATGAAGTGCTCAGCGAGATTAACGTCACGCCATTGGTGGATGTCATGTTGGTGTTACTGGTGGTGTTCATCGTCACCGCGCCGCTACTGACTAACGCGATCCCGATCAACCTGCCGAAGACCGAAGCGGTGGCGCCGGTGGAACAGAAAGATCCGCTGGTGGTGAGCATCGACGACAAGGGCAAGGTGTTCATCAACAAGGACGAAATCCAGCCGAATCTGCTCGAGTTCAACCTGCAAGCCGCCAAAGCGAAAAAACCTGACGTTCGCGTGCAATTGCAAGCCGACAACGGGGTGAATTATGGCGAAGTGGCGCGGGCGATGGCCTCGATCGAGCGGGCGGGGATTACCAAGTTGTCGGTGATTACGGCGAAATAGGATTCGGGTTTATAGCATTAGAGGTGGGGCGGTGAATTATGGGGGAGGCCGCGTTTGGCGAGCGATCTCTGCTAGCTGTTTGTAAGCGGGCGGTGAATCCATCTTGCTTTTTATCGTCGTGAGTTCGAAGCTCCAGAGATAGCCAAAGCAGTGCCTTCATCAGATCAGTCGCGACAAAATGGCTTAAGATAATCAGGCTGGAATGGAACATATCGACTAAAGGACTCGTCATTTATGGAAACTCCCTTTTCACAAATCAGCGATCGTCTGAACAATCGCCGATTTACGGTAGCGGACAACGCCCACGGACTATCCGGTGCAGGTACAGTATTTCACTACCATGTCGAGGAAAATGCCATTTCGGGCACTTACCAAGGCGGCCGAATTCGCATGGGTAATCAAGTCGGGCGCGCGACAGGCCCCGATACCATTGAGCTTCTTTATCAGTGTTTAACTACGGATGGCGAGATTCTTGCCGGCTGGTCTCGTGGCACCGTAGGCGTTGATCACGCTGGGCGTACCACTCTGACCTTCGTATGGGGTTGGTTGTCGGGTGCGACTGGAGGAGGGGAGTCTAGCTACGTCGAGCTTGCCGCATAGCGGCTAAGGATTTTTAGATTACAGGTCGAAGAACTTGCGCTTAGCATATGCAGCCAATCTCGATGACGCCGAGTGCAAGGCTGACTTTGTAGCCGCCAAAATCGTCATTTGGCTATAGGTAGAATCCAATAGCGTGGCGTGGATTAACTCCTTTTTTGCTCTTGATACACCCTGAAAACAAGTCCAGAATCAAGTCCATTCCTACTTCAGGAATAAACCAAACCCCTTAGATTTCAATGGGTCGGACGCCAGATGCGAGTCTCGTTTCCTTCTCCAAAAACGCAAAAACGCCGCTCACTGAGCGGCGTTTTTGTTTGCGTGTAGTTTGTTGGGCAGCGTCGAAGAGAGATCACAACCTGTTTTCGTTCCGGCGCTTCCTGCGGAAGCTGCCTCTATACCCGTTCTTGAGGCCCGTAGGTGTAGGCATCTCCCCCCTGATCCCGGCCGACGTGTTTATCGCAGGTTGAAAGGATTTGAATCTCGTCTCGATCAGCCTTGCACACCCGGATGCAACAGAGGCGCTGATTGCTGGCGGTTCAGAGATCAATTCACATTTTTGCAGTCCGCCGTTCCAGTACCAGGAACTGCAGAATCCCAACGTGCACAAGGTACTGAGCTCCTACGACGTACTCGGCGGGCAGGCCACGTTTAACGTGCTGTACACCACTGAAAAATTCCACGACGAAAACCCGAAAACCTACAAGGCGTTCTACGACGCGCTGGCCGAGGCCGAAAAAATAATCAAGGCCGACAAGCCCGCGGCAGCCCAGAGCTATATCCGGGTGGAGCAGTCGAAGCTGGCCTTGCCGCTGGTTGAGAAAATCGTCGCAGACCCCGAAATCGACTTTACCGTCGTGCCACAGCGCACCTTCATCTATGCCGAAAAATTGCAGGAGTAGGTGTACTGAAAAACAAGGCGGCCAGCTGGAAGGACTACTTCTTTGAAGAAGCCCACGGCGGTGCGGGCAACTGAACCGGGGCATCAGTTCCCTTGACTGCTTTTAATCAACTCATACGCCCGACGCACTAGCGGGTTTACGGTGTTCGGGCGAATTCACAAGTGATAGGTCACGTCTGGCAGTCGCGGCAATCCGTCATTTTCACCCAATACGCGCATGTCCGGGCCGAGCATTTCCATACTTCTGGGGGGGGACGCCCAGTCCCGCGCGCGTCACCGCTGCGACGAGCCAGGGGCCAGACGCGTTGCTGGCCCGTGCTTCGTCGCTGGCCGATCAGGTGCAGGTGCTTGGGTATCTGGCACCCGCGTGATGTCGGCTTACTTCGATCCAGCGCCGATCTGCCAGACGTAGGGCGGTTCGGTGCCGTTGATTTCCCAGTCGCCGATGATGCGTTCCTTGTAGATGAGGGGGTTGTGCGAGGCCGCGGTGCGGGCGTTGCGCCAGTGACGATCGAGGGCCTTGCCGGTGCTGGTGGCCGAGGCGCTGAGGGCGTTGAACAGGTCACTGGTGGCGCGCAGCACCAGGTCGGCGATCACCACTTGGGCCTGGGCCGATTCCAGTTCGGCGGCGATGTTGGCCTCGCGTTCGGCGACTTCGTCATGGGCGAAGCGGCTTTCGTACGCCACCTGCAAGGCGGCCGCCGCGCGCAGGGTGGTGGCGTGTGCGGCGTAGACCTGCGCCGATGCCTTGCCCACCACTTGCTGCACCTGGACGTCCTGGCTGACGTGGCTGGCATTGCCGGTGCTGAAGATGCGCGTGCGCTTGCGCACTTCTTCCGTGATGTCGTGCACCGCGGCACGGCCGGCACCGGTCTGAACCGCCAACAGCACCAATTGATAGAAGGCCGTCTGGTACTTGAAGCGGGTGGCGAAGTCGAGCAGGTTTTCGGGCTCCACCACGGCGTTTTCGAATACCGAGGTGCCGCTACCGGTGGTGCGCTGGCCAAAGCCATCCCAATCGTCGCTCTGGGTGATGCCCGGTTGTTGCGCGCGGACGGCGGCAATCACGTCGGCACCGTTGTCATCGCGCTGGGCATAGAGGTCGATCCAATCGGCGAAGATGCTACCGGTGCTGTAGTACTTGGTACCGTTGACCACCCAGTGTTCGCCCAGACGCGAGACGCGAGTGCCGACCTGGCCGATCTTGACGCTGCCGATTTCGGTCCAGGCATTGCCCACCAGATCACCCTCGACAAAACGCTTGAACCAGGTGTCCTGTGGTGCGTCGGCCTGGGCATTGAGGCGGTCTTCGACAAAGGCAAAGTGACCGCGCAACGCCTGTGGCAGATTGGAGTCCGCTTCGGCCAGTTCGATCAGCAGTTCAAACAACTGGGGCAGGGAAGCGCCGGCGCCACCGTACTGCACCGGCACGCGCACGGCGCCAAAGCCGGCTTCCTTCAGCCACTTAACTTGTTCAAAGGGCAGGCTGCGGCTTTGCTCGCGCTCCAGCGCGCCGGCGGCGATGCGCGCAAAGATCGGCCGGAAGCGCTCGGCCAGGGCCTGGTAGTCGGTACCGGTGGAGAGGGGGTGCGGCAGGTGCTGTTGCAGGACGGTCATGGTGCAGCTCCTTATGGAAGACAAGAGAAGCAACAGAGTGGTCGATCTGTTGCGTACTGGTGCCAGTGCACAGGTCGTGCCTGGCGCTGCAAAAGCCGTTTAATCGGGCGCGCAGGGCTGTTCGCCAGGGTGGTTGCTGTCGCCTGCCGGGCAACTTGCTGAAGCGCTGACCGCCCGGCAACAGCGGTCTGGGCGCGCGGCATGGCATGGGGCCGAGAGACAACTGTTGTGAGCGCAACAGTTGATCAACAGCCTGTCCGGTGGCCGACACTGCGGTGTTTTACGAAAAGTTTATAACTCATTGATTTATATTAAGTTAATAAAGTGGCACGGTTGCTGCTCTAGTCCTTGTGCAGGTGCCGCGGTGGCCTCTGCCACCACGAGGACGGGCAATGAGCAACACACTGAAAGTGGTCGCGGTATCCGGGAGCGTGCAGCGGCCTACGCGCACCCTGGTGCTGCTCAAGGCGCTGGTCGCCGGTCTTGCGCAACAGCTGCCGATCGAGCTGCACCTGATCGAGTTGTCCGAGGTCGGCCCGCAGTTCGCCGGGGTGCTGCGCCGTGAAGACTTACCCGCTGCGGTAGAGGCCGATCTGCAGGCCATTGAAACGGCCGACCTGCTGATTGCTGCCAGCCCGGTGTACCGCGCCTCGTACACCGGGTTGTTCAAGCACCTGTTCGACTTCGTCCATCACCAGGCGTTGAACAACGTGCCGGTGTTGCTGGCCGCCACCGGTGGCTCGGACCGCCACGCCCTGATCATCGATCACCAGTTGCGCCCGTTGTTCGGCTTTTTCCAGGCCCTGAGCTTGCCCATCGGTGTGTATGCCGCCGAAGCCGATTTCACCGATTACCAGATCACCAGCCCGCAGGTGCTCGAACGCATCGAGCGCGCTGTTGAGTCGGCGGTCCTGAGCCTCAATCTGACTATTCAACCGGACGCCAGCGCGGCCTGACGTCCCCGGTCAACCCTCACTTCAACGAATCAATGGAGTACATGCAAATGAGCCAGGACAACATCAAGTTTGCCTACTGGGTTCCCAACGTCAGCGGCGGCCTTGTGGTCAGCAAGATCGAACAGCGCACCAGCTGGGACATCGATTACAACCGCAGGCTGGCGCAAATCGCCGAAAAGGCCGGCTTCGAATACGCCTTGTCACAGATCCGCTTCACCGCCGGTTATGGCGCCGAAAACCAACACGAGTCGGTGACCATCAGTCATGCCTTGCTGGCCGCCACCGAGAAGCTCAAGGTGATCGCCGCCATCCTGCCTGGGCCCTGGAGTCCGGTGCTGGCGGCCAAGCAGCTGGCCACCATCGACCAGTTCACCAACGGTCGCGTTGCGGTGAACATCGTGTCGGGCTGGTTCAAGGGCGAATTCCGCGCCATTGGCGAGCCGTGGCTGGATCACGATGAGCGCTATCGTCGCTCGGAAGAATTCATCCAGGCGCTCAAGGGCATCTGGACCCAGGACAACTTCAGTTTTCAAGGCGATTTCTACCGCTTCCATGACTACACCCTCAAACCCAAGCCACTGCAGCAGCCGCACCCGGAAATCTTCCAGGGTGGCAGCTCGCGCGCGGCGCGGGATATGGCTTCGCGGGTTTCCGATTGGTATTTCACCAACGGCAACAGCGTCGAAGGCATCAAGGCCCAGGTCGATGACATTCGGGCCAAGGCCGCGATCAATGGCCACTCGGTGAAAGTTGGGGTGAACGCCTTTGTCATCGCCCGTGAAACCGAGGCCGAGGCCCGCGCGGTGTTGCAGGAAATTATCGCCAAGGCCGACCCCGAGGCCGTCAACGGTTTCGGCAGCGAGGCGAAGAACGCCGGTGCCTCCAGCCCGGAAGGCGAAGGCAACTGGGCCAAGTCCACCTTCGAAGACTTGGTGCAGTACAACGATGGTTTCAAGACCAACCTGATCGGTACACCTCAGCAGATTGCCGAACGCATCGTCGCACTCAAGGCGGTGGGCGTGGACCTGGTGCTCAGTGGCTTCCTGCACTTTCAGGAGGAGGTGGAGTACTTCGGCCGCAAGGTGTTGCCGCTGGTGCGTGAGCTGGAGCGCGAGGCTGTGGCGACCAAAGCTGCGGCATTGGTGTAAGGGACGGGAAAGGTCATGCCGACATTCATCGATAACCCGCAACCCGTCGCGGGTACCTTGCCGCAGTGGCTGCAACATCAGGCACGTCAGCAAGGGACGGGCATCGCCCTGCGCCATAAGCGCCTGGGGGTGTGGCAGGTGCTTACCTGGCGCCAACTGGCCACTGAGGTTCAACGCCTGTCCACGGCCTTGCAGGCGCGTGGTTTTGTGCCTGGTGCGACTTTGGTGATTGTCAGCCGCCCGCGGCCGGAGGCATTGATCGCTGCCCTGGCGGCACAGTGGTTGGGCGGCGTGGCCGCGCTGTTGGATCCGCTGGAAGCTGCGGCCGCGCAGGTGCCGCTGCTGCGTGAGCTGCACAGGGAATGGGTGTTCGCCGAAGGTCATGAGGAGATTCAGCGCCTGCGCGCCGCCGGACTGGCGCCCAGGCTGCTGATTTACGCCGACGGCCGCGGCCTGGCTGAGGTGAGTCAGGCCTGTGACACCCTGGCGTTCGCACATCTGCAGCAGCAAGGCAGCGATCACCGGCTGGAGCCCCAGGCCCGCGCCGAGCGCACAGCCTTTGCTTTCTATCGTTTGGACGCGGTGCAGGGCATCGAGCAGCAGCGCATCAGCCACGCCGAGTTGCTACTGGAAGGCCGGCGCCTGGTGCACAGCGAGCAGCTGGGGCGGCAGGACGAAGCCCTGGCGGCGCGAGCGTTTGCCGCGGGTGGTCAAGCGCGTTATTTGCTGGCGCCTTGGTTGATTGCCGGCTTTCGCCTGAACTTTCCGGAGAACCTGTCGACTCGCGACCAGGACCGTCGTGAGTTGGGCCCGACGCTGGTGGCCGGCACCCGGGAAACCTACCAGCGCCTGCATGCCCAGGTCCTGGCCCGCTTACCGGAGCCAGGCTGCTGGCGCCGGCGAATGGTGGATTGGGCGCTGGTGGCGCACCCCGGTGCGCTGCAACGGCACCTGGGATACTGGCTGATCCGCCGGCCGTTGCGCGATGTCCTCGGCTTTTCTCGTACCCGTGCGCCGTTGCTGGTGGGCGAGGCACTTGCACCGCCAACCCTGGCGTTTTTCCAGGCGTTGGCTATTGAGGTACGCACCTGGCCGGATCCGGCACAGTGGCACCGCCCCGCGCCGTGGCCAGCTCCGCTGGTCAACGGCTGGATCGAAGACAGCACGCAACCGGCCTGACAAGGACATGATTCATGGTACAGACACAGGCGACAAAGGTTGAACATCTGCTAGTGCTGGAAAACATCGGTTTGTCGTTCAAGGGCGTCAAGGCGGTGACCGACATCAGCTTTGCTGTGGCAGCCGGGGAGATTTGCGCCTTGATCGGCCCCAATGGCGCGGGAAAAAGCTCACTGCTGAATGTGATCAACGGCGTGTACCAGGCCCAGCAGGGACGCATCCGCTTTGCCGGAGAAGAGCACCGGCGCATGCGCCCGCATGATGTGGCGGTGCGCGGTATTGCCCGCACCTTTCAGAACATCGCCTTGTTCAAAGGCATGAGTGTGCTCGACAACGTGCTCACCGGACGCACCCTCAAGCGTCGCAGCAGCTGGATTGAGCAGGCCCTGCGCATCGGCCGCGCTGCGGGCGAAGACGACCGCCAGCGGGAGGCGGCCGAACGGGTCATCGATTTTCTGCACATTCAACAGTGGCGCGACACCCTTGTCGGCAAGCTGCCCTATGGCTTGCAGAAACGGGTGGAACTGGCCCGTGCCCTGGCCTCCGAACCGCGCTTGCTGTTGCTGGACGAACCGATGGCCGGGATGAACACCGAAGAGAAGCAGCAGATGAGCCGGTTCATCGTCGACATCAACCGTGAGCTGGGTACCACCGTGGTGTTGATCGAACACGACATTGGCGTGGTCATGGGCATTAGCGATCACGTTGTGGTGCTCGACTACGGCCTCAAGATCGGCGACGGCCCGCCCGATGAGGTGCGGCAAAACCCCGAGGTGATTGCCGCTTATCTCGGCACGCGCCACTAACCCCCGAGTCGACAGCGCCGCCAGCTATCGGGTGGCAGGGGACTCTTTGCCCGCAAAACAGGAAGGCTCATGGAATTTTTCTTCGAGGTGCTGATCGGCGGGCTGTTGGCCGGGGTGATGTACGCCCTGGTGGCCATCGGTTTTGTTCTGATCTACAAGGCGTCCGGCGTCTTCAACTTCGCCCAGGGTGCGATGGTGCTGTTTTCGGCGCTGACCTTTGTCAGCCTGCTGGAGCGCGGGGCGGCGTTTTGGCTGGCGTTTGTCATCAGCCTGGCGGCGATGGTGCTGCTGGCGGTGGCGGTGGAGCGGGTGGTGTTGCGCCCGCTGGTCAACCGTTCACCGATCACCTTGTTCATGGCGACCCTCGGCTTGTCCTACGTGATCGAAGGGTTCGCCCAAGTGCTGTGGGGCGCCCAGGTACATGGCCTGGAACTGGGCATCAGTGACGAGCCCCTGGAACTGGGCGGCATGCTGCTGTCGCCGTTCGACATTTTTGCAGCCGTGACTGCCGCGTTGCTGGTGTTGGCGCTTTCGCTGCTGTTTAACAAAACCCGTATCGGTTTGTCGTTGCGTGCTGTGGCCGATGACCCGCTGGCGGCGTTGGCCGTGGGCATCCGTCTGCAACGGGTCTGGGTGTTGGTGTGGGCGGTGGCCGGGTTTGTCGGTCTGGTGGCCGGCCTACTCTGGGGCGCGCGGCTGGGGGTGCAGTTTTCGCTGTCGCTGGTGGTGCTCAAGGCCTTGCCGGTGCTGATCATCGGCGGCTTTACCTCGATCAGTGGAGCGATTGCCGGCGGGTTGATCATCGGCGCCTCGGAGAAGCTGGCCGAGGTATACCTGGGCCCCGTCATCGGCGGTGGTATCGAGAACTGGTTTCCCTATGTGCTGGCGTTGCTGTTCCTGCTGGTGCGGCCGGCCGGGTTATTTGGTGAACGCGCAATCGAGCGGGTTTAAGGAGAGGCGTGATGTTTTATCAGGAAGCCGGTCAGTTCAGTACTCGCTATGCCCAGGACCGCCGGGTATTTTGCCTGCGCCAGGAGCGTTACGGCTTGGTCGGCTTGCTGCTGTTGGCCTTTGTCGGTGTGCCGTATCTGGGTAACGACTATTGGTTCAGCGCCATTCTGATTCCGTTTCTGGTGCTGTCACTGGCCGGGTTGGGGCTGAACCTGCTGACCGGCTACGCCGGGCAGTTGTCGCTGGGCTCGGCGGCCTTCATGGCGGTGGGCGCCTTTGCCACTTACAACTTTGAACTGCGGGTGCCGGGCTCGCCGTTGTTGCTCAGCATGGCCCTGGGCGGGGGAGTGGCAGCGCTGGTGGCGGTGCTATTCGGTCTGCCCAGCCAGCGGATCAAGGGTTTCTATCTGCTGGTGTCGACCCTCGCCGCGCAGTTTTTTGTGACCTGGGCGCTGACCCGCTTCAGCTGGTTCTCCAATAACAGTGCTTCGGGGGTGATCAGCGCACCGCGCCTGGAGATTCTTGGTGTGGATCTGAACTCGCCGGTGGGGCGTTACCTGCTGACCCTGGGCGTGGTGGTGGCGTTGTTCTGGCTGGGCAAGAACCTGGTGCGCAGCGAGCTAGGGCGTAACTGGATGGCGGTGCGTGACATGGACACCGCTGCTGCGGTGATGGGCATTGCGTTGTTCAAGACAAAGCTGCTGGCGTTTGCCATCAGCGGGTACTTTCTCGGGGTGGCCGGGGCGCTTTGGGCCTTCACCTACCTGGGGACCGTGGAGCCCCACGGTTTTGACCTGAATCGATCTTTCCAGATCCTCTTTATCATCATTATCGGCGGCCTGGGCAGCATCCTCGGCAACTTCCTCGGCGCGGCGTTCATCGTGTTGTTTCCGGTGCTGCTGTCGAACCTGGTGGCCTTGTTGCCGGCCGGGCTGATCGATGCCGGACAGATAGAAAACCTGCAGAAGATGGTATTTGGCGCCCTGATCATTGTGTTCCTGATCAAGGAGCCGGAGGGCCTGGCGCGCCTCTGGCAGAAGTTCCGCGAGCGCGCTCGGTTGTGGCCGCTGCGCTACTGAGCGACTCGGCGTAAGTGCCGATTGCTCTGAATCCCTTTGGTTGACCCTTCACTTGATTACTTGATAAGGAAAACATTGATGTTGAAACGATCTCTACTAAGTAGCCTCGCCCTGGCTGTCAGCCTGAGCACTGCCACGTTGACCGCGCAGGCGGATAACGAACAGTACTTCCCGCTGCAGAGCTATCGGGTCGGTCCTTATGCCGCCGGTGGTACCGGGTTTTTTGGTGGTTTTATCGACTACCTCAAGTACGTCAATGCCAATGGCGGGGTCAACGGCGTCAAGCTGACCTGGAGCGAGTGCGAAACCGAGTACGTGGTCGAGAAGGGCGTGGAGTGCTACGAGCGTCTGAAAAAAGGCCTCAATGGTGCGCCGGCTGCCGCCACTAACCCGCTGTCGGTGGGCATCGCCTATGCCACCCTTGAGCGTTCGACCGCGGACAAACTGCCGCTGATCACCATCAACCACGGCCGCACCGACTCCACTGACGGCAGCGTTTTCCCCTACGCCTTTCCCTTGCAGCTGAACCCGTACTCCGAAGTCTCGGCGATCATCAACTACATCGGCCAGCAGGCCGGGGGGCTGGACCAGCTCAAGGGCAAGAAGATCGTCACCCTGTTTCACGGCTCGCCCTACGGCAAGGAAACCAATGAGGTGTTGCAGACCCTGGGCGACAAGTACGGGTTCAAGCTGACCCTGCTGGAAGTGCCCCATCCGGGTAACGAGCAGCAGTCGCAATGGCTCAACATTCGCCGGGAAAAACCCGACTGGGTGATTCTGCGCGGCTGGGGCGTGATGAACCCGGTGGCGTTGAAAACCGCGCAGAAAGTCGGCTTCCCGGTGGATCACATCATCGGCAACATCTGGAGCAACTCCGAGGACGATGCCGCCCCGGCCGGTGCCGCCGCCAAAGGCTTTATTGCGATCACCACGCACCCCTCGGGCACCGATTTCCCGGTCTTGCAAGGCATCCAGCAGCAGGTGGTGGCCAAGGGCAATGGTGACCTGGCTGATCCGAAACGCTTTGGCACCGTGTATTACAACCTGGGGGTGGTGAACGGCATTCTCAACGTTGAGGCCGTGCGCATTGCCCAGGAAAAATTCGGCAAGCAGCCGCTCACCGGCGAGCAGGTGCGCTGGGGCCTCGAGCACCTCAAGCTGGACGATGCCCGCCTCAAGGAGCTGGGTGCACTGGGCCTGGTGCAACCCTTGCAGCTGTCATGCTCGGACCATGAAGGGGGCGGTGCGGTGCGCTTCCAGCGGTGGGATGGCAGCCAGTGGAAACTGATCAGTGACTGGGTGCAGGCCGACCGTGCCTTGCTCAGACCGATCATTGAAGCCTCGTCGCACCAGTACGCCAAGGAAAAGGGCATCACACCGCGCGATTGCAGTCAGGACAGCTGAGATGTGAATCGGGAGGCGTTCCGGTTTCTTTGGGGGAGAGCAACATGAACCAAGTACCGATCTTGCAGATCGACGCGATTGAAGTCCTGTACGAACAGGCAATCCTCGCCGTGCGCGGGGTATCCCTGGCGGTGCCGCAAGGACAGATCGTGGTGTTGCTGGGGGCCAACGGTGCTGGCAAAAGCACCACCTTGAAGGCCGCCGCCAATCTGGTGAGGGCCGAGCGGGGCGAGGTGGTGCAGGGGCGGATTATTTATCGAGGCGAGGATGTCACCCGCAGCACGCCCCATAGCCTGGTTGCCAGCGGCCTGGTGCAGGTACTGGAAGGCCGGCATTGCTTTGCCCAACTGACCGTGGAGGAAAACCTGCTGACGGGTGCCTTTGCGCGTCAGGTGTCCCGCGGGCAACTGAAGGCCGATCTGGAGCGTATCTACAGCCAGTTTCCGCGCCTCAAACTGCGGCGCAAAAGCCTGGCCGGCTACACCTCCGGCGGTGAACAGCAGATGGTTGCGCTCGGGCGGGCGCTGATGGCCCGGCCACAGCTGGTGTTGCTGGACGAACCTTCGATGGGCCTGGCACCGCAGATCGTCGAGGAGATCTTCGAGATGATCCATCAGCTCAATCGGCGCGACGGCGTGAGCTTCCTGATTGCCGAGCAGAACATCAACCTGGCTCTGCGTTACGCCCAGTACGGCTACGTGCTGGAAAGCGGCCGGGTCGTCAGCGAAGGCACGACCGGGCAGTTGGCCGCGCGCAGTGATATTCAGGACTTCTATCTGGGGGGCGGGACAGCGGGTAAAGGAGCAGCTGCTTGACCGCTAGCACCAGTCAGATCGACAGGTTGACCACTTTGACCGTCCGGGCGTCTTGTGCCGGGCGGCGTTTGTTCACCACCAGCTCACCGACCTTGATCAGCATCGCGCGGGTGATGTTGCGACTCAGCCCCAGCAGGCTGGCGGTGTGTACCTGGTTGTAGTGGCTGAAGCGATAGGCCGCGCGCAGCAGCGCTTCCTCGACCCGCTCGTGGAGGGCGCCGCTTTCTTCCTCGAACAGCTTCTGGAAGGCTTGCTGCAACAGGGCGTCGGCACTGTCGTCCTGGACGGTATTGCTGGCGTCCTGGCGTTCGATACGCAGGTTGGACAGGTGCAGGTCCTGGACACGGATCAGATTGTTACGGCAGATCAACAGGGTGTGGTGAATGACGTTTTCCAGCTCGCGAATATTGCCCGGCCATGAGTAATTCACCAGCTTCTGTTCGGCTTCGGTATCCAGCACCACTTCGCCATAACCCAGCCGACGACTGTACTCGGCGATGAAGTGGCGGATCAGCGGCAGGATGTCGCCCGGTCGCTCGCGCAGCGGGCTGAGCTCCAGGCTGACCACGTTCAGCCGGTAATAGAGGTCTTCGCGAAAGTGCCCGGCGTTGATGGCTTTTTCCAGCTGCACGTTGGTCGCAGCCAGCACCCGTACATCGATGGGGATGCTTTTGCGTGAACCCAGGCGAACCACTTCACGCTCCTGCAGCACCCGCAGCAACTTGACCTGGATCGGCATCGGCAAGTCACCGATCTCGTCGAGGAACAGCGTGCCGCCGTTGGCTTCCTCGAACCAGCCGGCCTTGGCGCTCAGGGCGCCGGTGAAGGCGCCTTTTTCGTGGCCGAACAGTTCGGCCTCCACCAGGCTTTCGGAAAACGCGCCGCAGTTGACCGCGATAAACGGCTTGTTGCGACGGGCGCTGAGGTTGTGCAGATGACGGGCCACCAGTTCCTTGCCGGTCCCGGTTTCGCCGATGATCAACACGCTGGCGTCACTGGGCGCGACCTGTTGCAGGTGCGCCAGCAGCGCCTGTGATTTCGGGTCTTCGAAGACTTGCGCAGTGGCGCGTATCGAGGTGGCCAGGGCTGGTGAGGGCGGCAGCGTGAGTAGTTGCATGGTGGGGCCTATGAGTAAAAGGACGGAGTGGGTAGCGTCTTGTTGAGCGCCCAGTCACCCAGTTCATGGAGCTTGTAGTCCACGGGGTCGTGCAGGGTCTGGGTGCGCAGGTTGCGCCAGTGACGATCAAGGCGCAGCGCGGCATGGGTGGCGCGGGCGCCAGTCACTTCAAACAGGCTGCTGGTCAGGTCCAGGCCGGTGCGGGTGGCGGCGACCTTGGCGGTGGCAATGGCCAAGGCCAGTTGGCCACGCTCCTCGGCGCCGAGCCGGTGCTCCTTGCTCCAGGCTTGGTCGAGCAGGGCGTTGGCGCGTTCAGTGAGCAGGCGCACGCTTTCCAGCCCGACCCAGAACTCGCCATAATGGCGCAGGACATAGGGGTCCTGATTGGCCTGGCTGACGTTGGCCTTGAACCAGGGGCGCGTTTCCTTGAGGGTGTAATTGCGGGCCTCTTCGAATGCGCCCTCGGCAATGCCGAGGAAGATATTGACGAAGGTCAGTTGGGCGATCAGCGGGCGCAGGCAGGCAAAGGGCGTGCTCAGCGGGCCGGGATCTAGCAGCAGTTCATTCTCTTCCACACGCACCCGTTCGAAGGTGGCGCTGCCGCTGTCGGTCTGCCGTTGGCCGATGTTGTCCCAGTCGCCGTGCAAGGTGATGCCGGTGCGATGACTGGGAATGGCGGCGATCAACAGCTTGCCGCTGGTGGATTCATCCAGCGCCGAGGCAATCAGCATTTCTGAATCGGAGGCGCCGGAGCAGAAACTCTTGCGCCCGGAAAACTCGCGATAGCCTGCAAATTTTTTTGACAAGGTGCGGGTGTCCAACGGGTTAAGGGCATTACCCCAGAACCAGTTGTTGCGCGCGGTCTGTTCGAACCAGGGCTGCCACTGTTCGGGCCGGGAAAACAGCCGTACCGTGGCCAGCATCAAGTGCTGGAAGCCGAACACATGGGCGATCGAGCTGTCGACCCTGGCGAACTCGCGCACCACTTCCAGGGTGTCGCTCCAGCTGGCGCCAAGGCCACCGTATTGCTGGTCAATTTTCATCGCCAGCAGACCGCAGCGGCGCAACTCGTCGCGCTCGGCTTTCGGCGTGCCGCCCAGATGGTCGCGTTCGGCGGCGGTTCGGGAAAACTCGGCGGCGAGCGTCCGGGCGATCTGCAGCGGGGTTTCAAGTCTGGATGTATGGATAGCGGTCACAGGCTGTCCTCAGGCTGTTTTCCGCAAGTCGGCGGCATTGGCGGTGAACAGCGGTGCGGCCCGTTCGACTGCCAGGCGGATGCGTGTTTTCAGCGCTTCGCTGCTGATCTGGTAATTCGTGAAATCGGCCTCCGAGGCATACACGCCAAGGGGCAGGGTTACCGACTGGAAGAAGCTGAACAGCGGGCGCAACTGATGATCGATTACCAGCGCATGCCGGTCGCTGCCACCGGTGGCGGCCAGCAACACCGGGGTGTCGATCAATGCGTCCTGGCCAATCAGGTCGAACAGGTGCTTAAACTGGCCCGGGTAGGCGCCTCGGTAGACAGGTGCGGCCACAACCAGCAGGTCCGCCGACTCAATCGCACTCAACTCGTACTCAACGGTTTCCGGCAGCTCCTGACGGGACATGGCGCTGCCCAGTGGGCGGACAATGTCGCCCAGTTCGATGATGCGGCTTTCGATTGGCAGGTACTGGCTCAGCTCGGCAACGATGGCCTGGACCAGCACCAGGGTGCGCGACGGACGATAGGTTCCACCGGAAACGGCGACGACTTTAAGTGGGGTGCTCATGGGGTCTGTTCCTGTTCGAGTTGCGGGATGTGCAGCCATCAGAGCAAGAGTTGTTCCAAGGTTAAAATAACTATTAAAAACAATAAGATGGATCAACTTGTTATCTCGGCTGCTGTTGCCCGGGCAGCTAACTGTTGAGCGACTGTTGCCTGAGCAACAATGGCGCTGCTGTTTACCGGGCAACACTGCGGCATCCATGAATTAAATGTAAGTGATCTAAAAAACATCCAATAAATACTTTTTGGTTATTAGCTTAAGGTTTTGTCTGGCCGCCAGTGCCGGGTGAGTCGCCTTTGGCTGGCCTTGGCAGGCCGATATCAGCGGGGAACGCCCCTCGCAGCGGCCAAGTGTTGCTCAGCCAATATCGGTTCAGCATCACTGTTGGGCGGGCAACAGTGCAGTCGACCCAGGCGTACGGCATTCACCTTCCACCGTCGCCGCTCAGATAGCTGTGTACGGTGCCTGCGGTGACACCCGCTACCTCTGGGTAACTCTGAGTCCGGCCGCCCGAGCACCAACCAGGACATGCGGCCTCATGCGCTCGATCAGTCATTCTGGATCTGCTCAAAATCGAAGGAGTCGGGATCGGTATCGAAGTAAACCCAAGTTACCGAGCCAAAACTTTGCGAACGCAATTGTGGTGGTTTGAAACGCCACTCTTGGCGGAGGGCGAATACATCAGGGCCGCGAACCTAGACTCGTATACAAGGGGCTCCCTGACTCTTAATTCAAGTTGTGGTTTTTTGGGGTATTGTTAGGTGACTAACTACTGAAAGCCATTGGAGAGAGTACGCCAGCCTTGATCTTGCCCCATCAGGCTGATTGGATTCTTGAGGACGGCATCAGCAGGAGCCAACACATGATCCTGGTAGTTCTGGCCGACGCCTGGAAGGTCTACGACTACATCAATCCCATGTTCTCGAAGGTGCTGGGCCGAGCCGATAGTATTGAATATTCGGTTTAGAACGCTGAAGGCTGCATAAATTCGTGACAACGGGGCAAGGACGCCTCACTTCAGCGAGCCATTTTCTAAGCCATCAATTCATGGATTTGGCAGCAACGTTGGTGGGATCTCTTTCAGAAAGCATCAGCTTGAGGCATTCACACTCTTCAGTTCCAGGTAGCACACCAGAAGTTGTTGCCTCCATCACAGTGATGCCTTCAGCATTCATTATCCTGACTTCGGCTTTAGCATGACCGCGTTCATCGATGTCAGCGATGAGCCAGTGGCAGGTGACCTGTTCTCCCGCGTAAACCGTTCGCTTGAACACGAAATTCATCCCGGTTGCCCAACGGCGACGGAAGCAGATTCAATCAGGAACGCAATGAACGAAGCGCTGAAACAGCTTCCTGAGGTTTCTCGAGCGCTGGCTATCAAGGATAGTCTTGCCGGCCACTGAGGCTGACTTCGAGTGTCTTTTAGAATATGAGCGCTGTGCGGCCCATCGCGGCTTTTCGTTTGTATCGTCCTGAGCGGCGAGCCGTCCTTGGATCGGCACCTCAAATGAGCTAGAACCTAAACCGCCCCAGCAGTCCCTTAAGCTGCACGGAAATATCGGTCAGACGGCCTGAACCGGTCTGCGCCAAGTGGGTAATTCCTCGACCGACTGTGCATCGGCATGGTTCTGCGCGATGTACCGGTTGATGTTGTCGGCCACCTGGTGCTGCTACTCTGCGGCCGTAGTGATTTCTTGGGGGGAGTGGCGGACCGAGTCCACCGAGATGCGGCTCTTATAGAAACTGTCGCAGGCCTGTTGGATGTGCTACACGCTGGTTTGCGACACCTGGAGGCTGCTCTGCATTCGCAGGATGACTTTTTGGTCCGCCGCGCGAGGTCGTCCAACAGGCTGTCAATCTCGCCGGTGGCTTCACCAAATGAAGCTGGCCACCGCGCGTCGTGTTTCAGGCTGTTGGTAGCAAGTGCGATGCCTCGGCTATTCTCGGATAGAGACGCTAGTCGTAAGTCTCATCTCCCGCTCCAATCTCCTGATCTGTTTTTGCTATATCGTCAATCTGTGGTCACTCGCGCAGCGTTTTGCCGCAGCTGGTCTAAATAGTCAGCCCATTGTTGAGCCGCTTCCCGGCGTTGTACCAGCAGTTGCGCCCGCGCATACACAGCCCCTAGCGCTCCTGGCATCCGGTGGGATAACGACAGTTCGAGCACGATTGGATCAATACCCAAGTGCTCGTGGGCAATGGTCCGGTAGGTGGCGCGAAAGCCGTGGGCAGTGATGTCGTACTCTGGCCAGATACGCTGAAAGGACTTGAGCATGGAGGTTGGGTTTATGGGACGTCCCGGATAGACCGGCGAGACGAACACCCAGCCTTTGCCTTCTTCATCCACCACGCGGATTTTATGCAGCTCGCGTAACAGAACCAAGGCTTGCTCAGGCAACGGCACGATGTGTTTGCTCTTGTCCAGATGCTTGGTCTTGCTCACCACATAACGCCAATCGGCGCCCACCAAGTCGACATCTTCCCAGCGCATCTGCACCAGTTCGCCTGGGCGGACCGGCAACATAATCAGCAGGCGCATTGCGGAGGCAACGCTGCCGTCGTTCCAGTCGTCCAGACGCAGAAGAAACCTGCCCAGGTCGGCTGGCCTTTCGATGGCCGGGTTGTTGGTGACGACATGGCGGATCTTCAATTCCTCAATGTTGCTGAGCGCTACGTTGCGTTCAACCCAGCCGCGCCCTTCAGCAAACCCCAGGACGGCACGGATGATGGTGCGCACGCGCCGGGCCATCGCCATTGTGCGCTGGCGGCGCAGCTCGGTAATGATCGTGGTGATGTGCTCCAGCTTGATCTCGGTGACCGGCTTTTTACCAATGGTAGGCAAGATGTGGTTGTTCAGCGCTCCGCTAAACCCTGAGATGGATTTAGTCACCAGTTCGGCAGACTTGAATGCCAACCATTGCTTGGCGACATACTCGAAGGTGCGCACCTCGTTGAGGAGATGCGCCTCGATTTTGGCGGTCTTGGCCTTGAGCGGAGCGGTGTGGTTAGCCACGTCGCGGCGTGCGCCGCGGGCAATGTCGCGCGCTTCTTTCAGGCCGATTTCGGGGTAAGCGCCGATTGAGAAGCGGTTTTCCTTGCCATTCAGCCGATACTTCAAGCGCCAGAACTTGGAAGGGGATTTGCCGACCTTGCTCGACACCCTTACCTCCAAGTAGAGGCCAGGGACTTCGCCATCGGCGTGTTTGCCGGGTTCGGTCAGCGAGCGGATCAAGGCATCGCTGAGTTTTCGTTTGAAAACAACCGCATTATCTGGGGGCATCGGTGGGGGCATCCTTTTTAAGGAACCGAAATTTGCCCCCAATTATGCCCCCATGAGTCGTGGAATCCATTGGATTTAGACAGGCGGCAGTGGACCTAAATTACCAATAAGCGATTGTTATAAAACAGTTTTATGGAATTTACTGGAACTCCATTACAAGCTATCGGGGTCCCCAAAGAACATCTGAATCCGCGACCGTAACCACCGCTCCCCCGGATCATTATCCTGCGACCCACGCCAAGCCATGTGCAGCTCAAAACTGCGCACCGGCAACGGTGGATCTTCCGCCCGCACGCCACCGGCTGCAGTCAACGCTTCAGCGGTGTAATCCGGGACAGTGGCCACGATATCAGTCCCGCTGATCAGTGTGCTCAGCCCATTGAACTGCGGCACCGCCAGCACCACATGCCGTTTGCGCCCCAGCTTCTCCAGCTCTTCATCGATAAAGCCGCTCAGGTCGCCAGCGAACGAAACCAGCGCGTGGGGGCGGGCGCAGAAGTCATCCAGGCTCAACGGTCCCGGTACCGTGTCGGCGCGTAACAGCTTCGGCATGCTGCGGCGCAGCACTTTGCGCTTGGCGTTGGCCGGCAGGTCGGCGGTGTAGCTGACACCAATGGAGATCTCGCCCGAGGCGAGCAGGCTTGGCATCAGGATGTAGTTGGCCCGACGCACCACCAGCACGATTCCCGGCGATTCCGCGCGCAGCCGTTTGAGCAGCATTGGCAGCAGCGCGAATTCAACATCATCCGACAAGCCGATGCGGAACACCGCGGTGCTGGTCGCCGGGTCGAATTCCGCCGCACGACTGACCGCGGTGGAAATCGAATCCAGGGCTGGAGAGAGCAGGGCGAAGATTTCCACTGCTCGGGCGGAAGGCTCCATGCTGCGGCCGGTACGCACGAACAACGGGTCATCGAACAGCCCGCGCAGGCGCGAGAGCGCCGCACTGATGGCCGGCTGGCCGAGGAACAATTTTTCCGCAGCGCGGGTCACGCTGCGTTCGTGCATCAGTGTTTCGAAAACGATCAACAGGTTCAGGTCGACACGACGCAGGTCATTACGATTCATCTGGAGTCCTGGCAGATTCAGCAAACTTGACGTGAGCGGCCATATGAGAACAATGGCCGGCATGAATCTTACGGGGAAAGACTGGTACTCTGCACAGGGTAATTCAGTTTTTTCTGAAAGGCTGCTTCGGTTTTTCACGGCATTGGATGATGTCGCCGTCGCTGCGGAATCAATGACAGGCATGTCGACTATTAATAGCCACTGATGGTCTTGGGTAGAAAGCCCAGATAGAGTTCAGGGCATTAGAGGTTACTTTGACGAGGTTTGCGATGTCCCGCACGATCCGTTTTCACAAGTTTGGTCCAGCCGAGGTGCTCAAATGCGAAGAGCATGCGGCCGCTCTGCCTGCGCCGGGCGAAGTGCAGGTGCGCGTCGAAGCGATAGGCATCAGCTGGTATGACATTCTCTGGCGCCAGAACCTGGCTTCGTCCCATGCTCGTCTGCCTTCTGGCCTGGGTCATGAAATGGCTGGTGTGGTCACTATGGTCGGCGAAGGCGTCGATGATTTGGCCGTTGGTGACAAGGTCGCCAGCTTCCCGGCCGAGAGCCCCAACGACTACCCGGTTTACGGCGAACAGATCGTTCTGCCACGCACGGCGCTGACCCGCTACCCGGACGTGCTCAGCCCGATCGAAGCCAGCGTGCACTACACGCCGCTATTGATCGCTTATTTTGCCTACGCCGACCTGGCGCGAGTCAAACCCGGGCAATTCGCTCTGGTGACCGACGCCAGCCACTGTGCCGGGCCATCGTTCGTGCAACTGGGCAAAGCCCTTGGTGTGCGGGTGATTGCTGCGACCAAAACCGCGGATGAGCGTGAATACCTGCTGTCTCTGGGCGCCGAGAAAGTCATCGTTACCGAAGAAGAAGATCTGCTGATGCGGATCAACAAAATTACCGATAACCGCGGCGTCGATGTGGTGTTCGATGGCCTCGGCGGGCCGCAGATGTCGCTGCTCGGCGATGTGCTCGCCCCTCGGGGCAGCCTGGTGCTCTATGGCCTGCAAGGAGGTAACCAGACGCCGTTCCCGGCCTGCGCGGCGTTCCAGAAGAACATTCAGTTTTTCGTGCACTGCATCGGTAACTTCACCGGCAAGCCGGAACTGGGCATCATTCAGGACCAGGTCGCATTGCAGCGTGCCCTGCGCGACATCAACCAGTTGACCGCAGACCGCGTGCTGCTGCCGCTCAAAACCCGGGTCTTCCCGTTTTCAGAGTTTGTCGAAGCACACCGCTACATGGACGAATGCCCATGCCGCGAACGGGTCGCCCTTCAGGTCGAGCCTGCCTGAGCCCTTCCTCTGCCAAGAGTCCGTGCGAATACGGACTCTTCTGCTGGCAGTCACTCCCAAATGAGACGTGCCATCGATCTGTCGGTGGGCCGGTTCAGCAACTGAACTGGTTTTTGCTCTCGATCTGTATCTTCTAATCATTATGTAAGCCCTGATAATTGAATGATTACTTTCATCTCAAGGAAAGAGTCATGGCCGAGTATCAGCCTGAAACTCCTCAATGCGCGCCGGCAATATATGCTCAACAAATAATGCGGCGTCGCTCAGTTGTCTTACATTCGTGGGCAACTTCTTTCTTTATTTCTTGTGCTAAGTGTCTGTGGGACGCTGTCGGAAATTTCCTAGGAAAACCCGCGAGAGCCCAAGGCGCCCGTTCTGCGGGGCATCGCGCCGATATTGATCTCCCTGGGTTACCCGTAGCGTTCAAACATTTCAAATAATTACACAATGCTTAAGTGCTAGCATTTGAATAACAGCGCCGGCACTCCATTCATGACAAACAACCTGTTGCGCAATACACCTCGTTATTTGCGTGGCATCGCACTTTTGAGTCACAGGTAAATAATGATGACCGCTACCCATGATCAGGCAATGAACTATGTTTATCAGCAAATGCTGCAGCGCTTGCTGGGTTTTTTCTCTCGCGCCGAGCGCACGGCATTGCAATTGCTGATTCAGCGCCTGGTGATGTCCGCAGGAGGTTTGGAACGTATCGGCGATTACAAGGTGCTGTCGATCCAGTCCGGGTCCCGCGACAGCTGCTACACCCTGGCGCTACTGCGTGCCGCTCAGCTGAGTATTGCCGGTCGGGCACCGGCGACGTTTCAGCTGCGAGTGGCGACCTTGCGCTTGAACGGTGCGGCCTCGACAGCCTTGGAAAACATCCATCGCAGCTGCAGTGCATTGTTTCTCTACGACGATCCCCGGGTCGAAGTGTTGATGGTCGATAATCGCGAAGTCCTGCCGTTCAATCATCTGGCGCCGATCTCCGAAGCCGGTCGTGAGTCGAATCGGCTCAATCTGCTGATGGTCGGGCACCGCCGAGTCTGGGACGGGCCGCTTGATCTGTGGGATGACGGGTATCTGGCGACCGGCGAGTTTTACGGACAAATCGCCCGTTGGGACCAGGGTGTCGACGCATTGATCAGTAGCGATACGCCCCGTCTGCAGAAGCAGTTTCTCGAGGGGTTGAATCGTGCGGCGGCCAAGGCCGGGCTCAAGGCGCCGGACCGTCACGAAACGGGCTACGAGTGTCTGTTCGCGCGACTCGATGAATTGGGCAGCGATTGCTACCGCGAGTTTTATCCCGAGGCTGCCCAGGCGGCGTGGCGTCCCGCCGAACGTTTTGAAGCCTGTCGCCGCACGACCTTCATCGATATTCACGACATGCTGGTCAGCAACCTGGAAGAGCGCTGGCCACTGCTCACCGATTTCCTCGGGTTTCAACCTGACGAGTTGTCGGCCCAGCTCAGTGATAACGGCTACGTCAGCTTGTCGATATCCGCGCATCTTCGTGGCTTGCAAGCGTGCTTTGTACAGGGTCGCAGCTACGAGGAAGGCATTGGTGAGTACCTGCAGCGGGCGCTGGTGATGATGCGCCGCAAACATGTTCCAGAGCGCTTTTGCGAACAGGCTATGGAAACCTTCGGCAACCCGATGACGATGACCGATCAGCGCGCATTGGCATCGGCTGAAGCACAAAAGAGCCTCGGTTTGAGCGAGGCTCAACTGGTGTGTCTACTGTTTGCCCCGTTTGTCGATAACGGCGCGGCGCTTGAGCATTTTCTCCGTCAGTGCCATCCCGGCATGCTCGTCGCGTTGCCGGACTTGCACCGGGCGATGCAGGGCGGCCCGGCTCCCGAGCAGGTTCTGCAATGGATGGTCGATGTCAGCGGGTTGCCCGTGAGTCTGATCAGTACGCTTTACCGCATGGGGCCGGTGGTTCGGGATGAGGGCAGGGCTCTCGGCCTGGAAAGCGTCGAGGTGGGTGGGCAAGCTGAAGTCGTGGAGCCTGGCAGTGAAACGACTGTGTCTGGCGAATGGTCGACGGGCCGGTGAAAGTCACTGGTTCGACGGATCCGGCAAGGATGCGTCACGACGTTCGTAGTCTGTTCGGCCATTACCCATGAAAGGACCACGAGATACCGATTTTGCGTATCAGGCGGTGTACCGTTACCTGACTAACCTGATCAATGAGCCGGGCAGTGACATGCAAGTGCGCCTGCCTTCATTGCGGCAGTTGGCGCACCGCCTGAGTGTGTCGATCTCGACCATTCAGTACGCTTATTCGCTGTTGGAAAAGGAAGGGCGCGTCTATTCAGTGGCCAAATCAGGCTACTACGCACTCCCCGTGTCCTCAATCGGCATGCCCGGTAGCGGCAAGGACCTGCTCGAAACGGTTTACGTCAACGCCAGGCGTCCCGGCATGCTGGTGCTTAGCGCCGATGAACCGGCGTTATTACAACCCCTGGATAGCCCGTTGCTGTTACTGGAGAGAGAATTGCTGCGCCAGTATCCGCGCCAGCCGCAACCGTCTTCGCAACCCTGCGGCGAGCTGGAACTGCGCACGGCCCTGGCGGCACGCTACACCACCTCACCGACCCGTTGCTGGCATGCCGATGACGTCTATATCGGCGCCGATCTGCGTGGCGTACTGGAAATATTGATCGCTGTCCTTGGCCTCAAGGATGCTGTGGTGGTGGTCGAGTCACCGTGCGACTGGGCTATTTTGCGCCTGTTTCAAGACGCGGACGTGCAGGTTGTCGAGCTGCCGCTGCAAGCCCATGGCGGCCTGGATCCTGAGCAGTTGAAGCAGCTGCTTGAGACTGAGCAGGTGCGACTGGTGATGCTTTCATCGAGGCTGAATATGCCCCGGGGCAGTGTGGCGCCTGACGGCAACAGGCAAATCACCGCACAGTTGCTGGAGCGACACGGCAGTTGGGTGCTGGAAAACGATTGTTACGGCGAGCTCGAATTCGAGCCGAGCGGCCTGCGGTTTCGTGATCTGCTGGACCCGGATCGGCTGATCGTGTTCTCCACATTCGAGAAAATCATCGGGTCGGAGGCGCCCTTCGGTTATCTGCTGTCGCGACAGCTGCGCGCCGAATTGCAACGGCACTTTCTGCTGCGAGTGTTTCGCTTGTCGCTGATTCGTCAGAAAGCCATTGCGCGGCTGTACAGCAACGGACGCATTGATCAACACCTGCTGGTGTTGCGTCGACTGCTCAAGGAACGCATGGTGCAGATGACTCGGTTGCTGGAAGAGCGTCTGCCCGATGCGTTGCACTTCGTTGAGCCCCGGGGCGGGGCGACAATCTGGATTCGTTCGTTGCGCCAGGTCGATGTGCGTCGAGTATTCGAGCGTTTGCTCAAGCAGCATGTGGTGATTGCGCCGGGGGAGCTGTTCAGCCTGCAGGGCCTGCACGGACAGCACTTGCGCCTGAGCCACACCTTCGGTGGTCACCACGACCTCGCCGATGCGTTGGGTCTGTTGGCGGATGCCTTGCGCCTGGAATCGATCGACTGAGCCGAGGCGCAAACCCTCCTCGGAACCTGACAATCGATAACATCGCGCCCGGAGCAAACTGTCAGTAAACTGCGCTCTATTCCCGAACCACTCTTTCTCAGAGGTTTTGCATGACACTCAGTCCTTTTGCGGGCAAACCGGCACCGGCAGAACTGTTGGTCGACATCCCGCGACTGGTAACGGCCTATTACACCGGCCAGCCCGATGCAGCCATTTCTACCCAGCGCGTCGCTTTTGGCACGTCCGGACACCGAGGTAGCTCGTTCGATCTGAGTTTCAACGAATGGCACGTTCTGGCCATCAGCCAGGCGATCTGCCTGTACCGCGAAGCCCAGGGCATTGACGGTCCATTGTTCGTCGGGATCGACACCCACGCGCTGTCCACGCCGGCCGGTGCCAGCGCCCTGGAAGTCCTGGCGGCAAACGGCGTGACGGTGATGATCGCCGAAGGCGACGAGTACACGCCGACGCCGGCCATTTCCCACGCGATTCTTTGCTACAACCGTGGTCGAACTTCGGGCCTGGCAGACGGCATCGTCATCACCCCGTCTCACAACCCGCCACAAAGCGGTGGCTACAAGTACAACCCTACCAACGGCGGCCCGGCCGATACCCACATCACCAAGTGGATCGAAGCCAAGGCCAACGAACTGCTGGCGGCCAAACTCGCCGGCGTCAAACGCATCAGCTACGAGCAGGCCCTGAAGGCCAGCACCACCCATCGTCACGATTACCTCAACACCTATGTCGCTGACCTGATCAACGTGATCGACTTCGACGCCATCCGCGATGCGAAGCTGCGTCTGGGTGTCGATCCGCTGGGCGGAGCAGGGGTGCGCTACTGGTCGGCGATTGCCGAGCACTATCGCCTGGACCTGGAGGTGGTGAATAAACAGGTTGATGCGACATTCCGTTTCATGACCGTCGATTGGGACGGGCAGATTCGTATGGATCCATCGTCCAGCCACGCCATGCAAGGTTTGATCGGTCTGAAAGAGCGTTTCGACGTGGCCTTTGCCTGTGACCCGGATCACGACCGCCATGGCATCGTGACCCCGTCCGGTGGCTTGCTGGCACCCAACAACTACCTTGCGGTGTCGATCGATTACCTGTTCCAGAACCGTCCGCTGTGGCGCGCCGATGCGGCCGTGGGTAAAACCGTGGTCAGCAGTGGCTTGATCGATCGCGTCGCCAAACGCCTGGGCCGCCGTCTGTACGAAGTGCCGGTTGGCTTCAAATGGTTTGCCGACGGCCTGTTCGACGGCTCCCTCGGTTTTGGCGGCGAAGAAAGTGCCGGCGCGTCGTTCCTGCGCAAGGATGGCAGTGTCTGGTGCACTGACAAGGATGGCTTGATTCCGGCGCTGCTGGCGGCTGAAATGACTGCCCGCACCGGGCGTGACCCAAGTCAGGCTTATCGCGCGTTGACTGATGAACTGGGCGAACCGTTCTCGGTACGGGTCGATGCCAAGGCCAACCCTGAGCAGAAAGCGCTGCTGAGCAAATTGTCGCCAGACCAGGTCACCTCGACTCAACTGGCGGGCGAAGCGATCCAGAGCATCCTCAGCCATGCGCCGGGCAACGACCAGGCCATTGGCGGTCTGAAAGTCATGACCGAGAACGGTTGGTTCGCGGCGCGTCCTTCGGGCACAGAGGATATCTACAAGATCTACGCGGAAAGCTTTGTCAGTGACGACCACCTCAAGCAGTTGGTGGCGGAAGCTCAGACACTGGTGGATGGCGCGATTTCTGCGAAGTGATTGAGGGCCCTGTGGCGAGGGAGCTTGCTCCCGCTGGGGCGCGAAGCGGCCCCAAATCGGTTGGCGAGGTGTAACAGGTACACGTCGCCGGTTGGATTACGACTGCTTCGCAGCCGGACGGGAGCAAGCTCCCTCGCCACAAATGAAAATGAAAAAAGGGGCAACCATCAACGGTTACCTCTTTTTTCGTCCTGCATTTACCCCATCAAGCCACATCCACCAACACAATTTCACTGTCCTCAATCGCCGTAACGCGCAACACCCGTTCCTCGGCAATCGCGACACCGTCTCGAGCTTGTGCACGCAAGCCATTGACTTCAATGACCCCAGTGGCTGGAACCAGATAAGCCCGACGGCCGCTGTCCAGGTGATACTCCGCAGACTCCCCGGCTTTCAGGTTCGCCGCCACCAGGCGCGCATCGGCGCGAATGTGCAGGCTTTGATCGTCGCCGGCCTTGCCGCTGGCCAGGGTCACAAAACCTTCGCGCTCGCCTTTGGGGAATGGCTTGGCACCCCACGACGGTGCCGAACCGGCTTCGTTGGGGATGATCCAGATCTGAAAGATCCGGGTTTCGGTCGCTTCCAGGTTGTACTCACTGTGAGCGATTCCGGTGCCGGCACTCATGACCTGAACGTCGCCCGCTTCGGTGCGGCCCTTGTTGCCGAGATTGTCCTGGTGGGTAATCGCGCCTTCACGAACATAGGTGATGATTTCCATGTCCCGGTGTGGGTGTTGCGGGAACCCGGTTCCGGGAGCAATCACATCATCGTTCCATACCCGCAGGTTGCCCCAGTTCATGCGTTTGGGGTCGTAGTACTCGGCGAACGAAAAGTGGTGATGGGCATCCAACCAGCCATGGTGCGCGCCGCCCAGCGAATTGAAGGGTCTGAGTTCAAGCATGATCGTCTCCTGAAAAGGTTCGTCATGGGGCAGAGCGCCTGAGCCACAGACGAGAACCGGTGGTTGATGGCGAGCATGATCTATCAGGCACCAATCGATAAAAAGCGTAAAAAATGCCTCAATACAATCGAATTAGTTGATATCAAATAACCTCGAAACATTCTCATCCAGCCTTCACTTCATCGCATAAGCCAATGACCTGTAAGCATTTCACTAGAACTCAGCGGCAAATGCAGACACCATAGCCCTCAACAGCCTCACACCCTGGAGTCCGTCCGCGTGCCGCAACACACCCCCGATCTTCCTCCCGAACTTCGCCCCTTGGCCGAGATGCCTTTGTTCAAGCGCCTGGCCGCCCGGTTCTTTGGCCACGGCCTTACCCGTCTGCGCGCGCAACACCGTGCATCCTGGCTGCACGGCCAAGCCGACGGTTTTCGCAGCGGTCACAGCGCCGGGGTGGATTACGGCTATAAGGAAGGCAAACTCGAGGGGCTGGAGGAAGGTCGGCAGGTTCTGTTGATTCGCGACTCACGCTCGACCGAGCATCGACCGCCCAACGTCGATGACAATCTGTTCGACGATTGGCGGCTGTCATTGAGTGCTGAGTTGAAGAAGCGCATGAAGGCCGACGTGGCGCGATTGCTGCCCGCGCATGCCCAGCCGAGCGCTGCCCAGTGGAAGATGATTTTCAGCGACACACCGTCGACCTCGGTGATCGCCGGGGCGGGCGCGGGCAAATCGACCACCCTGGTGCTGCGAATTCTGCTGCTCAGCCATTACCTGGGGTTTGAATTGAGTTCGATGACCGTGGTGACCTTCACCCGCGAATCGCGCAAGGACTTCATCAATAAGCTGATCGAGCTGTTTGCAGTGTGGGGCCGGGGAATCAGCCTTAAAGAAGCGCGCGATCTGGTGCGCACTTTCCATTCGCGCATCCTGCCGATGGTTCGCAGCCTGCCGGGTTTCGAGCGGCTGCAAGCGTTCGAAAACCTCAGTCACCGCGTGCAAGGCGGCGATGAGGAGGTCGACAGCAACCCCTTCGACCTGCGCATCAACGATGCCCAGCGCCAGCAACTCAACGCCTGCTATCACAGCCTGCACACCCGCGATGAGCGTTTCCGCGAGTTGATCAAGCCTTTGTCTCGTCATGCCTTGCAGCTCAAGGAACTGGAGCGTGATCACCCGGACGTGCAGAAGCGCATGGCGGTGACTGAACTCGCCGCCAAGCGCGATGAAGAACTGTGCGACACAATCGAAGACTTATGGTTTCGCGCCGGCGCCTGGCCGATCAAGGGCATCGAGCCGAATCGTCAGACCTTCGATATCAACGGTTCGACCTTTCATTGTCACGGCTACATTCCGACGCTGGACGCCTGGGTGGTGCTGGGTTTCGATCCCCGGGAAAATCCCCAGGTCAGCCGTCCAAATGCCAAACTTTCAGTGCGCGCAGAATGGGCGGTAAAGCGCACCCTGTTTCAAGCTTTCTGCCGTAAGCCTTTGATATGGCTAGATAGTTATGAATCTTCAAAGCGTGTTTTGGCCTCGCTTGCCGGGGACGCCAGCGCTGGGCCCGGCTTCGATTACAAGGTCAAGGGCGAGCTCGGCTCCGCGCCGTTGCTGGACTGTTTTGTTGCGGCGGCCGGGTTTATTGAAAACCTCGGCCTGGATGTGCCGAATGCCGTGGGCCAGATGAGTTTCGCCAAGGATGACCCGGACCGGTTCTTCTTCGAGGCCTTGAGCCTGTTCTGGCGAGCGCTGGAAGATCATCTGCTGGATCAATCGCCGCCGGTGATGACCTACAACCGGATGTTCGCCTTATTCAGTGAACATTCACCGGAGAATCTCAAGCTGCTGAGCGATGAGCTGCTCAGGCCCATGTCGCACTTGATGATCGACGAGTTTCAGGACGTATCACCGCAGATCGTTTCGTGGATTCGCGCCAGCCTGGCGGAAATCCGCAGTCGCGGACCGGCCATGCATGTGGGGCGCGGCGCCCAGCGTTCGTCATTGCTTTGTGTCGGTGATGATTGGCAGTCCATCTATGGTTGGCGCGGCAGTTCGCCGACTTACTTCATGGAGTTCAACAAGGAATTCCCGTCGCCGAGCACGACCAAAGTGATGCTCAGTGACAACTACCGTAGCCATCAGCACATCATCGACGCGGCGGAGCATATTGTCCGCGCGGCTCCGGCGATCGCTGGCAAGAAAGCCAAGGCCAGCGGTGAACCCAAGGCGCTGCTGCCAGTGAATATTCTCGACCGGGATGACCAAGGCATGGCCCAGCGCCTGATCGAGCACTATAGAAAGGGCGATTCAATCTTGATGCTTTATCGAAAAAGCAGCGATAAGTCATTGATTGAAGAGCATATTCAGTCTGTAGTTAATGTGGATTCCAGCTTGCCGTACGACGCTCGACGGCTCAAACAACTGACCTATCACAGCGCCAAGGGCCTGCAGGCTGATGCGGTATTTCTGCTGGGCGATTGCCAGCACCTGACCAGTTCACCCTACAAGAACCAGGTCTATCGCATGGCCGGACTCGGCAAGGCCGGCGACAGCGAAGCTTACGACAGTGCACAGAAAGACGAGATCTTGCGGCTGGCCTACGTGGGCATCACTCGGGCCGTGAGCCATTGCTACTGGTATGTCGATGGCCAGGATACCTCGGCTGCGAATATGCCCAAGGCCTCCGACCGGATTGGCAAGGGTAAGGCGTTCTTCGCTGATCACCGTCAGGGAAAAGTGTCTGCCTGACCATTCAGAGAGTCTTGAGCAGAAAACCTGTGGCGAGGGAGCTTGCTCCCGCTTGAGTGCGTAGCACTCACAAAAAAATGGGCGCTTGCCGAATTTTTGGGGCCGCTACGCGACCCAGCGCGAGCAAGCTCGCTCGCCACAAAGGCAGGCATGGCTGAAGAGGTACCGACTGGCTGCGAAAAGTTGCGGGGGGCGCAATCCCGGCCTATGGTCCAAAGCGAGGCTTTGCTTGCGACTGGCGCGCAATGATTCGCCGCAGGTCGCTGTCCATCCAGTGCGGATACATGCAGCGAGGTGACGACATGCCGAATGACTCCCGTCCCGCCGTGCTCGAACTGATCGGCAATACGCCGCTGGTGCGTATCAGCCGCTTCGATACCGGCCCATGCACACTGTTTCTCAAACTCGAATCACAGAACCCCGGCGGTTCGATCAAGGACCGCATCGGCCTGGCGATGATCGACACCGCCGAGCGCGATGGTCGCTTGCGCCCCGGTGGCACCATCGTCGAGGCCACCGCCGGCAACACCGGCCTGGGCCTGGCCCTGGTCGGCCGGGCCAAGGGTTATCGGGTGGTGTTGGTGGTGCCGGACAAGATGTCCACCGAGAAGGTTCTGCACCTCAAGGCCATGGGCGCCGAAGTGCACATCACCCGTTCCGATGTCGGCAAAGGTCATCCCGATTATTACCAGGACGTCGCTGCGCGGTTGGCGCGGGACATTCCCGACGCCTTCTTCGCCGATCAATTCAACAACCCGGCCAACCCGCTGGCCCACGAGTGCAGTACCGCTCCGGAGATCTGGGCGCAGACTCAGCATGATGTGGATGCCATCGTTGTCGGCGTCGGTTCGGCCGGCACGTTGACCGGGCTGACCCGTTTCTTTCAGCGTGTACAACCGAATCTGGAAATGGTGTTGGCCGATCCGGTCGGCTCGGTGATGGCCGAATACAGCCGCAGCGGCACCTTGGGTACGCCCGGTTCCTGGGCGGTGGAGGGCATTGGCGAAGATTTCATTCCGTCGATTGCCGACCTGTCCAGCGTGCGTAAGGCTTATTCGATCAGCGACGAGGAAAGCTTCGATCATGCCCGCCAACTGCTGCGCGCCGAAGGCATTCTTGGCGGCTCTTCGACCGGTACATTGCTCGCTGCGGCACTGCGTTACTGCCGCGAGCAAACCGAGCCGAAGCGGGTAGTCAGTTTCGTCTGCGACACCGGCACCCGCTACCTGTCGAAGGTCTATAACGACCAGTGGATGAACGATCAGGGGCTGCTGGCGCGCAAGCGTTACGGCGATTTGCGTGATCTGATTGCGCGGCGCTTCGAGGATGGCCGGGTGGTCAGCGTGGGGCCGGACGACACCTTGCTCACGGCGTTCCAGCGCATGCGCCTGGCGGATGTATCGCAACTGCCGGTGCTGGTGGATGGGCAGCGGCTGGTCGGGGTCATCGACGAGTCCGATATTCTGTTTGGCGTGCACGAAGACGCTACGCACTTTCGCATGACCGTGACCAGCGCGATGACCGACAAGCTCGAAACCCTGCCTCCCGGCGCCAGTCTTGCTGAGCTGGAAGCGGTGCTCGATCGTGGGTTGGTGGCGATCATCGCCGACACTTCGGGCTTCCACGGCCTGATTACTCGCGTCGACATGCTCAATCACTTGCGGAGATCCCTTGCATGAGTCAGCACGATGAAACCGCCAAACCACGTGCCTTCGCCACCCGTGTGATCCATGCCGGACAGACACCGGACCCTTCCACCGGGGCGCTGATGCCGCCGATCTACGCCAACTCCACCTATCTGCAACAGAGCCCCGGTGTGCATAAGGGTTTCGATTACGGGCGTTCGCACAATCCGACGCGCTTCGCCTTGGAGCGTTGCGTGGCGGACCTCGAGGGCGGCACTCGGGCCTTCGCCTTCGCTTCCGGGCTGGCGGCGATCGCCAACGTCCTCGAACTGCTCGACGTCGGCGCCCATATCGTCTCCGGCAATGACCTGTACGGCGGTACATTCCGGCTGTTCGACAAGGTGCGACGGCGCAGTGCCGGGCATCGTTTCAGTTTTGTCGATCTGACCGATCTGGCGGCCTTCGAAGCGGCGCTGCAGGACGACACGCGGATGGTCTGGGTCGAGACGCCGAGCAATCCTTTACTGAGCCTCACGGATCTCGCCGCCGTCGCGCGTGTCTGCCGTCAGCGAGGCATCATCTGTGTGGCCGACAATACCTTCGCCAGCCCGTGGATACAGCGGCCGTTGGAGTTGGGTTTCGATATCGTGCTGCACTCGACGACCAAGTACCTGAACGGTCACTCCGACGTGATCGGCGGCATCGCGGTAGTTGGGCAAAACGCAGAGCTGGCCGAGCGGCTGGGTTTTCTGCAGAACGCGGTGGGGGCGATCGCCGGGCCGTTCGACGCTTTTCTCACATTACGCGGGGTGAAGACCCTGGCATTGCGCATGGAACGCCACTGCAGCAACGCGCTAGAGCTGGCGCAATGGCTGGAGCGTCAGCCGCAGGTGGCGCGCGTTTACTATCCGGGCCTGCCATCGCACCCACAGCACGAACTGGCGCGGCGGCAGATGCGTGGATTCGGCGGCATGATTTCCCTCGATTTGAACAGTGACCTGGCGGGTGCCAGGCGTTTCCTTGAGAGTGTGCAGATCTTCGCCCTGGCCGAGAGCCTGGGCGGGGTGGAAAGCCTGATCGAGCACCCGGCGATCATGACCCATGCCAGTATCCCCGTCGAAACCCGGGCCCAACTCGGCATCGGCGATGCGCTGGTGCGTTTGTCGGTGGGGGTTGAGGATGTCGAAGACCTGCGTGCCGATCTGGCTCAGGCGTTCATGCGGATCGGTTAAACGCAATCAATGTGGGAGCGGGCTTGCTCGCGAAGAGGGAGTGTCAGTAAACATTAATGTTGCCTGACACACCGCATTCGCGAGCAAGCCCGCTCCCACATGTTTTGTGAAACGCTGGTCGTTCAGGCATAACTCCTGAGCGCCTGCGGCGGAATGAACGCCTCCAGCTCATCTTCCACAGCTTCAATGATTCGTTCTACGTCCGCCGCATTCATGACCGTTGCGCAAGGAATGCCGGCAATGGCGATCATGGTTTCACCACTGGCGCGGTCGAACAGCCGCGCAACCATACTGCCCGGCGCATCCATGGTCGCTTCGAAACCCATGGGATGAAAATGCCAGCGCATCAGCTGGCAGGCATTTGGAAAAGTGACTTTGCTGAAGGAACCTTTATTCATGTGTTGCCCACCTTAATCATCGAGCGCTTCCTTTAGCTCATGTTAGGAGGGAAGAACCTTCAATGGCTCAACCGGTGACTGTCTTTAAAAGTAGCATCCAGATGTGAAAGTCATGTGGATTTTTTCAGTCCGTTTAGCGATTGGTTCATTTTCTTTTGACGCAGATCACGAGACACCGATTTTATGGCGAAAGGCCAATACTGGCGGGGGCATTCCACGGGGGCCATTGAAGCCTGGCGATAACTTCGGCAAGCTCGGTTTTTTCTCGTAGAGTCTTTTACGCACGCCGATGATGGCCCGTTGCAAACCAGGCCACTGATGCGTTACCACCTGCGCTGGAAACACCGGGATCTGGACAGACCCGCGCCCCAGGATCGACACCATCGAAGTTTTGAGCAGCGGAGTCTTGCATGTCGGCGTGGCGCACGATCAGTTTGTGGATGGATCAACTTGAGGAGCCATTGCTGGCACGCCCGGCACTGGAGCAGGATCTGGACGTCGATGTGGCCATCATTGGTGCCGGTTACACCGGGCTCTGGACCGCGTATTACCTCAAACGCCTGGCGCCGGAGCTGAACATTGCCATCGTCGAAGCAAGCATCGCGGGTTTTGGTGCTTCGGGCCGAAACGGTGGCTGGTTGATGGGCAACCTGCTGGGCGAAGATCGCTTGCTCGCCGATTTACCGGCCGAACAACGGCGCGCCTCTTTCGAACTGCTGCACGGCATCCCCGATGAAGTAGAGATCGTCATCGAACGAGAAGGCATCGACTGCGATTATCGCAAAGGCGGGGTGCTTTACTGTGCTGCGCGCTATCCAGAGCAGGAAGCCAGCCTGCGTCATTATCTGGACACGCTCTACCGCCAGGGGCTGACCGAAAGCGACTATCGCTGGCTCAGTCCCGAGCAATTGGCGCAACAGATCAGAGTTGCCAAACCTTATGGCGGTATCTATGCACCGCATGTCGCAACCATTCACCCTGCAAAGTTGGTCCGAGGTCTGGCACGGACGGTGGGGCGCATGGGGGTCAACATCTATGAGAACAGCCCGGTTATTCAATGGCAGTCGGGCAGTTTGCGTACGGCCAAGGCTCAGGTTCGCAGCCGCTGGATCGTGCCGGCGGTAGAAGGGTATGCGGCCACATTGCCACCGTTGGACCGTTACCAGTTGCCGGTCCAGAGTTTGCTGGTGGCGACCGAACCGTTGTCCGCCGCGACCTGGGACGAAATCGGCCTCAGCCACGGTCAGGCCTTTAGTGAAAGCAGCCGACAAGTCACCTATGGCCAGCGCACGGCGGATAACCGCTTGGTGTTCGGTGCCCGTGGTGGCTATCAATTTGCTGGCAAGTTGCGCCATGACTTCGACTTGACCGCCAGCGAAATAGAGTTGCGTCGCTACCTGTTCAGCGAACTTTTTCCGCAGCTCAAGAACGTCCGAATTACCCATGCCTGGGGCGGCAACCTGGGTATGTCCCGGCGCTTCAAGCCGCACATGCTCTGCGATCAGGTCAGCGGCATCGCCTTGTCCGGCGGTTATGGCGGGGAGGGCGTCGGTGCCAGCAACCTCGGCGGGCGGACGCTGGCCGACCTGATTCTTCAGCGCGACACCGATTTGGTCCGCCAGCCGTGGGTCATTGCTCAGGGTGGTCTCGACGCGCTCAAAGCCTGGGAGCCCGAGCCCTGCCGCTGGTTGGGCTACAACGCGATCATCCGCAGCTTCGTCTACGAAGACCAGACCCTGGCCAACCCGACTACCGCGCCCTGGCGTCGCAAACTGGCCAGTGGGGTTGCGGGGTTCATGGAAGGGTTCATGCACTGAACGGCGACGCTCTGATGTTGCCAGCCTGTGTGCAAAACTGAGCAAGGTTTATCCGTGGCTGGAAACGCGTGCGGACGCGGGTGTGGAACAAGATTCGTACGGGTAGCTGAGCGGTCATATCTTGTAGCCATTGGCGCCGGTCGGGTTGACTGCAACGGTTTAGATTCCATGCCTTCTGTCAATAGACAAGGAGGCAATGGAATGCCTGTCTGTTCGAAAGCTGGTCATCTGCGCATTGGGCGTTATTCGGAGCCTGGACGCATCTACTTGTTAACAGCCGTCGTTCACGAACGGCAGCCAATTTTTACCGATTGGCGCATGGGGAGGCTGGTTGCCCAACAATTACATCTGGCTCAGGAGGAGCACTGGGCAGACTTTTTGACGTGGGTGGTGATGCCAGACCATATGCACTGTTTGGTACAGCTTCGGGGTAAAACGTTGGCCGAGCTGATGTGCCGAATCAAATCTCGTAGTGGTCTGGCCATTAATCAGGCGCTGGGGCGAAGCGGTCGTTTGTGGCAGAAGGGCTATCACGATCGAGCGGTTCGCCGGGAGGAGGACGTGAAACAGCTAGCTCGATATGTCGTCGCCAATCCTGTTCGAGCGGGACTGGTGACACGTGTTCATGATTATCCACTGTGGGATGCGTGTTGGCTGTGATGTTTTACGACTGCTGCGCAGCCGAACGCAGGCTGCGCCAGCTGCTACAAGAATCGTGGCGCACCGCAAACCTGTAGCAGCTGCCGAAGGCTGCGTTCGGCTGCGCAGCAGTCGTGACAATAGGCCGTTGCGCAGTGATGTCCATGCCGAACGCAGGCTGCGCCAGCTGCTACAAGAATCGTGGCGCACCGCAGACCTGTAGCAGCTGCCGAAGGCTGCGTTCGGCTGCGCAGCAGTCGTGACAATAGGCCGTTGCGCAGTGATGTCCATGCCGAACGCAGGCTGCGCCAGCTGCTACAAGAATCGTGGCGCTGTAGCAGCTGCCGAAGGCTGCGTTCGGCTGCGCAGCAGTCGTGACAATAGGCCATCCAATAAAAACTGGAGTTGATAGCGATACACTGGCACTCACACTAAGAAGTCCAAAAAATGCGAATTCATCTACAGAAAAACAACTTACTTATATTTAATATTTAAATAGCAAATTGTCGGACAATCCGGCCAAAACCTTCAACTACAAACTATATTTCGACAGCACACGCACTGTTTACTGGAGTTCGCCGGAACCACTCAATTTGACGTCAAAAAAAATGTAGACGTTTGATTTCAAATTGTGTCAGTTTTTATACGCCTTCATTGGGCGAGTGATAGGACGATCTCGCCAGAGATTGTCGTATCGGACAAAAAACTGTTCCATTGCTAAACAAGGAAGTGTGTTTATGTCGAAAGTAAAAGACAACGCTATTGATCTTGCCGAACAGGCCTTTGCGCCATTGCAAGCGCTGGCTGCCCCCAGTTCCGCCTACAACCAGATCGATAGTTTCAGCCATCAGTATGATCGGGGTGGCAATCTCACGGTCAATGGCAAACCCTCCTTCTCCGTCGACGAGGCTGCTACCCAGTTGCTGCGCGACGGCGCTGCCTACCAGGACAAGGACGGCAGCGGCAAAATCGAACTCACCTACACGTTCCTGACCTCGGCGTCGTCGAGCACCATGAACAAGCACGGTATCACCGGGTTCAGTCAGTTCAGCGCGCAACAGAAAGCACAGGCCGCACTCGCCATGCAATCATGGGCCGACGTGGCCAATGTCACCTTCACCGAGAAGTCCTTCGGCGGTGACGGTCACATGACCTTCGGTAACTACAGTGGTGGTCAGGATGGCGCCGCAGCATTCGCCTACCTGCCTGGCACCGGTGCGGGTTATGACGGTACGTCGTGGTATCTGACGGGGGGTGGTTATAACGTCAACAAGACGCCGGACCTGAACAACTACGGCCGTCAGACCCTGACCCACGAAATTGGTCACACCCTGGGCCTCGCTCACCCTGGCGACTACAACGCTGGTGAAGGCGCACCTACTTACAATGACGCGACCTACGGCGAAGACACCCGCGGTTACAGCGTCATGAGTTACTGGAGCGAGAGCAATACCGACCAGAATTTCAGCAAAAGTGGTGTGGAAGCCTATGCGTCCGGCCCGCTGATGGACGATATCGCCGCCATTCAGAAACTCTACGGTGCCAACACCACCACCCGTACCGGTGATACCACCTACGGCTTCAACTCCAACGCCGGTCGCGACTTCCTGAGCGCGTCTTCGTCGTCGGACAAAGTCGTGTTCTCGGTCTGGGATGCGGGCGGCAAGGACACCCTGGATTTCTCCGGTTTTACCCAAAACCAGAAGATCAACCTAAATGAAGCCTCGTTCTCCGATGTTGGCGGCATGGTGGGCAACGTGTCCATTGCCAAGGGCGTCACCGTCGAAAACGCGATTGGCGGTTCGGGTAGCGACCTGCTGATCGGCAACAGCGTGGCCAACGAACTGAAGGGCGGTGCCGGCAACGACATCCTCTTCGGCGCGGGCGGTTCGGACAAACTGTGGGGCGGTTCGGGTTCGGACACTTTTGTGTTCGCGGCCAGCAGCGACTCCAAGCCAGGTGCGGTCGACCAGATCCTCGATTTTGTCAGTGGCCTGGACAAGATCGACCTGACCGGCATCACTAACGGCGCGGGCCTGCATTTCGTGAACTCGTTCACCGGTGCGGCAGGCGATGCAGTGTTGACCACTTCGGGCGGTAACAGCCTGTTGTCGGTGGACTTCTCCGGGCACGGCGTGGCTGACTTCCTGGTCAGCACCGTTGGCCAGGCGGCGTTCTCGGACATTGTGGCCTGATTCAAGGTAAAAAGGAGGGCGGCGCTTGAGGCGCCGCTCTCTGTCCCTTGAACGGCAAGTGTTATGAGTAAGGCTACAACCCAGAGTAAAACGCCCTATGATCCAGAACGCTTTTACCTACAAAGCAGCCGCGTGGCTGTTGGCGACGCTGATGATGTTTCTTGGAGAGGTAGCCATGGCACGCAGTCTTAAATTAGCCGACCCGTCGGAACTCGCCGGGAAATGGCAGGCCACCTTGATCACCGCGCAAGACTCGCCCGAGTCCCAGGCGTTGCAAGACAAACCGTCGAATGTTTGCTCGATCGAGCTCAAGTTGAACCAGACCCTGGGTGAGGGGGCGGACTGCCTCGGTGCCTGGCTGAACCAGTCGGCGATTGGCTGGTTCCCGGAACCGGATGGCATTGCCGTGACCGGTAAAGAAGGCTCGAAAATTGTATTTTTCAGCCTACAGCATGAGGGGTTTTATAAAAGCACCTTGAAGTCAGGTCTGATCATTACGCTCGAGCGCACTGCGCATTAAGTAAAGAGTGCCTGGCTGGATATAAAAATAGTTATTGCCGTTATAAGCAGCCAATCAATAGCCGGAACTCTTTGAAGAACTCAAAGGGTTGTTATTGATGTGCAAAACGATCACCGGCAAAAGAATGTCTCGACCCATGTGCGGACAGTTAATTGGAACCTCGTCAAGTAAGGCGAGGATTAATACCTCAGGAAAAACCAATGAAGATGGCGAAGAGCCCGGCCACTGCACCGTTATTCAAGGCACTGGGCGACTATAAGAGCATCCTGATCAGTGTCGGGTGTTTTACCGCACTGATTAATGTGCTGATGTTGGTCCCGTCGATTTATATGCTGCAGGTCTATGACCGGGTACTGTCTTCGCAAAACGAAACCACCTTGGCAATGTTGTCGTTGATGGTGGTCGGGTTCTTCGCTTTTATCGGTTTGCTGGAGATCGTGCGCAGCTTCATTGTTATCCGTATCGGCAGCCAACTGGAGCGCCGCTTCAACCTGCGGGTGTATCAAGCCGCTTTCGAGCGCAACCTGTTCAAGGGCGAGGGCAACGCGGGGCAATCCCTGGGCGACTTGACCCATATTCGCCAATTCGTCACCGGCCCGGCGCTGTTTGCCTTCTTCGACGCACCGTGGTTTCCGGTGTATCTGTTTGTGATCTTTCTGTTCAACGTCTGGCTCGGCGTATTGGCCACCGCGGGCGCGGTACTGCTGATCGGGCTGGCCTGCCTCAACGAGGCCATGACCAAAAAGCCCTTGGGCGAAGCCGCGGGATTTTCCCAAAGATCCAGCCAACTGGCCACCAGTCACCTGCACAACGCGGAAACCATTCAGGCCATGGGTATGCTTGGTGTCTTGCGCAAGCGCTGGTTTGAGGTGCACTCGCGTTTTCTCGGCTTGCAGAATCAGGCCAGTGACACCGGCGCGGTTATCAGCTCCCTGAGTAAAACCCTGCGCCTGTGCCTGCAATCCCTGGTGCTGGGGCTGGGCGCCTTACTGGTGATTCAGGGTGACATGACCGCCGGGATGATGATCGCAGGTTCCATCTTGATGGGCCGGGTACTGAGTCCCATCGATCAGTTGATCGCCGTGTGGAAACAGTGGAGCGGCGCCAAACTCGCTTACCGCCGTCTCGATGCCTTGCTACAAGCTTTCCCGCCGAGTGACGAAACCATGGCGCTGCCGGCGCCGAAAGGCCAGATCACCTTCGAGCAAGTCAGCGCCGGCCCGCCAGGGCAACGGGCTGCGACTTTGCACATAGTCAATTTCAACCTGGGCGCCGGGGAAGTGCTGGGCGTACTCGGCGCTTCCGGCTCGGGCAAGTCGACCCTGGCGCGGGTGCTGGTCGGCGTCTGGCCGACGCTGGGCGGCACGGTGCGGCTCGATGGTGCGGACATTCATCGCTGGAACCGCGACGACCTCGGCCCTTACATCGGTTATCTGCCCCAGGACATCGAACTGTTCAGCGGCAGCATCGCCGAGAACATCGCTCGATTCCGTGAGGCGGATCCGCAAAAAGTCGTCGAAGCCGCGCAACAGGCCGGCGTCCATGAACTGATCCTGCGCATGCCGCAAGGCTACGACACCGTGCTGGGCGAGGACGGCAGTGGCTTGTCCGGTGGCCAGAAGCAACGTGTGGCCTTGGCTCGCGCGCTGTACGGCAATCCGAGCCTGGTGGTGCTGGATGAACCGAACTCCAACCTCGACACCGTTGGCGAAGCGGCATTGGCCGGAGCTATCGCGCACATGAAGGCCCGGGGCACCAGCGTGATTCTGGTCACCCATCGCTCCTCGGCCCTGGCCCAGGCCGACAAGTTGCTGGTGCTCAACGAAGGTCGTTTGCAGGCTTTCGGTCCAAGCCAGGAGGTGCTCAAGGCGCTGTCCGGCGCTCAGGAGCAGCAACGTGAAAAACCTGCACAGGCACCGGGCGGGCTCAGCATGAGCCGCCAGTATCAGCCCACGACAAGGAATTCGGGTGTATGAGCAGCACACGCATGAACGACGACAGCGAAGCGACGATGGAACACGACTACATCGCCGAACGCCCTGAGCGCGACGCGCGTTTCTTCGCCCGCATGGGCTGGATTCTGGCGATTGTCGGTGCCGGCAGTTTCTTCACGTGGGCGAGTCTCGCGCCGCTCGATCAAGGCATTCCGGTGCAGGGGACCGTGGTGGTCTCGGGCAAGCGCAAAGCCGTGCAATCGATGAGCAGCGGTGTGGTCAGCCAGATTCTGGTGCGCGAAGGCCAAGTGGTGAAGCAGGGCCAGCCGCTGTTCCGCCTCGACCAGACCCAGGTCGCGGCCGACGTGCAATCGCTGCAAGCGCAATACCGCATGGCGTGGGCCAGCCTGGCACGGTGGCAGAGCGAACGGGACAACCTCAAACAGGTGAGTTTTCCCGCCGAACTGAGCAACGATCCTGACCCGCGTCTGGCCTTGGTACTCGAAGGCCAACGGCAATTATTCAGCAGCCGTCGCGAAGCCTTTTCCCGTGAGCAAGCGGCCCTGCGCGCGAACATCGAAGGCGCCAGCGCGCAACTGGCCGGCATGCGCCGTGCGCGCACAGACCTGACGGCCCAGGCCAGTTCCCTGCAACAACAGCTGAGTAATCTTCAGCCCTTGGCGGACAACGGCTACATCCCGCGCAACCGCTTGATGGATTACCAGCGTCAGTTGTCGCAAGTGCAGCAACAGCTGGCAGAAAACACCGGCGAAAGCGGTCGGGTGGAGCAGGGCATCCTGGAATCCCGGCTGAAACTGCAACAGCACAGCGAGGAATACCAGAAGGAAGTCCGCAGCCAACTGGCCGACGCGCAACTCAAAAGCGTGACCCTGGAAGAGCAACTGACTTCCGCCGGCTTCGACCTGCAACACAGCGAAATCATCGCCACCGCCGACGGCATCGCCGTCAACCTTGGGGTTCATACCGAAGGCGCGGTGGTGCGTCAGGGCGACACGCTGCTGGAGATTGTCCCGCAAGGCACCCGCCTGGAAGTGGAAGGGCACTTGCCGATCAACTTGATCGACAAGGTCGGCACGCACTTGCCGGTGGACATTCTGTTCACCGCGTTCAACCAGAGCCGTACCCCGCGAGTCCCCGGCGAAGTCAGCCTGATCTCCGCCGACCAGATGGTCGATGAGAAAACCGGTGTGCCGTACTACGTGCTGCGCAGCAGCGTCAGTGACCAAGCCATGGAAAAACTCAACGGTCTGGTGATCAAGCCGGGCATGCCGGCGGAAATGTTCGTGCGTACCGGTGAACGTTCACTCCTCAACTATCTGTTCAAACCGCTGCTCGACCGGGCAGGCTCCGCGTTGACCGAGGAATAAGGATGTTCGGCTGTATGAATAAGCTTTCCCTGCTCGCAGCGACCCTGGCGTTGCTGACGTGCAACAGTGCGATGGCCATGGGGCCCTTCGACATTTATGAGCAAGCGTTACGCAATGATCCGGTGTTTCTCGGCGCCATCAAGGAGCGTGACGCGGGCCTTGAAAACCGTGCCATCGGCCGCTCCGGGCTGCTACCCAGGATCGGTTACAACTACAACAAGGGGCGTAACACCTCCAAGGTCACTCAAATTAATGAGGGGAGACCAGACTTCACCGAGGACCGCAACTACAGCAGTTACGGCTCGACCTTGACCCTGCAACAGCCGCTGCTCGATTACGAGGCTTATGCGGCGTACCGCAAAGGCGTGGCGCAATCGCTGTTCGCTGACGAAAACTTTCGTGGCAAGAGCCAGGAACTGCTGGTTCGCGTGCTGGAGAATTACACCAAAGCGCTGTTCGCTCAGGACCAGATCGATATCGCACGGGCCAAGAAAAAAGCCTTCGAGCAGCAGTTTCAGCAGAACGAGCAGATGTTCCGCCAAGGCGAAGGCACGCGCACCGATATCCTCGAAGCCGAGTCACGTTATGAACTGGCGACCGCCGAGGAAATCGAGGCGCGCGATGAACAGGATGCGTCCTTGCGTGAGCTGGGCGCACTGATTGGCGTGCCGGCCATCGATATTGCCGACCTGACGCCACTGGATCAGAACTTCCAGACCTTCACCCTGCAACCGGCCAATTACGACACCTGGCACGAGATGGCGGTGGCCAACAACCCGAACCTGGCCTCCCAGCGCCAGGCGGTGGAAGTGGCGCGCTACGAAGTGGAACGCAACCGCGCCGGTCATCTGCCAAAAGTCAGCGCCTATGCCTCGGTGCGCCAGAACGAATCGGAAAGCGGCAACACCTATAACCAGCGTTATGACACCAACACCATCGGCATCGAAGTCAACGTGCCGCTGTATGCCGGTGGCGGCGTCTCGGCCTCGACCCGGCAGGCCAGCCGCACCATGGAACAGGCCGAATACGAGCTGGATGGCAAGACCCGGGAGACCTTGATCCAGTTGCGCCGCCAGTTCAGCGCCTGCCTGTCGGGGGTCAATAAATTGCGGGCTTATCAGAAGGCATTGGTGTCGGCCGAAGCGCTGGTGATCTCGACCAGACAAAGCATTTTGGGCGGCGAACGGGTCAACCTCGATGCGCTGAACGCCGAACAACAACTGTTTACCACCCGCCGGGATCTGGCCCAGGCGCGCTACGACTATTTGATGGCCTGGACCAAGTTGCATTACTACGCCGGAACCTTGAGCGACCAGGACCTGGCCAAGGTGGATGAGGCCTTTGGCCAGGGCCCAAGGACCCAGTAAGACCAAGGAAGATCGCATATCCCCGTAGGAGCTGCCGCAGGCTGCGATCTTTTAGCGTCAGCAAGACGCCGCAAGATCAAAAGATCGCAGCCTTCGGCAGCTCCTACAAAAACAAGAAAAGCGAGATGTCATGCACATGGACGTACAGATCAAGCCGATGTCGGTCGGCACGCTATTGCTCCTGATTTCATCAGTATCAGGCCCAGCCCAGGCGCTTTATCTGGAAACCGGCAAACCCGGCGACCCCGCCAGTTGGCGCTCGACAGAGTTTCAGCGCGACTGGGGACTGGCGCGCATGCAGGTCGATCAAGCCTATGCCGCCGGCATCACCGGCAAGGGCGTGAAAATCGGCGCGCTGGATTCCGGTTTCGATTCCAGCCATCCCGAATTTGCCGCAGACCGTTATCACGCGGTGACGGCCAACGGCAGCTATGTTGACGGCTCAGCGTTCAACGTCGACGGCACGCTCAACACCAACAACGACTCCCACGGCACCCACGTCACCGGCACCATGGGCGCTTCCCGGGATGGCACTGGCATGCACGGCGTGGCGTACAACGCGCAAATCTACGTCGGCAACACCAACAAGAACGACAGTTTCCTGTTCGGCCCCAACCCCGACCGACGCTACTTCACCGCGGTCTATAACGCCCTGGCGGATGCCGGTGTCCGCGCGATCAACAACAGCTGGGGCAGTCAGCCGCCGGACGTCAGCTACCGAACCCTCGACGACCTGCACGCTGCCTACGCCCAGCACTGGAACAAAGGCACCTGGCTCGACGCCGCCGCCGACGTTTCGCGACGTGGCGTGATCAACGTGTTCAGCGCCGGCAACAGCGGCTACCCGAATGCCAGCGTGCGTTCAGCCTTGCCGTATTTTCAGCCGGACCTGGAAGGCCACTGGCTGGCAGTGTCGGGACTGGATCAAAGCAATCAGCAGAAATACAACCAGTGCGGGATCGCCAAGTATTGGTGCATCACCACGCCGGGCGCGAAGGTCGACAGCACCATTCCCGGCGGCGGTTACGCGATCAAGTCCGGTACCTCCATGGCTGCACCGCATGCCACCGGGGCACTGGCGCTGGTGATGGAACGCTATCCGTACATGAGCAATCAGCAGGCGCTGGAGGTGCTGCTGACCACCGCGACCCAGCTCGACGGCTCGATCACCGAGGCACCGAGTACGCGCACCGGTTGGGGTGTGGCTAACCTCGAACGGGCGATGCGCGGGCCGGGGCAATTGCTCGGGTCGTTCGACGCCAATCTGGGGGCAGGGCAAAGCGATGTCTGGAGCAATGACATCTCGGACAAGGCGCTGATTCAGCGTCAGGCCGAAGACACCGCCGAACGCAGCGCCTGGCAACAGACGTTGAAGGACAAGGGCTGGGAGAGCGGCGTTCCGGTTGGCGCCAGTCAGCAGGATCAGACCGATTACGCAGTGGGCACAACTCGCGATTCCGCCGCCGCCAACCGAGTCTACGAAGGCCGCCTGATCAAGTCCGGTGCCGGGCGGTTGATGCTGACCGGTGACAACACTTATCGCGGCCCGACCACGGTCAACGGCGGTTTGCTGGCGGTGAACGGCTCGCTGACGTCGGCGGTGACTGTCAATGACAGTGCCACCCTTGGCGGTAACGGACGAATCGCTGCGTTGACCGCCCATTCCGGCGGCACCGTGGCGCCCGGTAATTCCATCGGTACGCTGCAAGTCAGCGGCGATGTGACGTTTGCGCCGGGTTCGACTTATGCCGTCGAACTGTCCCCCACCAGCAGCGACCAGATTATTGCCGGCGGAACGGCCACGATCAGCGGCGCCACCGTGAGCCTGTCCCTGGAAAACAGCCCGACCTTGCTCAGCACCCAACAAGTGCAAAGCCTGCTGGGCCATCAGTACAACATCCTGCAAGCGGCGGGCGGCATTCAAGGCCAGTTCGGCGAGGTGTTGCCCAACTACCTGTTCATCGGCGGCAGCCTCGATTACGCCGCGACCGGTATTCAGCTCAGCGTTGAACGTAACGCCACGACCTTCGCCAGCGTCGGGCAAACGCCGAATCAGCGTTCTGTCGCCGCCGCAGTGGAAGGGCTTGGCGCGGGTAACGCAGTCTACGAAAGCCTGCTGCTGTCGCCGACCGCCAGTTCCGCGCAACAGGCTTTCCAGCAGTTGTCGGGGGAAATCTACCCGGCGCTGGGCTCGGTGTTGATCAATGACAGCCGTTATCTGCGCGACGCAGTGGGTGAGCGTCTCAACAACGCCAACAGTTCCCGAAACAACGGCTGGATCAAGGCATTGGGCGCCTGGGGCAAGACCGATGACAGTCACGATACCGCCGACTACACCACCTCGATTGGCGGTTTGTTGGCCGGTGTCGATGGCGCTGTCGATGACGAAACCCGTGTCGGCCTGGTCGCCGGTTATAGCGACAGTTCGGTCAGCATGGGCTCCGGAACTCATTCATCAGCACAAGTCGATAGCTATCACCTGGGCGCCTATGCCGGCCACGAACTGGGCGCCTGGCGTCTGAGTGCCGGCGGCGCCTACAGCTGGCATCGAGCCGACGTCAAACGTGACCTGCAATACGGCGACGTCAGTGCCAAACAGAAAACCAAGGTCGACGCCGGGACCACCCAGGTGTTCGGCGAAGCGGCTTATCGCCTGAACCTGCAAGCACTGGCCTTGGAGCCATTCGCCAACCTGGCTTACGTGCACCTCGACACCGAGGGCTTCACCGAGAAAGGTGACGCCGCCGCGCTCAAAAGCAGTGGCGACCGGCGTGACGCGGTACTCAGCACCCTGGGCGTACGCGCACTGAAAACAGTGACGCTGTCCGGCCAGCAACAACTGGACCTGAGCGGCAGCCTCGGCTGGCAACACAACCTGAGCCACACCGATTCCGAGGAACGCCTGGCGTTTGCCAGCAGCGGCACTCCGTTCGTGGTGCAAAGCTCGCCACTGGTTCGCGATGCGGCGCTGGTGGGCGCCCATGCCAGCCTGGCCTTGAGCCGGGATGTTCGGTTGAACCTCGATTACACCGGCCAACTGGCCAGCCGCGAGAAAAGCCACGGCGTCGGGCTGAGTCTCAATTGGCAGTTTTAGTAGCGGCTGCCGAAGCCTGCGTTGTCTGTAGCAGCTGCCGAGCCTGCGAGGCTGCGTTCGGCTGCGAAGCAGTCGTGAAGTCAGCTGTCGCGGTGTGTCAGGAAGACCTTGCAGGCAGGGTTTGCGACGGCTGCGCCGCCGAACGCAGCCTCGCGCAGCTCGGCAGCTGCTACAGATCGCGCTAACGCGTGGTGTATCAGCAGGACAAGGCGGCCACAAAGATTTTTGCAACACAACTAAGGACGGTAGCTCGATGAATAACAAGTACAACAACCTTGCCTTGCTCTGCGCATTGGCCACCTTGGGCACCGCACACGCGGCGCCCTACGTGGAAAACGGCAGGACAGGCGATCCCGATAGCTGGCGCAGCACAGAGTTCAACGCTGACTGGGGCCTGGGGGCGATCAATGCTCAGGAGGCCTACGCCGCCGGCTACACCGGCAAAGGCGTGAAACTGGGGATTTTCGATCAACCGGTTTACGCCTTGCACCCGGAGTTTTCCGGGGCCAATAAAGTGATCACGCTGGTCACCAGCGGCATCCGCGAATACACCGACCCGTACATTCCGGTCAAAGCCGGGGATGCCTTTTTGTATGACGGTTCGCCCTCGGTGGGCTCCAACGGCAAACTCGGTGCCCACGGCACTCACGTTGGCGGGATCGCCGCGGGCAGTCGCGATGGCGGGCCGATGCACGGCGTCGCCTTTGGTGCGCAAATCATCAGCGCCGACAACGGCGACCCGGGCCCGGAAGACGGGATCATTCGTGGTAACGACGGCGCGGTGTACAAGGCCGGTTGGGATGCCCTGATCGCCAGCGGTGCGCGGATCATCAACAACAGCTGGGGCATCGGCATCACGGATCGCTTCGACCTCGGTGGCCGCGACCCGGCGTACCCGCACTTCACCGTGCAAGACGCGCAACTGCAGTTCAACGAGATCCAGACCTTGCTCGGGACCAAACCCGGCGGTGCCTACGACGGCGCCATCGCGGCGGCCCGCAGTGGCATCGTGACGATCTTCGCCGCCGGCAACGACTACAACCTCAACAACCCGGACGCCATCGCCGGCCTCGGTTACTTCGTCCCGGAGATCGCGCCGAACTGGATGACCGTCGCCGCGTTGCAGAGAAATCCGGACACCAGCAGCCCCGACCCTTACAACATCAGTACGTTTTCGTCACGCTGCGGCTACACCGCGAGTTTCTGCGTGTCGGCACCAGGCAGCCGCATCTACAGCTCGATTATCAGCGGCACCAATGCCGATGACCTGACCACCGGCTACGCCAATTACAACGGCACCTCCATGGCGGCGCCGCACGTTGCGGGCTCTGTGGCGGTATTGATGGAACGCTTCCCGTACATGACCGGCGCGCAAGTCGCCAGCGTACTGCGCACCACTGCCACCGACCTCGGCGCACCCGGCGTCGACTCGCTGTACGGCTGGGGCATGATCAACCTGCGCAAAGGCATCGATGGCCCGGCGATGTTCGTGACCGAGCAGGACATTCCCGAGGAATTCCGCATCGACGGCGCCTACGGCTCCAGCCAGTTTGTCGCGGACTTGCCGGGTATCGGCGCGATCATCGACGCCGGCAAACCCACCGAGCGTGTGTGCAATGACGTGCATTGCGGGCTCGACGTTTGGCGCAATGACATTTCCGGTCATGGTGGCCTGACCAAGCAGGGCATCGGCACGCTGGTGCTGACCGGCGCCAACACCTACGCCGGCCCGACCCTGGTCAATCAGGGCCGATTGGCTATCAACGGTTCGCTGCTGTCGGCCGTCACCGTCAATGACAGCGGGATCCTCGGCGGTAACGGCAGCATCGCGGCGCTGACCGCGAAAAGCGGCGGTACCGTGGCGCCCGGCAATTCCATCGGTACCTTGCAGGTGGCGGGCGACGTGACTTTCGAGCCTGGCTCGACCTACGCCGTAGAGCTGTCACCCACCAGCAGCGACCAGATCATTGCCGGCGGCAAGGCGATCATTGAGGGCGCAACGGTCAGCCTGTCTCTGGAAAACAGCCCGACATTGCTGACCACCAGCGAAGCGAAATCCCTGCTCGGCAATCAGTACAATATCCTGCAAGCGGCCGGCGGGATCGAAGGGCGCTTCGGTGCGGTGGTGCCGGACTACCTGTTCCTCGGCGGCACCCTCGACTACTCGGCTGGCGGCATTCAACTGGCGGTGGTGCGCAACGCAACGTCCTTCACCAGCGTTGGCCAAACTCCGAACCAACGCGCCGTGGCCGCTGCCGCCGAGCAGTTGGGCGCAGGCAATCCGCTCTACGAAACCCTGCTGCTGTCGCCGACCGCCGCTGTCGCGCAACAAGCGTTCCAGCAACTCTCCGGGGAAATTCATCCGGCAATCGGCACGCTGCTGATCAACGACAGCCGCTACCTGCGCGATGCGGTTGGCGAGCGTCTGCGTGAGCACGATTTGTTCGACGCCGGGGCACCCACCGATGACCGCAGCAACGCCTGGCTCAAAGTGCTCGGCGCCTGGGGCAAGAGCGATGGCGGGCATGACAACGCCAGTTCCAACAGCTCCATTGGCGGGTTGCTGGCCGGTGTCGATGGCTTGATCACTGAAGATACGCGACTGGGTTTCGTCACCGGTTATAGCGACAGTTCATTGAGCATGGGCGATGGCACACATTCGTCGGCCTCGGTCGACAGCTACCACTTGGGTGCGTACCTGGGCCATGAAATCGACGCGTTGCGCCTGAGCGTCGGTGGCGCTTACAGCTGGCATCGCATCGACGTCAAACGTGATCTGCAATTTAACGGTGTCAGCGGCAAGCAGAAATCCAAACGCGATGCGACCTCCGCGCAACTGTTCACCGAAGCGGCGTATCGCCTGGACCTGCAACCGGTCGCTCTGGAGCCGTTCGTCAATCTGGCCTACGTGCACTTGAACACTGAAAGCTTCAGCGAAAAAGGTGACGCCGCCGCACTCAAGGGGGGTGAAAACAACCGCGACGTGGTGCTTTCGACCCTTGGCCTGCGGGCGAGCAAAACCATTGCGCTGTCCGACCAGCAACAGCTGGAACTGTCCGGCACGCTCGGCTGGCAGCACAACCTGAGCAACACCCGTTCCGAAGACCACTTGGCCTTCGTCAACGGCAACACCGCGTTCAGCGTGCAAAGCGTGTCCATGGACCGCGATGCCGCGGTGGTCGGTGCCCGTGCCGGATTGGCGCTGGGCCGCGATACCCGTTTGAGCCTGGATTACAACGGGCTGCTCGGCTCCCGGGAAAAAGACCACGGCGTGGGCCTGACCCTGGACTGGCAGTTCTGATTTGACGCAAAGGAAGCAAGCACATGGGACTGTTTGATTATAAAAATGCCGGCAGTGAAGCCGGCAAAGCGCTGTACTCCGACGCGATCGCGCTGACGCTCTACGCCTACACGCCAACCGGCCAGCCACTGCCGGCGACCGCTTGGGCGCCGATTGGCGCGGCAGCGTTGGGCTATCAGGGTAACGTCGGGGCGCAAGGCACTTTCTATGGCGAGAAGGACGGCTTCACCAGCGCCGAAGCCGAAGTGCTCGGTAAATACGACGGGGCAGGCAAGCTGATCGGCATCGGTATCGCCTTCCGTGGCACCGGCGGCCTGGGGTACAGCGACACCTTCGGCGACATGAAAAACAATCTGCTGGCCGCGGTCGGCCCGGTGGATTACGCGACGAACTACGCGAAAAACGCCTTCGATACTTTGCTCAAAGACGTCGCCGCGTTTGCCATCGTCCATGGCCTGAGTGCCAAGGACGTAGTGGTCAGCGGGCATAGCCTTGGCGGGTTAGGGGTCAACAGCCTGGCGGAGTTGAGCGGCAATAATTGGGGCGGTTTTTTCAAGGACGCCAACTACATCGCCTTCGCCTCGCCGACCCAAAGCGCCACCGGCAATAACGTACTGAACATCGGCTATGAGAATGACCCGGTGTTTCGAGTGCTCGACGGCACCACGTTTAGCAGTGGCTCGCTGGGCAAGCACGACGGTCATCAGGAGTCGGCGACCAACAACATCGTCAACTTCAATGACCAATACGCCTCCACCGCGCAGAACCTGGTGCCATTCAGCATTCTCAATCCGTTGAACTGGTCGGCCCACGGTTCGTTGGGCTATGCCGACGGCTTGAACCGGGTGATTGACTCGCGCTTCTACGACCTCACCGACAAGGACTCGACGCTGATCGTGTCGAACCTGTCGGAATCGTCCCGAGGCAGCACCTGGGTCGAAGACCTGGGGCGCAGCGGCGAGCCGCACACCGGTAGCACCTTCATCATCGGCACAGACAGTAATGACTGGCTCAAGGGCGGCGCGGGCAATGACTTCATCGAAGGCCGAGACGGTAACGACCGGTTCCGCGATGACGGTGGCTACAACCTGCTGCTGGGCGGCAAGGGCAGCAACACCTTCGAGCTGCAGAAGCCGTTGCAGAACTTCAGCTTTGCCAACGATGGCGACGGCACGCTGTACGTGCGCGACGCCTACGGCGGCATCAGCCTGACCCGCGATATTGGCGCGCTGGTGAGCAAGGAATCGGGCTCGTGGTGGGGCAGCAAGGAGGTGACCTACAACGTCACCGCCAATGGCTTGCTCAATGGCACGGAACTGACCCACTACAACCACTCGCTCAACGGCGATGGCTACAGCAACACGCTGGCGGCGACGCTGGATGGCGATTGGCTGTTCGGCAACGCCGGCGACGACCTGCTGCGCAGCGACAAGAGCCACGTGACCTTCGTCGGTGGCGCGGGCAATGACGTGATGCAGGCCTCGGGGGGCGGCAACAACACCTTCCTGTTCAGCGGCGCCTTCGGATTCGACGCGATCAATGGCTACCAGGGCAGCGACAAACTGGTGTTCATGGGCGTCCAGGGCGCGGGGCAGGGTTATGACTACGCCCAGTACGCGACCCAGGCCGGCAACGACACTGTGCTCAAGATTGGCGATTACGCCGTAACGCTGGTGGGCGTGGGTCTGGATAATCTCTCGGCTTCGGGAATTACCTTCGCGTAAAGGCTGCATGCACTAAAGGCTCCGGGGCGCCTCGTCAGTGAGGCGTCCTGGTTGTGAGCTATCTCTGACAATTCCAACAAAGAGAGAGGCAATACCAATGGGTGTGTATGACTACAAAAACTTCGGCACAGCAGACTCCAAGGCGTTGTTCAGCGACGCCATGGCGATCACGCTGTATTCCTATCACAACCTCGACAACGGTTTCGCCACCGGTTACCAGCAAAACGGCTTCGGCCTGGGCTTGCCGGCAACCCTGGTCACCGCGCTGATTGGCGGCACCGATTCCCAGGGCGTCATTCCCGGCATTCCCTGGAACCCCGATTCGGAAAAGGCTGCTCTGGAAGCCGTGCAAAAAGCCGGCTGGACGCCGATCACCGCCGCGCAATTGGGCTATGACGGCAAGACCGACGCTCGCGGAACCTTCTTCGGCGAGAAGGACGGTTACACCAGCGCCCAAGTGGAGATCCTCGGCAAGTACGACGCCCAGGGTCATCTCACCGAAATCGGCATCGCTTTTCGCGGCACCAGCGGCCCACGAGAAATCCAGATCGGTGACTCCATCGGTGATGTGATCAACGACCTGATGGCAGCGCTAGGACCAAAGGATTATGCGAAAAACTACGTAGGTGAAGCCTTCGGCAATCTGCTCAGTGACGTTGCAGCGTTTGCCCAGGCCAATGGGCTGTCGGGCAAGGACGTGCTGGTCAGCGGCCACAGCCTCGGAGGGTTGGCGGTCAACAGCCTGGCGGACTTGAGCAGCGATAAGTGGTCCGGTTTTTACCAGGATTCCAACTACATCGCCTACGCCTCACCGACCCAAAGCAGCAGCGACAAAGTGCTGAACATCGGTTATGAAAACGACCCGGTGTTCCGCGCCCTCGATGGCTCGACATTCAACCTGGCCTCGGTAGGTGTGCACGATGCCGCCAAGGATTCGACGACCGATAACATTGTCAGCTTCAACGACCACTACGCCTCGACGGCGTGGAACGTGCTGCCGTATTCGATCCTCAACATCCCCACCTGGATCTCGCATTTGCCCACCGGTTACGGCGACGGCATGACCCGGGTGCTGGAGTCGCAGTTCTACGACCTGACCAGCAAAGACTCGACCATCATCGTCGCCAACCTCTCGGACCCGGCGCGCAGCAACACCTGGGTCCAGGACTTGAACCGCAACGCCGAAACCCACAAAGGCAGCACCTTCATCATCGGCAGCGACGGCAATGACCTGATCCAGGGCGGCAAGGGCAACGACTACCTGGAAGGCCGCGACGGTAATGACACCTTCAGGGATGGCGGCGGCTACAACATCCTGTTGGGCGGCAAGGGCAGCAACGTGCTGGACCTGCAGCAGTCGGTGAAGAACTTCACCTTTGCCAATGACGGTGCTGGCAACCTGTACGTGCGCGACGCCAATGGCGGCATCAGCATCACCCGCGATATCGGCAGCATCGTCACCAAGGAGCCGGGGTTTCTATGGGGGGTGTTCAAGGATGACGTGACCCACAGCGTCACCGCCAATGGCCTTGCGGTCGGCAGTAACCTGACCCAGTACGCCTCTAGCATGAAGGGTACGACCGGGGCCGATACGCTCAAGGCGCACGCAACCGGCGACTGGATGTTTGGCCTGGACGGCAACGACCATTTGATCGGCGGCACCGGCAACGACGTATTTGTCGGCGGGGCGGGTAATGACCTGATGGAGTCGGGCGGCGGGGTCGATACGTTCCTGTTCAGCGGCGCGTTTGGCCAGGATCGGGTGGTGGGTTATCAAGCCAACGACAAACTGGTGTTCCTCGGCATTCAGGGCGTTGCGCCGAACGATGACTACCGGGCCCATGCCACGGCGGTGGGGCAGGATACGTTGCTGACGTTTGGCAGTGATTCGGTGACCCTGGTGGGTGTCGGGCTGGACAGTTTGTCCAGTGGGGGGATTGTGATCGCTTGAGGGTGATGCGGCGCCGGTAAGGGCCCTATCGCGAGCAGGCTCGCTCCCACAGGGATTGAACAATGAAATCCAATGTGGGAGCGAGCCTGCTCGCGATGAACGATAACGCGGTAAACCTGCCTGTCTACGTGACCCGCCGGTCACTCTCGAACTCCAATACCTGCACCAACAGGAATCTGGCACTAAACCATCAGCCCATCCACGCGTTATCCCTATAACGCCGGTGCTGCATGCTGCCATTGAGTACAGGAGATTTTGCAACGTGAGTAACAGCAAGAGGTACACCTTCGGTCTGGCGCTGGCCTTGTTATCGGCAACCGCCGCCGCAGAACTGCCTCAGAGCTCGATTCTGACCCGTTACGGGGTCACCTCCGATCAACTGCCAAAACCGGCCGCGATCGAAGCCGCCAAACCTGCCAAACCCATCGAAGAAAAAACTCGCTTTCAAATCCAGCCGGAACAGCCCTGGGTGACAGTGCGCCTGGGCGACGGTAAACAACCGGAGAAAACCGGCAATATCAGTATCGATCGTTCGATGCAGCAGGAACGGGAGCGTTGCCAGAGGATGCAGGAACGACTGATGCTGAAAGGAGGGCAGTCCTTTTCCTGCGATAACAATATTCTGGGAACTCACTGAGCATAACGGGTGACCCTGAGCATAATGCCGGTTAGTTAAGCCGTAATGCGATCTGTAGCAGCTGCCGAAGGCTGCGTTCGGCTGCGCAGCAGTCGTAAATCCGGCTGATGCGATTTGCCTGATACACCGCAAGTTCGGGTTTGACGACTGCTGCGCAGCCGAACGCAGCCTCGCAGGCTCGACAGCTGCTACAAAGAGTGCGTCGTGGCGTGGCTAACCGGCATTAGGCTATCAATAACCCTGCGTGCGATCGATCTCGCCCGACATCGGCTCGCCCCGTTGATGTCGACGAATATTCTCCAGCAACACACCAAAGGCACTTTCTGGCTGGGTCATCGCCGCGATGTGCGGTGTCAGCAGAATCTGTGGGTGGTGCCAGAACGGATGATCCACCGGTGCCGGTTCCTGCTGCAGCACATCAAGGACCGCGCCGCTCAAATGCCCGCTGTCCAATGCCTCAAGCAGATCGCCCTCCACCAAATGCCCGCCACGGCCCATGTTGATCAGCGCCGCGCCTCGGGGCAGTTGCTCAAACAGCCTGCGATCAAGAATGCCCAGGGTCTGTTCGGTCAGCGGCAATACACACAAGAGAATGTCGCACTGTCTGAGGAACGCTGGCAGCTGTTGGTTGCCGGCATAGCAATCGACCCCCTGAATGTGATGGGCACTGCGCGCCCAGCCTGACAAGGCAAAGCCCAGCGGCTGCAAGGTTGTCAGAATCTGCTGCGCCTGAGCGCCGAGCCCCATGACCCCGACCCGACGCCTGGCGGCCGGTTGCAGCAAGTGCGCTTGCCAGCAGCGGGCCATTTGTTGCTGGCGATAGCGCAACATGTCCCGGTGCAGGCTGAGCACGGCAAAACTGGCGTATTCGCACATGCCACGGGTGATGCCGGGGTCCAGCAGGCGCACCACCGGCAAGGTCGCCGGCAGGCGATTGAGGTCGAGTTGATCGACGCCAGCGGACAAGGCAAATAGCACTTGCAGATTGGGCAGCACAACCTCGAGATCGTCGGGTGCCTGCCACGCGGCGAGGTACTGAATGTCCTTCGGGTCGCCGAGGTCCGGCCACGCGCGCCATTCGATATCCGGGGCGTGTTCGGCGAACAGCGCTTTCCACTGTTCGCCGCGCACAGGGTCAGCTTTATACAGCAGGGCCATGGGCATTTCCTGAAAGGTGAAGGTGCTGCCCATCATCGCGCAACGCCAGCGCAGGATCTGTCGAAAGCACCGGGGTTAACGCGTTGTGTGAGGTTCTATCGGCCATCCACCGGCAGATTCGGCGGGTTGAAGGAATCTGCCGTTTGGCGGGGTGAAAACAGTCGATCCGAATTTCTCAGGGGGCAAGTTCGGCGTAGTTCGTTTCGCGCAAGCCTTAACCTGAACACCATCGCAACCACTTCCCGGTTGCCGGACTCACGATGGGAAATGCCATGAACAGCAAAGTCGACGAAACCCCTCATTTGCTCCGTCAGCGCGATCAATTCGTGCCACGTGGCCTGGTTACCGCGCACCCGTTGGTGATCGATCGGGCCCAAGGTTCAGAATTGTGGGACGTGGACGGCAAGCGCTACCTGGACTTTGTCGGCGGTATCGGTGTGTTGAACATCGGTCACAATCACCCGAAGGTGGTCGCGGCGGTGCAGGCGCAGCTGCAAAAAGTCTCCCACGCCTGTTTCCAGGTGGTGGCCTACAAGCCTTATCTCGATCTGGCTCAGCGCCTGTGCGAAATGATCGGCGGTCAGGAATCCTATAAAGCGGCGTTCTTCACCTCCGGCGCCGAAGCCGTGGAAAACGCGGTGAAGATCGCCCGCGCCCACACCAACCGCTCGGCGGTGATCGCCTTTCGCGGCGGGTTCCACGGCCGGACCTTGCTCGGCACCACGCTGACCGGCATGAGCCAGCCCTATAAGCAGAACTTCGGGCCGTTCGCGCCGGAGGTCTTCCACACTCCGTATCCGAATGCCTATCGCGGCGTGACCAGCGACATGGCGCTCAAGGCACTGGACGAATTGTTGGCCACCCAAGTGGCGCCCGAGCGGGTCGCGGCGATCATCATCGAGCCGGTGCAGGGCGATGGCGGTTTCCTCTCGGCACCGACGGAATTTCTCCAGGCCCTGCGTGCCTTGACTGAAAAGCACGGCATTGTGCTGATCCTTGATGAAATCCAGACCGGTTTCGGTCGCACCGGTAAATGGTTCGGCTTTCAGCACGCCGGCATTCAGCCGGACCTGGTCACTGTCGCCAAAAGCCTGGCCGGTGGTTTGCCGCTGTCCGGTGTGGTCGGCAAAGCCGAGATCATGGACGCGCCGTTACCCGGCGGCCTCGGTGGCACTTACGGCGGTAACGCGCTGTCATGCGCGGCGGCGCTGGCGGTGATCGAGGCTTATGAGCAAGAGCAGTTGCTGGCCCGTGGTGATGCTTTGGGCGAACGTCTGCGTCAGGGCTTGTTGAGCTTGCAGGCTCGTTACCCGCGTATCGGCGACGTACGCGGTAGCGGCTTCATGCTGGCGATCGAGCTGATCAAAGATGATGACGCGCGCACCCCGGATGCCGACCTGAATCAACGGTTGATCGACGAAGCCCGAGCCGGTGGCTTGTTGGTGATCAAGTGTGGCGTGTACCGCAACGTGCTGCGCTTCCTCGCGCCGCTGGTGACCACCGAAGCGCAGGTCGACGAAGCGCTGCAGATTCTCGACGCGGCGCTGGCACGAGTCTTGAACTGAGCTCACGCCTGCTCCGGGCGGTGCCACATGGCATCGCCCGTGAGCATTTATGGAGCATGGATTGATGGAATGCATCATCGGAGGCTTTACACACCATGGGGCTGACTGATTATCGAGCGCTGTTGATCGATTGCGATGAGGTCCTGGTGGATCGCGATTCCGGGGTCTGGACGGCGTTGCAGCCGCTGCTCGACAGCCGTGGCGGCCACCCGGACAAGGCACAGATACTGGCCGAATTCAGCGAGGTGGTGCATGCGCTGTACCCGCGCTTCGGCGAGCTGGGGTTCAGCGGCTTGCTGTGTTTCGCCCACCGTCAGTTGGCCGAGCGCTGGGGGCTGAAAGCCAGTTGGGAGGAGGGCATGAGCTTTGCCCGCTCGGTGGCGGGTTGGTCGTTGTTCGAAGACGCACCCGGCGCCATGCTGTACCTGCGCAAGTTCTATCGCCTGTTGGTGCATGGCGATCGCGATGCCGAGGATCGGGGCCTGCTGTGCGAGCGCCTGGGAATCATGCCCGACGACTTTATTTCTCTGGCCAGCGATCCGCTGCGGGATCACGATTGGCTGGCGGCCAATGAGCTTGATGCCAAAACCATCCTCCAGGTGACCCGGCCTTCCGCCCGGCCACAGGGGGCGGGCGCTGTCTGCCTGATCTGTCGCGGCCGGGGCAAACACCCGACGCCGTGCGCGGCGGATTACTGCATCAACAGCATGGCGGATCTGGTGGCTCAGCATCAGCTGTCTTTACGGCGCTGATTTTGCTAGAAGATTGTCTTACAAACGGCAGTCAAGAGGTACGCAATGGAAGGTTTAGTAAAACTGGACCGGATCGACATCAGCATCTTGGTTGAGCTGCAAAAGGATGGGCGCATGACCAACGTCAGCCTGGCCGATGCCGTGGGCCTGTCGGCCAGCCCCTGCCTGCAACGGGTCAAACGGCTTGAGTCGGCCGGGTACATTTCCAGCTACAAGGCCCATCTGAACCTGGCCAAGATCACCGACTCGGTCACGGTATTCACCGAAATCACCTTGAGCGACCACAAGCGCGAAGACTTCGCCAAGTTCGAATCCAATATCCGCCTGGTCGATGAAGTGCTCGAATGTCACCTGATCAGTGGCGGCTACGATTACCTGGTGCGTTTCATGACCCGCAGCATCCAGCATTATCAGGAAGTGATCGAAAGCCTGCTGGACAAGAACATCGGCATCTCCAAGTACTTCAGCTACATCGTCATCAAATCACCCGTGCTCAAGGACGGCGTGCCGCTGCGCAAATTACTGCGTCACTGAAACTCCCTCCGCGAACACATCCATCGTCCATTCCATGCCCTTGCAGCCTGCCGCGCCTTTTTTAAAGGCGCGCGACGGGCTGATGCCGCTCTGGGGCGCACCTTTTGTAGCAGCTGCCGAGCCTGCGAGGCTGCGTTCGACTGCGAAGCAGTCGTGAATCCTGAATGCACGGTGTGCCTGACGGACCGCGGTGCCTGATTTTACGACTGCTGCGCAGCCGAACGCAGCCTCGCGCTGCTCGGCAGCTGCTACGGGGCGTGCACCTCGATTGGACATTAGGGCCGCAGAGTCTCTCTGCACGCTTCACACTGGCGCAGGCCGCATAAAGAGCTGTTTACGCGGCAAAAACAGTCTTCATTTGCGTAATGAGCAATGAATTCGGGACGAAGCGCAAAATAGCCTGCGTTGTAATGCGTTCAGAGAGAGGGGCCGATCGTTGCAGGGCTGCAACGATCCGTTGAACAACACCAATCGGAGCGCAAAAAATGCGAATGAGCCACGCAAAAAAAGCACTGTTGGGTTACGGCGTCTTCCTGCTGGCAAGCAGCAGCGAGGCGCATCAAATCTGGTACGAGCAGCCACCGGGGCAACCCCTGGCGTTGTACTACGGGGAATATGACAAGAACATGCTGGAAGTCACACCGGGCGGGATGGACCGGTTCCGGCAACTCAAGGGCTGGTCGATCAGCAACAAGTCTCAGCCGTTGAGCCTGACCTTACAGCGCCAGGCGTTTGCCGTGGCACATCAAACCAAAGTGGATGACTCGCTGCTGGCCGAGGACGCGCATTACCCGATCTTCGACCTTCATGAAGGCGATAAAACCCAAAAGGCTTACTGGACGCCCGCCACCCGTTGGGTCGGTGACTTGCGTGCCCGCACACCGGAACTGACGCTGGATATCGTGCCTACCGGTGTCGCCGATGCCGGCAAGGCGCAGTTCCAGGTGTTCTACGCGCACAAGCCCTTGGCGGATCAAGACGTGGTACTGGAAACCGGCTCCGGTGAAGTGTTTACCCGGCGCACCGATGCGACTGGCAAGGTCAGTTTCGAGCTGCCTTGGCAGGGCACCTATGTGGTGGCCGTCGAATACAAGGACCACACCGCCGGCGAGCGCATCAATGCCCAGGGCCAGGCCGAACCCTTTGACGTGAAGAGCTTCAGTTCGACGCTGTCGTTCTATCGAAAGGAAGGTCAGGTACCCTTGCCGCGGGCGCCGTCGCAGCTGCCGGCATCGGAAGTTGCCAGGCTGAAGAAACAGGGCTGAGCCAGCGGTAGTCCACTGACCACGACATGAGTGACTGATATGACCCTATTCACAAGCGTGGCAGGGCAGGCGGGAAGTGTTTCCCCTGCGCTTGCCTCCAGCGCTGCAAAAGCCAACACCCGGATGCTCGCCATCGATGCCCTGCGCGGCTTCGTCATGCTCTGCATGCTCGTCGACCATGTGCGGGAAACCTTTTTGCTGCACCGCCAGGTGACCGACCCGATCGACGCCTTGAGCGTGACCCCGGACCTGTTCTTCACCCGATTGTTGAGCACCATCTGCGCTCCGGTGTTCATCTTCCTCACCGGTTTGTCGGCCTGGCTCTACAGCCAGAAACACACGGCCAACGAGACGTCAGTGTTCCTGCTCAAACGCGGGCTGTTCCTGGTGTTTCTGGAGCTCACATTCGTCTGCTTTGCGTGGAACGCCGAGTTCCCACCCAAAACGTTGTGGCTGCAAGTGATCTGGTGCATCGGCATCTGCATGATCGCGCTCGCCGGGTTGCTGCACTTCAAGCGCGGTTGGCTGATCGTGCTCGGGGTGGCGATTGTCGTCGGGCACAACCTGCTCGACGGCGTGACCGTGGGGCCGGAGTCGCCGTTCTACGTGCCGTGGTCGATCCTGCATCAGCGGGTGTTCATCGACATCACCGAGTTCACCCGGGCTCGCACCACGTATCCGGTGTTGCCGTGGATCGGGGTGATTCTGCTGGGCTGGGCCATCGGGCCGTGGTTCGGCAAGGACATGGAACCGGCCGAGCGGATTTCCCGGTTGCTGAAAGTCGGTGTCGGCCTGCTGGTGGCGTTCGTGTTCATTCGTTACCTGAACGTCTACGGCGAGAAGCCTTGGGTGCAGACCGGTGACTCCCTGCGCACGTTCATGAGCTTCATGAGCGCGAAGAAGTACCCGCCGTCGCTGATGTTCCTGATGCCGACCCTCGGCCTGGGGCTGATCCTTCTGGCGTTGTTCGAGAAGGCCCAGGATCGCTGGTCCACCGCGACCCTGGCGATCTACGGCGGTGCGCCGATGTTCTTCTATTTGCTGCACCTGTACGTACTCAAGGCCATGTACCTGGTAGCCGTCGCCATCTGGGGCGCCAATCAGGGCACCTATTACGGCTTCGATGACCTGCCCATGGTCTGGCTGTGGAGCGTGATTCTCGGGGTGTTGCTGTTCTTCCCGACGCGTTGGTTCGCCAACCTCAAACAGCGCCGTCGCGACATCGCGATTCTCAAATACCTCTGATTGCCCTTCGGTGTCCCCCATTCGGCGGGACACCTTGCAGACCCGCTACGTACGACTGATTTTCCAGGAGTCAAACTGTGAAGACATTGACCACGCACGCCCTGCTTTTGGCCTTGGGAGGGCAAAGCCTGCTCGCTCAGGCCTCGGAACAAGACAATGCCAAAGGTTTTTTAGAGGACGGCCAATGGAACCTGCTCAATCGCAGCGTCTATGACCGTCGCGATTATGAACACGGCTCGCTCAGCAATGGCGCGCGCAATGCCTATAAACCCAGGGCCCAGCGCAGTGATCTGGCGGAGGAATGGGCTTATGGTTTGATGGCCGATGTGGCCTCGGGTTTCACCACCGGCACCGTAGGCTTTGGGTTGGACGCGCACCTGTATTCCGGCTGGCAACTGGACAGCGGAGGCGGGCGCGCCGGCAAGGCCCGACTGCTGGGCGTCGACAACGAAGGTCACCCCAAAGACGAGTTCAGCCGAGGCGGCGCGGTGGCCAAGCTGCGTTTTTCCTCCACCGAATTACGCTACGGCGAGCAGCGAGTGAAAACCCCGGTGTTCGGTTCATCAGACAGTCGCTTGTTGCCCGAGACCGCCACCGGTTGGCTGCTGACCAGCCGCGAACTGCCCGGCACAACGTTGTATGGCGGGCACTTCAATGAGAGCACCGACCGTAATGCCACCAGCCATGACCAGGGCTTCGTGGTCAATTACTCCAACGGCAAACAGGGCAACAGCTTCGATTTGATCGGCGTGCGTAACACCTCGATCAAAGGGCTCAATGCCAGCCTGTTCAGTGCGGAGTACGACGAGACATGGCGTCAGCACTATCTGGGCGCGGTGTACACGCAACCGTTGGCCGCCGGCCAGGACCTGATCTTCGACCTCAATCTGTATCGAACCCAAGACACCGGCAAAGCCTTGTCCGGCCGTATCGACAACACCACCTGGAGTTTTCTTTCCACCTACAAGGTCGGCTCCCACAGCTTCGGCCTGGGTTACCAAAAGGTCGATGGCGACACGCCCTACGACTACGTGACCCGTGGCGCGATCTACCTGAGCAACGCGGTGGCGCTGTCCGACTTCAACGCACCCGAGGAAGCGTCCTGGCAGGCCCGCTACGATCTGAATATGGCCGGCTACGGCGTTCCCGGCCTGACCTTTGGCGCACTGTATGTGCGCGGCAGCGGCATCGATGGCAGTCATATGGACCCGAGCGGTGGTTACAAATGGCTGGGTTACGGGCAGGGCGGCAAACATTGGGAACGAGATCTGCAAGCCAAGTACGTGGTGCAGTCGGGACCGGCGAAAAACCTTGGGTTTACCCTGCGGCATGCGGTCCATCGGGGGAATTCGGCGCAGGCCGAGCTGGATGCCGATCAGATTCGTCTGGCGATTGAATATCCGCTGGGTGGGAAGTTCTGAGGCACAGCCTTGTAGCCGCTGCCGAGCTCCTGAGCCTCCCACAAAGGATTTGCTGTGAGCCCGTTTTTTTGCGAACGCCACAGATCCAATGTGGGAGCGGGCTTGCTCGCGAAGAGGCCATAACATTCAGTATCCGTGTTGAATGTAAGTCCGCCTTCGCGAGCAAGCCCGCTCCCACAGGTTCTGCACCTACGAGAGCTACTAGTGAGCGCTATTTGACGGCATAAACCTTGCGCACGTACCGCGCACTGCTCCAGGCGCATGGCGCGCCTTGCGGTACGAACACGGTATCGCCGGGGTTGACGGTTACGCGGGTTCCATCCGGCGCCTGCAAGGTCACGCTGCCTTCGAGCAGGTGCATCAGCTCGTTGAGTTTGTGCGCTCGGCCATGGCGAGTGTACGGCGTCGAATCCCAGACACCGACGCGCAGATCAGTGGCGTCGTCTTCGAAGGCATTGCGGGAGCGGCACTGCGGCGTAGGACCGATCAGTATTTGCGGTTCCGGGGCTGCCGAAGGGGACAGCATTGCCAATGGGTCGAGTGCGGTCAGCCCCGGCGTCGGTTTGGCGGTGGGGTTGGTGACGGCGCAGAAGGCCCAGCAGGTATCGGGTTGTGCCTGAAGCTTGAGCGCCGTACCGCGACCGATCACGGCGCTGGCACCGATCCCCAGTTCCAGCATCTGCTCCGCGGATTGCAGCACGACATGCCCGGCGTGGACCACGATCACTTCGGTGTGCGGAAAGTCATCGATATCGAGGGTTTTGCTGGTGTGAACAATGCCCGCCGATACGCCGTCGGGCCCGGTGTAGGCGACCTGGCGACCGTCCATGAACGGATCGATGGAGCTCAAGGGTGCTGTTTTGAAAGGCGTAGAAATACGGCTGCCGTCGGCGCGAGCCAACAGCAGAACGGTAGGTTGAGACATGCGGGTGACGCTCCCTGCAAATGGGGGGGAGAAGGTGTTGGATGGCGCTTGTTTCATCGCGCGCCGGAGTCAACCAATGGCTTGGGTGACGAGGGCAAATTGGCGAACGCCGCTGACCGCTTGCGGCGGTGTACCGAGTGCCATTTGTGCCACGGTGTCGACCTGTTTGAGGCCGGCCAGCTCCAGCCATTCGCCCAAGCCACTGTCCGCTGGAATGTCGATCCGTACGAAGGCGTCCGGCACCTCAGCCAACAACACGGCGATCATGCGTTTGGCCTGCTCGGGGGTTTCGGCGATGACCGGACCGATACAACGACCGCGGCCGAAGGGGCGCAACAGGGCGAAGGCTCGCAACTGACCGTTGCGTTCGATGCCCACCGAATGCTCGACCACATCAAACAGATCCGTAAGCACCGCTTGGCGGTCGAGCCCACTGCCAGCGTTGGCCAGTTCCAGTTGACGAACCTGATCAGCCGCGCGCAGCGGGCGACATTCTTCACCGTCCGCCAGCGCTTCAAGCGCGGGTGCTTGCGCCTGGCCTTGATGCTGCTGAACCCGGCCGAATTCGACAAAACCCTGACTGGCGTAAAGCGGTGCGCCGGCGAGGGTGGCATTGAGCATCGGCGTGCATGACTGGCAAGCCTCAAGCGCAAGCTCCATCAACCGGCGACCGATGCCCTTGCCCTGATAGTCATCACTGACGATCACCAGGCCGATGGTCGCGTATTTGCCTTGCGGACAGGCGAACGCGCTGCCGATCAATCGCTCGCCATCGAGCACCACGAAGCCTTCGCTGACCCGCTGCAACATCGCCCAGTCTTCCAGGCGATGGGGCCACTTCAACTGCACGGACAAGGCGTGGGCCGAGGGCAGATCGGCGGCAGTCATCGGCCGATAGACATAAGTGGAAGGGTGCGAGGCGGACATGGCGAGTCTCCGTTTTCAGTGTGCGCGATCAACCGGTTTTCCGGCGCTAGGGTGCCTGTATCCCATCTGCGTGAAGGCCTGGCAAGGGGGCCGGATAGATTCGGCAGATTCCTCACGTCGAAGGCGTACAGACCACACTTACTACTTAATTGCCCCATAAGGTCGGCAGCAAATGCTTGGGCTTTTTTTCTACGATGGAGGCCTGAGTTCACGACTCGCCGTCCCTTTTTGGAGTGCTCCATGGATAGCTTCGATCCTCGCCTTATCGCTGTGCGCAGCGCTCACTTTATTGCCGGTCAATACCGCGATGCCCGACCGGGACTGGAAGTGGTCCGGCCTTCGGACGGCCAGGCCTATGCCCAGTTGCCGATCGCCGATGCCGACCTGGTAGATGAGGCGGTCAATGATGCCTGGCAGGCGTTTAATCGCAGCGACTGGGCCAGCCGTCCACCTCGGGAACGGGCGCGAGTCATGCGCCGTTGGGCCGATCTGATCGAAGCCGATGCCGCCGTCCTGGCGCCGTTGGAAGCGGTGGGTTCGACTCGTCCGCATAAAGATGTGATCGCCTGGGATATTCCTTATGTGGCGGAAGGCATTCGTTTTTTTGCCGAACTGGCGGACAAACACGGCGGCCATGTCGCGGCCACCCAGACTGATCGGCTGGGCATGCAGATCGCCGAACCGTACGGCGTGATTGCCGCCATCGCGCCGTGGAATTTCCCGTTGAGTATGGCTTCCTGGAAAGTCGCCCCGGCGCTGGCCGCAGGCAATGCCGTGGTGCTCAAGCCGTCGGAGCTGACGCCGTTCTCCAGCCTGCGTTTTGCCGAGCTGGCGGTGCAGGCGGGCATTCCTGCGGGGATTTTCAACGTGGTCCAAGGCGATGGCCGTATCACTGGCGATGCCTTGTGCCGTCATCCGCGCGTAGGCAAGGTGACCTTCACCGGGTCCACGGCGACCGGGTCGAGCATCATGTCCACCTGCGCGCTGGTGGGGCCGAAACCGGTGACGCTGGAGCTGGGCGGCAAGAGCCCACAACTGGTGTTCGCCGACGTGCCGGACATCGCGAAAACCGCGCGCACCGTGGCGCTGGCCATTACCGGCAACGCCGGGCAAGTGTGCGTATCCGGTTCGCGGTTGTTGATTGAACGTTCGATCATGGAACCGTTCATTGCGCACTTGCAGACGTATTTCGAAGAGCTGCGCCCGGGGCCGACCTGGTCTTCCGAGAGCACGCTGTCGCCGATCATTTCCCGGTTGCAGGCCAGCCGTATTGACGGCATCGTCCAGCGTTCGCGTCAGGCCGGGGCCGAGGTGTTGACCGGCGGCGGGTTGTTCGAAGGGCTGGGTGGGGCTTATTACCAGCCGACCTTGCTGGCGGGTCTGGACAACCAGAACCCGGCGGTTTGCGAAGAGATCTTCGGCCCGGTGCTGACGGTGCAGGCGTTCGATGATGAAGAGCAGGCATTGAGCCTGGCCGCACACGCCACCTACGGCCTGGCGGCGGGGGTGCACACCGCTGACATCAATCGTGCGTTGCGGCTGGTCCGGCGTCTGGAAGCGGGCACGGTGTGGGTCAACCGTTACGGGCGCAGCAACGACTACATCCTGCCAACCGGCGGCTACAAACGCTCCGGCATCGGCAAGGATCTTGGGCGCGAAGCGTTCGAAGCGAATTTGCGTTTCAAGAGTGTGCTGATCGATATTGTGCAATAACACGCTCAAAGGTCACCCGTAGCAGCTGCCGAGCCTGCGAGGCTGCGTTCGGCGGCGAAGCCGTCGCAAACCCGGGATGCAAGGTTTTCCTGATACACCGCGATAGCTGATTTCACGACGCTTCGCCGCCGAACGCAGCCTCGCAGGCTCGGCAGCTGCTACGGGGAGGGGCAAGCAGTCGTCAAGTGATTCAACCGCACCCAAACGGGCGCTTCCTTAGGGACGCGCCCGTTTTCGTTCAGCCCGGCGCAGGTTCTGCCGTGAATGCGGGCGTTTTTGAGCCTCGCGCAGCCATCAAGGTCCATAAAAGCGCACAAATACGGGGTTTGCCCAAGGCTGGAGCGAGCCGCAAAGTCTGCTGAGGGGGGTGGCTAAAACGGTGGTTTGTATCAAGCAGAGGTCGCTTTTAACGCCATCTGCTGGTTTCACGGTGTTGTAATGACCGTGTGCTGCAGCGTTGCATCGCCGCTCCCGAGACGCAGCGAATGCCTGTCGCGCCATGACCTCAACGAACTTCAGGACCGCACTCAATGAGCTTTCTTCGCCCCAAATTCATTACGTTCGACTGCTACGGTACGCTGACCAATTTCCACATGGGCACGATGACTCGCGAACTGTTCGCCGATCGCGTGGTGCCAGAGCAGATGGATCAGTTCGTCAAGGATTTCTCCGCCTATCGTCTGGATCAAGTGATGGGGGACTGGATGCCGTATGACGAAATCCTCAAGACCGCACTGGCACGAGTCTGCAAACGTTGGGGCATCGAATACCGTGACGAAGGTCAGCTGTATTACGACGCCGTGCCGACCTGGGGCCCACACCCGGACGTGCCGGCCGGCCTGTCGAAAATCGCTGACAAGATTCCTCTGGTGATTTTCTCCAACGCCAGCGACAGCCAGATCATGTCCAACGTCGACAAACTCGGCGCGCCGTTTCACAAAGTCTTCACCGCCGAACAGGCCCAAGCCTACAAGCCGCGTCTGGCCGCATTCGAGTTCATGCTCGACAACCTCAACTGCGGCCCGGAAGACATCTTGCATGTGTCTTCCAGTTTCCGTTACGACCTGATGCCGGCCCACGACATGAAGATCAAGAACAAGGCCTTCGTCGCCCGTGGCCACGAAGTCCCGGCCAATGCCTTCTACGGCTACCAGCAGATCACCGACATCGGTGGGCTGGCGGCGCTGGTCGGTCTCTGAGTCGAACGGTAACGGCATTCTTCATTTGGCATAGGCGGGTTAGACATGGGCAGTGAATCCTACTGGCTCGACACCGCACCGGCGTTTACCGGTGCTCAGCCCGGTGCATTGCCCGGGCAGGTCGACGTGGCCATCGTCGGTGGTGGTTTCACCGGCCTGGCGGCGGCTCGGGCATTGGCGCTAAAGGGCGCCAGTGTGGTGGTGCTGGAAGCCGGAAGGGTGATCGGCGAAGCCTCCGGGCGCAACGGCGGCCAGTGCAATACCGGCGTTGCGCAGGACTACGCCGGGCTGAGCGCCAGCCTCGGTGCCGACAAGGCCCGCGCTTATTACCAGGCCTATGAAAGCGCAGTGCAGAGTGTGGTGTCGCTGGTGGAGCAGGAGCAGATCGCCTGCGACCTCAAGCGCAACGGCAAGCTCAAACTGGCGGCCAAGCCGATGCACTACGAAGGCCTGGCGCGTACCTGCGAACTGATTCGCCGGGAAGTCGATGCCGAGGTCGAGTTGCTATCCGCCGCACAGACCCGCGCTGAAGTGAATTCGGCCCAGTTCCATGGCGGCTTGCTGCAGCGCAACTGCGTGCAGATGCACGTCGGGCGCTTCGGTGTGGGGCTGGCCGAGGCGGCGGCGCGTCATGGCGCGTTGATCCATCAAGGCACGCCAGTAACGGACTGGAAAGCCCAGGCCGGCGGCTATCGGGTCAACACCGCCAAGGGGTCGCTGCACGCCGGACAAGTATTGCTGGCGACCGGTGCCTGTCAGCACGGCGGCCTGGGCTGGTATCGGCGGCGGATCGTGCCGGTCGGCAGTTTCGTGATCGCCACTGAGGTGCTGCCACAGTTCCTGATCGATCAGCTGCTGCCCGGTCGGCGCGCCTATGTCACCAGCCGCATGATCGGTAACTACTTTCGCCTGACCCCGGACAACCGCTTGCTGTTCGGCGGGCGTGCACGGTTTGCGATGTCCGACAGCGTGTCCGACGCCAAGAGCGGCAAGGTGCTGCAAGCGGCGATGGTGCAGATGTTCCCGCAGTTGGCCAACGTCAAGATCGACTACTGCTGGGGCGGACTGGTGGACATGACGTCCGATCGCTTGCCTCGGGCCGGTCAGCACGGCGGGGTTTATCACTCCATGGGCTACAGCGGCCATGGCGTACAGATGTCGGTGCACATGGGCCAGGTGATGGCCGAGGTGATGGCCGGCAACGTCGAGGCCAACCCCTGGCGCGAACTCGACTGGCCGGCGATTCCCGGGCATTTCGGCAAGCCGTGGTTCTTGCCATTCGTGGGCGCTTATTACCGCTTCCAGGACTATTTGCATTGAGTTGATGTTGTGGCGTCACCGTCGTTTGCGTTTCCAGGACGCTCCGGTTAACCGCGAGCACTCGAGCCTCATTTTTTCGACAGGTACAACTGATATGACTGACAACAAAATCGACTCGACACTGATTTCCGGCCAGGAAAGCCTGCGGGTATTCGAAGGCCTCAATCGCGGCATGTCGCGCCGCAACGCCTTGCAGATGCTCGGCGTGGCGGGTGTCGCCGCAGCGGGCGCCGGTAGCCTGTTCGGCGCCGCCGGCAAGCTCTTCGCCGAAGAAGCGGCGACCCCGGGCAAAGGCAAGCCGGGCGGGCGGATTCGCGTCGCCGGCATGTCCAGCTCCACCGCCGATACCCTGGACCCTGCCAAGGGCGCGCTGTCCACCGACTACGTGCGCCACTTCATGTTCTACAACGGCCTGACCCGTTTCGACAGCCACCTGGTGCCGCAACTGGAACTGGCCGAGCGCATCGACAACACCGACGCGACGCTGTGGATCATCACCCTGCGCAAGGACGTGACCTTCCACAACGGCAAGACCCTGAGCGCCGCCGACGTGGTGTTCTCGCTGTCGCGCCACAAGGACCCACTGACCGGTTCAAAGGTCATGCCGCTGATGGCGCAGTTCGAAGAGATCAAGGCCACCGGCACCCACGAAGTGCAGATCCGCCTGAGCGCGCCGAACGCCGAACTGCCGTCGATCCTCGCGGTGTCGCACTTGTTGATCGTTCCCGAAGGCACCACCGACTTCAACCAGGGCATCGGCACGGGCCCATTCAAGGTCAAGGAATTCAAACCGGGCGTGCGCTCGATTGCCGCGCGTAACACCGGCTACTGGAAACCGGGCCTGCCGTACCTGGACGAGATCGAATTCATCGCCATTGCCGACGAACCGTCACGGGTCAACGCGCTGCTGTCGGGCGACGTGCACATGATCAACGAGGTCAACCCGCGCTCGACCACGCGGATCAAGGCCAGCGCCAAACACCGGGTCGTCGATGCGCCGTCGGGCAACTACACCGACTTGATCATCCGTCAGGACCAGATGCCGGGTAAAAGCGCCGAATTCACTCAGGCCATGAAGTACCTGCTAGACCGTGAACAGGTCAAATCCGCGGTGTTCCGTGGCTTTGCCGTGGTCGGTAACGACCATCCGATTTCCCCTGGTTCGCGCTATTACAACGCCGACCTGCCGCAGCGGGTCTACGACCCGGAAAAAGCCAAATTCCTGCTCAAGAAGGCTGGCATGGAAAGTATCAGCATGCCGCTGGTGGCATCGCCCGCCGCGACCGGTTCGGTGGACATCGCCGTGCTGTTGCAGCAATCGGCGAAGCAGGCCGGGCTCAAGCTCGACGTCAACCGCCTGCCCAGCGATGGCTACTGGTCCAACCACTGGATGAAGCACCCGCTGAGCTTCGGCAACATCAACCCGCGGCCGAACGCCGACGTGATGTTCTCGCAGTTCTTCCAGTCCAGCGCGCCATGGAACGAGTCGGGCTGGAAGAACGAGCAGTTCGACCAGTTGCTGATGCTCGCCCGCGGTGAAACCGACGACGCCAAGCGCAGCAAGATGTACGCCGACATGCAGACCCTGGTGCATGAACACAGCGGCATCGGCGTGCCGGTGTTCATCAGCAACATCGACGGCGTCGACCAGCGCATCAAGGGCTACGGCAGCAACCCCCTCGGCGGTTTCATGGGCTACATGTTCGCCGAGCAGGTCTGGCTGGATGCCTGATCGGCTGCACAAGCATGTAACGCGGGGATATTGCATGAGGGTAGGGCAATGAATAGCAACACACTGTGGTTGATCGGCCGGCGCCTGGGCGCGGCGGTCGTGACCTTGTTGATCGTGTCCATGGTGGTTTTCGCCATTACGGCGGTACTGCCGGGGGACGCAGCGCAACAGGCGCTCGGGCAATTCGCCACGCCGGAACAGGTGGCGGCCTTGCGCCTGAAGCTGGGGTTGGATCAACCCGGTGTGGTGCGTTACCTGCATTGGTTGATGAGTCTGCTCAGTGGTGACATGGGGCAGTCGGTGTCCAATGCCATGCCGGTCAGCGAGCTGATGGCCGGGCGGGTGCCCAACACACTGATGCTGGCGGCCGTCACGGCGCTGGTGTCGGTGCCGGTGGCGCTGATCCTCGGCATCGGTTCGGCCATGGGCCGGGGCGGGCGCATCGACAGCTTCCTCAGCTTTGTCACCCTGGCCCTGGTCGCGGTGCCGGAGTTTCTGGTGGCGACCCTGGCGGTGCTGATCTTCGCGGTGAACCTGGGCTGGCTGTCGGCGTTGTCCTATGCCAGCGACATCACCTCACCGCTGCAATTTCTGCGCACCTACGCCTTGCCGGTGATGACGCTGTGCTGCGTGATTGTTGCGCAAATGGCGCGCATGACCCGGGCGGCGGTGATCGATCAACTCGACAGCGCCTATGTGGAAATGGCCCGGCTCAAAGGCGTGAGCCCGATGCGAATCGTACTGCGCCATGCCTTGCCCAACGCCATCGGGCCGATTGCCAATGCCATCGCCTTGAGCCTGTCCTACCTGCTGGGCGGGGTGGTGATCGTCGAGACGATCTTCAACTATCCCGGCATCGCCAGCCTGATGGTCGATGCGGTGACCAACCGCGACATGGCGCTGGTTCAGGCCTGCACCATGCTGTTTTGTACGGCGTACCTGGGGTTGGTGCTGATTGCCGACCTGTGCGCGATTCTTTCCAATCCGAGGCTGAGAAACCAATGAACGATCTCATTGCGAAATCGGCGCCTGCCGGCCCCGAACTGGCGCTGGGCAAGGTCTCCCATGGGCCGTCGTGGCTCGGTCTGGTCGGCGCTGCGATGTGTGTGATCTGGTTGCTGGTGGCCATCTTCGGCCCTTGGCTGGCGCCGCACCCGGTAGGCGAAGTGATCTCCGACAACGTCTTCGACAGCCTCAGTGCCGCCTACCCGCTGGGCACCGATTACCTGGGCCGCGACATGCTCAGCCGCATTCTCGTCGGTGCGCGGTTCACCGTGGGCCTGGCGCTGGTTTCAGCGGTGCTGGCCAGCACACTGGGTACCGGATGCGCGTTGCTGTCGGTGGTCTCGCCGAAGTGGCTGGACGAGGTGATCAGCCGTTTGATGGATGCCTTTATTTCCATCCCGAGCAAGATGCTGGCGTTGATCATGGTCTCGGCTTTCGGCTCCTCGGTGCTGTTGCTGATCTGCACCGCGGTGCTGAGTTTCACTCCGGGCGCGTTTCGCATTGCCCGCAGCATGGCAGTGAACATCGAAGCGCTGGAGTACGTGCAAGTAGCCCGTACCCGCGGCGAACGCCGGCTATATATCGCTTGCGTGGAAATCCTGCCGAACATGCTCAACCCGGTGCTGACCGATCTGGGGCTGCGTTTCGGTTTCATCGTGCTGTTGCTCAGTGGCATGAGCTTCCTTGGCCTGGGTGTGCAACCACCGGATGCCGACCTTGGTTCATTGGTGCGCGAGAACATCGGCGGCCTCAATCAGGGCGCGCCGGCCATTGTGATTCCGGCGCTGGCCATTGGCACCCTGACCATCGGTGTGAATCTGTTCATCGACCGACTCTCGTCACGGCGTAGTCGACGTGCGGGAGGTCATTGAGATGAGTGATTTGATTCGAGTCGAAGACCTGCGCGTGGTCGCCTGTGGTGAGCGCGGCGAGGTGGAAATCGTCAAGGGCGTGAGTTTCTCCCTGGCCAAAGGTGAAGTGCTGGCGCTGATCGGTGAGTCCGGCTCCGGCAAGACCACCATCGCCCTGGCGCTGCTCGGCTATGCCCGGCGCGGCTGTCGATTGGCGGGCGGGGTGGTGCAGGTCGGCGAACACGACATGCTGGCGTTGAGCGAAAGCGAGCTGCAGGGGCTGCGCGGTAACCGCGTTTCGTATATCGCCCAGAGTGCCGCCGCCGCGTTCAACCCGGCGAAAAAGCTTATCGACCAAGTGGTGGAGGGCGCCTTGATTCACGGTTTGGCCCGGGCCGTGCTGGAAGCCAAAGCCATCGAGTTGTTCCGCGACCTGGCCCTGCCGGACCCTGATCACATCGGTCAGCGTTATCCGCATCAGGTGTCCGGCGGGCAGTTGCAACGGGTGATGGCGGCCATGGCGCTGATCAGCGATCCATTGCTGGTGGTGCTCGACGAGCCAACCACTGCCCTCGACGTGACCACCCAGATCGACGTGCTGCGCGCCTTCAAGCGCGTGGTCCGCGAGCGTGGCGCGACGGCGGTCTATGTGTCCCATGACTTGGCGGTCGTAGCGCAAATGGCCGATCAGATTGTGGTGCTCAACGGCGGTCAGATCTTCGAGCAGAGCGCCACCGCGCCGTTGCTCAAAGCCCCGGCCCATGAATACACCCGCAGCCTGCTGCTGGCGGCCCGCCCGGACACGACAATTCGCCCGCCTTGCGGCATCGCCGAAGAAACGCCGCTGCTGACCATCCAGGGGCTGACCGCCGGCTATGGCAACAAGAATATGCAAGGCATGCCGGCAATCCGCGTGCTGGAAGACATCGACCTGACTGTGCGCCGGGGCCAGGCCATCGGCGTGATCGGTGAGTCGGGTTCTGGCAAGTCGACCCTGGCGCGGGTGGTGGCCGGGTTGCTGACGCCCGCATTGGGCGGCCTGACGTTCGATGGCCAGCCATTGGGCGGCAGTTTGTCCGAGCGTACTGACGAGCAATTCCGACGGATTCAGATGGTGTTCCAGAACGCCGACACCGCGCTCAACCCAATGCACAGTGTTGGCACCATTCTGAGTCGTCCGCTGAAGATGTACTTCGGCCTCAAGGGCGCCGCGTTGCGCGAGCGTATCGGCGAGCTGCTGGACCTGGTGCGCCTGCCGCGAGCCATGGCCGAACGGCGCCCGAATGAACTCTCCGGCGGGCAAAAGCAGCGGGTCAACCTGGCGCGGGCCCTGGCGGCGAAACCGGACCTGATCCTTTGCGATGAAGTGACCTCGGCGCTGGACACCGTGGTCGGCGCGGCGATTCTCGAACTGCTGCGCGATCTGCGCCAGCAACTGGGCGTCTCGTATCTGTTCATCAGCCATGACATCTCCACGGTGCGGGCGCTGTGCGACGACATTGTGGTGATGTACAGCGGCCACAAGGTCCAGGCCGGCAGTCGGCAGTCGTTTGCCCAGGCACCGTTTCATCCCTACACCGACCTGTTGATCCATTCGGTGCCGGAGTTGCGACAGGGTTGGCTGGAAAACTGCGGCACCACTTGCGGCACGCTGCCGCCGATCGGCGCCAAGGCCAATGTGCCAGAGCTGTGCACCTTCCTCAGTCGCTGCCCGGTGCGGGTCGACGGCCTGTGCAATCGCACCGCGCCGAACCGGCGGATCATCGACGGCGGCAGCGAAATCCTTTGCCATCACGACAGTGCCGAGTTGCTGAAAACTCAGCGGGACCTAACCACCATGAGCCTGGGAGCCTACGCATGAAGGGGCGTTTTGTGAGGCTGGCCGAGCAGGGCCGGCCGACCGTCAAACTGACGGTGGACGGTTCGCCTATCGAGGCATTACAGGGCGACACGCTAATGGTTGCGTTGCTGACCCAAGGCAACGCGTTGCGCCAATCGGAATTCGATTCGGGCCGTCGCGCCGGCTTCTGCCTGATGGGCGCCTGCCAGGATTGCTGGGTCTGGACCCGCAGCGGCGAACGCCTGCGTGCCTGCTCCAATGAAGTCCGCGAAGGGCTGGACATCGTCACCACACAACCGGAGGCGATATGGCCACTGCACGGCTGAGCACTCATCGGGTCGTTATCATCGGCGCCGGGCCGGCCGGCATTCGTTGTGCTGAAACACTGTTGGTGGCGGGCCTCAAACCGATCCTGATCGATGAGAATCGCCGGGATGGCGGGCAGATCTACCGTCGCCAGCCCGAAGGATTTACCCGGGATTACGTCACCTTGTATGGCACCGAAGCTGCCAAGGCCAAGGATTTGCATCAGAGCTTCGACCGTTTGCGCGGGCAGATCGACTACCGCCCAGACACCCTTGTGTGGAACCTGACGCCGGGGCAATTGTGCTGCGTCAGCCAGGGCAAGCACTCGACGGTAGATTACGACGAACTGATCCTGTGCACCGGCGCCACCGACCGCTTGATGCCGATTGAAGGTTGGCAGTTGGCGGGCACTTACAGCCTCGGCGGGGCGCAGATCGCACTGAAATCCCAGGCGGTGTCCATCGGCCATCGCGTGGTGTTCATGGGCAGCGGGCCGCTGCTGTATCTGGTTGCCAGCCAATACGTCAAAGCAGGCGCCACGGTTGCGGCGGTGCTCGATACCTCGCCAATCAGCAAGCGCATCGGCGCCTTGCCCAAGTTGTTGGCGCGGCCGGGGTTGCTGTTTACCGGGATGAAACTGCTCGCGCAGCTGTACCGGGCGAAGATCCCGGTGCACTTGGGGATCACCCCCCTGCAAGTACTGGGCGATGCCGCCAACGGGGTCAGTGGTGTGCGGATCAGCACGGCGAAAGGCGAAACCCTGACGATCGATTGCGATGCCGTGGCCCTGGGTTATCACTTGCGCCCGGAAACCCAACTGGCAGACCTGGCCGGTTGCCGCATGCGCTTCGATGAGGCTTCCAGCCAATGGTGGCTGGCCGTCGATGAAGCGGGCCGGACCTCGGTCAGCGGTGTGTATGCCGCCGGGGATGGTTCGAAGATTCGTGGCGCCGATGCCGCCGAGCACGCCGGGCGACTGGTGGCGATGGCGTTGTTGGAGGATCTGCAGCAACCGGTAAACATCGGATTGCGCGACGAACAACGGCATGCGCTGGCGGTAATGGATGAGTTTCGCCTCGGCCTGGCCCAGGCGTTTCCCTGGCCTGCGGCGCAAGCCAAAGCGCTACCGGATTCAGCCATCGTCTGCCGCTGCGAGATGATCAGCGCCGGCGAGTTGCGCCGCACCGTGAGCGAGAAGGGCGCCTGTGAAGTCAATCGGGCCAAGGCCTTCAGTCGGGTCGGCATGGGCCGTTGCCAGGGCCGTTATTGCTCCCAGGCCGGGGCCGAAGTGATTGCCGCCGCCGCGGGCGTCAGCGTGCAACAGGTCGGTCGGCAACGCGGCCAGGCGCCGGTCAAACCCCTTTCGATGCTCACCGAGGAGGTGTCGCCATGACGCTACACAAAGCCGATGTCGTGATTGTCGGCGGCGGCCTGATGGGCTCGGCGGCGGCGTTTTTCCTGCGCCAGCGCGGGCAGTCGGTGATTCTGCTGGAACGCGACCAGATCGGTCAGTACGCCAGCGGGGTGAACTTCGGCAACGTCCGGCGTCAGGGACGCTTCCTCGGGCAACTGGAATTGGCCAACCGTTCCTGGGCGCTGTGGAAACGTCTGCCGGAACTGATCGATGACGACCTGGAATTCATCGCCAGCGGGCACATGCGCGTGTGTTATCGCGAAGACGAAATCCCTGAGCTTGAAGCCTACGCGGCAGCGCCCGAGGCGGCGCAACTGGACTTGAAGATCTATCGCGGCGCCGAGCTGCACGAGCGCTTTCCGTTCCTCGGGCCGGAGGTGAAGGGCGGCTCTTACGCGCCCCACGATGGCCATGCCAATCCACGTCTGGCGGCACCGGCATTTGCCCGAGCGGCACGCCGCCTCGGTGCGCGGATTGAAGAACAGACCGAAGTCGCCGACGTGCAGAAGGTCGGCGGCGAGTTCACGGTGACCACCACCGATGGCCGTCAGTTCAGCGCCGAGCGCTTGCTGATCACGGCCGGTGCCTGGGGCCAGAAACTCTCGGCGCAGTTCGGCGAACCGGTGCCGCTGGACACCCACGGCCCGCAAATGGCCGTGACCGAACCGGTGCCCTACACCTTGCCGACGGTGATCGGCGTGTACACCAAAATTCCCGAGGAAGTGATCTACTTCCGGCAGATCCCGCGCGGCAACATCATCATCGGCGGCGGTTACCGGAGCAAACCGGACATGCTCAACCGCCGGGCCTATGTCGAGCCGCGCAGCATTCTCAATCAGATGGAGCAGATGCGTCGCCTGCTGCCGGGTGTCGGCAACCTGAACATCATTCGCGTGTGGAGCGGCATCGAAGGCTACCTGCCCGATTCCCTGCCGGTGATGGGGCCGAGCGGCAACGTTGACGGCTTGTACTACGCGTTCGGCTTCTGCGGCCACGGCTTCCAGCTCGGCCCCGGCGTCGGCGACGTGATGGCGGAACTGATCAGCACCGGCAGCACGAGTACCTCGATCGAGCCGTTCTCCATCCGCCGGTTCGCCGCTTCAGCCGAGCAACGGACAACTGAGCAAAGGAGCAGGGCCTCATGAAACCCCGTGTACTGGACATTCTAAAACGCCTGATGGCCTTCGACACCGTGTCGTCGGAGTCGAACATGGCCCTGATCGAGTACGTGCGCGACCTGTTGCTGAGCAAGGGCATCGAGTCGCTGATCGTCAAGGACGAGACAGGCAAAAAGGCCAACCTGTTCGCCAGCACCGGCCCCAAGGAATTGCCGGGGATTTTGCTGTCCGGGCACACCGACGTAGTGCCGGCAGCGGGGCAGGCCTGGACCTTTCCAGCGTTTCAGGCGACGGTGCAGGACGGCCGGATTTACGGCCGTGGCAGTTGCGACATGAAGGGGTTTATTGCTTTGGCGATCGACGCCATGCTCGATGCCGCCGACCATTCTTTGAGCCGACCGCTACAAATCGCCCTGTCCCATGACGAAGAAACCGGCTGCGTGGGTGTACGACGTTTGCTCGACGTGCTGCACTTGGTGCCGGTGCGGCCGTTTTTGTGCCTGATCGGTGAGCCGACCAACATGCAGTTTGTGCTGGGGCACAAGGGTAAGGGCTCTTACCGCACCTACTGTCGCGGCCTGGAAGCACACTCATCGCTGGCACCGCGTTCGGTCAATGCGATTCACTTGGCCTGCGACTTCATCGCGGCACTGCGTCAGAGCCAGCAGCAACTGCAAGCGCAGGGCGCGCAGGATGCGGATTACGACGTGCCTTACAGCACCGTGCATGTCGGGCAGATTGTCGGCGGCAAGGCGCTGAACATCGTGCCGAACCTGTGCACCCTGGATTTCGAGGTGCGTAACTTGCCGGCGGACGATCTGGAGCAGTTCCTGGAGCAGATGCGTGAGCGTGCCGAAGTGATCGTGCGCGAGGCGAAAAAGCTGTCTAGCGTGGCGGACATCGAGATCGAAACCCTGAACGTTTATCCGGGCCTCGATACGCACCCGAGCGTCGAAGCGGTGCGTTTCCTGAAAAACTTCGCCGCCCCGGACACCGGTACTGCCAAAGTCTCGTTTGGCACAGAGGGCGGGTTGTTCAAGCAGCGTCTGGATGTGCCCGTGGTGGTTTGCGGCCCGGGTTCGATCGAACAGGCGCACAAGCCGGACGAGTTCATCGAGTTCAGCCAGATGGAGGCTGGGGAGCGGTTTTTGGATGGCCTGCTCGGTTCCTTGAAACTGTAATCAGGTCTTGTAGCAAATGGAGATCAAATGTGGGAGCGGGCTTGCTCGCGAAGGCGTCGTGTCAGGCGACATCTATATTGACTGGAAGGACGCCTTCGCGAGCAAGCCCGCTCCCACAGGGTTTTGTGTTTGTCTGAAAGGTCATGAACCCCCTCGGTAGAGCCTGCCGTCCCACCGCAAATTTCAGCATCCAACACTGCCCATCAGACGCTTTCAGCATCCTCATCCGTGGCATCTCCCTAGACTGCAAATGTCTCGGATCAGGACTCGACCATGCTCAAGAATCGTTTGAAAGACCCCAGCCTTCTGGCAGAACTCGCTTATGTGGACGGGCAGTGGATCGGCGCCGATAACGCCGCGACCCTGGACGTCATCGACCCGGCCACCGGCCAATTGCTCGCCCGAGTCCCGGCCATGCAAGGCGCGCAAACCCGGCGTGCCATCGAAGCCGCCGAACGCGCCTGGCCTGCATGGCGTGCACGCCCGGCGGCGGAACGTGCGGCGCTGCTGGAGCGCTGGTATCAGGCGATGATCGACAACCTCGACGACCTCGCCTTGATCATGACCTGCGAGCAGGGCAAACCGCTGAACGAAGCCAAGGGCGAAATCCGCTACGGCGCCGGCTTCGTCAAGTGGTTCGCCGAAGAGGCCCGCCGGGTTTACGGCGAAACCATGCCGACCCCCAGTGGCGACCGGCGCCTACTGACGCTCAAACAACCGGTGGGCGTGTGCGCTGCGATCACCCCGTGGAATTTCCCCAACGCGATGATCACTCGCAAGTGCGCGCCGGCGCTGGCGGCTGGGTGCCCGATCATCGTCAAACCTTCGGACCTGACCCCGCTGTCGGCCCTGGCCCTGGCGGTACTCGCCGAGCGCGTCGGCATCCCGGCCGGGGTGTTCAACGTGTTGACCGGGATGCCTGCGGGCATCGGCGAAGAGCTGACCGGCAACCCGACGGTGCGCAAGATTTCCTTCACCGGTTCCACCGCTGTCGGTCGGCTGCTGATGCGCCAGAGTGCCGAACACATCAAGCGCTTAAGCCTGGAACTGGGCGGTAACGCGCCATTCATCGTGTTCGACGACGCCGACCTGGAACAGGCCGTGGCCGGCATCATGCTCAGCAAGTTCCGCAACGCCGGGCAGACCTGCGTCTGCGCCAACCGCATCCTGGTGCAGGACGGCATCTACGAGCGCTTCGCCCAGCGTTTGGTGGAGGAGGTGGGCAAACTCAAAGTCGGCAATGGTTTGGACGCCGACGTCACCATCGGCCCGCTGATCAACCCGGCGGCGGTGAACAAAGTCGCGCGACACATCGACGATGCCCTGAGCCAGGGCGCGCGGTTGCTCTGCGGTGGCATTCCCGAGGGTGACAGCCAGTTTGTGCAACCGACCGTCCTCGGCGACACCCACGCCGGCATGCTCTTGGCCAACGAAGAAACCTTCGGCCCGGTGGCGCCGTTGATGCGCTTCACCGATGAAGCCGAAGCGCTAGCGTTGGCCAATGCCACGCCTTATGGCTTGGGCGCCTACTATTTCACCCAGGACTTGCGTCGCTCATGGCGCTTCGGCGAGGCGCTGGAGTTCGGCATGGTCGGCCTCAACACCGGAATCATTTCCATGGAAGTCGCCCCATTCGGCGGCATCAAACAGTCGGGCCTTGGCCGTGAAGGCAGCAAGTACGGCCTGGATGAATACCTTGAAGTCAAAGCTTTCCACATCGGCGGGCTGTAGCCCGGCAACGATTGCACAGCCATTTTGCGAGGCATGATAAATGAGTAAACCATTCAGAATCGCCGCGATTGCCGGCGATGGCATCGGCAAGGAAGTCCTGCCGGAAGGGTTGCGGGTACTGGAGCAGGCCGCAAAAAAGTGGCAGCTCGATTTGAGCATCGAAGTACTCGACTGGGCTCACTGCGATTACTACCTGGAACACGGGCAGATGATGCCCGATGACTGGTTCGAGCAGCTCAAGGGTTTCGACGCGATTTACTTTGGCGCCGTAGGCTGGCCGGACAAGGTGCCGGATCACATTTCCCTGTGGGGCTCGCTGCTGAAGTTTCGCCGCGACTTCGACCAGTACGTGAACATTCGCCCGGTGCGTTTGTTTCCCGGTGTGCCGTGCCCGTTGGTCGGGCGCAAACCGGGCGACATCGATTTCGTGGTGATCCGCGAGAACACCGAGGGCGAGTATTCATCGGTCGGCGGCAAGATGTTCGAAGGCACCGAGCATGAATTCGTGCTGCAAGAGTCGGTGTTCACCCGGCGTGGCGTGGACCGGATTCTCAAGTTCGCCTTCGACCTGGCCCAAACTCGACCGCGCAAGCGCCTGACGGCGGCGACCAAGTCCAACGGGATTTCCATCAGCATGCCGTATTGGGACGAACGCACGGCGTTGATGGCCGCGCAGTACCCGGACATCACCTGGGACAAGCAACACATCGACATCCTGTGCGCGCGTTTTGTGCTGCAACCGGACCGGTTCGATGTGGTGGTGGCATCGAACCTGTTCGGCGACATCCTGTCCGACCTGGGACCTGCCTGCGCCGGCACCATCGGCATTGCACCGTCGGCCAACCTCGATCCCGAGCGGCGTTTTCCGTCGCTGTTCGAGCCGGTACATGGCTCGGCCCCGGACATCTACGGGCGCAATATCGCCAACCCCATCGCCATGATCTGGTCCGGTGCGTTGATGCTGGATTTTCTGGGCAATGGCGATGAGCGTTATCGCGCCGCGCACGACGGGATTCTGCAGGCGATTGAACGGGTGATTGCCGAGGGGCCGATCACACCGGATCTGGGCGGGAAGGGCTCGACCCAGGAGGTCGGAAAGGCGATTGCACAAGCGCTTTAAACGGGCAGCGCTAATGCCGGTAAGTTAAAACGCAGAACCTGTGGGAGCGTGGCTTGCCCGCGAAGAACGATGACGCGTAATACCTGACAAACCGCGATGAATTTTTCGCGGGCAAGCGCTCCCACAGGATATTCGTCGTTTAGCCCGTTAAGGAGATCAGTCTTCCTTGCGAACCGTGGCCACGTCATCGGCCCGGACTTTCACCTTCGCCCCGGAAATATCTTCAAACTCAAAGAAACCGTCCTCGGTCTTGGTATTTGGCATGTCCTTGGTCAAATACTGAGTGCCGTTCTGCAGGGTAACAACCGTTGGCGTCGAGCAACCGGCCAGGGCCAGAAAGGCCGCTACCGCCAAGGGCAAACCCAGAGTCTTGATCTTCATACACACCTCTCCTTACTCAATAAAAACAGCGCGAACGCCTCGCTTGAGGTCAATCGTCACTGTGCCTCTAACGCGGTTGGTGCGATGGAATGGCAGAAAGTTCGATGGTCACCCGAAAATTGTCGGATAGCGTCGCCACTGATCCTTTTCCGTTTGCACCGGGTGGGGCATAGCTGGTATCTGTACGCATAACCAGTACTCGTTTGCCATGGCCCTATTGCCCGTGATTGTAAATCCTCTCGATGATCCGTTCTATTACTTGAACAACTTCATGCAAGTGCTTGATTGGCTTGAACATCGTTATGCCGATGTATTGAGCCTCGATGAACAGGATTTCATCCGCGACTTCAATCGATTGCCCCGCGAGTCCCAAGCCTTGCTGGTCAGACTGGTGATGCGCAAGGGTGTGCATTTCAGGGCCGGCAAACTGAGTTACGTCGAGATCGGCGACATCGACAACGCTGCGGCGCCGTTGCTGGCATCGGGCTGGATCGATGAGCAGTCGCCATTGCACATCGAGGACTTGTTCGAGGTGTTGCTCAAGGCCGAGATTCTCCAGTGCCTTGGCGGCGCCATCGATCAGCCCAAAGGCAAAAAGACTGATTGGCTGCCGGCCCTGAGCGAGCAGTTTCCCGAAGCACACAGTTTTGCCCAATGGTGTCCGGCACTGAATGATCGATTGTTCAGCCTGACCGTCATGGGCCTGTGCGACCGATTGCGGCTGATGTTCTTCGGCAATCTTTACCAGGACTGGTCGGAGTTCGTGCTGGCCGACCTGGGCATCTTTACCTACGAAAAAGTCGAGTTCTGTGCCGAGTCCCGCGGCTTGCGCAGTCGCGAGGACGTCGACGCCTGTCTGTTCCTGCACAGCTGCCAGCAGCGTTTCGAGGTCGGTGAAGACGTGACGGCGATTGTCGAGCAGATCAACGGGCTGCAGCTCGACAATCCCTGGTTGCAAAAACGTCGCGGCAAACTGTTGTTCCAGATCGGCCAGCATTGCGAGCGCGTCGCGGATTTTTCCACCGCTTTGAACCTCTACCGCGAATGCGCCTACCCCGGCGCACGTCTGCGACTGATTCGCGTGCTGGAGCGCTGTGCTGAATACCAACTGGCGATGGACCTGGCCATCCACGCCGAGCAAGCCCCTGAAAGCGCTGCCGAGCATCAGCATCTATCGCGTGTGCTGCCCAGACTGCGGCGTAAACTGGGCGGGCCGCCGATCAAGCGGCCAGCCCCTCGGGCCATGCAGCGTCTGGACCTGCAACTGCCCCGGCACGATCCGGCGTTGTCGGTGGAGTCTTACGTTCAGGCGCACCTGGCGGACGATTCGGCGCCGGTGCATTACGTCGAGAACAGCCTGATCAACTCGCTGTTCGGGCTGCTGTGCTGGCCGGCGATCTTCGCGCCGTTGCCGGGGGCGTTTTTTCACCCGTTCCAGCGCGGTCCGGTGGACCTGCTCAACGAAGACTTTCATGCGCGGCGCGCGGAGCTGTTCCAGGCCTGCCTCGCCGAACTTGATGACGGGCGTTATGTGCAAACCGTCCGCGAGCGTTACAGCGCCAAGTGGGGCGTGCAGTCGCCGTTCGTATTCTGGGGCGCGCTGAGCGAGGAACTGCTGGAGCAGGCGCTCGACTGTCTGCCCGCCGAACACCTCAAGCACTGGTTCAATCGACTGCTGCTCGACATCAAGGCCAACCGCGCCGGTATGCCGGACCTGATTCAGTTTTGGCCGCAAGACAAAACCTACCGGATGATCGAAGTCAAAGGCCCCGGCGATCGGCTACAAGACAATCAATTGCGCTGGCTGGAGTTCTGTCACGAACACCAGATGCCGATTGCCGTGTGCTACGTGCAATGGGCGGAGCAGGGCGCGTGAGCTACAGCATTGCGGTGCGGGCGCTGTGTGAATTCACCGCCAAGGTCGGCGACCTCGATCTGCGCTTTACCCCGTCGCCAACCGCGCTGGAAGGCATCGTTGGGCATCGCACCGTGGCGTCACGGCGCAGCGAGGGTTACCAGAATGAAGTCGCGCTGGAGGGCCAGTATCGAACCTTGACGGTGAAGGGCCGGGCGGACGGCTACGATCCGGTGCAAAACTGCCTCGAAGAAGTTAAAACCTACCGTGGCGACCTGAGCAAGCAACCGGCCAATCACCGGCAGTTGCACTGGGCGCAGGCGAAGATCTACGGCGCGTTGATGTGCCAGAAACTGCAGTTGGAGCAGATTAATCTGGCGCTGGTGTACTTCGATATCGTCAGCGAAAAAGAAACCTGTCTGGTCGAGGCCTTCAGCGCCGCCGAATTGCAGCTGTTTTTCGAACACCATTGCGGATTGTTCCTGCATTGGGCCGAACAGGAAATGGCCCATCGCGAAGGGCGCAATCTGGCGGCACAACAGCTGGCATTTCCCCATGCCGATTTTCGTCCCGGGCAACGGCATCTGGCCGAGTCGGTGTTCAAGGCGGTCAGCACCGGTCAGTGCCTGATGGCCCAGGCACCGACCGGCATCGGCAAGACCGTTGGCACGCTGTTCCCGATGCTCAAGGCCTTGGCGCCACAGCAATTGGACAAAGTGTTCTTTCTCACGGCGAAAACTCCGGGGCGCAAATTGGCGCTGGACGCCGCGCAGGTCATCCTCGACAGCGCCGACGCTCCGCCATTGCGAGTCCTCGAGATGATCGCCCGGGACAAGGCTTGCGAGCACCCGGACAAGGCCTGCCATGGCGAGTCCTGCCCGTTGGCCCAGGGTTTTTATGATCGTCTGCCGGCCGCACGTCAGGCCGCCAGCCAATTGAGTCTGCTAAACCAGAGCGCCTTGCGCGAGGTTGCCCTGCAGCATGAGGTTTGTCCCTACTACCTCAGCCAGGAAATGGCCCGCTGGGCGGACGTAGTGGTCGCCGACTACAACTATTATTTCGACTTCAGTGCGTTGCTGTTCGGACTGGCCCAGGCCAATAACTGGAAAGTCGCGGTGCTGGTGGACGAAGCCCACAATCTGGTGGAACGCGGCCGGCAGATGTACAGCGCCAGCCTCGACCAGGCGACGTTGAACAGCGTGCGAAAAACCGCGCCTGAGCCACTGAAGAGATCCTTGCAACGGGTCAATCGTGAATGGAATGCCCTGCATGATCAGCAGCTGAGCCCCTATCAAGCCTACGACAAAGCCCCGGAAAAGCTGCTTCAGGCGCTGTCCTTATGCTGCGCGAGCATCGGCGACTACCTGAATGATCACCCTCAGGGCCTGGACAACGGGTTGCAGAATTTTTACTTCGACATGCTGCAATTCGGCCGTGTGGCTGAACTGTTCGATGAGCATTTTCTGTTCGACATCAGCAAGCGCGACCTCGAGCGCAAGCGCAACCTGTCGCAACTGTGCCTGCGCAATGTGGTGCCCGCCGCTTTCATTCGCCCGCGCCTGACTGCTGCGCGTAGCGCTGTGCTGTTTTCCGCCACCCTGAGCCCTCGGCATTACTACGCCGATTTGCTGGGAATACCGGCGAATACAGTCTGGATTGATGTGGAGTCGCCGTTCAGCGCCGAACAGTTGCAAGTGCACATCGTCAGCCAGATTTCGACCCGCTTTGTCCACCGACAGGCGTCCCTTGAACCCATCGTCGAACTGATCGCCAAACAGTTCACCCGGCGCCCCGGTAATTACCTGGCGTTTTTCAGCAGCTTCGATTATTTGCAGCAAGTGGCGCAGTTGCTGGCCGAACGGCATCCGCACATCACGCTGTGGTCGCAGTCCCGGGGAATGGGGGAAGGGCCGCGTCAGGCGTTTCTCGATCAGTTCACCCTCCATGGTCAGGGCGTCGGCTTTGCGGTACTGGGTGGAGCATTCGGCGAAGGCATCGATCTCCCCGGCGCGCGATTGATTGGTGCATTCATTGCCACTTTGGGGCTGGCGCAACTCAATCCGGTCAACGAACAGATGAAACAGCGCATGGCGGCGATTTTCGGTGCCGGGTATGACTACACCTACCTGTTTCCTGGCGTGCAGAAAGTCGTGCAAGCGGCGGGGCGGGTGATCCGCACTCAGCAGGATCAAGGGGTGGTGATGCTGATCGATGACCGGTTTGGCGAGAGCAAGGTCAAGCAATTGCTGCCGCGCTGGTGGTCGATGAAATCGGCGCCTTTTTAGCCTGTTGAGTAGTGTTCTCATCACGTATTGGTTTTTTTGAATTTCCAAACGAGTGGTTTGTCGCATACTCCAGAAGAACAACAATAAGGACAGGGATCCATGAGCGATGACCGGACCAAGACCAATGCCATCGAGGAGATGCGTTTTCGTCTGCTGATCGATGCCGTGGTCGACTATGCGATCTACATGATTGACCCTGATGGCATCATCACCAGTTGGAACGCTGGCGCCAAGCGTTTCAAAGGGTATGAGGAAGCGGAAATTCTCGGCCAGCATTTCTCGCGCTTCTATACCGAAGAGGACCGCAAGGCCGGTTTACCTCAGCGCGCCCTTGATACCGCTATTCACGAAGGGCGTTTCGAGGGTGAAGGCTGGCGGGTTCGCAAGGACGGCACGCATTTCTGGTCCCACGTCATCATCGATCCCATTCTCGATCCGTCGGGCAAGTTGTTGGGTTTTGCCAAGATCACCCGGGATTTGACCGACCGCAAAATGGCCGAAGAAACCCTCAAGCAAAGTGAGCAGCAGTTCCGGCTGCTGGTGCAGAGCGTCACCGACTACGCCATCTACATGCTCGCCCCGGATGGACGTTTGACCAACTGGAATCTGGGGGCTCAGCGAATCAAGGGCTACCGGCCCGAAGAAGTGATCGGCCGGCATTTCTCGATGTTCTACACCCCTGAAGACCGTGAAGCCGGTGAACCGCAACGGGCGCTGGAGATTGCTACGCGCGAGGGGCGATTCGAAAACAAGGCCTGGCGCGTGCGCAAGGACGGTACGCGGTTTTTCGCGCATGTCGTAGTCGATCCGATTTGGGGCGACACCGGCACGTTGCTGGGGTTTGCCAAGATCACTCGGGACATCACCGAGGTCACCCAAGCCCAGCAAGCCCTTGAAAAAACCCGCGAAGCGTTGTTTCAGGCGCAGAAAATGCAGGCTATCGGTCAGCTCAGCGGGGGGATTGCCCACGACTTCAATAATCTGCTGACCGTTATCCTTGGCAATCTGGAAGTCGTTCGCAAACGTGCGGCAGACGACCCGAGAATTACCCGTTTGCTCGACAATGCCACTCAAGGCGCCTTGCGCGGCGTTTCCCTGACCCAGCGCATGTTGGCGTTTGCCAGGCGTCAGGAGCTCAAGACTGAATCCGTCGAAATCCCGACGTTGATACAGGGGATTACCGGGCTATTGCGCAGCTCTCTGGGGCCGGCGGTGAGCATAGAAACGCGCTTTGCGCCTGGACTTGAACCGGTCATGGCCGACGTCAATCAGCTCGAACTGGCGGTACTGAACCTGGCGACCAACGCCCGCGATGCCATGCCCGACGGTGGGAAACTTGTCATCAGTGCGCAGACAGAAGAGATCTGCGATCAGGCGAAATTAGCCCTGACGCCAGGCCGCTATGTCTGCCTGAGTGTCACGGATATAGGGGAGGGCATGGATGACGCTACCCTGGCGTCGGCAATGGACCCTTTCTTCACCACAAAAGGCGTCGGCAAAGGCACAGGCCTGGGGTTGTCGATGGTTCACGGGTTTACTGAACAACTGGGTGGACGCTTCATCCTCAAAAGCCAGAAGGACGTCGGCACCACTGCCGAACTCTGGTTACCCGTTGCGCTAGCCGACTCGACCACCGAACCCGCTATTGAAGAGGCCGCCATGTCGCGAGTGCCTCGTCTGTGTGTGTTGGTGGTGGACGACGACAGTCTGGTGTTGACCAGTACCAGCCTGTTGCTTGAGGACCTGGGCCATCGGGTGATCAGTGCAGCGTCCGGCGCACAGGCACTGGAGCTGTTCGACAGCGAGCACGACGTTGACCTGGTCATTACGGACATGGTCATGCCCAAGATGAGTGGCGCGCAATTGGCACAGGCTATTCGGGTGATAAGGCCACACCTGCCGATCATCCTCGCCACCGGTTATGCGGAGCGCCTGGAAGGCTTCGCAGCCAGACTTCCACGCCTGTCCAAGCCCTTTACCCAACTTAATCTGGTGGAAGTCATTGCCTTGGCGATGAAGTGATAGTCGCCATGCCCAGGTCTGCCAGTAGCAGCTGCTACAGGCGAATGCAACCAACAGACTTTCGCTGGCACACTTATGACTCAAATTAATCAAAGGCCCGTCATTCGCCGGGCCTTTGCTATTCGCCAACCCCTCAAGCAGCGAGATTGGGCGCGCCCAGTTCTTTTTTGTAGCGTGCTTTCAGGCTTTCCATTTCTGCACCCAATTCGTCGAGTGTCGTTTTGCCCAGCAGTTTTTTGGCCTGAGGAAACATTTCCTTTTCCTCTTCTTCAATGTGATGTTCCAGCAGCTCCTTGACCACTTTCACGCGACCGGCAAATTCGAGAGTGGAGGGGTCAGTGGTTTTCAGGTCCGGAAGCACCAGCGTATCGACGGTGCGATGTTCTTCCTTGGCTTCGTAATACATCACGTCCTGTTCTTTGCCCCCGGCTTTTTTATAGGCCGGGTACAAGACGTCCTCTTCCAGACGGGTATGGATCTTGATTTCCATTTCCAGTTTGGCCAGCAACTCGGTGCGCTTTTTAACCCCACGCTCGGTGGACTCGCTCAACTGGGCCAGGATGCCTTTCACGCGTTCATGGTCGGCTTTCAACAGGTCAATGGCGTTCATGGTCAAACCTCTCGTTTAGTCACAGGTCAGGCGCAAACGGTCTTCCTGCCGTTGTCGCTCACACTGTTGGAGCATTTCCCGTGCCTGTTTCAATATCCAATAAAAAGCCAGTAAAAACAGTGGGTTGAAATCGACTTGAAACAACGTTTGTCGTGCAACCTGCATGAATATCCGTTGCTGTTCAATGCAGGTTGACCGAACGATTGCCTCGCCTGAGAAGGTGTCAGGCGTCCGGTTTATTGCGCCGCTCATAACGGGCCAGCATCGGTTGAGTACTGATGCCATGCGCCAGAATGCTGAGCGCCACCACCGACAACGTCAGGTCGGTGCAAAGCGTCGCTGCCGCCGGACCGAGGTCGTGATTCAAGGCGTAGAACAGATAATAAAAGCTCCCGATCCCGCGAATCCCGAACCAGCCGATCAACAGCCGCTGGCGACCGTCCAGCAAGCGCCCCCACGGCATGAGCCATACACACAAGGGGCGAATGGCACAGAACAACACCAGTGCAACCACCAACGCTCGCCAGTCCCAATGGCCCACCAGCACCACGCCCAGCAGGGTGACCAGAAACACTTCCATGGCCCGTTCCACCAGGCTACCGAATGCCAGCATGTCGCCCATCATGATGCCCGCCGCGACTTGGGTTTCTGGCAGATTCGCCACGTCTCCGTGGACGGCAGCCTCAGGTTCGACGTTCTGGTGGCCGACCACCGGTTGCACCAGATGCTCAGCGGGGATCCGTGCGTCGCCGGTGGATTTGACTTCGGCTTGTCGCAACCCCAGGCCGGCGGCGAATACCGACAGAAAGCCATAGCCATAGATCTCTTCGGCCGCGACATAAGCGAGGGCGATCAGGGCCAGGGTCAGGTAATCGTTGGGAGAAATGGTGCTGTCGGCATTGCGGATGCGCATCGACAAGGTCAAGCGACCGATGCCGTGGCCCATCCAGTAACCGGTCAACAAACCGACCGGCACGGCCCACAGCACACTTTTCAATGCCCACTCACCGAGCCAGGCGTCGCTGTTGCCGCCCTGCTGCACGAACAGTAAGCCGAGGATCACGAAAGGGAAGGCGATGCCGTCGTTGAGGCCCGCTTCACCGGAGAGCCCGAAACGCACCGAGTCGTAATCCCTGGCGTCGTTGACCTGCACCAGCGAGGCCAGTACCGGATCGGTGGGGGCCAGAATCGCCCCGATCAGCAACGACGGCCCCCACGCGAGGGCAAAACCGTAATGCAGTAGCAGGCAGACGCCAATGATGGTCAGGATCATCACCGGTCCCGCCAGGCCGAACGCCACCCGCCATCGAAGATCCTTCAGCGGCAGGCGCAATTTGAGTCCGCAGACAAACAGCGAAAAGAGCACCGCGACTTCCGTCAGGTGCTCCATCCAGATCGCCGCGTCCTTGATGTCCAGCTTCAACAAGCCCAGGCCACCCGGACCGATCGCCACGCCCAGCGCCAGGCACACCGCCGACGTGGTCACCGGCATCCAGCGCAGATAGGACGAGGTCAGTGCCAGGGTCAGCAGCACCGCACCCAACACCGCCACCCATACAATAAAGCTCATGCCCGGTTCTCGGAGGTGTACCGCCGATCGTCGGCGGATGGCGGACTCAGGAAAATCAAACGCCAGTCACGCGCAGGTACTCAGGTCCCAGGTAGTTGAACCAGAGCAGAATCATCTCCACCAAAATAGTCACCAGCACCAATAGCCCGACGCCCCATACGCTCGCCGCATTCAGCAGACCTTGCTCCTTGCGCTCGTGCATGAAGATCGGCAAACCGACGAACAGCAGAAACGTTGAATAGAGGGAGGCGGCCCCCAGCACGGTGATCGCCAGCCAGCGACTCGGATAGAGCCCGGCAATACCTGCAAGGAAGAACGGAGTGACGGTGTAGGCGGCAAAACCGATGCACTGATTGACGGTGGGGCGTGAGTCGAAGGTGCGCGACATCCAGCGGATGAACAGCCCCATCAGCACCACGCCGACGATGATGCTCAGGTACAGCAGCCCACAGAGTTGCAGGGCGCTGGCGGCACTGAGTTTGACCGTTTCGTTTTCGGCCAGGCTCCAGCCGACGTAGGTGGTCCCGATAAACAGGCACACGGCGGGAATCAAGGCGAGCAACAGTAAATGAGCGAGGTAATGACGCGGATTCGCTTCCTCTTCTTTACGAATATCTGTCCAGACGAAATTGGGCTGAGTGAACAGCCTGACGAAGGGTGCGGACATGTCGACCTCCAGATAGCGAGCGGCCCGGCATAGGGGTCCCCTAAAAGTATTGAGGTGCATCCGTCGCCGGGGGTTCATTTTTTATCGGGTGCCTCAAGAGCGGTCGGCTGCAGGGAATGTTTACAAACGGCGAAGGTCAACCGAGCAGTTACTCTTGTCTGGGTGCCTGGTCATGAACGTCAGCCAAACCGTCGTCGAATATTTGCGCCAACACGACCTGCGACTGACCACTGCTGAGTCCTGTACCGCCGGAAAGATCGTGACCTTGCTGGCCGAAGTGCCGGGCAGCGGCGACCTGATCGAGAGCGGTTACGTGGTCTATTCCTCCGAAGCAAAGCAACGGTTACTTAACGTCAGCCCCCATACGATCGAAACCTTCAACCTGACCAGTTGCGAAGTCGCTCGCGAAATGGCCCTGGGCGCCTTGCTCGACAGCACCGCCAACGTCGCCGTGGCCACCACCGGTATCCTGGGGCCGGAGGATGTCGACGGGATTCCGGCCGGCACCATCTGTTTTGCCTGGGCTTATCAGACTGAGCAAGGAAAGCGTGTTTTCACTCAACAGCATCGCTTTTTCGGGTCCCGCAGCAAAGTTCAGTTACTGGCCGCCGAACATGCCTTGAAGCGGATCTCGTTTTTTCATAAACGTGCCCTGGCCTGTGACAAGACCGGTGAACAAGATCGGGTAAATCAATGAACGAGCAATCCCGTCGCACCGAATACCACAGCCGCGATTTTCCGGTGCGCGAAGACATGGCCTATCAGGTAAAGGTCTGGCGATTCGAGCGCTGGGGCTGGTACGTAATGGTGCTGCTGGTGGTGTTGGCGTTGCTCGGCTTGTTTTCCCGTGGCCCGCTCAGCTCCCAAGACGTTCACGGCAGCGATGGCAAGGTACGGGTGGAGTACGAGATGTTCCACCGTCATGGCTCGACCAATCCGATGAAGGTCAGTGTGATCGGCCGGCCGGATGCCACGGTTGAACTGGAACTGACCGGGAAACTGCTGGAGGGCTTCGAAATCGAAACCCTGCACCCGGAACCTGTGCGTGCACTCAGTGGCGAGCAGGGCATGAAACTGTGGGTACAAACGGACGCGCAAGGGCAGGCGAGTCTTTACCTGACTTTGCGTGGCGAGGGGCTGGGCCTGTTTCGCAGCCATATCGCCTCGCCCGGTGCAGCCCCCGTCAAGGTGGATCAATTCATTTTCCCTTAGGTGACTTATGGATTCGGTATTGCGCGCGGCCGTGATGTACCTGGCGTTAATGGTGCTGTTCAAAATTGCCGGTCGGCGCTCGCTGGCCGAACTGACGACGTTTGATTTCGTACTGCTGATGATCATCGGCGAGGCGACCCAACAAGCGCTGCTGGGCAATGATTTTTCACTGACCAATTCGATGCTGGTGATCGTTACGCTGATTGCCATTGACGTCGGCCTTTCACTGCTCAAACAGCGCTCGCAATGGGTGCAACGGCTGATTGATGGCGGGCCGACGATCATTGTTGAAAACGGCAAGATCCTGCACGAGCGCCTGCGCCATGCGCGACTGGTGGAAGCGGATGTCATGGAGGCTGCGCGATCGAGCCAGGGCATTGAAACCCTTGAGCAGATCAAATTCGCCATCATCGAGCGCAATGGCAAGATTTCGGTGATTGCTCAAGAGCACTGACTCACCGCGATCCTTGCCAAACCTGCGTTCGGTTGTAGCAGCTGTCGAGCCTGCGAGGCTACGTTCGGCTGCGCAGCAGTCGTAAAACCAGAATCTGCGGTGCATCAGACAAACCGCGTGAGCCGGATTCACGACTGCTGCGCAGCCGAACGTAGCCTCGCAGGCTCGGCAGCTGCTACGGGGCGAGCGTAGGCGACGCCAGCTGCTTGAGGTCAAAGCATCGGTTTTCCGCCCGTGACGCCATACCGTTGCCCCGTGATGTAGCTGGCTTCATCCGAGGCCAGCAGCACATAGATCGGCGCGACTTCCACCGGTTGGCCGGGGCGGCCGAGCGGGGTTTGCGAGCCGAAGTTTTGCACGTCTTCCTCGGGCATGGTCGAGACGATCAACGGCGTCCAGATCGGCCCCGGCGCCACGCTGTTTACCCGGATGTTCTTTGGGCCCAGCATCTGTGCCAGGCCGGCGGAAAAGTTGGCAATCGCGCCCTTGGTGGTCGCGTAGGCCAGCAATGTCGGCTTGGGCATGTCGGAGTTGACCGAACTGGTGTTGATGATCGAACTGCCGGGCTTCATGTGTTTCAACGCGGCCTGACAGAGCCTGAACATGGCCGTGATGTTCACATCGAAGGTCATCACCCATTCTTCGTCCGGGATGTCCTCGATGTTTTCGTGGGTCATCTGGAAGGCGGCGTTGTTGACCAGAATGTCGATTCGGCCAAAGCGCTCCACCGTTTTATCCACCAGCGCCTTGCAGTGCGCTTTCTGCGCCACATCGCCGGGCAGCAGCAGGCATTGGCGACCAGCCTGTTCGACCCAGCGCGCGGTTTCCTGCGCATCTTCAGTTTCATTCAAGTAGGCAACCACCACATCCGCGCCTTCCCGGGCGAATGCAATCGCCACCGCACGGCCGATGCCGCTGTCGGCACCGGTGATCAGGGCAATCTTGCCCTCCAGCCGACCCGAACCTTTGTAGCTCTGCTCGCCACAATCCGGGTAAGGGTCCATTTTCATCTGGACTCCGGGGACTGGCTGGCTTTGTTTCGGGAAGGGTGGTTTTGGATAGTCAGTCATCGGAAAATCTCCTCTGTTCAAGGCAAAAGATTCAAGCGGTACCAGCGCTCGTTGAGGGTTGACCCCGCTCTTTTGACTTGAGTTCGGTTGGACTTCCGACGGGTTTGGCGCAGGAGGAGAGCTCGTTGTTCCTGCATACACTCAACTCATGAGTTAGGCTCAATGCGATGCAAGAAACTCGATGAGGAATTGCTCATGAATACTCAATCGCTCGTTGCACTGGCACTCTCGTTGGCATGTCTCGCTGGCTGCGAAAACAAATACGATGTGAACGAGAAAAATTGCGAGCCGAAAAACTTCATGAAGCTGCCGGACGATCAGAAGCGGGAAGCCTTCATCAAGGCTTGCTTGGAGCGCATAACGCCTTGAACAGGATTCGATGCTGCGCCTATCGCCCATAAAAAACCCGATGCGCAGGCATCGGGTTTTCGGTGTCAACCTGGGGCGTCAGGCTTGGCGGTTACGCAAACTACGCTCCATCCGCGCGATCCCTTCTTCCAGCAGCGCCCGCGGGCAGCCGAAGTTCAGACGCACGAACTGCCGGGCGTGATCGCCGAAATCCAGCCCTGCGCTCAGCCCGACCTTGGCCTGTTCAAGGAAAAACTGCTGCGGGTTATCCAGCCCCAGCGCCGTGCAGTCGAGCCATGCCAGGTAAGTGCCCTGAGGGATGTTCATGGTCACACCCGGCAACCGCGTACGAACCGCCTCCACCAGATAATCCCGATTGCTTTGCAGGTAGGCCATGAGCTCGGTCAACCACGGGCCGCCTTCGCTGTAGGCGACGCGGGTGGCTTCCAGGCCCAGCGGGTTGACGCTGTCGACCATGCCGCAGCGAGCGCTGTTGACCCGATGACGCAGTGCCGCGTCCTGAATGATCATGAACGCAGTCTTCAAACCGGCGATGTTGTAAGCCTTGCTCGCCGACATCAGGGTGATGGTGCGCTTGGCGATCTGCGGGCTGAGCGAGGCGGTCGGAATGTGTACGCGCCCGTCGAAGCACAACTCGGAGTGGATCTCGTCGGAGATGATCCAGGCATCCTGCTCCAGACAAATGTCGGCGACCGCTTGCAGCTCCTCGCGCGGGAAGACCTTGCCCAACGGGTTATGCGGGTTGCTCAGCAGCAGCGCGCCGCCCCCTTGCAGCGCTTCGCGCAAGGTATCGAGTGGCGTGGCATAGGTGCCATCGGCCAACGCGTCGAAATCCAGTTCGACTTTGTTCAGCTGCCAGTGGCCCGGCGCATGGCGCAGCGGCGGGTAGTTTGGCGTCTGCACGACCACGTTCTGCTGCGGCTGAACCAGCGCATGCAGGGCCATGTTGAACCCCGACTCGATACCCGGCAGGAAAATCAGCTCCTGAGGTTGCACGCTCCAGGCGTACTTGCTCCACAGGTCGGCGACGATGGCGTCACGCAAGTCATCCTGAGCCACGCTGTAACCGAGCATCGGGTGTTCCAGGCGTTTTTGCAGCGCCTGAATGATCGCTGGTGGCGCGGCAAAGTCCATGTCGGCGACCCACATCGGCAACACGTCGGCCGGGTAGCGGCTCCATTTGGTACTGCCGGTGCCATGGCGGTCGAACACCTGATCAAAATCGAAAGTCATGCTCAGTCTCATAAAAGGCAGGGGGTTAATCCGGTGGCCATGATAAGCGCCAAACCCTGTGGGAGCGAGCTTGCTCGCGATGAGGCCCTTACATTCAATATCGATGTCGCCTGACACTCTGCCATCGCGAGCAGGCTCGCTCCCTCAACTGTGTGCCTACTGGCTTGCGGGTATCCGACTGTCGGTTTTCACACAGCACAAAACAGCATTGTCTACAGTTTAAAGTGGCGGTAGTTCCGTTGCCGTCACCGTGATCGTCCAGAAAAACCCGGCCAATGTACCGGGTTTCCACCTGATCAGGAGTGCACGATGGACCTCAACCGTCGTCAGTTCTTCAAGGTCGCTGGTCTCGGCCTTGCGGGCTCAAGCCTCGGCGCGCTGGGCATGGCCCCGACGCCCGCTTTCGCCGAACAAGTGCGTCATTTCAAGCTCGCCCATACCCATGAAACCCGCAACACTTGCCCGTATTGCTCGGTCGGTTGCGGCTTGATCATGTACAGCCAGGGCGACAATGCGAAGAATGTCGCCCAGAGCATCATCCACATCGAAGGCGATGCCGACCACCCCGTCAATCGCGGCACCCTCTGCCCCAAAGGCGCAGGCCTGCTCGATTTCATTCACAGCCCCAGCCGTCTCCAGTATCCGCAGGTGCGCAAGCCCGGCACCACGGAGTGGACGCGAATCTCCTGGGATGAAGCGCTGGATCGCATCGCCGACTTGATGAAGGCCGACCGCGACGCCCACTTCATCGAGAAGAACGCTCAGGGGCAAACGGTGAACCGCTGGCTGAGCACCGGGTTCCTCGCGGCCTCGGCATCGTCCAACGAAGCGGGTTACATCACCCACAAGGTGATTCGCAGTCTCGGTATGCTGGGGTTCGATAACCAGGCACGTGTCTGACATGGCCCGACGGTGGCAAGTCTTGCCCCGACGTATGGCCGTGGTGCCATGACCAACCACTGGACCGATATCGCCAACGCGAATCTGGTTCTGGTGATGGGTGGCAATGCCGCCGAAGCGCACCCTTGCGGTTTCAAATGGGTGACCGAAGCCAAAGCCCATAACAAGGCGCGGCTGATTGTGGTCGACCCGCGTTTCACCCGTACCGCCTCGGTGGCCGACTATTACGCGCCGATCCGCACCGGCACCGACATCGCCTTCATGGGCGGGCTGATCAATTACCTGCTGACTGAAGACAAGATCCAGCACGAATACGTGCGTGCCTATACGGACGTGTCGTTCGTCGTCAAGGCCAACTACGGTTTCGAGGACGGCTTGTTCAGCGGTTACGACGCGAGCAAGCGCATCTACACCGACAAGTCTGGCTGGGGCTATGAAATCGGCGAAGACGGTTTCGCCAAAGTCGACCCGACCTTGCAAGACCCACGCTGCGTCTACCAATTAATGAAGCAGCATTACAGCCGCTACACCCTGGAGCTGGCCAGTCAGGTCTGCGGCATGCCCGTGGACGCGATGCAGAAAATCTGGGAAGAGATCGCCACCTGCTCGCAACCGGGCAAAACCATGACGATTCTCTACGCGCTAGGCTGGACCCAGCATTCGACCGGCTCGCAGATGATCCGCAGCGCGGCCATGGTGCAACTGCTGTTGGGCAACGTCGGCATGCCGGGCGGGGGCGTCAACGCCCTGCGCGGGCACTCCAACATCCAGGGCCTGACCGACCTGGGCTTGCTGTCCAACCTGCTGCCCGGTTACCTGACCCTGCCGGCCGAGGCCGAACAGGATTACAGCGCCTACATCGCCAAGCGCGCACTCAAGCCGCTGCGTCCCGGGCAGATGTCCTACTGGCAGAACTACGGCAAGTTTCACGTCAGCCTGATGAAAGCCTGGTACGGCGCCAATGCCACCGCCGAGAACAACTGGGGTTACGACTGGTTGCCCAAGTTGGACATTCCCGGCTACGACATCCTGAAAATGTTCGACATGATGGGCAAGGGCGAGGTCAATGGCTACATGTGCCAGGGCTTCAACCCGATCGCCGCCTTGCCGGACAAAAACCGGGTGATGAAGGCGCTGGCCAAACTCAAGTGGCTGGTGGTGATGGACCCACTGGCCACCGAAACTTCGGAGTTCTGGCGCAACGCCGGTCCTTACAACGACGTGGAAACGGCCAGCATCCAGACCGAAGTCATCCGTCTGCCCACCACCTGTTTCGCCGAAGAAAACGGTTCGCTGGTCAACAGCGGTCGCTGGCTGCAATGGCACTGGAAGGGTGCCGATGGCCCGGGGCAGGCGCGCACGGACGTGAAGATCATGGCCGAGTTGTTCTTGCGCCTGCGCAAGCGTTACCAGGCCAATGGCGGTGCCTGGGCCGAGCCGATCCTCAAGCTCGACTGGCCCTACAAGGTACCGGATGATCCGACGCCGGAAGAGCTGGCCCGGGAATTCAACGGCTACGCCGTCGCCGATGTCACTGACGCCTCGGGCGCGGTGGTCAAAGCTGGTCAGCAGCTGTCCGGTTTCGGCCAACTCAAGGACGATGGCAGCACGGCGTCCGGGTGCTGGATCTTCTGCGGGAGCTGGACCGAGCAGGGCAACAACATGGCCCGGCGTGACAACAGCGATCCTTTCGGCATGAAGCAGAACCTGGGCTGGGCCTGGGCCTGGCCGGCTAATCGCCGGATTCTCTACAACCGCGCCTCTTGCGACCCTCAAGGCAAACCGTGGGACCCAAACAAACGGCTGGTGTGGTGGAACGGCAAGGTCTGGGCCGGCACCGATGTGCCCGACTACAAGGCCGATGTGCCGCCGGAAGCCGGGATGAACCCGTTCATCATGAACCCCGAAGGCGTGGCGCGTTTCTTCGCCCTCGACAAGATGAACGAAGGACCGTTCCCGGAACACTATGAACCGTTCGAGACGCCCATTGGCATCAATCCGATGCACCCCAACAACAAGCAGGCGACCAGCAACCCGGCCGGACGGGTCTTCGATTCCGTCTGGGACACCCTCGGGCAGGCCAAGGACTTCCCTTATGCGGCGACCAGCTACCGGCTGACCGAACACTTCCACTTCTGGACCAAGCATTGCCCGATCAATGCCGTGACTCAGCCTGAGCAGTTTGTCGAAATCGGCGAGGTGCTGGCCAAGGAGAAAGGCATTGCGGCCGGTGACCGGGTGCGGGTCAGTTCCAAGCGCGGGCATATCGAAGCGGTGGCGGTGGTGACCAAGCGGATTCGTCCGCTGCAGGTCAACAATCAGGTGGTGCACCAGATCGGTATCCCGTTGCACTGGGGCTTCACCGGCGCCACCCGTCACGGTTACCTGACCAACACCCTGGTGCCGTTCCTCGGCGATGGCAACACACAGACCCCGGAATCCAAGTCATTCCTGGTCAACGTGGAGAAAGTCTAAATGGCCAGCCAAGACATCATCGCCCGTTCGGCCACCACCACGATGCCGCCCTCGGTGCGCACGCAAGAGGAAGTGGCCAAGCTGATCGACACCACCAAGTGCATTGGTTGCAAGGCCTGCCAGGTCGCCTGCTCGGAATGGAACGAGTTGCGCGACGACGTCGGTCACAACCTCGGCACTTACGACAACCCTCAAGACCTCAGCGCAGACACCTGGACCTTGATGCGCTTCACCGAGCATGAAACCGACGCTGGCAACCTCGAATGGCTGATTCGCAAGGACGGCTGCATGCACTGCGCCGAGCCCGGCTGCCTGGCGGCATGCCCGAGCCCCGGCGCGATCATCAAGCACGCCAACGGCATCGTCGATTTCGATCAGGACCACTGCATCGGCTGCGGGTATTGCATCACCGGTTGCCCGTTCAACATTCCGCGTATCTCGCAAAAGGATCACAAGGCTTATAAATGCACGCTGTGCTCGGACCGGGTGGCGGTGGGGCTGGAACCGGCTTGCGTAAAAACCTGCCCGACCGGCGCCATCGTTTTCGGCAGCAAGGAAGACATGAAAGAACACGCCGCCGAACGTATCGTCGACCTCAAGAGTCGCGGTTTCGAAAATGCCGGTTTGTATGACCCCGCAGGTGTCGGCGGCACCCACGTCATGTATGTGCTGCACCATGCCGACACGCCCAGGTTGTATGCCGGGTTGCCGGATCACCCGGCGATCAGCCCGCTGGTGGACCTGTGGAAAGGCCTGAGCAAACCCCTGGCGTTGCTGGCCATGGGCGCGGCGGTGCTGGCCGGGTTCTTCCATTACGTGCGTGTCGGGCCACAACTGGTCGAGGAGGACGAACATCCAGTCACCCTCGACCCGGCGGTGCACGAGTTCGATCCATCGGTGCACACCTTTGATCCGACGAAACCCGGCGGGGAGGACAGGCCATGAACGACAAATCGATCCTGCGCTACACCGCCAACCAGCGCACCAATCACTGGCTGGTGGCGATTCTGTTTCTCGCGGCCGCGCTGTCGGGGCTGGCCTTGTTTCATCCGGGGTTGTTCTGGCTCAGCAACTTGTTTGGCGGTGGTTCGTGGACGCGCATTCTGCATCCGTACATGGGCGTGGCGATGTTTGTGCTGTTCCTCGGCCTGGTGTTCAGTTTCTGGCGGGCGAATTACTTCAGCGCCAACGACCGGTTGTGGCTCAGGCGCGTCGGGACTGTCATGCGTAACGAAGAGGAGGGCGTGCCGCCGATCGGCAAGTACAACCCGGCGCAGAAGCTGCTGTTCTGGGTGTTGCTGATCTGCATGCTGGTGCTGTTGTTCAGCGGGCTGGTGATCTGGCGTGCCTGGTTCAGCGCGTACTTCGGCATCACCGGTATTCGCTGGGCGATGCTGCTGCATGCACTGGCGGGCTTCATCCTGGTGCTGAGCATCATCGTCCACGTCTATGCCGGTATCTGGATTCGCGGCTCGGTCCACGCCATGGTGCGTGGTCGGGTCAGCCGCGCCTGGGCGAGAAGACACCATGAGCTCTGGTACCAGGAAGTGACCCGAGACGAGACGCCTGAGCGACCGATCAGCAAAAAAGGATGACCCCTTGGCCACGATCCTTGAGCCTGGGCAGATAGAAGCGGCGGCAAGTTCACCGCCGTTTCTGTACCTGCCACCGAACAACCTGTTCACCTTGCGCGCGCTGCGTCTGGAACGCCTGGCCGATGGGCATCCCATGGCGGACTATCTGCGCTTGATTGCCGGACTGTGTCACGTTCAGCAGCACCTGATGGACGATCCGCCCGTGGCCGCCATGCCCGATCCCGAACGTCTTCGGGTGTGCGTGGAACATGGCTTGCCACCGTTCGCCGCCGACAGTCTGGTGCGTGAAAATGTTTGGCTACCCTTTCTTGAAGCCTTGTTGCAACGCTATCAGCCACCGCCACAACCAGCGGTAGAAAACGCCGTGGCGACGTTGCGCAGTGCCAACCCGGGGCAGCTCAAAGCCTGGGCGATTGCCTTGGTCAGCGGCCAGTATTCAATGCTGCCGGCAGAACTGGTGCCGTTCCTCGGTGCAGCGCTGCAAGCGGCCTGGAGCCATTGGCTGCTGAGTTCACCCAACCTTGAACTCAAACGCGGCGACAGCCTCAGCCAATGCCCGGCCTGCGGTTCGCCGGCGATGGCCGGGGTGATTCGCCATCGGGGCAAATACAACGGTTTGCGTTATCTGGTGTGTTCGTTGTGCGCCTGCGAATGGCATGCGGTGCGGGTCAAATGCGTGTACTGCGAACAGAGCAAGGGGCTTCAATACGTCAGCTTCGAGGATGACCGGCATGCTGCCAATCAGGCACCGCTGCGGGCGGAAGTCTGCCCCGGCTGCAACAGCTATCTGAAACTGATCTACCTGGAAAACGATGCCGAAGCCGAAGCGCTCTCGGCAGACCTGTCCAGCCTGATGCTGGACATGCGCCTGGAGCAGGAAGGCTACCAGCGCCTGTCGCCCAATCTAATGCTGGCACCGGGAGGCGACTGAGCCTTTCCCTTTGAGCCGTGAACTCAGCGGCTACACTCAGACGCGACGGTCACTCGTTTCCGGGAGCTCTGATGTCCGCACCTTCCGCCAGCCACACCTTGCGGCTGCCCTCCATTGACAGCTTGCTGCGCCATCCCGCCTGCCAACCACTGGTCGAGCGTTACGGGCGTGACGCGCTGCTAGCCGGCTTGCGAAAACTGCTCGATGACTTGCGCGAACCGGTGCTCAAGGGTGAACTCGATGCCGTTGAAATCGCCCCCGATGTATTGGCGGGCAGGGCGGGTGAGCGTCTGGCGAACCAGCATCGCAGTCAGGTGCGGCGGGTGTTCAATCTCACCGGCACGGTGCTGCATACCAACCTCGGTCGAGCGTTGTTGCCGGAGTCGGCTATCGAAGCCGTTCAACTGGCTGCCCGCTATCCGCTCAATCTGGAATTCGATCTGCACAGCGGCAAGCGCGGCGACCGGGATGATTTGATCGAAGGCCTGATCCGTGAGCTGACCGGTGCCGAAGCGGTGACCGTGGTCAACAACAACGCCGCCGCCGTGTTGCTGACGCTCAACAGCCTGGGCGCACGCAAGGAAGGCATCATTTCCCGTGGTGAACTGATCGAAATCGGTGGTGCCTTCCGCATCCCCGACATCATGGCCCGGGCCGGGGTGCGGCTTCACGAAGTGGGCACCACCAACCGCACCCATGCCCGCGATTACGAGGCTGCGATTGGCCCGCGCAGTGGCCTGGTGATGCGAGTACATGCGAGCAACTATTCCATCGAAGGTTTCACCGCCCGGGTGCCGACGGCTGAATTGGCGGAGCTGGCTCACCGTCACGGGCTGCCGCTGCTGGAAGACCTCGGTAGCGGCAGCCTGCTAGACCTGACTCGCTGGGGCTTGCCCGCCGAACCGACGGTGCGTCAGGCGTTGCTCGATGGTGCGGACATCGTCACTTTCAGCGGCGACAAATTGCTCGGCGGTCCCCAGGCCGGGTTGATAGTCGGGCGCAAAGACCTGATCGCCAAGATCAAGAAGAACCCGCTCAAGCGTGCATTGCGGGTCGATAAACTGACTCTCGCGGCCCTCGAAGCGGTATTGATGCTGTACCGCGATCCTGATCGACTGGCCGAGCGCCTGCCGAGTCTGCGTCTGCTGACCCGGCCCCAAGCCGACATTCATGCCCAGGCCGAACGCCTGCAACCGTCACTGGCGCAGGTGTTGGGTGAGGGGTGGAGCGTCAGCGCGGTGGCGGCGCTGGGCATGATCGGCAGCGGCAGCCAGCCGGTGGCGCGACTGCCCAGCGCCGCGTTATGCCTGCGGCCCAACGTTTCCAAACGTCTGCGCGGGCGGCGATTGCTGGGGCTGGAGGCCGCGTTTCGTCGGCTGCCGATTCCCGTGCTGGGGCGCATCGACGGCGATGCGCTTTGGCTGGACCTGCGCCAACTCGACGACGAAGCCGCGTGGCTGGTTCAACTCGATCAATTGCAGGAGGAGGGCCGGGACGGGTGATTGTCGGCACGGCGGGGCACATCGATCACGGTAAAACCTCCTTGCTCCAGGCACTGACCGGCCAGGCCGGCGACCGTCGCCGGGAAGAACGTGAACGCGGCATGACCATCGACCTCGGCTATATCTACGCGGCGTTGGAACCGGGCGCCGCCCTGACCGGTTTTATCGACGTGCCCGGTCATGAGCGCTTCACCCACAACATGCTGGCCGGGGCGCAGGGCATTGATCTGGTGTTGCTGGTGGTGGCGGCTGATGACGGCGTCATGCCGCAGACCCGCGAACATTTGGCAATTGTCGAAATGCTGGGCATCCCTCGGGCACTGGTCGCCATCAGCAAATGCGACCGTGTCGATCCGGCGCGTGTGCAGGCAGTCCGTGAGCAGATCGAAGCATTACTGGCGCCCGGACCTTATGCCGACGCGCCGCAAATTGCCCTGTCGAGTGTGACCGGCGAGGGTATCGAGACACTGCGTCAGGTATTGCTGGAGGCGCAGCATGAGGTGCTTCAACGCAGTACCCGCGGCGGTTTTCGCCTGGCGATTGATCGGGCTTTCAGCGTGGCCGGCGCCGGTATCGTGGTGACCGGCACCGCGTTGTCTGGCCAGGTGGCCGTGGGCGATACGCTGATGTTGAGTCCGCTGGGCAAACCCGTGCGGGTGCGAGGCCTGCATGCGCAGAATCAGGCGGCTGACAGCGCGACGGCCGGGCAACGAGTCGCGCTGAACCTGAGTGCCGAGCGTTTGGCCCTCGAGCAAATTCACCGTGGCCACTGGCTGTTGGCCGAGTGGCTGCATGCGCCGACCCAGCGTCTGGATATCGAGATGACCTTGCTGACCAGCGAAGCGCGAAGTTTCGAGCACTTTCAACCAGTGCATGTGCATCTCGGTACTCAGGACGTGACCGGGCGCGTGGCCTTGCTGGAGGGCGCCAGCCTGGCACCGGGTGAGCAGATGTTCGCGCAACTGCTGGTGAATGCGCCGGTGCTGGCGGTGAAGGGCGACCGTTTGATCCTGCGCGATCAAAGCGCCCAACGCACCCTCGGCGGTGGCCGGGTGCTCGACCCGTTCGCCCCGGCCCGACACCGCCGCAGCCCCGAGCGATTGGCGCAGCTACAAGCGCTGGCCACCACGACCAGTCTGGAAGACGCACTGCCGACGCTGCTGGCCAACAGCGACACAGGGCTCGATCCGCAACGCCTGGAACGCCAGTTCAACTGTCCGCGCAACACGTGGGTGTTGACCGATGACGTGCGCTTGATCGATACGCGGCAGGGGCCGTTGCTGTTCAGCGCTGCCCGCTGGGAAGCCCTGAAAGCGCCACTGCTAGAACAGCTCGCACGCTTTCATCAACTGGAACCGGATCAAATGGGACCAGACAGGGATCGCCTGCGTCGCTTCGCCGGCACCGCGCTGGAGCGGCCGACCTTTATCAGTCTGCTCGATGAATTGCTGGCCAGCGGCGCGATCGTCGCCAGCGGCCCATGGCTGCATTTGCCCGATCATCAAGTGCGTTTGAGCGAGGACGACAAAACCCTGTGGCAACAGCTACAGCCGCTGTTTGAGCAAGCGGGTTTCGATCCGCCGTGGGTGCGTGATCTGGCAAAAGCGACGGGCCATGAAGAGGCTGCCGTGCGCATGCTGCTGCGCAAGATGGCGCGGCTGGGGCTGGTGCATCAAGTGGTTCGTGACTTGTTTTATACCGAGACGCTGGTGCGTCGATTGGCGGCTATGCTGGTGCAACTGGCCAGCGATGACCCGGTGATACAGGTCACCGCGTTTCGCGATGCCGTGGGCCTGGGGCGCAAACGCAGTATTCAGATTCTGGAGTACTTCGACCGAATCGGCCTGACCCGACGCTTTGGCGACCGACGCCACATTCGGCTCGACAATGCACTGGCTCAGCCAGCAACAAACTGAGTTCAAGGAAGGCAATCGCGCCCGGTGGCGCGGCCGGGCTTCAAACCCGGTTGGGGACGGCATCCGTTCCCGGGCAGGTTCGACTCCGGCTGCCTTCCGCCATTTATTGCGCGGTAGAACACAGGGGGCCGGCAACGCAACAATCCCTGTGGGAGCGGGCTTGCTCGCGAAGACGGCGGCACAGTCAACATTGATGTCACCTGATACACCGCTTTCGCGAGCAAGCCCGCTCCCACAGGTTCTGCATTCATAATTGACTTGCGTTAGGAACCCCATTGAAAGCGCCCCAACAAACACAACTATGACCTACGCTTATTCCAGACGCATGTTCAACGAACAGGGGCTCTTCCCTGATCGAAAACAACAAGAACAGCTATCCGGAGACGACTCATGTTTGCATTGGCCCGTCGATTCAGCAGCAACCTCGCCGTTTTAGTTACCGCCGCCGCGCTCGCCTCACCGGTTTTTGCGCTGGACACCGTCAAGTTCATGGCCCCAGGTTCAGTCGGTGGCGGTTATGACCAGACCGCACGGGTCCTGGGCAAAGCCATGGTCGAGGCGAAAACAGCAAAGTCCACAACCTTCGAAAACAAGGGCGGGGCAGGTGGAACCCTGGGGTTGGCGCAATTTGCCAACGGCACCAAGGGCGACGCCAATGCCCTGATCGTGGTCGGCGCGATCATGGTCGCGGCCATCGAGCAGAACAAACCGCAAATCACCTTGAAAGACGTGACGCCGATCGCCCGGCTGTTTACCGAATACAACGTGATTGCCGTGCGTGACGACTCCCCGTACAAAACCCTGGACGACTTGCTCAAAGACTTCAAAGCCAAACCGGCCAGTATCAAATGGGGTGGCGGCTCCAAGGGGTCGATCGACCACATCGGCATCGCCGAACTGGCGAGCAAAATGGACGTCCCCGTCAACCAGGTGAATTACGTGGCCTTCGCCGGTGGCGGCGAGGTCGTCGCCGCGACGCTGGGGGGCCACATCACGGTGATCACCGGCGGCTACGCCGAGCTTGCCAAATACGTCCAGTCCAAACAATTCCGCTTACTCGCCATCGGCGCGCCCACACGTGTAGAAGGCATCGATGCACCGACTCTCAAAGAAAGTGGCTATGACGTGACGATCGGCAACTGGCGTGGCGTTTACGGCGCAGCGGGCCTTACGCCTGAACAGCGCAAAGAACTGACCGAAGCCGTCCTGACCGCCACCAAAAGCACTGTTTGGCAAGAAAACGTAAAAACCAATGCATGGTCACCAAGCATTCTGACCGGGGATGATTTCGGTAAATTCGTCGAAGAAGAGCACGGGCGCCTGCGTGCGATGCTGGTCAAGGTCGGGCTGCTTTGAGATGGCCGGGCGCTGGAAAGTCATGCCGACCCAACTGGCAATTGGCTTAAGTGTCGTCGCCATCAGCGCGGTATTGGCGTTCGGCGCCTCGCGGTTTCCTCCCGAGATGGGCTTCGTCATCATGGCGGCGTACGTCTACCCCTACGCCGTCGCGGCGTTTCTGGGCGTCGTCGGTCTGTTGATTTGCTATCAGGCGCTCACCGGTGGTTTTCGCAACCTTGGCGACGATCACGAAACCACCCAGGCTCAGCCCGGCGGCAAGGCCGGGGCGACCTGGGTCACGGCGGGGCTTGTGGGCGTTGCCTTGCTCATTACCTACATCGGCTTCGTATTGGCCGCCTCATTGCTGTTTGCCTGTTCGGCACGGGGTTTTGGCAGTCGTAGCCCGGTGCGGGACCTGGCCATCGGCATCGCCCTGACGCTGCCGATTTACTGGCTTTTCACCGCCGGGCTAGGGGTTTCCCTTCCGCCCTTGATCAACGCCTGGATCTGATCCGGGCCGTAGGAGGTCGACAAGGTGGACATTCTCTCGAGTCTGGCAAGCGGCTTCGGTGCCGCGTTGGCGCCGATCAATCTGATGTGGGGTTTTATCGGCTGCCTGCTGGGCACCGCGATCGGTGTTTTGCCGGGAATCGGGCCGGCGCTGACGGTGGCCTTGCTGCTGCCGATCACCGCCAAAGTCGATCCTACCGGGGCGCTGATCATGTTTGCCGGTATCTATTACGGTGCTCAGTTTGGCGGCTCCACCACCTCGATTCTGCTCAATACCCCGGGGGAGTCGTCCTCCATGGTCACGGCCCTGGAAGGCAACCTCATGGCGCGCAACGGGCGGGCGGGCCCGGCCTTGGCGACGGCCGCTATCGGTTCATTCGTGGCCGGTACCATTGCGACGATCTTGCTGACCTTGTTCGCCCCTCTTGTTGCGACGTTGGCGCTGAAGTTCGGGCCAGCGGAGTATTTCGCGATTCTGGTGCTGGCCTTCACCACGGTGTCGGCGGTGCTCGGTGCGTCGATGCTGCGCGGCTTCGTCTCGTTGGGCATCGGGCTGACCATCGGCTTGATCGGCCTGGACTCGACCTCGGGCATTGCCCGCTACACCATGGAGGTGCCCGAACTGGTCGATGGCATCGAAGTGGTGCTGGTGGCGGTCGGCTTGTTTGCCGTCGGTGAGGCCCTGTATAGCGTGCTCTACCAAAAGGAAGAAACGGGCAGCCGACATCGCCTGACCTCGTTGTGGATGACCCGCGCCGACTGGAAACGCTCGATCCCCGCGTGGCTACGGGGCACTTTGATCGGTTTTCCCTTCGGGTCGATTCCGGCCGGTGGTGCGGAAATTCCGACGTTCCTGTCTTATTCGACCGAACGCAAACTCAGCAAGTACCCGAAAGAGTTTGCCGCCAGCAAAGGCGAGGGCGCTATCGAAGGTGTCGCCGGGCCGGAGGCGGCCAACAACGCGAGCGCGACCGGTTCTCTGGTGCCATTGCTGACCCTGGGCATCCCGACCTCCGCCACGGCGGCGATCTTGTTGGCTGCGTTCCAGAACTACAACCTGCAACCGGGGCCGCTGCTGTTCCAGACCTCGGGTGAACTGGTCTGGACGCTGGTGGCCTCGCTGTACATCGGCAATGCCATCCTGCTGGTGCTGAACCTGCCGTTGGTGGGCCTGTGGGTCAAACTCTTGCAGATTCCACGACCGTACCTGAACGCCGGCATTTTGGTGTTCGCGACCATCGGCGTATACGGCATGCGCCACTCGACTTTCGACCTGTTTCTGATGCTGGGCATCGGCTGGGCGGGGGTGTTGATGCGCCGTTTCGATTTCCCGGTCGCCCCGGTGATCGTCGGCATGCTGCTGGGCCCGATGGCGGAAAAACAACTGCGCAATGCTTTGTCCATCAGCCAGGGCGACTGGATGATATTTGTGACGCAACCCATCGCGGCTTCGCTCCTGGTGCTGACGCTGCTGGTGTTGCTGGTTCCGTACGTGCTGCATAAACGCGGCATCAAATTGCATGAGGATGATTGAGGGCTTCGCGAGCCGGTTTGATGATGCTTTGCCCTAGGAGCAGCTCAAGAATCCCCACGTAGATCGTTCCCATGCTCCGCGTGGGAATGCCTCAACGGACGCTCCGCGTTCGGCTCCGGAAGGGACGCGGAGCGTCCCCGGCTGCATTCCCACGCAGAGCGTGGGAACGATCATCGACACCCTCAATTTCAGAAACGAAACGCTTGTCGTCCGACCAGTAGCCATTTGCCTTTCTGTTTCTGCCAGATCTGGAAGTTCTCGATTTCCGTCGGGACGATCTCTTCACCCTTGATGGCTTGTGCCGAAAAATGATGCCGGACCAATGCCACATCACCTGAGAGTGTGATGGTCTGGCCCTGCATCTCCAGTGTCTTGAAAGCGCTTTTTCCGGTTTCGATGTCGGCGATGAACGCTTTCTTGTCCTGGATTTTCCCGCTGGAATGGCCGTAGGTGAGGTTTTCAGCGGTGAGCGCATTCAGCTGGGGAATATCCTTGTGCAGCATCGCTTGAGTCAGATGGTCTACCGCTACGGCGACATCCTTTTCGCCCGAGGAGGGGGCTGCCATCACATAGCCGCTGAAGAGGCACAAGAAGCCGATAAGCAATTTCGTTTTTTTCATGGGTATTTTCCTTGTTGTTATGGAGATGACAGACGAGAGATAGGCGTCTCGTCTGTCATCGTACAACTTAGCAGGTTTTTGTTGCGAGATGCATCCACCCAGTCAATGAAACGCAATCCTGTGGGAGCGGGCTTGCTCGCGAAGACGGCGTCACATTCAACATTGATGTCGCCTGACACATCGCTTTCGCGAGCAAGCCCGCTCCCACAGGTTCCGCTCCCGCGAGCGCGTTTTTTATCACTTCATCATCTGCTTGGAACTCCCCGCCAGACACCCTCGTCATCTGCAATGAAGCACCACCGCGGACATACCGCGGCCACTTCCTGACGTGTTCATTACGAAGGCGAGGGATGACATGACTATTCCAGACAGCAGAACCGGACAACCGGATGCCCCTCGGGATCCCGCAGGCTCCGAACAAAACTTTCAGCATTTAAAGGAGGAGGTTACCGACGCGATAGGCGGTGCGCGGCATCAGGCCGATGAGCAGTTCGGCCAGTACCGCGATACCGCAGCGGACCAGATTGAAGCATTGGCCAGAGGCGCCCAGTCAGTCGTTTCCGAGATCCGGACGAACGATACGTTTGGGATGTCCGATTACCTGGCGGACATGGCCGAGAGCATGAGCAGCCTGGCGGGAAAACTGCGCAGCAAAAGTGCCGAAGAACTTCTGCACGATGGCGCTGATCTGGCGCGTGACAATCCGGGGTTATTCATTGTCGGCAGCATCGCGGTGGGGTTCGGTCTGTCGCGGTTCCTGAAAGCGGGCACGACGACCCTGCCGACAACAACCGATCGTGAGTTCGCGGCCCAAAGCAGCACACCCACGTTCACTGGCGATGGCTCGCAAGGACTTTATGAAACATCGATGCCATCCGCAGGCGATTTGTCTCCCGGCTTGGCCACTGGCATCACGCCGTCCTCGCCGAGCGCGCCCGACCATCGTGGCGACAGTTCCTCAATGCCGGGGTCCAGCCCCTTCACAGGAGAACGGTGATGAACAGAAACGATCCAGAACTGCAACCCACACCACCCGTCACACCGTCTGTCACGACGGCTGATCATGACGCTTCCGTGGTTGGTTTATTGCGGCAGTTGACTCGGGAAGTACCGGCGTTATTCACCAAGGAGCTGGCGTTGGCCAAGGTGGAATTGCAGGCCAGCCTGACGACGTTGAAAGCAGGGATTGCCGGGGTAGCCGGCGGCGCCATTGTGCTGCTCGCCGGGTTCATCATTGTGCTGATGGCGGTGGTCTATGCCTTGAGCCTGGTGATGGCGCCCTGGCTGGCTGCGCTGATTGTTGGCGTCGTGGTGATGGTCATCGGGTTCGTGATGCTGCAGGCAGGCAAAAAACAATTCGAGCCTTCCCACTTCAAGCCTGATCGCACCCTGGACGCGCTGAATAAAGACCAGGAAGCCCTGCGGAGGAAAGTGTCATGAAGCGAGAATTCGAAACCGAAGCGGCCAAGAGTCCGGAAACCATCGAGCGTGAAATCGATGCGCAACGGGAAAACATCGGGCATATCGTCGACGCGCTAGAAAGCAAGTTTACCCCCGGCCAGATGTTTGATCAGGCGCTGCTGATGATGCAAAGCAACGGCTCGACTTTCCTGACCAATCTGGGCACCAGCGTGCGCAACAATCCCGTGCCCGCGGTGCTGACCTCGGTCGGGCTGATGTGGTTGATGATGAGCCAGAACCGTCCGCCAACGACCAGGGAATATCGCGTCGAGCCGGAGCCGGATATCGACTGGGCCGATGACTTGGGTGAAGGGCTCTCTGAGGGGCTGGACAGCGCGCGACAGCGTCTGCGCGACACCACTGATTCGCTCAAGGACAGCTATCAGGCGGTCAAGGGTAAGGCCGCGCACCTGAGCGACAGCCTGCATGCGAAGACCGATCAGCTCAGTCACACCGTCCATGACACTACTGATCGCCTGACGCGCAGGACTCATGAAATGGGCGACCAGTTCAGTCATCTGCTCAAGGAGCAACCACTGCTGATGGCGGCGATGGGTATAGCGGTGGGAGCGTTGCTGGGCGCTGCGCTACCAACCACCGCGACGGAGCGCCGTTATCTGGGCAGGACCAGCGCAAGCCTCACCAGCAAGGTCAAACAGCAAGCACGGGAGGGCTATGAGGCGGTGCGCGAAAAGGTGATGGAAACCACAGAGCCCCACGAGGCAATCGCGGGAGAAACGGGCGAGATGCGCAAGACCGCGTCCGAAACCCCGGCCGATCTGTCCCGTGGGCTGGGAACTTCTTGACTGGTATCCGGGCTCGACGGGAGGTCTGAGGCACAGACGTCCCGTCGAGCCCGGTTTGTCGACGCCTTGAAACAACCATGACGAGGTACGCATCATGATTGATGAATCCACAGGCATGACCTCAGGTGTGCGCTACGAAATCGAGAACCGCGAAAGGGTAGAACCGTTTGCCGGTTTTTTTCTGGACGGCAAGTATTACCTCACGCCCGAACTGCAAACGGCCATCGGCTGGCTTGAGGGCAATCGCTTTATCTACGATGTACTTGATCCCGAGGGCGAGCCGGTTTTCAAGGACCGTGTGGCCGGCACTATCAAGGATTTGAAACTCACATTGAGTGACGGAATGCCCCTGGATATTCATCCCATTCCGGGCACCTGACGTATCGGTATCGGGGCCGTCTCGAACGTGCGTCAGCCGCCACTGATTTTCCAGTGTTTGACGTTATCGGCAAACACCATCTGATGCATTTCGTGGGCGATTCCGTAGGCCAGGGATTCATGCGCCGCAATGACCTTCTCTTCCGCTGAAAGGCAATGAAAAATGTCCAGTTTGGTATCCGCGTTGGCGGTTTCCAGGGCAAAGATTTGCACATAACGCGCGAGGTCGTTATCCAGGCTCAAGAGGTATTCGCGCAGGCGTTGATGGTCGACCGAGCTTTGGGGGAAGTACCAATTCATCGGGTGAATCAGAAACCGCGAATGGGGCGCGGTGATCCGTCGGCCGGCGGCCAGGTACATGATAATGCCCATCGACTCGATGTTGCCGGCATTGATCGCGCACAGCGGCACCGGCAGGGATTTGAGGAAGGTGTAGAGGGCGAAGCCGAAGTTGGTGCTGCCGCCGCTGGTGGAGAGATTCAGCAGCAAGGAGGAGGCGCCCTGGTCGATGGCGTCGAGGCAGCAGTCCCTGAAGCGTTCCATCGTGCCCTGATCAATCTGGCAATGAAAGTGGACGATGTGCTCTGTCATCGACGTACCTCCATACAGGATAAATTAGAGAGCTGATGATTCAGTGCAACTGCTTGAATGATGCCAGACCTCACCGCTCTTTTCTTTCATGAATTTGTATAAGCAAAGCCCATTTTTATACTCTTTTGACTCACCCCCATTAGTCGCCGCGGCAGGAGTTTTCCGGAACTAATAACCCTAATCCGTTGGTCGCAAGAATGCCGCATCAGTTCAAACTTTCAATCCAGGAAAACCTCGGAATAAGACGAGCCTAGAAAGGTTCGCGAGAAACAATGAGGAGAACGAAAATGGCTAACACCGGTAACAAGAACCCTGGCAATTTTGCCAACGACCCTCAAAAAGCCTCAGAAGCCGGCAAAAAAGGCGGGGAGTCGGGCGGCGGGATGATGAATGATCCGCAACGTCCCTCCGACGCTGGCAAAAAAGGTGGACAGGCCTCAGGGGGCCGTCAATCCAGCGATACCAATCGTCCCGGCAGTGGACAGGGAGCGGGGCGCCAAGGCAACTTGGTCGAAGACAGAGAGAAAATGTCTGACGCAGACAAAAAAGGAGGAGGGCAAACTCCCGGCGGCGGGCGTAAACCCTGATGCCGTGTGAAATACATCAAGCCCCGCTTATGGCGGGGCTTGGTTTTATCCAGGTCAGATTCCCGACGCCTCACGAATCATGATAGGCGCATGCTGTGCCATCAGCTCAGCGACCCAATCAATGAATACGCGCAACTTGAAGCTGATATGCCGGTTCGGCGCAAAGGCCACGTAGATCGGCATCGGATCAAGGCGCCAATCCTCGAACAAACGGACTAACTCGCCGCGTGCTTCGTAGGTTTTGGACATGTAGTCTGGCAGCCAAAGAACTCCGAGGCCGGCCAGACCGGCCGCGATGTAGGCATTGCCATCGTCGACCGCCAGCACGTAGCGCCCCTTGATATGGACGCTCTCGCTGTTGCTGCGCATGGCATAAGGCACGGCTTTGCCTGTGCGTGCCCACAGGAAACCGACGACACGATGATGCGAATCTTCCAGCTCTTGCGGATGCGACGGCGTACCGAGGCGTTCCAGGTAGCTCGGTGCCGCATAAACTCCAAGCTGGAGCTCGCCTACCCGCCGGGCCATCAGAGACTGATCGGTTAGTTCGCCGCCGCGCACAACGCAATCTACATGCTCATCGATCATGTCCACGATGCGATCGCTGACGCCCATGTCGATCTGGATGTCAGGATATCGAGCATGAAACGCAGGCAACGCCGGCACCAGAATCATGCTGGCCAACGGACTGGGCACATCCACTCGCAGCCGGCCCCGGGGCAGGGCCGAGGCGCTGGACAGGCTGGTCTCGGCATCGTCCATATCGGCTAGCAACCGCACGACGCGCTCGTAATAGACGGCGCCGTCGGCCGTTACGTTGACCTTGCGCGTCGTGCGGTTGAGTAATTTGACGCGTAACCGGGCCTCCAACTGCTGCACCAATTGCGTCACAGTCGTCTTGCTCATATGCAGTGTTTCGGCCGCCTTGGTGAAGCTGCCCGTTTCCACCACCCGAGCAAACGCCTGCATCGCATCGAAACGGTCCATTTCTGCCCCGGATATCTATTGGATTGTTTGGGTTTTACAAACAGTGATGTCTACAGTTGCTCGTTTATCGGGCAGGCACAAGTCCTTAAAGTCTCTTTCATCATTAATTGCGGGTCGGCTTTGATCCGTTGAAGGAGGCACTGTATGACCAAGCGTGATGTTGTTTTTCCGCCCGGACGCCAAGCGCTTTACGAGCGCAATCGCTATTCGCCGGCTATCCGTTCCAATGGCTTTTTATTCGTTTCGGGGCAAGTCGGTAGCACCGAAGACGGCTCACCCGAGCCCGACCTGGAGACGCAGGTTCGGCTCGCGTTCAACAATCTGAACGCGATCCTGGTCGCTGCCGGTTGCACCTTCGACGACGTGATTGACATAACGGTCTTCATCGTCGATCCGCAAGAGAAGTTCGAGAGGATCTGGAAGGTTGTGCCGGAGTTCTGGGGTAACGCACCGCACCCGACGTTAACTGCTGTCGGGGTCACGTGGCTGTATGGCTTTGAGTTCGAGATCAAGGTGATCGCCAAGCTTCCTGAAACCGTCAGGAGCTGACCCGCGATAGCGCCGCGCAACTATCGGTTCAAGTAATAGTGACAATCGAGAAACGCAAGTTCTGGTTTGTTGGGCAAAGGCGGAAAATCGCCCCCATCGAAGACGCTGCTCAATGAACCAGACTTTTTATTTTCAGGACTTCACCGATGCGCCCTTTATTTGTTCCTGTCATGGCTTTCGCCACCTTGCTGCTGGCCGGTTGCGCCTCCGCACCGAACGACCCGACGCTGACCTTCCAGACGAAAAAAACGCCTGCCGAGTACGCCGACTGCGTGATACCTAAGTTGCAGGGCAGCGCACTGAACCCGACGGTCTCGCAAACCCAGCGCAGCTACCGGATCGTGGTGCCGAGCAAAGTCGCGGCAGACAACGTTCTCGAAGCCTACAAGGCCCCGAAGGGCGGCAAGGTGTTTTTGTATGAGCGCCACTTGCTGGCATCGAACTTCATGCCTTCGAGTTTCGAACGTGCCGCGCAGGAATGCCTGTAACCGGTAACCGCTTTTAAAAATGCTCCTTTGGTTGGCCGCAACCAACCCATTTTTGTCCCGTGCCTCATTCGGTCACGGGATTTTTTTTGCGTGTAGATAGTTGAGCCGCCCATTTACCCGTACGGGTTCCTGTCATTGCATCACATAACGCCCCGGAGCCGACTCAAGTGCCGGGTATTGCGCGTTCCCGGTGCTCAGCACTGCAGGCTGGCGTTCCCCGGCGTGTTCGGCCAGCCAGACGAACCAGTCGTTCCACCAGCTGCCCGGATGCTGCTGGGCATTCTTGAACCAGGTTTCAGGGTTCTTGGTGACGCGATTGTTGGTCCAGTAATGGCGTTTTTCCTTGGCCGGTGGGTTGATCACCCCCGCGATATGCCCTGAGGCGCCGAGCACGAAACGCTTGGTTCCAGACAGTAGCTGGGTGCTGGCGTAGGCGCTTTTCCATGGCACGATGTGGTCGTCATGGGTGGCGAGGATGTACGCCGGGGCATCGATGGCGCGCAGGTCCAGCTTGACCCCGCAGCAATCCAGTTCGCCGGATTTCAGATCGTTTTGCAGATAGGTATGGCGCAGGTACCAGCAGTACATCGGCCCGGGCAGGTTGGTGCTGTCGTTGTTCCAGAACAGCAGGTCAAGGGGTATCGATTTTTGCCCCTTGAGGTATTTGTCGACGTTGTAGTTCCACCACAAGTCATTGGGGCGCAGCAGCGAGAATGTATTGCCCATGTCCTCGCCCTTGAACAGGCCGATGGGGCCGTTGAGGCCGCCGATGGTGCGCTCGCGATAAGCCACCAATTGCTCGTCGACGAAGATGTCGATGGGGCCGGTATCGAGGTAGTCGAGGAAGGTGGTCAGCAGGCTTACGCTGGCGATCTCTTTGTCGCCACGGGCCGCCAACACGGCCAGCGCCGAACTCAACAACGTACCTCCAATGCAGAATCCCACGCAATTGGGCCGTTGCTCGCCGCTGATTTCACGGGTCAGCTGCAGGCCTTTGATAATCCCGGTTTCAATCAGGTCATCCCAGGTGGTGCCGGCATGTTCCTGGTCGAAGTTGCGCCACGACATCAGAAATACCGGGTGGCCTTGCAGCAGCAGGTGGCGAACCATCGAATTGTCGGGGCGCAGGTCGAGGATGTAGTACTTGTTGATTGACGGAGGAACAATAAATACCGGGCGCCGGTACTGGGTTTCGCTTTGCGGATAGTACTGGATGAGCTGGAAGAGTTCATTCTCGAAGACCACTTCACCGGGGGTGTTTGCCAGGTCGACGCCCACTTTGAACGCGCCGGCGTCGCACTGGCGCATCTTGCCTTCCTGCAGGTCGCTGGCCAGGTGCATCAGGCCTGTGAGCAGGCTGCTTCCTTGGGTGTCAACGACCCGTTGCAGCGCATCGGGGTTACTGGCCAGAAAATTGCTCGGCGCGCCGGCGGCGATGGCTTGCTCCGCCAGATAGAGCAAGCGTTGACGCGGTTTCTTGCCGTCGATCGGCAGCTGATCGAGCAGCTTCAGCAGAAAACCGGCATTGAGCAGATAAAACGCCGCGAGGGAACCGAACAGCGGTTGGCTCCAGTTGCCGCTGGCGAAACGTCGATCTTCGAAGCTGAAGGGCTGACCGGTCAACAGACGCTGGCCGAGTTCACACCATTGTTGCTGATAGTCCGATTGGAGGCTGTCCAGGGTTTCGCGTGGCAGCTCGAACCAGGCGTTGTAATCCTGCCCGGTAAACCAGGGATTGGTGCTGACCCAAAGCTTTAATTGTTGCACTGCAAAGGACGCAATGAACGGAACCTGGCCCGACCAGAGTGTGTTTAAGGTATGCGCGTTGTCCATGGAACTCCTTGCCCACATGAATAAAACCGGGCAGAAAAAAACCGCGGCGCCGGACTTCGGCGCCGCGTCACCAACCAGCCTGTGTTTCTAACGCTCGATGACCAGGCTGACGCCCTGGCCGCCACCGATGCACAAGGTGGCCAGACCTTTTTTGCCATCGCGACGGATCAGTTCATGTACCAGCGACACCAGAATCCGCGCGCCTGATGCGCCGATCGGATGCCCGAGGGCAATGGCGCCACCATTGACATTGACCTTGTTCATGTCCCAGCCCAGTTCCTTGCCGACGGCCAGTGACTGCGCGGCGAACGCTTCGTTGGCTTCGATCAGGTCCAGGTCGTCCAGGCTCCAGCCAGCTTTGGTCAAGACCAGACGGGTAGCGGGCACCGGGCCGATGCCCATAATCGACGGGTCCACTCCGGCGCTGGCATAGGCCTTGATGCGCGCAAGCACCGGCAAGCCCAGCGCCAGGGCTTTGGCGGCGCTTGCCAGCATCAACACGGCGGCGCCGTCATTGAGGGTCGACGAGTTGCCCGCGGTGACGCTGCCGTTTTTCTGGAACGCGGGTTTGAGGTTGCCCAGTGCCTGGAGCGTGCTGTCCGGACGCGGCTGTTCGTCGGTGTCGAAGACCAGCGGCTCGCCCTTGCGCTGGGGAATCAGGATCGGGGTGATTTCACCTTTGAAGTAACCCGCCTCGATGGCCGCGGCGGCTTTCTGTTGCGAGGCCGCGGCAAAGGCGTCCTGATCTTCGCGACTGATACTGTATTGATTCGCCAGATTCTCGGCAGTGATGCCCATGTGGTAGTCGTTGAAGGCATCCCACAAACCATCCTGAATCACGCTGTCTTGCAGTTGCGCATGACCCAGACGCAGACCGGTGCGCGCCTTGGGCAGAACATAGGGCGCCAGGCTCATGTTTTCCTGACCGCCGGCAATCACCAGTTCGGCGTCGCCGCAACGGATCGCCTGGACCGCGAGCTGGACCGCCTTGAGGCCTGAACCGCAGACTTTGTTCAGGGTCAGGGCGGGGGTGGTATGGGGCAGGCCGGCCTTGATCGCGGTCTGGCGTGCCGGGTTTTGCCCGGAGCCTGCAGTCAGCACCTGACCGAGGATGACTTCATCGATCTGCGCAGCGTCGATCCCGGTCTGTTCGAGCAGGCGACGAATCACCGCCGCGCCCAATTCGGTGGCTGGAATGGCGGACAGTGAACCTTGAAAACTGCCAATGGCGGTGCGAGTAGCGGCAACGATTACGACTTCGTTCATGCATGACCTCATCAAAATTCTGTGGCGCGGGAGCAGGGCATACATGCCCTGACAGGCTTACTGCATGTTCATGCCGCCGTTGACCGAGAAGTCGGCACCGGTGCTGTAGGCCGATTCATCGGACGCCAGCCAGGCGACGATCGAAGCGATTTCTTCGGGTTGACCAAGGCGCCCCACCGGTGTGGCAGCGATCATGGTGTCGAGAATGTCCGGGCGGATGGCCGCGGTCATGCTGGTCTGGATGTAGCCGGGCGATACAGTATTGACGGTCACGCCCTTGCCCGAGACTTCCCGGGCCAGTGCCATGGTGAAGCCATGGATGCCGGCTTTGGCCGCGCTGTAATTGGTCTGGCCGAATTGGCCGCGCTGACCGTTGATCGACGAAATGTTGATGACCCGACCCCAACCCTTGGCCAACATGCCTTCAATCACCTGTTTGGTGGTGTTGAACAGGCCGCTGAGGTTGGTCCCGATCACCGCGTTCCAGTCTTCTGGAGTGAGTTTGCGAAAGGAGGCATCCCGAGTGATGCCGGCATTATTGACTAGCACATCGATCGGGCCGAATTGCTCTCGTGCCATCTCGAAGGCCTTGCGGGTCGATTCCCAATCGGTGATGTCGCCGAAGATGCATTCGAACTCATAACCCGCCGCCAGTTGGGTGGCGATCCATTCGTTCTTGCGGGCGGAATCCGAGCTGCAGCCGACGATGACCTTGAATCCTTCCTTGTACAGGCGTTGGCTTATCGCAGTGCCAATCCCACCCATACCACCCGTGACCAACGCAATACGACCAAGCGACTTCATACAATCCCTTCCTTTCTTTGTTTTGCGTTGCAAGATGGGGGGATTGTTCGGTATTGACCGGGCGTGCGGAAGTGTTGAGAAGTGACTGTCTGGTGTCCAACGGTGCCATGCCCCGGTTAATGACGGGTGGCGAAAAACGCCAGTTACCTATACTGGGATCAATATTGGCCACTGAAGAACCCGTTAGTCTTTGATTCATCGCAGATCAGTTATGGCTCCGGACAGGATGTTCGGTTCCACAGGTCATTGAGGACGCCATGTATAGAATGAGTTCAGGCTATGCCAGCGTGCTGGTAAATACGCTCTCGGCTCAAGGACTGGATGTTGCCAGTCTGTGTCGGGAGGCTGGACTAGACATGAAGCTTGCGAACAAACCAGGAGCGTTTTGCGAGCGAAGGGCGATTTATCGATTATGGGATCTGGCCGCTCAGGCCTCGGGCGATCCGGACATCGGCCTGGAGGCCTATGGAAGCTTCCACCCCGGTAGCTTTCAGATCGTCGGCTACACCATGATGTCCAGCCTGAATCTGAAAAAAGCCCTTGAGCGCCTGGTTCGTTTCAGTCCGTTGATTGGCACCGGATTCAGCCTTTTCTTTACATCGGAACAGCAGGGTTACCGACTTTCCGGCCTCGATCATCAACAAAAAGGTTCGGTCAAACCTCGCCAATACACCGATGCAGCGCTGGCTTCGTTGCTGGGCTTCTGCCGTAAGCTGGCGGGCGGTCACTCACCGCAACCCTTGAGTGTGGAGTTCACCTATCCCGAACCTGAAGACACCTCCGAGCATCGACGGTTGTTTGGCTGCGACCTGCGTTTCGACGCGGCTTACGACAGCATTTTGTTTGATGGGCAGGAGCTGCTGCGTCCGTTGAGCATGGCCAACGAAGCGCTGGCGGTGCTGCATGACAGTTTTGCCGAGGCGCAACTGGATCTGCTGTTTGGTTTTTGCATCGTCGGCAGGATTCGCGCGCTGATTACCGAGCGCTTGAGTCAGGGCCAGGGGCAATGCGATATGGAGTCGATCGCGGCGGCATTGAACGTCAGCAAGCGCACACTGCAACGCGCGCTGGAAAAGGAAGGGACGCAATTCAAGGACGTGCAGAACGCTGTGCGCCGGCAATTGGCCGACTTCTACCTGCGCCATTCTCACTTCAACATGAAGCATGTCGCGTATCTCCTTGGTTTTCATGATCACAGCAGCTTCAACAAAGCCTGTAGCCGCTGGTTTGGCATGACACCCGGTCAGTATCGGGCCGATGAATCGTTGGCAATCGAGGAAGCCGCGCCGGTCTGACACCGCCTCCCGTCAGCGTTCAACGCTATTTCATCGGAGGTTTTTTTACGGCTTTCTTGCCCTTGGCAGGTTTGCGCACCGGACTCGCCACCTTGACGATGGGGTGTGGGGTCACTGCGGGGATTTTCTGCTTGATCGGCTCAGGGATGAGCACCGGGATGGCTTGCTTGATCGGCTCTGGCGTTATCGCCGGGACTTTCACTTCGATGGCGTCGGCCGCACCAGGTGGTTGGGGCAGGCTGAAACCTGGCAGCGGAACGTCGAGTAGTGTGTGCAGCTCACACCAGCATGGGTTATTTGCGCCGCTGGTCAGCAGTTCCGGCAGCAAATTGGCGACGGCCGCCAGCACTTGTTGGCGCTCTTCGACTTCAACCAGCATCAAGGGCAGGCTGTGCAGGCTTTCTTGCGGGAGGGTGGCGACCAGCAGTTTTTGCAGGCGCAGGGTTTCGCGCAAATCAAGCGGCTTGGCACTGTAGTCCTGGAGCAGCACCTGCAGTTGCAGGATCAATTTTTCGACGCTTTCCTTGCCCGGTTCGTCGCTGTCGCGGCCCAGCAGGAACAGGATACGTATCAAGGCTTCCATCAGGCCGCCAAGGGGCAGGGCATCCTGCAGGCGCTCGATCAGAACCTGGTCGTGCTGCTTGGCGTGTTCCTGCAGATTTCGTCCGGGTGCGTTGCCAGCGAGGCTATTGAGCACGCCATACACGCCGTAGAAACACATTTCGTGAGCCGCATCACGCAGGTCCCGATAGCCGTTCAAGGCGTCCTGCACCTGGTTGGAAAACAGTTCTTGCCAGGCCAGCAACGGGTTGTTCTGGCTGGCGGGGTAACGATCCTTGCTCACTTGGGCGGCACTGCCAGCCAGCCACCACAGCGCCGGGTTCAAACTGCTCCAGGCCACTTGCTGCTGATGGAAAGGGTGCGCGCGGCGCAGCAGTTCGGCGCTCGGTTCGTTGATCAGTTGGCGCAACCACGGGCGTATGAATTCGTCGTACACGTTGTTGTTGATGGCGGAGGCGCGCTGCACCAGTGCGAATTCGCGATCGTCATCACGGGGCGGCTGCACTTGGCCATGAATGTCGGCGATACGCCGGGACTCGAAACGCACGGCATACGGCGTCGCCGAGTGCTCCGGCAGGTCTTCGATCAGCATTTCATAGAGCCCGGACGGCAGCGCATTGATCGCATCGACCGCACCCAGCAACTCACGGTGCTCACGCCGCGCCACGTCACCGGACACGAAGATACCCAGGTGACCGATGCTCGCATGTCGCAGGTAAACGATGGTGCGTCCGGCATTTTGCAACGCGAGATCGCTGGGATAGACGTCGGTGATCCAGTCCAGCGCCTGCTGCGGGGAGGTGATGTTGTCGCCATAGGAACAGAACACCACCACCGGCACCTCGATCAACTTGAGGTCAAGCCCGCTGCTCTTGCGCCCCAGGCCACCGGACAGCTGATTACCGATGAACAAGTCGTCGACAATCATCTCGATTTCTTCGCTATTGAGCAGGGTCGGGCTGCCCCACCAGCGTTCGAAATCCAGAAAGCGTGCGGCCTCGCTGTCGACTTCACTGAACAGGTGGTAGTACTTGCCCCACCAGGTGTTGGCCGGGTCCAGGTTTTCGAAATTGCTCACCAGCCAGGTGCCGTCGAAGCGGTCATTACCGAGGTCGCTTCCCAGGCGTGCCATCCAGCCACCGCCCAGCAAACCGCCGGTGTAGCGCATCGGATTGTGGCCATTGACGCCGGCCCAGTACGACAACGGCGCACCGTTGACGATGATCAGCCCCGGCAACTCTGGCCGAGTGGCCGCCAGGCCCATTAACGCCCAGCCCGCTTGGCAGTTACCAATGACGACAGGTTTGGCGCTGTCCGGATGCCGGGTGCTGACGACCTCGATGAACCGTGCCTGGGCGTCTGTGATATCGGCAAGGGTTTGCCCTGGGCGTGGCGAGTGACTGAAGGCGATGAAATAGGTGGGATGGCCGGCTCTCAGGCTTTCGCCGATGACCGAATCCTGTTTGAAACCGCCGATCCCCGAGCCGTGACCGCCGCGGGGGTCAATGATGATCACGGGCTGTTTTTTGCTGTCGATCTGTTGCCCCGGGCCGCCGAGGATTTGCAACAACGAATAGTTGACCGCACGAGGCAGGTCTTCACCAGCGACCAGCGTTTCATGATTGAACTTGAGCAGCAGCGGATACCCGGCGCGTTCGTGGGCCAGGGTGTTGTCGCCGCGCTGACGCAAGGTGTCCCAGAACAGCACGCTGCGCTGGCCAAGGTCAGTGAAGTATTCCTGCCAGTCAGCCGGTGTCGGCTGTCTGAGTTGCCCAAGGCTTAATGACGCGAAGGTTTTTGCCTGGCGCTTCTGCACGGCGTCGAGGACGTTATGGGTATTGAGGCGTTGCAGATGATTAAGGTGTTCGAACAAGCCGGCGGGGTCGCTACGCTCTTCATCTTGCAGCGCAATATTTACTTCCTGACCCATGGTGATCTCCTGCTGCTATGCATGGGAACCTGCGCATCTGAACCCTTTAATTAAAGAGGGCAAGGCGGGCCGTTCGATGAGCTGGAGTCTACAGCGAATAAGGAGGGCGTTAGCAATGTTTATTTTGCACCGCACAAAAATAGGCGTTGCCAAATAGTTTTGTGCACTGCAATATCAAGGCTAACGCGATGACTGGCCGGATCGCTATCGCGTCCTCAGGCTCATCAGGGCCTTCCAGTACCAGGAGATTCAAGCATGTCTTTTTTCAATTCGGAAAAACTGCAAACCGCTCAGAAAGCCAACCTCGACCTTTTGCAGCAAATCAGCGGCAAAGTGTTCGCCAGCGTTGAACAGCTCAGCCAGTTGCAGTTCAAGGCACTGCGCGACTCCACCGAAGAGCACTTCGAAGGTGTTCGCAAGCTGCTGGCCGTCCGTGATCCACAAGGCTTCGCCGAGCTGCAGGCTTCTTTCACCCAGCCGGGTGCGCAAACCGAACGCCTGGTCGAGTTCAATCGTCAGGTGCAAGCATTGATCGTGGGTACTCAGTCGGACATCGCCAAATTGACCTCGAGTCAGGTCGAAGCGGGCACCCAGCAGCTGCATGAGTTCGTTGAAACGATCAGCAAGAATGCACCGGCCGGCTCCGAGCCTGTTGTGGCCGCGTTCAAGTCGGGCCTGGCGAATGCCGGCACTGTGTTCGAAAGCGCACAGAAAGCCGTAAAACAGGCTGCCGATGTGGCTCAGAGTGGTTTCGATGCAGCGACTGCCGCGGGCACTAAAGCGGCCCCGGAAGCTAGCGCCAAGCCTAACAGCGGTAACAAGTAAGTCACGTCAGGCCAGCGGTACCAATGGCGATGGGTTTATTCCCCATCGCCATTTTTTTTCGTTCCGCCATCGGCACCGGGCTTGCCGCCGAACATGCCGAACAGGTTCTGGGTGTTCAGGTACAGCGCCTTCGACTGATCGACATACTGACGCATCAAATCCTGCATCACCGGCGCTTGCTGATGCATGAAGGTGCTCCAGGCCTCGGATGATTGCGCACCGGTCTGGGACTGGATGTCGATTACGGTCTGAATGCTCTTGTCCAGGTAACTGCCGAGTACGCCCTGATATGGGCCGTAGAACTGGATAATCCCCATCAGCATCTCGCTGGTGAAGATCGGCTCACCGCCGCTTTCGGCTTCCAGAATCACTTGCAGCAAGATGCTGCGCGTCAGATCCTCGCCGCTCTTGGCATCGACCACCTGAAAAGCAATTTTGTCGACCACCAACTGGCGTATGTCCGCCAGCGTCAGATGACTGCTGGTGTGGGTGTCATACAGTCGGCGATTGGGGTACTTCTTGATCAGGCGTGGGGTGGTATCAGTCATGCGGGGCGTCTCGCGGCGGGCCTGGTTTGTCGGCATCTTAACCTACTCTGGCCCACTGCCGAGGATGATCGTTCCCACGCTCTGCGCACCGATAGTTCCCACGCTCCGCGTGGGAATTCATCCTCGGACGCTCTGCGTCCGCTCTTGGGACGCGGAGCGTCCCGGGCTGCATTCCCACGCAGAGCGTGGGAATGATCAGGAGAGGAGGGCTTGCTTACCAGATCGGCAAGGTGTAGCTGACGATCAGGCGGTTTTCATCCAGGTCGCTGCCGAAGTTGGCCGAGCGAACTGTCGCGTTACGCCATTTCACCCCGACATTCTTCAATGGCCCGCTCTGCACCACATAACCAATGTCGGTATCACGTTCCCATTCCTTGCCTTCTGGGCGGTTGCCGCCCAGATCGATGTTGTCGCCGGTGAGATAGCGGGTCATGAAGGTCAGGCCCGGAATGCCGATGGCCGCAAAGTTGTAGTCGTAGCGCGCCTGCCAGGACTTTTCATCCTTGCTGGCGAAGTCGCCGATCTGCACGAAGTTCACCAGGAACGCATCGGTGCCGTTGACGTAGGCGTAGCCGGTGTCGCCGCTCATGCCCTGGTAACCCAGACCCAACGCATGGCTGCCGAGGTTATAGGTGAACATCGCGCCGATGGCGTTGTTATCGACATTGCTGCCGCCATCGTCCGTGGAACGGGCGAAGCGCAGATCGGTCTTCAGTGACTGGCCCGTCGTCACCGGCAACACGTAGGTCAGGTTGACCAGGTGCTGGCTGTAGAAATTGTCGAGGTGACCGTAGCTGTAGCCGGTGGCGAAGTTGCTGGTCCATTTGTAGTTCAGGCTGGCGAAATCGAAACTGTCGCTGTCGAGATGACGTGTGGTGATGCCCTTAGCGCCGGTGCGGGTGATGCCCATGTCCTCGTAGTCCGAGGAGTCGCGCTGATTGACCTGCGTCAGTCGCCCGGCATCCACGGTCAGGCCTTCGAGTTCCAGCGACGTCAACTGGCCGCCCTTGAAGGTTTGTGGCAACAGCCGTGAATCGTTGGCCAGTACCGTAGGCAGTTTCGGCAACAGCGTGCCGAGTTTCAGCGTGCTTTTCGAGGCACGCACTTTGGCGGTCAGGCCCAGTTCGCCGTACTCGTCCTGTGCACCTTTGCTCGTGTCGCGGTGACGTTTGAGCAGGCCGGAGCCTGCGCGATCAGGGCTGGAATCGAGCTTGACGCCGAGCAGGCCAATGGCATCGACACCCACGCCGATCAAACCGTCGGTGAATCCCGATTCATAGCGCAGCAGGAAACCTTGCGCCCATTCCTCTTGTTTGGATTGCGCGGCGTTGTCCTGGCGATAGTCTCGATTGAAATAGAAGTTGCGCAGCTCCAGGCTGGCCTTGCTGTCTTTGACAAAGTCAGCAGCGGCGGGGGCCGAGAGGCTGATGACGCCGCCGGCCAGCAATAATCGGGTAGCGAGGATGCGGGTGTTGCGGTCCATGGTGAAGCCCCTTTGTTTTTATTATGGAAAGACAGGTCCCGCGGCCCTCGCCAGGTGGGCGAGGGCTTATCAATAAAAAACGCGAACGCCAAAAAGAGAGGAGCGTGGCGCCGCGTGCGGTTCAATCGTTAGAACTGTTCGGCGCTCAGGCCAAACAGGGAGGCACTGCCCGCGCGGATGGATTGCTCCAGGCTCAAAATGCGCGGCAGCAAGCGGTGAATGTAGAAGTCGGCGGTGGCGATTTTCGCGCCATAAAACCCTTCGTCTTCGGGCAGCTTTTGCTTGGCAACCTGCGCCATTCGCGCCCAGAGCCAGGCGTAGGCGACGTAACCGAACAGGTGCAAATACTCCACCGACGCGGCGCCGACTTCGTTGCGATTGGTCGCGGCCTGGTCCTGCAGCCAGTCGCTCAGGTCTTCCAGACGCTGCACGGCATCGAACAGTTGAGCGGAGAAGGGCGCGTCGGGCTGATGGGCGAAATGACGGATCTCACCGGTGAACTGGCGCAGCGCGGAGCCCTTATCGGCAAGCACTTTGCGTCCAAGCAAGTCCAGGGCCTGAATGCCGTTGGTGCCTTCGTAGATCTGCGCAATGCGCACGTCGCGGACCAATTGTTCCTGGCCCCATTCGCGGATGTAGCCATGGCCGCCGAACACTTGCTGGCCGTTGATGCAGCTTTCCAGGCCGGTGTCGGTGAAGAACGCCTTGGCCACCGGTGTGAGCAGCGCCACCAGGGTTTGCGCGTTGTCCCGTTCCTGGACGTCATCGGAAAACTTCGCCAGATCGAGTTGCTGGCCGACATAACTGGCGAACGCGCGGCCGCCTTCGGTCATGGCTTTCATGCTCAGCAGCATGCGGCGCACATCGGGGTGGACGATGATCGGGTCAGCCACTTTGTCCGGAGCAATGGCACCGGTCGGCGCGCGGCTCTGAACCCGTTCACGTGCATAGGCGACGGCGCTCTGATAGGACGCTTCGGCGCAGCCAATGCCCTGAATGCCGATGGACAAGCGCTCGTAGTTCATCATGGTGAACATCGCCGCCAGGCCTTTGTTGGCTTCGCCGACCAGCCAGCCGCTGGCGCCGTCGAAGTTCATCACGCAGGTGGCCGAGGCCTTGATGCCCATCTTGTGTTCGATCGAGCCACAACTCACGGCATTGGCATCGCCGAGGGAGCCGTCGGCATTGACCAGCACTTTGGGCACGACGAACAGTGAGATGCCTTTCGGCCCCGCCGGTGCGTCCGGCAGTTTGGCCAGCACCAGATGGACAATGTTTTCGGTCAGGTCCTGATCGCCACCGGTGATGAAGATCTTGCTGCCGGTGATGCTGAAGCTGCCATCGGCCCGGGGTTCGGCGCGGGTGCGGATAATCCCCAGATCGGTGCCGGCGTGGGCTTCGGTCAGGCACATGGAACCGGCCCAGCGGCCTTCGTACATCGGCGGCAGGTAGAGGTTTTTCAGGGTGTCGCTGGCGTGGGCATCCAGCGCCAGGCAGGCGCCGGAACTCAACGCCGAATACAGGGCGAAGCTTGCGTTGGCACCGTAGAGCATTTCTTCGAACTGCACGGCGAGCATCTTCGGCATGCCCATGCCGCCAAAATCGGCGTTGCCCGACAGGCCCACCCAGCCGCCTTCGATGTAGGTGGCATAAGCCTGTTTGAAACCGATCGGCGTGCTGACTTGGCCGTCGACCCACTGGGCGCCTTCCTCGTCGCCACTGCGATTCAATGGCGCAATCAGGTGCGAGGTGACTTTGGCCGCCTCCTCAAGAATGGCGTCAGCGGTGGCGGCGTCGACACTGTCGGCCAGGGCCGGCAGGCGTGCCCACAAGGCCGGGGCATCGAACACTTCATGCAGCACAAAGCGCATGTCGCGCAGCGGGGCGTTGAATTCGGGCATAACGTGAACCTCAAAAGGGTGTGCGATGGGCACGGCGCCGCTTGAGCAGGCCGTGCCCTTTCATTCAATGGCTGGAAGCGCTGGCGGCACCGAGGCCGGTCTGGGCGCGGACAAACTGGTCGGCGTAAGCGTCACGCTCCTTGTCGGCCCGCACGCTGCGGTCGAGTTTGGATACGGCGACGATCACAAAGAACGCCAGTGGCATGGAGAACAGCGCCGGGTGGTCGTACGGGAAGATGGCCTGTGCATGGCCGAGCACGGTGACCCAGACCGCTGGCGAGAGGATCACCAGGACCAGCGCGCAGATCAGCCCGGCGAAACCGCCGATGATTGCGCCTTTGGTGGTCAAGCCTTTCCAGTACATGGCCATGATCAGCACCGGGAAGTTGGTCGATGCGGCGATGCCGAAGGTCAGGCCCACCAGGAACGCGACGTTCATCTTCTCGAACAGAATGCCCAGCAGAATCGCGATGATGCCAAGGCCCACGGTGGCCATGCGGGTTACGCGCATTTCCTGTTTCTCGCTGGCTTTGCCCTTCTTGAACACCGTGGCGTAGAGGTCGTGGGAAATCGCCGAGGCACCGGCCAGGGCCAGCCCGGAAACCACCGCCAGAATGGTGGCGAAGGCCACGGCCGAGAGGAAACCGAAGAACAGATTGCCACCGACCGCTTTGGCCAAGTGCATGGCGACCATGTTGCCGCCACCAATCAAGGTGCCGCCGACTTCGCCATTGACGTAGTACTGCGGGTCAGTACCGATGATCACCATCGCGGCGAAGCCCAGGGTGCATACCACAAGGAAGAAGAAGCCGATGAAACCGGTGGCGTAGAACACCGATTTGCGCGCTTCCTTGGCGTTAGGCACGGTGAAGAAACGCATCAGAATGTGCGGCAGGCCGGCAATCCCGAACACCAGGCCCAGCGACATCGAAGCGGTGTTGATCGGGTCGGCGAGCATTGAGCCGGGGCCCATGATGTTCCAGCCGCTGGCATGGGCTTCGACGGCTTTGCTGGCCAGGGTTTCGTAGCTGAAGCCGAATTGCGACATGGCCATCAACGCCAGGGTCGTGCCGCCAGCCAGCAGCAACACAGCCTTGATGATCTGCACCCAGGTGGTGGCGATCATGCCGCCGAAAATCACATACACCAGCATCAGCGCGCCGACGATCACCACGGCTACCGGGTAGTCGAGGCCAAACAGCAACTTGATCAACTGACCCGCACCGACCATCTGCACGATCAAGTAGCAACACACCACCGTCAGTGAACCGAAGGCGGCGAAGATCCGCACTTTGTTCTGGTCCAGGCGATAGGACACGATGTCGGCAAAGGTGTAGCGCCCCAGGTTGCGCAGGCGCTCAGCCATCAGGAAGGTGATGATCGGCCAGCCAACAAAGAAGCCGATGGTATAGATGAAGCCATCGTAGCCCTTGGCGAACACCAGGCTGGACAGCCCCAGCAGCGTGGCGGCGGACATGTAGTCGCCGGCAATCGCCAGACCGTTCTGGAACCCGGTGATGCCACCGCCCGCGGTGTAGAAGTCCGAAGTGGATTTGGTTTGCCGCGCGGCCCACCAAGTGATGGCCAATGTGCCCAGCACGAAGACGAAGAACATGCCGATCGCATGCAGGTTGAGCGGCTGTTTTTCCACTGCACCCAGCGTGGGCGCAGCCAGCACAACGGAAGTCGGCAATAGCCCGGCAGCGGCGAGGAGAAGTTTACGCAGCAGAGTCATCACTTGCTCTCCTCGAGAATGGCGGCGCCCAGTGCATCGAAACGCGTATTGGCGCTGTAGACGTACCAACCGGTCAGTAGCCAGGAAAAAATGATGATCGCCGCGCCCACCGGCATGCCCAGGGTCAACATCCGATGCTCGGCGATCGGCGCGTGCAGCCACTGCGGGGCAAACGCCACCACCAGCATGAACGCGTAGTAAGTGCCGAGCACGGCAGCACTCAGCGACCAGGCCAGGCGCGAACGGCTGCTCACCAATTGAATGAATTTCGGGTTGGACCGAATGCGTTCACAGCGTTGGGTATCGGTTGAATGAATGTCGATCATGGGTGGCTCCACATTGTTTTTGTTATCAGTGTGTAGGTCAGGGGCAGGGCCAAATTCAGCCTGCACGAGCCCGAAGCGGCAGGTAAAACACCTGCCGCTTGGTGGGTACGACGTTGATTCGGTTAGAGCGCTTTGGCCCTGTCGCGCAGAACGTACTTCTGGATCTTGCCGGTTGAAGTCTTCGGCAGCAGGGTGAAAATCACCGTGCGCGGGACTTTGAAACCGGCCAGGTGTTCGCGGCAGAAACTGATGATGTCGGCCTCGCGAACGTCCTGGTGATCAGCCTTCAATGTGATAAAGGCACAGGGCGTTTCACCCCACTTCTCATCGGGACGGGCGACGACGGCCGCTTCCATGACGGCCGGATGGCGATAGAGCACACCTTCCAGTTCGATGGTGGAAATGTTCTCGCCGCCGGAAATGATGATGTCCTTGAGTCGATCCTTGATCTCGACATAACCGTTGGGATGACACACCGCCAGGTCGCCGGTGTGGAACCAGCCGCCGTCGAACGCTTCGGCTGTGGCGGTCGGGTTCTTCAGGTAGCCCTTCATCACGGTGTTGCCGCGCATGAAGATCTCACCGATGGTCTGACCGTCTCGCGGGGTCGGCTCCAGTGTCTTCGAGTCGCCGACCATCACGCCTTCGAGCGTCGGGTAGCGCACGCCCTGACGGGATTTGATTTGCGCCCGTTCGTCCAGCGGCAACTCATCCCACTCGGCATGCCAGGCGCAGAGTGTCACCGGGCCATAGGTTTCGGTCAGGCCATAGACGTGGGTGACCTTGATGCCCATTTGTTCCACGGCACCGATCACTTTGGCCGGCGGTGCGGCACCGGCGACCATTGCGTTGACCGGATGATCGATCGCCGCTTTAGCCGATTCCGGCATGTTGACCAAGGCATTGAGCACGATCGGCGCAGCGCACAGATGGGTGACCTGATGCTCGCGGATCAGCGTGAGGATTTTCTGTGGATCGACGCGGCGCAGAAACACATGCACACCGGCCATGGCGGTGATGATCCACGGGTAGCACCAACCGTTGCAATGGAACATCGGCAAGGTCCAGAGGTACACCGGATGGTTACCCATGGCCCAGGTCATCTGGTTGCCCAATGAGTTCAGGTAGGCACCGCGATGGTGGTAAACCACGCCTTTGGGGTTGCCGGTGGTGCCGGAAGTGTAATTCAGCGAGATGGCTTGCCATTCATCATCGGGCCACTGCCAGGCGAAAGCAGGGTCGCCTTCGGCCAACAGCGCTTCATAGTCCAGCTCGCTGACAGCCTGGCCTTCGCCGTATTCCAGATCATTAACGTCGATGACCAATGGCGGGTGATCCAGCATGCCGATTGCGGCGTGAATCACATCATGGAACTCACGGTCGGTAATCAGCACCTTCGCTTCGCCATGCTGCAGCATGAAGGCGATGGCTTCGGCATCCAGGCGCACGTTGAGCGGGTTGAGCACCGCGCCAATCATCGGCACGCCGAAATGCACTTCGAGCATCTCGGGAATGTTGGGCAACATCACCGCCACCGTGTCGTTCTTGCCGATGCCGCGACCGGCCAGCGCCGAGGCCAGACGGCGGCAGCGGGTGTAGGTCTGCGCCCAGGTGCGGCGAATCGAGCCATGGATGACGGCGGGATAGTGTGGGTAAACGCTGGCGGTGCGCTCGATGAAGCTGAGCGGAGACAAGGCAATATGGTTGACAGCCGCAGGGCCTAGCCCTTGTTCATAGATCGACATGTACGGGTACTCGGTGGCTGATTGTTAGCTCTATAGGTGACCTTGCAGCGTAGCCGCTGAGGTCGCCTTTTATGTCCGGCCTGCTTTATATAACATTCAGCTAGCGATATGGAAGTACAACCTACGTAATATAGAATATGTACTATATTTGATTCTTGCAGATCTAAATGAATACAGTGACACCGCCAAGGCCGGTATATCCTTGGCTTCCCCAACGAAGCGGACCTGTGATGACCCTGACTCCCGTTCGATTGCACAGCTGGTTGCGCCTGCAGCGCGAGGGTGTGTCCCTGGCCGCCCGGGCCGATGCGTTGTGCCGTGCGCTGCAGGATTGCCCTGAGGTGCGCCGGGCGGTTTATCTGAGTTGGCAAGCCAATGCGCGGATTTACAGCCACGAGGGCGCCGCCCAGCATTTTCCGCCGGGGCTGGGTGACCCTTCGCTGGCCAGCGATCAGCGGCTGTTTGATCGGCTGGCCGAAGCGGGGCGGCTGGATCTGGCTCAAGTACGTCAACTCGATTGTTGGCTGGCCGGCCGACTGCGCCGGGCCGCTATCAGCCATGGCCAGGTGTTTGATCTGGCGTTGCAACCGGGGCAGGCGGGTTTGTTGCTGGTGGAAGTGTGCGAGGGCGTGAGTCTTGACTGGCTGGGTTGGGTGCAGGACTTGCTGACGACGTTGCTGAGCAGCGTCAACGGCATGCTGCGCGGCTCGCCGCTGTTGGGGCACGACCCGCAACCGAGCCTGTTGCTCGATGCACAGGGCCGACCGCTGGAGTTCAATGCCGCGCTATTGGCACTGCTCGCCGAAAAGCCGCTGACTGATGTGCTGGGTTTTCTGCCGGTCAATCACCGGGTGCTGGTACACGCCTGCCTGGACCAGCAACGCGCCATCGAAGGGGTCGAAGCCCAGTTCGAAGCGCAGATCCTGATCTGGACGTTTATCCCCGATCCCCAGGACAACCGTGTGCTCGCCCGGTGCCGCGATGCCACAGCACAAGTGCTGGCCGAGCGTGAAGCGGCCACGGCACGACGGCTGTACCGGCTGATCATTGAAAACACCACCGACCTGATTTCCAGGCATACACCCGACGGGCGCTTTCTCGACGCCTCGCCGGCGTCCTGGACACTACTCGGCTACTGGCCGGAGGAGTTGCGCGGGCAAATGGCCCAAGGCTTGTTCCATGGTCAGGACCTGGCCAGCCTGGTGCAGCGCGCGCGGGATGCCCTGGAGCAGGACGGTTATCACACGATGACGTATCGGATTCGCCATCGGGATGGGCATTACCTGTGGTTTGAAACCGCGAGCCGGGCGATTCGTGAGACCTATACCGGGGCGGTGGTGGAAGTGGTGAGCGTGTCCCGGGACATTACCGCACGGGTGCATGCCGAGGAGAACAAGCGACGGCTGGCGGAAGTCGTCGAGGCCAACACCGATCCTGTGTTGTTTATCGACCCCGAGGGGCAAGTCACTTACCTCAATCCAGCGGCGCGGCGCATTCTCGGGATCGACGAGCAACAACCGATGCCAGCCCTGGCAACGTTGTTCGCCAGCGGCGACCTGGCACGCCTGCAGCGTGATGGCTGGAGCAGTGCCGAGCGCGACGGTGTCTGGAGCACCGATGCGCGATTGCAGCCACCGGCAGGCGACACTTCAGTGCCGGTATCGCTGGTGCTGCTGGCGCACCGTTCGGCCGGCGGCGAGCGCTATTACTCGTTGGTGGCGCGGGACATGACCGAGCGTGAACTACGTGAAGTGCAACAGCGCCGCCATCAGGACGAACTGGCGCACACCGCGCGGTTGGTCACCTTGGGTGAATTGGCCTCGGGCATCGCTCACGAAATCAACCAGCCATTGGCGGCGGTGGTCAATTACGCCAATGCCAGCCAGCGCTATTTACAGACACTGGATTCCAATCCCCAGGCTGCCGCCCGAGTGGCGCAAGGCTTGGAGCGCATTACCCATCACGCCACGCATGCTTCAGAAGTGATCAGACGTTTGCGGGCGTTTCTGCGCAAGGGGCAACGCCGGATGCAGGCCTTGAATTTCACCGACGTCGCCCGCGAGGCCGTGCGTTTATGTGCCTGGGAGGCGAGCAATTGCCAAGTGACAATCGAGGATCGCCTACCGGATAATCTGCCGCCGATTTATGCCGACCGAGTGCTGCTGGAGCAGGTCCTGCTCAATCTCTTGCGAAATGCCATCGATGCCAACCGCGAACAACATCCGGGGCAACCCTCGCTGATCGTGATGGCTGCGGGGCAGGGCGCTGGTACAACCGTGGAAATCAGTGTGCAAGACCAGGGGCCAGGCGTCAGCGAGCCTGAACTGGAGCAGATTTTTACCCCGTTCTATACCAGCAAGGCCGATGGCCTGGGACTCGGCTTGTCCATGAGCCGCAGCATCATCGAAGGTTTTGGTGGCGAGTTACAGGCCCGACGCCAACCTGTCGGGTTGCTGATGTGCTGCCGTTTGCCGCTGGCCGGCCCAACAAAACAACAACAGGAATAACGTAATGGCAGGTGTGACGGAGCACGTGGTGTATGTGGTCGACGATGACCAAGGCATGCTCGATTCAACCGTCTGGTTGTTGGAATCGGTAGGGCTCAAAGCCTTGCCGTTTACCAGTGGCGTGGCGTTTCTCAATGCCTGTGATGCCAGTCTTGATGCCTGCGTGCTGCTCGATGTTCGTATGCCCGGCATGGGCGGTTTGAATGTGCAGGAAGAAATGCGCGCACGTGAGCTGAACCTGCCGATCATTTTCGTCAGCGGGCACGCAGATGTGCCGATCGTGGTTCGCGCCTTCAAGGCGGGCGCCCATGACTTCATCGAGAAGCCCTACAACGAACAATTGCTGCTGGACAGCGTGCAACAGGCGCTCAGCAACTGCGCGGCAAACCGCTCGGGCAATCAGGGGCACGAAGCCTTGCAGGCGCGCTTGCTGACACTGACCCCACGGGAGCGCGATGTCTTGCTGCCGCTGGTCCAGGGTTACACCACCCGCGAGATCGCCGAGCAACTGGGCGTCAGTGCGAAAACCGTCGATCTGTATCGTTCGCGGGTGATGAAACGCATGCAGGCCAATACCTTGCCGGACCTGGTGGGCATGGCCATCGCCGCTGAACTGGTCGATCCGCTGAAGCTGCGCTGATTGCTGGCGTTTCTAATGATCGTCCATGGGGGGGGAGGATCAGCCGCAGGACAGACCGGACGTCCCGCCAACCCCATGGCTGCCTTTGCTTGCGCTAGCATGAAAGATGTTCAGGCCACTCGCCATTGAGACTGGTCATTGGTGTGTAGAGTGTGCGTGACGGGCGCTGTCAATTGCAGGGGCCGGAGGAGGCGTGTTGAAACCATTCCCGCTCAGACCTGGCGCCTCAACCCTGAACATGTTGCGTCAAGCATGCCTGCAACGCCGTGATGCGGTGCCGCCAACGTTAACGGAAAAAGCGCTGATCCCGGGCATTCCAGATGCTCGCTACTGGCTGGACCAGGACCTGACGCCGTTCATTCGGGATGTGAGCCAGGCCAACCTTCGAGAGGCTGAGGCACTCGCCCGCGCAGGGCTACCGAATGACATCTTGCCGAGGGCAAATTTGCTGGCCGTTTCGGGTGGCGGTGACGCTGGCACATTCGCCGGGGGCATCATTGCGGGATGGACCCGGCATGGGACTCGACCTGTATTCAAAGTCGTCACCGGTATTAGCGCTGGCGCCCTGGTCGCCCCGTTTGCCTACCTGGGGCCCCAGTACGACGATGTCATTGTGCGAATCTGCAATGCAGTCGGCCCAAAAGACATTTTCCATGCGCGCAATTTGCTGACCCGTCTTACCAGCGATGGCTTGGCACACAGCAAGCCACTGTCGCGGCTCATTGCACAGCACGTCAATGCCGAGATTCTTGCGGCGATCGCCTCGGAATACGCCAAGGGACGGCTCCTGATGATCGGTACCACCGACCTTGATTCAGGGCGCCCGGTCACCTGGAACATGGGCGCTATTGCCTCCAGCCAGGTACCGGGAGCGCTTGAGCTGTTTCGCAACATCATGGTCGCGTCGATGAGTATTCCCGGTGCCGTCTCACCCGTCATGATTGATGTGGACGTTAACGGCCACCCGTTTCAGGAAATGCACGTGGACGGAGGTGTCCTGACGCAGGTGTTCCTTTACCCACCCGGCACCGTGATGGCGCTGAACCAGGTGCCCGGGGCGCGTTTGCGTCGTGAACGGCATTTCTATGTGATTCGCAACGGCAAACTGGAACTGCAATGGTCCGGAACGAAGCGCCGAACCTTGAGCATCGGCGGTCGAGCCATCAGCGCATTGATCCAGACTCAGGGGATCAGCGATCTGGACCGAATTTACCGAATTGCCCAGCAGGATGGGGCGGACTTCAATCTGGCGTACATCGGCTCCGATTTCCGCATTCCTCGCCTCCATAAATTCGATGGCGAGTACATGAAGCGCTTGTTCAAATACGCCTTTGAACTCAGTGCCAAAGGCTATCCGTGGCATAAATCGCCGAGTACGTGAGAGACGGTCTCAGCTGACAGGCTCGAGCATACAACTCATTTCCCCTGAGCCTGGCTTCTGGAAAAGCACCGCGTTGCCGTCTTGCCAGAAGCTGTAGTTCCCTTGGGAATCCTTGCCGGTGTATTGGGTTCCTGAATCATTCTGCACCTGGCTTAGGGTGATCGAGGTGTTCGCCCATTTCAGGTACACGACACCAGGCTGGGTGTTAAAGAAGGTGGCGGCAAGCAGCGCATTAAACCCTGTACACCGAAACGCCAGCGGGCCTTCGGTGAGTCTGTCTGGATCCTTGGTTCTCGCAATGACCGAGCCTTGACGCAGCTGGTGCGCGCGCTCGGCATACTGTCGGATCGTACACGCCTTGGGCGCAGGGTCGGAGGCACACTGATTGCGGGCGTCGATCCAGAACTGCTGGTCGATCATGATTTTGTCCGGACGCGGTACTGAATGATCATCCGTGAGCGCCAGGCGATAAAGACGCGTCAGTTCGATATCCATCTGCATCAGTTGTGGGTCGCGACAAATCAGCTTTTCGACCGACGCCGTTGCTGTGGCGCAGTCGAAACTGGTGTGGAAGATGGGCGAAGCATTTGCACAGGTGCTCGTCGCCGCGCACACGCTGGCAGCGAACAGGCACGTGAGCGTTTTCATGTTGGGCTGATTCATTACCTGATACCCGGATTGCTGTGGGATCTATTGATCCGTTGAACAGTCATTTGTTCGCATTGGGTGTATCGCAGTGTAAGTCAGTGCTTAAAAATTGCCGCACCAATTCGAGGGGGCACACGTACAAAAGGAATTAGAAGTTGCACTCTAAGAACATTGTTCCAGGGTTAGTCGCCAAACGCTGAACTAGACTCAAATATCCAAAGCACACTGATAACAGTGGAGGCTTTATGAAGAAATCCATCCCCCCCTGTCTGGCTACGATTGTCTCGGTATTTTGCCTTTGCGCTTCAGCCGAGACCGTAACGCCGCTCAAAGGGCAGTCCCCCGAAATGATTCAGCAGGACATAAGCTCATGCCAGGCTCAAGCCGGGAGTGCGACAAGCACCAGCACGACGTCTCAATCAGGTGGACGTGCCCGTGGTGCCGCTACTGGCGCAGTAGCAGGTGCGGCGGTTGCCGGAGCACGCGGTCGTCAGCATGACGAGCTTTATGACAAGGTAGACGACGATGTTAAACAGGAATATCGACAGAACCAGGCCAAGGATGCGGCGGTGGCAGGTGCGGTTGTAGGTGGATCTCGGCAACGTCAGGATCGTCGCCAGGATCGCCGGGCAGAACCGGCGGCTACTGCTTCCGCCTACAACAGTTGCATGCAGCAACGGGGCTATCAGATCACCCCTTGAACTGGCGTTAAAGGCTTGAAGAAAGCCAAGAGCATGAAGATCTGTATCGTCTTTGACGGGCGCGACGGTGCAGGGAAGGGCGGAACGATCAAGGCGCTCAAGCCTGCCTGACCACAGAGGGGGTGCAATGCGCATTCCATTGTTCTACGCAGTGTCAGCTGTATTGTTTTTGAGCGGATCTTCCTGCCTGGCGCAGCCATTGGATGCGAGCGCGACCACAAGCACTGTCGATACAGTGCCCGTCACCGCGGCGGCCAAAGATGCCGTGTTTACCCAGGAGCAGCTGGATCAAATGCTGGCTCCTATTGCGCTTTACCCGGACCCACTGCTGGCCCAGGTGCTGATGGCCACCACCTACCCCGGGGAAATCGCCGAAGCGGTCACCTGGTCTAAAGCACACCCGGACGCCAAGGGCGATGATGCGGTCAAACAAGTGGCCAACCAGCCCTGGGATCCGAGCGTGCAGGCGCTGGTTGCTTTCCCTCAAGTCATGGCAACGCTGGGACAGGATCCCGTCTGGGTGCAACGCCTGGGTGATGCCTTCCTGGCGCAGCCCGACGATGTCATGGGGGGCGTACAACGCTTGCGTCATCAGGCCCAGGCAGCAGGCAACCTGCAGAGCAACCAATATCAAAACGTGACGGTGCAGGCGGCTGCGGCACCGGCAGCTCCGGCTCCGGCTCCGGCCAGCAGCACCTCCACGATCATCATTCAGCCCTCCGATCCGCAGGTGGTTTACGTACCCAGTTATAACCCGACAACAACCTACGGCACCTGGCCCTATCCGGCATCGCCTCCCGTGTACTATCCACCGCCGCCGGCCTATTACCCCGGTTCGGCATTGATGGCCGGGCTGGCCTTTGGTACCGGTGTGGCTATCATCGGCTCGTTATGGGGTGAATGTGACTGGGGCAACAACGACATCGACATTGACGTCGACCGCTACAACAACATCAATCGCAACAACCAGATCACTCGGAATCAGAACAAATGGCAGCACAACGCTGTTCATCGCGATGGCGTTCCCTACCGAGACAGTAAGAGCCGCGAACAGTACGGCCGACAACTGGACGGTGCCCGTCAGCGTGAAGCCTATCGAGGGGACGATGCTCAGCGAGCCCAGGCTCGTGAAAAAGCCCGAGGTTCAATGGACAAGCACGGTATCGAGCGACCTGCCACCAGCAACCGCGAAGCCCGTGATTCGGCGCGCAAAGCCCAGTCCGCAACCGCGCCCGGCAATCGGATGCAAGCCGGTACCGACAGACCGAAAGCGTCTGACAGGAGCCAGGGCACAGCCAGAACTACTCGGGAGAGTCAGCCTCCCAGGAAACAGACCGCTCAGGTAAATCAGCGCGGACAAGGCGATTTGCAAGGGCGCCAGACTGCGCAAAAACGGCCGGCTGCCAGTACCGGCAGTGCGCGCAACAATGCATTCGCCGGCGTGCGCTCGCCAACCCAAGCCAACGCACAAGCCAGTCGTGGCCAGGCCAGCCAGGCATCCGCCCGGCGCCCCAGTGCCTCGCGTCCAACCGGCCATCAGGTCAGTCGGCCGTCCAGTCCACCCGCGCGTCAAAGAGGGGGCCGTCGTTGAAAAACAATGCTCGAGTGAAGGCTCTCATGGGCTTGCGCCTTCATGTCATGGCGATCGCTGCCGGCTTGACGTGGTCGTGCATGGTTACGGCACAGCAGGCATTTCCAACCCCGGAAATGGCGGCCCAGGCGTTCGTCGAAGCGCTGGGTACGGAACATGCCGATCAGGCACGCTTGGCAGAGTTGCTGGGTAATGAATGGCGCAGTTTCATCCCGCGCGAAGGCGTGCAGCGCAGTGATGTGGATGCGTTTTTGAAGCAGTATCGCGAGCAACACGCCATTGAAAAAACCAGCGATAGCAAGGCGGTCCTGTCGGTTGGCAGTGACCACTGGACATTGCCTATCCCCATGATAAGAGCCGCGAACGGTTGGCGCTTCGACATCGACGCCGGCAGCGCCGAAGTCCGCGCACGTCGAATTGGCCGCAACGAACTCGCCGCGTTGCAATCAGTGCTGACTTATCACGACGTCCAGATGGAATATGCATCCGTGGATCGTGACGGTGACGGCGCGCTCGCCTACGCGAAAAAAATCTTCAGCGCCGCCGGCAAGCACGACGGACTTTATTGGGAGGATGACGATAGCGGTCAGATCAGCCCGTTGGGTCCCTTGTTCGGCAAAACCATTGCCGGCGAAGACTGGCAGGGTTATCACTTTCGCATCCTTGATGGCCAAGGTCCTTCAGCACCGGGCGGTGCCTACAGCTACCTCATCGGTGACAAGATGATCCGTGGCTTTGCACTGATCGCCTGGCCGGCGAAATACGCCGACACCGGGGTGATGAGTTTCATGATCAGTCATGAAGGGCAGGTGTTCGAAAAAGACTTGGGACCCGGTGGTGACAAGTTGGCGCAGTCGATGAAACGCTTTGATCCAGATGACAGTTGGAAGGTGGTTACTGTAGATCAAGAGTAGATCTACCTGGGTACTGCAAAACCCCTTTGGGAGCGGGCAAGCCCGCTCCCGGGGATGTGAGCCTAACCCAAGGCTGTGAAATCGCTGGCGTGCAGCTCCTGGACACCCACCAGCTGGATTTCGAACTCCGGGATGGCGTCGGCATCGACACTGCCGTAAAGAATGCCATCGGCAAAGCGCAGTTGGCCGGTGGCGTCGGCAGGGTCAAAGGCATTGCTGCCGACGAAGGTGAAGGCGTCGACAGCGGTGGTCAGCGGGTTGGCGTCCAGGCCGGTGAAATCCAGAAGATCGCTCTCAGTGCTCTTGAATCCGTTGATCACATCGCGCAAAGCCCCGATGCCCATGTCCGACAGCGCACCAAACGCGTAGGTATCCGCGCCAGTGCCAGCGGTGAGGTTGTCGGTGCCTGCACCGCCGATTAGCCGGTCGTTGCCCGAACCGCCCACCAGCGCATCGTTGCCCGCACCACCGTTCAGAACGTTCGCAGCGCTGTTGCCCGACAGACTGTCGGCGTAGGCGCTTCCCGTCAGGTTTTCGAAGAATTTCAAGGTGTCGAGTCCGGAACTCACGGTGTTTTGTTGCGCTGATGTCGAGAGGTTTACGGTAACGCCGGACAGGGCCCGTTCAAAGGACACCGTGTCATTGCCATCGCGCCCATCCAGCACGTTGTTCCCGGCTCCGGCGAACAGTGTGTTGTCCAGCGCGTTGCCCGTGCCATTGGCGGCGCCAGTGCTATCGATATACAGATGCTCGACGTTGTTGCTGAGGGTGTAGGCCGCCAGGCTGCTGTGCACACTGTCGACCCCTCCCGGCGCCGCATTGCTGTTGATCTCGATCACGGTGTCGTTGGCGTTATCGACATAGTAGGTGTCGTTGCCATCGCCGCCGCTCATGCTGTCGTCCCCTGCGGCACCATTGAGCACGTTATTGGCGGCATTGCCGGTGATGAAGTTGTGCCGCTCATTGCCGGTGCCGTTGATGGCCGACACACCGGTGAGCACCAGGTTCTCGAGGTTGGCACCCAGGGTCCAGCTGATCGAGGCCTGCACCGTATCGATCTGTGAGGTCGAGGTGTTGGTTTCCACCACTCGGTCGGACGCGTTATCGACCACATAGATGTCGTTGCCATCGCCACCGGTCATGGTGTCGGCGCCCAGTTTGCCATCCAGTGTGTCGTTGCCCGAACTGCCCACCAGGGTATCCGCCTGGTCGGTACCGGAAATCATGTTCTGAGCGTTGTCGAAAATGTCCTGCACGCTATTGTTGTCGTTGGGGTTGCCCTGGAAGCCAAGGTCATTGGCAATGTAGTCGGCCAGGCGCTGGCCGACGATCTCCGCCGACTCCTCGTGCAGGTGCCAGACGTCGTCGGGATACGCCTGCGGATCGACTTCGTGGCGCAAGGGCAGGTCGGTGTAGTCCACCGCCAGCTTGACGTCGGCGCGCTCGGCGGCGATGGCTTCCTGGGCGGCGCGGACATAGCCAACCCCCTCGACGATGGAGGCAATTTTCTCCTCCGAATAACCACGGGCACGTGCCGCGTCCTGCTCGTAGTGACCTGTTTCCATCAAGTACACGCTGAAGTTGCCGAACTGGGTATGCAGGTAATCAAACACCTTCAGGGTCGCGGCCTTGTAGGCCGCTGCTGCCGCTGCTTTGTCCGTGGCGCGAGCGATCTCCTGGGCGGCTTCCTCGCCCTGGCCCCAAACGATGCCCATGGTGACGTTATCGATCGATTGCAGTTCGGTGAGCTGGTCGCGCAGCAGCGTCACGGCGCGCAACAGCGCAGCGCCAGGTTGGTTGGTGTCGGTCAGCCACCAGCACAACTTGAGTTCCTCAGCGCTGAGAGTCGACAGGCCGGTAACCGTGCTGCCGCCCACCGCGATGTCGATGCCGTTGCCATTGGCATCGGTGAATTGGCTGCGCACGTCATAGGGGGTATAGCGGTCCAGGTCGTTGACCAGCATCGAGGTGCCGGACTGATTGTCGTCCTCCGTCATGCGCAGCAGGCGCGCATTGGATTGGCCGAGGGTGGGCAGGTAGAGGATGTCCTGCTGGACGCTCTCGCCGAATACGAAGTCGCTGGCGGTCAGGGTGTTGAGGTAGTTGCCGCTGAGGGCGATTTCAAAACGATTGCCATCGGCATCCGCTACGGCGGACTTGATGTAGGTCTTGTCGCCGGCCGCGTTGAGTGTGATGTACAACGTGCCATTGCGGCCATCGCCGAGGCCTACAAAGCCCGGGCCCGAAACATCGATCTTGTCGACGCCTATGGTGAAGTCATAAATCGTGTCGGTGACCGTGACACCGCCGGTGTCGTAGTCGCGGTAGCTGTCGAGCACGTTGGTATAGCGGAAAATGTCGGCACCGTCGCCGCCGTACAGCGAATCGCGTCCGGCGCCGCCATCAACGATGTCCGCGCCGGTGCCGGCCTTGATTGTGTCGTTGCCACCGAGGCCGAGGATCAGGTCCGCACCCGCCGTACCGTTGAGGGTTTCGGCGTTGTTGGTGCCGGTGATGGTGTTGGCGGGGGCATCGGCCACGACCAGGGCGAAGCTATCGCTGACCGATGCACCGGCCGGGTCCGTGGCTTTGACCAGCACGTTGTAACTGCCGGACGCGGTGCTGGTTGGCGTGCCGGTGAAGGTCAGGTTGGTGGCGTTGAAGCCCAGCCATGCGGGCAGGGCGCTGCCATCGGCCAGGGTCGCGGTGTAGCTGAGGCTGTCGTTATCCGGATCGGTAAAACTGGTGGCCGGCACCGCGTAGCTGAACGGGGTGTTTTCGGTCGCGTTCTGATCCAGCAACGCCGTTGCCACCACCGGCGCATGGTTGACCGTTGGCGAAGTGGCAAACACGAAATTGGCGCTGGTCAGCGTGTTGAGGTAGTTGCCGTCCAAAGCCACTTCGAAGCGGTTGCCATTGGCGTCGGCGGTCAGGGACTTGATGTAAGTCTTGGTGCCGGCACTGTTGAGCACCACGTACACGGTGTTGTTCTTGCCATCCCCCAGGCCGGTGAAACCCATGGCCGAGAGGTCGATTTTGTCGGCGGTGGTATCGAAGTCGGTGATCAGGTCGCCAAGGTTGGCGCCGCCAGTGTTGTAGTTGCGGTAACTGTCCAGGCGATTGGAGAACACAAAGATGTCCGCTCCAGCGCCACCGGTGAGGGTGTCCATGCCGGCGCCGCCGTCGAGCTTATCGTCGCCCGCACCGCCACTGAGGTTGTCGTTGCCCGCCAGGCCGAGGAGGGTGTCGGCAGAATCGCTACCCAGCAGCGAGTCGCTGCCGCTGGTGCCGGTGACCACACGATTGAAGATGAAATTGCTGGCGGTGAGGGTGCTGGCGAGGTTGCCAGAGAGAATCAGCTCGAAGCGATTGCCGCTGGCGTCGGCATCGTAGTCCTTGATGTAGGTGCGGTCGCTGCTGGCGCTGTAGCTGACCTGCAGGGTGCCGCCATGGCCATCGCCAAGACCGGTGAAACCGAGGCCGGCGAGGTCGATCGTGTCCTGGGTGACATCGAAGTCGGTGATGGTGTCATCGAAGCTTGTGGTTGCGTTGCGGTAACTGTCGGACTGAGCGACGAAACGGAACGTATCGGCGCCCGTACCGCCGGTGAGTTTGTCGATACCTGCACCACCCACCAGAATGTCGCCACCGGCACCGCCATTGATGGTGTCGTTGCCGGCAACGCCGTAGAAAATCTCGCTGGCGGCACTGCCCAGCAGGGTGTCGTTGCCAGCCGTGCCTTGCACGGTGGTCATCGGCACCGTGGCGCTGACGTAGCTGCCGTCGCCATAGATCAGCGTGGCACCGTTGCTGGTGTGGCTAATGGTGTTGCCGATGATGGCGTTGCGATCAGTGCCGTCTTCGTTGCGTTCGGCGACGCCGTAGGTCGACAGGTCGCTGCCGATGATGATGTTGCCCTGGATCGTGTTATCGCTGCCGTTGAAGTACTTGCCGGACACACCCAGGGTGTCATTGTAGGACTGGATAATGATTTCCGGTACGGGGCTGCCCAGGGAGTTGTTGTTGAGCGTGTTGTCGATGATCTCGACGTGGTTACTGCCGTAGATGCGTATCCCGGCGCTGGCGTTGTCGTGAATGTCGACGCCGCTGACCGTCACCTCGCTGGACATTTTGATCAGCACCCCTTCGGCGCCGTTGCCGTACACCTCGCCACCGATGATGGTGATGTTGCTGGGGGAGGGGATGTCCTCGCTGCCGCGCTGGATCACGATGCCATTGCCGCCGTTGTCGTAGGCGACGTTATTGGTGAGTGTGAAGTCGTGGGTGCTGGTAACGATGTTGAAACCGTGGCGATCGTTGTCGTAGGCGATGTTGTTTTCGAAGGTGCTATTGCTGAGGAAGTCAGCCACGAAGCCGTCCAGGCCGTTGCCGTGGGACACACTGTTCTTGATGACCATGTTGACGGTCTGCTCGTGGGGGTCGAAACCGTACCCGGAGCAATCCTTGATCTCGACGCTGTCGAGGGTGACGTTGGAGTCGTAGCCTGCTTCGCCAGGAATGTAACCGTTGAACCAACCGTCGATCTTGCCCGTGGTGCTGTCACGGTTGCCGTCGATGGTGAGGTTACTGACGCCGAAGTCATGGGTTTCCTCGCCATAGGCGGAGCGGATGACCCCCGTGATCTTGGTGTCGGAGCCGTCAGCCACCTTGACGGTGGTTGCTCCCATGCCGTCGCCGTACAGGTAGACGTTGCTCTTGAGCATCAGGCAACCGTCGGAGGGTTCCTCACCCCCCGAAACGATATAGGTTCCGGTCGGCATATACACCTGCCCACCGCCTGCAGCGGCCGCCGCATCAATTGCACTTTGAATCGCCGCCGTGTCGTCAGTGATGCCATCTCCTTTGGCGCCAAAATTTTGTACATTGAAAATCATGAGCTTATCTCCGTATCAGGCGAAAACCTCGAAAGATGCCAATATTCCATCGACAGCTACCGTGTTATGACCCAGCGGAGGGCAAAAGTTGTTACCGCGCATCGGGGGAGCGTCAAAAAACCGGACTAACTGATTAACGGTTACGTGGTTTTTTGAGGCATTTCGGAAAAGTAACGTTCTGTTGACGTTTGCTTAGGTGGCGAGTGATGCCCTGTGGGAGCGGGCTCGCGAAGGCGATTTTTCAGGTTCGCTTAGGCTCGTCGCAAAAAAAACCGCCTTCAGGAAGGCGGCTTCTTCATTCAATCAAATCAAACCTGGAACTCGGTTCCTGCGGGTCGACCTTGATATTCAATCGGAGAACAGCTCAAACATGAGCTGGCGTAACCAGCGATTGGCCGGATCCTTGTTGTATCGGGTATGCCAGAACAGATTGATCTCGATTTTCGGCAACTCCAGGGGCGGCGGTAGAACGGCGAGTCCGAAGGGTTGTTCGCAACTGGTGGCGAATCGTTCAGGCACAGTTGCCAGCAAGTCCGTACGTTGAAGTATGTGGCCTATCGCGACGAAATGCGGAACCTCCAAACGGATATTTCGCTCGATGCCCGCACGTGCGAGAAACGTATCAACTTCGCCGTGTCCTGTGTTCGCCGCTACAACACGAACGTGGTCATAGCTGCAAAAACGCTCAAGCGTCAACGGTTCCCGGGTGGCAGGATGGCCTTTGCGGCACATGCAGACGTAGCGATGGTGGAACAAGCGCTGCTTGAAAAAACCGGCTTGAAGGTGAGGAAGTAACCCGACGGCCAGGTCGATAGCACCGTTCTGCAGCCCTTCGGCCAGGGTATCGGTGTTGTTGCGCAGCGTACTGATCGAGCAACCCGGAGCGCGTTCAGCCAGCGCATCCATCAGCCGCGGCATGAAGTAGATTTCACCAATATCCGTCATGGCCATGGTGAATCTTCGATTGCTATTAAGCGGGTCAAACGTGTCCTGCCGGCTAAGTGCATCGCGCAATGTTTGAATGGCTTGCGCAATCGGCTCAGCCAGCTGCCGGGCGTAAGGCGTGGGCTCCATTCCCTGGTAGGTGCGTACGAAAAGTTCGTCGTTCAAGGCGCTACGCAACCGCTTTAGCGCGTTGCTGACCGCGGGCTGGGTCAGCTCAAGATTATCCGCCGCAGTCGAAACCCTGCGGTCGATCAGCAGTTGGTTGAACACCAAAAGCAGATTGAGATCCAGCTCACGTAATTCCATAACGCCTCGTGCAGGTTGGCTCATACCAGAGCAATAAACCGTTGCCCGTCGTTGGGTCTGCACCGCTCTGAAATGGCCGCTGCAAGAATCACAAGCCTATCAAGTGCTAAACCGTCGCGTCCATTGTAAGGGTCGCTTGGCTTTTGCTCGTGTCCGATCTTTATTCACGTTCGAAATAATAGGTATTCGGATCACTGCATTTATCACGGTTGATGCCTTGGCCATGATCGCTTCAATGCCCAATCCTCAAGCACGTCGGCCAGCGAGTTGGGCACTGCGCAACTCCCGGAGGCATCTGAACCTCCGGCTCTATAACAATGACAAAAAGAGCGATGCCATGCGTACGATCGATGTATCAGCCCTGATTGACGGGGCACGTTTCAACGCCTTCCATGCGCGCGTACTGTTCTGGTGCGCACTCATCATCATCTTCGACGGCTATGACCTGGTCATCTATGGGGTTGTGTTGCCCTCACTGATGGCCGAGTGGGGGCTGAGCTCATTACAGGCGGGAGCGCTGGGTAGTTGTGCGCTGGTGGGAATGATGTTGGGCGCGCTGTTTTTCGGATCATTGTCGGACCGGATAGGCAGACGTAAAACCATCATGATGTGCGTAACTCTTTTCAGTGGTGTCACCGCGATCAACGGCTTGGCGCAGAGCCCGGAGGCTTTTGCGTTGTGCCGGTTTGTTGCCGGTCTGGGGATTGGCGGGGTCATGCCGAACGTTGTCGCGTTGATGAACGAGTACGCACCCAGGAAATCCCGCAGCACCTTGGTCGCCCTCATGTTCAGTGGCTACTCGCTAGGAGGGATGCTGTCTGCGGGTTTGGGCATGGTGTTGATTCCTCAGTGGGGATGGCAAGCGGTGTTCTATGTGGCCTTGATCCCACTGTTGGCGTTGCCATTTTTGATACGGCAGTTGCCTGAATCGATGGATTTCCTTCTACGAACGGGTCAGACGATCAAGGCCCGGATATTACTGACGCAGGCCGTACCGAGTTATGTGCCCAGCGCAACCGATCAGTTGAATCACACAGTCGCTAAAGGCACAAACGCGTCGATTGCGCAGTTGTTCCAAGAGGGGCGCAAGTTGAGCACCTTCATGCTATGGCTGGCGTTTTTCTGTTGCCTGCTGATGGTTTATGCATTGAGTTCCTGGTTGCCGAAACTCATGAGCGCCGCTGGTTACGGCTTGAACTCGAGCCTGGCGTTTCTGGTGGCGCTGAATCTTGGTGCGATTATCGGCGCGGTGGCCGGCGGGTGGCTGGGTGATCGAATAGGCATCGCCAAGGTCTTGTTCGTCTTCTTCAGCTGCGGTGCTTTGGCCCTGAGCCTGCTCGCACTCAAGGCCCCTTTACCTGTGCTCTATTTGCTCATCGCCGTTGCCGGTGCGTGCACCATTGGCACACAGATCCTGGCCAACGCTTGCACCGTGCAATATTACCCGCCGCAGATCCGGGCTACAGGCCTCGGTTGGGCGATGGGGGTAGGGCGCACCGGTGCCATCATTGGTCCTCTGCTGGGCGGCGCACTGCATGCCTCATCGTTACCGCTGCAGGCGAGTTTTCTCATCTTCGCTATACCGGGGCTGGTAGGGGCAATAGCCATTCTGGTCTTTCTGATCCAGAACGCGCGAAATCGATCTGGCTCCCTTCGTCACTCATACCATACTACTTGAACGTATTAATGAGGCCTTCGATCTGATGCATGAAGGCACTATCAAATACTGATCCGCGCCCTGGAGCTCAGGCTCCAGATCCAGTTCGAATACTCCCTGATACTGGAGGTTTATCGTGAGCAATTTGAAGCTTCATCCTTCACTGGATAACGGCATAGCGCCAAGCGCTGCAAATTTCTCTGGCGGTACCCTGCAATGCCTGTGTCCGACCGACAAGGTTGAAATCAGGATTGACGCTCAGACTCTGCACAATCATGCCTGTGGCTGCAGCAAGTGCTGGAAACCCGCAGGTGCGAAATTCGCGGTCGTAGCGGTTGTTCCTCGCGATAAAGTCAGCGTCATCGCGAACGCTGAGAAGCTGGTCATTGTTGACGAGCGCGCCACTATTCAACGACATGCTTGCAAAGAGTGCCATGCGCATATGTTCGGCCGCATCGAAAATAAAGACCATGCGTTCTACGGCCTGGACTTCGTGCATACCGAGCTTTCTCCGCAAAAAGGGTGGGCTGCACCGGGCTTTGCAGCCTTCGTTTCGTCGCTCATCGAAACCGGCACTCCGCCGGAGGACATGAAGGAGATTCGCGAAAAACTGCGCGCGCTCGGTTTGGAACCTTATGACTGCTTGTCGCCAGATCTGATGGACGCATTGGCTACGCAAGTGGCGAAGTTGAATGGTGTTCTCGCATCCCGTTAAACCCATTTGCCGAATGTATTGTTCGGCACGATCCACCCTGGCTGAACCATGAGTGCAATGCCCTTCACCTGGATCCGTTCCAGGTGAAGGGCGTTGCGCTCAAGCAGCATTTTTCGGCGAACAATATTCACATTCGTAATGTTGAGTATGAGAGTTACGGTATTTATCAATAGCGCTCAGATGGCGATGATTCAGTTACTCCAATAACAATCAGCCTCATGGGTACCTTGCTATGCAAACCTCTCAATCTACTTTGCACATCGGTATTGTCGGCGGTGGTATCGCCGGGGTGGCGTTGGCACTGGATCTGTGCCGCCACTCCCATCTCAGCGTGCAGTTGTTCGAATCGGCCCCCGCCTTTGGCGAGGTCGGTGCAGGTGTTTCCTTCGGCGCCAACGCCGTTCGTGCTATCGCCGGCCTGGGTATTGCCGAACCCTACCGGCAGATCGCCGACCGCACGCTTGATCCCTGGCAGGATATTTGGTTCGAATGGCGCCGCGGCGAGGATGCCGGTTACCTCGGCGCAAGCCTGGCTGAAGGGGTAGGGCAGTCTTCAGTGCATCGTGCGGATTTTCTCGACGCGTTGGCCAGCCAGTTACCAGAGGGAATCGCCCAATTCGGTAAGCGCGCGGTGAGCGTGGAGCAGGATGCCGAACAGGCCCGCGTATTGTTCACCGATGGCAGCGAGCACCGCTGTGACCTGTTGATCGCTGCTGACGGTATCAAGTCTTCGATTCGTGATCATGTTCTTCAAGGCCTCGGACAGCCCCTGGCTACGCCGCGCTTCAGTGGTACTTGTGCTTACCGCGGGATGATCGACAGCGAACAGTTGCGCGCTGCCTACCGTACTCGAGGTGTAGATGAACACTTGGTCGACGTCCCGCAGATGTATCTGGGGCTCGACGCACACATCCTCACATTCCCGGTTAAACAAGGCCGGCTGATCAACATCGTGGCGTTCATTTCCGATCGCAGTCAGCCTGACCCATCCTGGCCGAGCGATTCCCCATGGGTTCGTAATGCCAGCCAGGAAGAAATGCTTGCCGCCTTCGCCGACTGGGGCGATGCCGCACGGGTGCTGCTCGAGTGCATTCCAGCGCCGACCCTTTGGGCTCTGCACGAACTCGAAGAGCTGCCGGGCTACGTGCACGGCCGCGTAGGTCTGATCGGCGATGCGGCCCACGCCATGTTGCCGCACCAGGGCGCCGGCGCAGGGCAGGGGTTGGAAGATGCCTGGCTTTTGGCCCGACTGCTGGCAGACCCACAGGTTCTGGCGAGTCGGCCGCAAGCGGTGCTTGAGGTCTATGACGCGATCCGTCGTCCACGCGCCTGTCGTGTGCAACGCACCTCCTGGGAAGCCGGCGAACTCTACGAGCTGCGTGATCCGGTGGTAGCCGATGACGAGCAGCTGCTGAGCAAAACCCTGGCAGAGCGTTTCGACTGGTTGTGGGATCACGATCTGCAATCCGACCTGCAAGAGGCTCGTGAGCAACTGGGCTGGAAAGTACTGGCTTAGTGATTTGCCCGGGTATGCACGGGGTGGGACAAGAATGCGCCGGCTGGATAAGCGACTTTAATCGTTCCCACCGCTCTGAGACTCGGATTTTTACAGAAACTTCCACAATTTCGGCGCATCGCCTGTCGAAAGCTGAGAGCGACGGTTAGAGTGTTCAGTTCATAAGGACCCTCCACTCGATTCGCATAGTCGCGCCAAGCGATTCCAGCGAACGAACAGGGCAAAAAAAACCGTATATCAATCGTTATGTGAAGAATGAATCGTCCGCTGTTTGTTTCTCTAGATGGGCCCAAGGGTGCCGGCAAAACCACACTGTTGGAGGCCGTTACGAAAGTACTGAGGGCAGACAATAAAAAGGTGATCCGACTTTGTGAGAGTAAAAGCGATCCCTGTAGGGGTGAAACAATGGCCCTCGTGAACAAACTCGTCAGAAATCCCTCCCGGGATTTGGAGTTGGAGGTTTGTGAGCGCTTTGCTGATAGCCGTACCTGGATTTCCCAACACGTGCTGGCTAAACAGCCACCAGGCAGCATCATCTTGATCGATCGCTGGTACCCGTCTGATGCCGCGTTTCGCCGGATAGTCCCGTTTGCAGAAATTCTACAGTTAAACATTGATCGAAACGTGCGAGTGCCAGACCTGCATGTCGGGGTTGTCACCGCCCCTGAAATTTCATGGGCAAGGGCAGCGGCACGACGGCGTGGGCTGAGCAGTACGGTGATCCATAAGCTGGAAGAACAGATCGCTTGTACCAAGGCGTTCGAGCAAGCGATTGCAGATCACGGCTGGGTTTTATGCCGTAATGAAGGAACGATCGAAGACGCAACGATGCAGGTGATTTCTGAGATCTATAGCGTCCAGGCGAAGTTAGCTGCGCCGGCCTTGATGCGGTTGAGATAGCCGTAGCTATAGATCATTAGCAGGATCGAAGGAGTGATTTGTCGCTGTAGCGGTAGCCGGCTGATGCTTTGATCTGGGTGCCTGTCATCGAACTCAGAGCCAAAGCTTCCCGGGGTGGGTCATACATGATCAGACGGTTCGAGCGTCGATTGCTGGAACCGGGGTATAGAGTTGGCTCAAACAGGGATCGGGGATTGGTAGCTTGAAAGAACCTTTGGTAGAAGTTCCGCTCTGACACATCATTTAACATAATATACATTACACGTAACATGATGTTTCAAGATTGGCCCGGTTGCACGCAGATTTTGAAGCCCTCATTTCACCCAGGCCCCTCATCCTTGGGTCAGCTTCCCAATCAGCTCCGAATGCTCGGGAAACTGCTCTCTGAGTTTCTGTCGATTACCCATCTCCATATCTGCAAAATCAAACCCTGGTGAAACCGCTTCACTGATCAAACCGTATTCCGCTAAACCATTCATCAGTTGCGAAGCTTTCCAGACGCCACCAGGTACATGCAGCTGCAAACACTGCCCGGCGATAACGTCGCTGCCCATCACCACAGTATTCAACGTGCCGTCTGGAAAAATCAGGCTGTACTGAATCGGGCTTCCCAAATGGTAGTAATGAACGATGTCCGATTGATTCAAGTGAAAATGACCTATAGGCGAATCCTTGGTCAGCAAGTAATAAATTGAAGTCATCAAGTGACGTTGACCACCATTGATCTCGACCATAGCGTGGTGATCAGATTGAAAGGTTCTTCGGTAGAAACCGCCTTCCATGTGAGGCTCCAGAGCCAATGCGGCGATGACTGCTTCAGCGTTGGGAATTTGAATGTTGAGCTCACTGTTGGTCATGTGGATCGCCCTCCTTAAAACACTTAAACTATTATGTAAGTCTATTCGATAGATTATAACTATGCTAAATGGTTGTTTAGTCGTTTTATCTCGATAGCGTTTAAAAAGCGTAAGCAAACGCAATTCGTCAGCTTGACGCTATAGCTACCCCTGCCCTCGCAACACCGCAATATCCCGCTTGGGAGGTACGCCAAACAGACGGCTGTATTCGCGGCTGAACTGGGACGGGCTTTCATATCCAACCTTGTAAGCCGCACTGGATACGTCCTGGTGTTCATTGAGCATCAATCGCCTCGCCTCGTTCAGTCGCAGCCATTTCTGGTACTGCAAGGGGCTCATTGTGGTGAGTTGACGGAAGTGGTGGTGAAAGGTCGGAGTGCTCATCTGCACTCGGGCCGCAAGTTCATCGACGCGAAGCGCTGAGGTGTAATTCAACTTCAGCCAATCGATAGCTTTGGCGATCCGATAACCTTGGCCATCGACAGAAGTTATTTGTCGTAGCCGGCTCGCCTGATCACTCTGCAAGAGACGGTAGTGAATCTCGCGTTGAATCAAGGGGGCCAGAACAGGAATGGACTCTGGCTCATCGAGCAGTGCCAATAAGCGCTCGAATGACGCCAGCATTGCAGGGGTCACTGAACCAATTCCTACCCCCTTCGCAACTGACCGATCCCGGATTGGCGGTAGGTCACTTTGTGCTATCAGCTCAGCCAGCATACGCAGATCGAGCTTCAAAGTGAGTCCCAGGCATGGCTGTTCCGGGCTTGCCGCCAGCACTTGCGAATTGGCAGGCAAGTCCAATGAGGTGATCAGAAATCGCGACGTGTCATACGGGTAGCCTTCGCCGCCTACCCAGAGCTGTTTCTCACCCCGGGCGACGAGGATGATGCTTGGCTCCACCATGCAGACGACGGGCGGCGATGGATGTTCGCGCCTGAAGAAGCCGAGGCCCGTAATGGGCGTTGCGTAATCACCTGGTTTCGGGATCTGCGCGCCGATGATCTGCGCAAGCGTTTCTTGCACTGATGTCTGTTGCGGTGCGGTGCCGTGTTTGATCGTCATGTTCGTCTAGTACCTCTTCGCTGAACTCTAACTCGCCAGTTCACGACCGTCCTGCAAAAAAACAGAGACTCATAGAATCAGGCAAGTAATCCAGCGCAATGCACTACAGGGAGTATGGGCAGAACCGGAGAATGTTCATTCGATATACCCATTGAGGAATCTCCCATGTTGGCTGATTAAGCACTGAGTCAAAACACTCCAGCAAACTACAACTCAATCGAAAGGACTATCCGGTGAAAGGAATTTTTCTTGCCCTGGGGCTTCTCGCTACCTCTTTTTCTTCAATGGGAGCCGATATGTCAAACGGTGCGGACAACTTCTACAAAAGCGAGAAAGTGGCCGTTGAAAAGGTCACCTTCAAGAATCAATACGGTATGAAGGTAGCGGGCAACCTGTTCACCCCGAAAGACCTCGCCTCCAAATCCGGGAACGCCGCCATCATCGTCGGCCATCCAATGGGGGCGGTGAAAGAGCAGAGTGCGAACTTGTACGCCACCAAAATGGCCGAACAAGGATTTGTCACCCTATCTCTGGATTTATCCTTCTGGGGCGAGAGCGAGGGCACGCCTCGCCAGGCCGTCTCGCCCGATATTTACGCAGAAGACTTCAGTGCCGCCGTGGACTTTCTCGGCACTCACCCAACTGTCGATCCTGAGCGAATCGGCGTCCTCGGTATCTGCGGCAGTGGCAGCTTCGCTATCAGTGCGGCCAAGATTGATCCGCGTATGAAGGCCATCGCCACCGTCAGCATGTACGACATGGGTGCGGCGAACCGTAACGGTCTCAAACACGCAGTGACTGCGGAACAACGCCGGCAGATCATTCGCGACGCCACCGAGCAGCGCTATGCCGAATTCCAGGGTGGCGAAATCCGCTACACCGGCGGCACGCCACTCAAACTGACCGGCAATGCCGTGGGTGACGAGTTCTACGATTTTTATCGCACCCACCGAGGCGAAGTCACTCCGGCCGGCGCATCGCCGCAGACGACCACCATGCCGACGCTGACCAGCAACGTGAAGTTCATGAACTTCTATCCGTTCAATGACATCGAGACTATCTCCCCTCGCCCGCTGCTGTTCATTGCCGGCGCCCAGGCACACTCACGCGAGTTCAGTGAGGACGCCTACAAGCGGGCCGCCGAGCCTAAAGAGTTGCTCATTATTCCAGATGCCGGACACGTGGATCTTTACGACCGGGTCAATCTCATTCCATTCGCCAAGTTGACCACGTTCTTCAAAAGCAACCTGAAGTAGCCTGATCGGTGCCCTGGCCGGGCATCACTTCTCTCCTAGCCTCGTCCTCGGGGCTACGACGCTTCTCGCAATACAGGATTCAACCAATGACTGATCACCTCCTCCCTGTGCCCCATAAATCATGGGGCGCCGTATTCGCCATGTCCCTCGCCGCCTTCGTGCTGGTGGCATCGGAGTTCATGCCCGTCAGCCTGCTGACACCGATTGCCGCAGATCTTCAGGTCACCGAGGGACAAGCCGGCCAGGGAATCTCCGTTTCGGGGCTGTTTGCCTTGTTCACCGGTCTTCTGATCGCATCGGTGGCTACGCGGGTCGACCGCAAACCGCTGCTCCTTTCACTGACACTGCTTATGATCCTTTCTGGAACAGTGGTCGTGTTCGCCCCGAACTACTGGGTGTTCATGACCGGCCGCGCGCTGATCGGTGTTGCGATAGGTGGATTCTGGTCATTGTCGGCGGCAACCGCCATGCGCCTGGTGCCCGATGACCAGATCACTCGCGCAATGGCCATCGTCAACGGCGGCAACGCTTTGGCGACGGTTATTGCAGCGCCACTGGGCAGTTTTCTCGGCGCCCTGATTGGCTGGCGCGGTGCATTCTTGTGCGTCATCCCAGTCGCGATAGTCGCTTGTGTATGGCTGTTGTTAAGCCTTCCACCGATGAAATCGCAAAGCGGTTCAGGCACTGGCAACGTCTTCAAGTTGATGAAACGCACGCCGGTCGCGTTAGGCATGGTGGCGGTCAGCGTGTTTTTCATGGGCCAGTTCATGCTGTTTACCTATTTGCGCCCGTTTCTTGAAACGGTCACGTACGTCAGTGTTTCCATGCTGTCGTTGATGTTGCTCGTCCTGGGTATTGCGGGCCTCGCAGGAACCTTCCTGATTGAAGCGTTCTTGAAAAATGGCCTGCATCGAACCCTCATCGTCATCCCGATCTTGATGGCGGTGATTGCACTGGCGCTTGTTTCATTCGGCAGCTCGGCGGCTACCACGACTGTTTTGCTTGGCCTCTGGGGACTGGTTGCGACTGCTGCGCCCGTGGGATGGTGGACATGGCTGGCGAGAACGTTGCCAGACGCTGCTGAAGCGGGAGGCGGCTTAATGGTGGCGATCATCCAGCTGGCAATTGCGTCTGGCGCAACCGTTGGCGGGCTGGTCTTTGACTTGAGCGGCTATCGAGCGACCTTCGAGTTGAGTGCCACTGTGCTGGGCGTGGCGGCCGTTTTTGCCTTCCTGGCTGCACGCGCAGCATCGCGGGAGCCTCTTGCCGCGACGAGCATCGCTTGAAATACCACAAGAAACGCCAAGGCGTATCTTGTGGTTTCGGGTGAGAAAGTGACGATGGATCGGACATGTAGGAGCCAGCGGTGCGGCAAGCCTGGCTCCTACAAATCAAACTCACTTGGTCAGCCAGGACTCGACAGTGGCAGAGCCAAATTTGGATTTCCATTCCCTCAGTCTCTTCTGGTTGCCGCCCTTGGTCTCGACGACTTCGCCGGTGTTTGGATTTTTGTAGATCTTCACCTGGCGCGGCTTGCGTGTGCCGGATTTCGGCGCGGTTACTGATGCGCGACGACCAGTTTGTGGCTCAAGAAGATTGATCACGTCTTTCAGGCTATAGCCGTATTTGGCTAGCAAATCACGCAGCTTCTTTTCGAAATCAATTTCCTTTTGAAGGCCTGCATCACCTTTCATTGCCTCGAGCACCTGGAGCTGTTTAGCCAGATGTTTTTCCAGTTCACGGAACTCTGCAAGCTTGGACATGTAAAACCTCATATCTGTTTTGTATGTATGTACATGTGACAGAGCCAGCTAAAGAAAAGTCCCCCCTACAATGGAGTCATACCCTGTCGACCATTTCTTTTTGCTGTTCAGAATCCCAAAAGCCATCTTCGATGAGACTAACTGGCGATAAATCTGTTCGATGGGCTATTTCCCGACGTTGAGCATGGCAATCAGGGCTATGGTCAATGTGTTGAGCAGATCAAGGAGTTCCCGATGGCCGACTCAAGCAAGAAAATGAGCCTCATGGGGCTCACCACTCTGGTGACGGTGAACATGATGGGATCGGGCATCATCATGTTGCCGACGAGCATGGCCCAACTCGGGGCTGTTTCGTTGCTGTCATGGATCGTCACTGCCGTCGGTTCGATGGCCATCGCTTACTGCTTTTCCCAGTGCGGCATTTACTGCCTGCGCTCAGGCGGGTTGTCTGCCTACACTGAAGAGGCGCACGCCAAATCAGGCTTCTTCCTCTGTTCGTATCTGTACTTTCTCTCGCTGGGCATCGCCAACGTGGCCGTCGCCATCTCCGCGGTGGGCTACATGACATCGTTCGTGCCCTGGCTGGGCAGTGGCGCCATTCCTCTGTTCATCGGTACGGTTGGCCTGCTCTGGTTGACCACCGTGGCCAACTTCGGTGGCCCCGGTATCACCGGCAAGATCGGCGCGATTACCGTGTGGGGGGTGATCATCCCGGTGGCAGGCTTGAGCATCATCGGTTGGTTCTGGTTCAAGCCCGATTTGCTGATTGCCGCCTGGAATCCGAACAACCTGCCGATCTCCGACGCCATCAGTAAGGCAATTCCCCTTACTCTGTGGGCTTTTCTTGGCATGGAGTCGGCGGCACAGGCCTCCGATGCAGTGGAAGATCCCAAGCGCACCGTACCGTTGGCCTGCCTGTTCGGCACGCTGGGTGCGGCAGTGGTGTATGTGCTGTCGACTACGGTCATTCAGGGCATCATCCCCAATGCCGAACTGGCCAACTCTTCGGCGCCCTTCGCGCTCGTCTATGCACATATGTTCAACCCCGTGGTCGGCAACATTGTCATGGCGCTGGCAGTGATGGCTTGTATCGGTTCGCTGCTGGGCTGGCAGTTCACCCTGGCGCAAACGGCCAAGATGACCGCTGACCAAGGGATGTTTCCGAAACTGTTCAGCAAGGTCAGCACACAGAACGCGCCCATTGTCGGCATGATCGTCTGCGGCGTCTTGCAGACCTTGATGGCACTGTCGACCATCTCGCCCAATGCCAGCGCCCAGTTCGGGAAGCTCGTCAGCCTGGCGGCAGTGACCAACCTGATCCCATACGTGACAGCCGCCACCGGCCTGCTGGTCATGATGTACAAAGCCAAAGTCAGTACGGGGGTCTACACACGCAACACGACGCTATTACTGATCGCCGTGGCCTATTCGTTGTACGCCCTTTATGCCTGCGGCAAAGATGCCGTTTTCGGTGGACTCATTGTCCTTACATTCGGCTACCTGCTTTATGGCTTCCTCTCCAAGCGTTTTGTCGATGCGTCTCCAACCGCTCAGACCAGGGCGGGCAATCCTTAGCTGTAATCGTCAAGACAGCACAGACATCCGAATGCGGGGCGCCAAGGATATGAACGTACAACTGACCAAAGCCACTAACTTGCTGTTCGTCTGCCTGCTCACAATGGTGCCGGTACTGGCTGATGCCAATACCCTTGAACGCGTGCAGGCGAGCAATACCTTCACCCTTGGTTACTTGCCGGACTTCGCACCTTTTAGCGTCCAGGAAGGTGACAAAGCCAGCGGTTATGCGATCGAGCTTTGTCTGAAGGTTGCCGACAAAATCAAGACCGAACTGGGTTTGCCCGCGATGCAGGTACGTTACCGCCCCGTCTCCGTCAACGACGAGATGAGTGCCGTGAGCTCGGGCGAGATCGACATCCTCTGTACGCCGACGCCCCCCACATTGGAGCGACGCAAGCGTGTGAGCTTCTCGGTTCCGATCTACACCGCCGGCCTCTCGGCAGTGGTGCGCCAGGAAGCGCCTGAGGCGTTGCTCAATGTACTTAATGGCAAAGTAGCCCATACCGGACCGACCTGGCGTGCGACCATCAATCATGGGCTGGCCAACCAAACCTATGCCGCCACCGCAGGTGGCGTCACCGAGGCATGGATCCGTCAACAGATGCGATTACTCGGTGTGGTGGCCACCCTGGTCACAGTCGAGAACACTGAAGCGGGCCTCAAACTGGTCGCCGAAGGCAAAGCTGATGCCTTCTTCGCCGAACGCATGATGCTGAAGAATCTCCTCGCCAATAACTATTCCGCAGGGAATCTGGTCCTGCTGGATCGAATTTTTGAGTACTCGCCGACTGCAATGGCGGTGGATCGAGACGATGAAGATTTCCGTTTGCTGGTCGACACCGCGCTAAGTGAAATGTATCGATCGGGCGAGGTCGAGCAGGCATACGACACCTACCTGGAAGGCATTACCGACACGGACAAAAAGCTGTTCAAGGTCTATGCGATACCGTAGAGGCAATCCTGAAAAGTACAATAACCATCGCGGGCAAGCCCGCTCCCGCGCGGTTTTGTGAACGCCACAAAATCCCGTGTAGGAGCGAGGCTTGCCCGCGAAGAGGCCATCAAACTCAACACAAATCGATCAGGCTCGTCGCACCTGCAGCAACTGCGCCGCACACGATGCAATCCGCTGGCACGCATCCGCCAGCCTCACCTGATCCACCACCAGGCCAATGCGAATATGCCCCGCCGCGCTCGGCCCGAAGGCTTCGCCCGCCAGCACCGACACGCCGTACCCTTCCAGCAAACGCTCGGCAAAATCTTGCGCACCGAGCCCGGTCTGGCGCACATCGACCATCACGAACATCCCGCCATCCGGTTTGATCGGCCGGATACCCGGGCAACCGCTTAGCCTTGCGCACACCAGATCGCGACGCTGGCGATATTCCTCGCGCATCAGTGCCACTTCCGGCAAGTCTTTATCGAGCGCTACTTGCGCGGCGTTCTGGACGAAATCCGGAAGGCCGAACAGCATGCACAGCGACAGATGCATCAAATGTTCAGCCAACGGTTTAGGGCCGATCATCCAGCCCACCCGCCAGCCGGTCATGGCATGGGATTTGGACAGACTGTTGATCGTCGCGGTGCGCTCGGCCATGCCCGGCAGACTGGCCGGGCTGATGTGCTCGCCCTCAAACAACAGGTCGCTGTAGACCTCGTCGCTGATCAGCCAAAGGTCATGCCGCACACACAACGCTGCCAACGCTTGCCAGCTCTTCAACGAAAGACTGGCACCGGAGGGATTATTCGGGCTGTTGAGCAAAATAACGCGGGTTTTTGAGGTGATCAGCGCCGCGACATCCGCCGGTTCAACCCGAAAGCCATTTTCCGGACGCACCGCCACCGGCACCACGCTGGCTCCGCAGGCACCGAACACGCCTTCATAGGTCACATACATCGGTTCGGCGACGATCACTTCATCGCCAGGGTCGAGCAGGCATTGGGCAACCGAATACACCGCGCACTGCGCGCCAGGCAATACGATCACATGGTCGGCATCTACCAACTGGCCGCTGCGCCGCTGATGACGGCTGGCGATGCTACTGCGCAGCGCGCGGGTGCCGCGTACATCCGAGTAATGGGTGTCACCGGCCAACAGGCTATCGATGGCGGCGTGAATGATCGGCAGCGGCGTGTCGAAATCCGGGTCGCCAATGGAAAGCAGCAACACGTCGACGCCCTGCTCGCGCAATTCCAGCGCTCGATCATGAATCTTCCAGGCTGCGGCTCCGTCACCATCGATTCGTTGGGTCAAGGCTGAATAGCGCATGTACTTCTCCTAACGCGCGAGTTCCAGTTTCAACCCTATCTCAAATCACGAAACGCGCCACCATCGCATTCAAATCAACCGCCAATCGCGACAGTTCGTGGGTGGCTGCACTGGTCTGGTTGGCACCTGCGGCGGACTGAGTGGCCAGGTCGCGAATGTTCACCAGATTGCGGTCGACTTCACGGGACACCTGAGCCTGTTCTTCCGAGGCGCTGGCGATCACCAGGTTGCGTTCGTTGATCAGTTGAATCGATTGGGTGATCTGCTCCAGGGCGATACCCGCCGCACGAGCCATTTCCAGCGTGCTTTGGGTGCGCTGATTGCTTTGCTGCATCGACGAGACCGCTTCGCCGGTGCCGTTCTGGATGCCGGCGACCATCTTCTCGATTTCCTGGGTCGACTGCGCGGTGCGATGGGCCAACGCCCGGACCTCGTCCGCCACCACCGCAAAGCCACGCCCGGCTTCCCCGGCACGGGCCGCTTCGATCGCGGCGTTGAGGGCCAGCAGGTTGGTCTGTTCGGCGATGGCACGAATCACGTCCAGCACTTTGCCAATGTCCCGGCCCTGAGTCGCCAGGCCCTCGATCATCAACGCGGTGTTTTGCACGTCGTGGGTCATGGTCTGGATCGCGTCGACGGTTTCCACCACCCGGTCACGACCTTCGCGAGCCGCCTGGGTCGACTGGTTCGAGGCTTCGGAGGTCGACACCGCGTTGCGCGCCACTTCTTCCACGGCGGCGGTCATTTCGTTGACGGCGGTGGCCGCCTGTTCGATTTCGTTGTTTTGCTGTTGCAGGCCCCGTGACGCTTCTTGCGTCACGGTACTGAGTTCCTCCGCGGCAGCACCCAGTTGCGTCGCGGAGCCGGCGATCTGTTCGATGGTCTTGCGCAGGTTGGTCTGCATGGCGGCCAAGGCGCCGAGCAAACGCGCCGGTTCGTCGTTGCCGTCGACCTCGATGACCTTGCTCAGGTTGCCGCCAGCAATGGTTTCGGCCGCGAGCACCGCACGGTTCAGCGGTGTGAGGATGCTGCGGGTCAACAGCCAGGCCAACAGCACGGTCAGCAACGAAGCCATCACCGCCACCGTCACAATGCCGACAAAGGCTTCGCTGTAGTGCTCACCCGCCTTGGCCGACGCGGCTTTGGCATCGGCGGCGTTGAGCGCCACCAGTTTGTTCAGTTGCTCGCCCATCTGATCGGTGCCTTCCTTGATCCGGGTATTGATCAGGGCGCGCATCTCCTCCAGTTTGTTCTGCCGCGAAAGGTCCAGCATTTGGCTCTGGGCCTGCATGTAGTTGTCGAGGGTTGTCGCGAAGGTTTTATACAGCGCGGCTTCTTCAGGGCCGGCCGGCAAGGCGGCATAGCTGGCTTGGGCGCTGCGCACTTTGTCGACGAGCACGCCGATGCGGGTCTGGGCTTCCTGCAACGCCGCCGGATCACGGTTGACCAGTACGCGGAACGAGAGAATCCGCAGCCGCAGAACGTTCTCTGTCACGTTACCCAGAAACCCGATGCTGGGTAACTGCGTCATTTCCATATCGACAGAGGCCTGGCGAATGATCGACATGCGGTTCACCGCAAACACACCCAGCACGATCACTAGCAAGGCAATGAAGGCGAAACCCAGGAAAGCTCGAGGCGCGATTTTCAGATTACGCAGTGACATAGGATGATCTCGGTAATTGAGGCGGCGAGCATCCTTGCGGGGATCACTGTTCGGGCGGGCGATGGCGCGCGCACCTTTCAGTTTGGCGCCACTGTTGTAATAGGTTTGTGTGCGCCTGTTAGCTGTATCGGCCGGGGTTGAGGTTTTTTACAGTGGGTTAGTGAAATTTTTTTTGTAGCAGCTGCCGAGCCTGCGAGGCTGCGTTCGGCGGCGAAGCTGTCGTGAAATCATGCGGCGCGGTGTGTCAGGGAAACCTTGCATCTACGACGGCTTCGCCGCCGAACGCAGCCTCGCAGGCTCCGCAGCTGCTACAGGAATTTGTGTCAGTCCTGGGTTTTGCGGGCCGCCACCCGCCACACCCGCGCAATATCACGGGCGCGATCACGCAACAAACGCGGTGCTTCAGCGCAGGCCTGCTCCAATGTCATCGGTCCGCTGGCCAAGGCAAAGGCCGCATCGATGCCATGTTCGTACAGCGCCTGATACCCCTCGCCCAAGGTGCCGGCGATGACGATGACCGGCACGCCGTGCTGGCGTGCGATGCGCGCCACGCCAAACGGGGTTTTGCCGCGCAACGTCTGGGCATCGAAACGACCTTCACCGGTGATCACCAGGTCGGCGCCTTTGACCGCCTCGGCCAGCCCCACCAATTCGGCGACCACTTCCACCCCGGCCTGAAATTGCGCACCGAGAAACGCCTTGGCGGCAAACCCCAAGCCGCCCGCTGCGCCGCTGCCCGGTTCGTCGCGCACGTCCTTGTCCAAAGCTTGTGCGCAGAGTTCGGCAAAGTGCTCGAGGGCCTGGTCCAGTTGCTCGACCTGTTCGGGTGTTGCACCTTTCTGCGGGCCGAAGATCGCTGAGGCTCCATGAGGGCCGCACAGCGGGTTATTGACGTCGGCGGCGATGTCGAAACGCACCTTGGCCAGACGCGCATCGATCTCACTCAGATCGAGGCGGGCCAATTGCGCCAGGGCCAGGCCACCCGGCACCAGGGTTTGGTCCTGAGCGTCCAGCAGTTTCACACCCAAGGCCTGCATCGCCCCGGCGCCGCCGTCGTTGGTGGCGCTGCCGCCAATCGCCAGGATCACCCGTTGCGCGCCGGCATCCAGCGCCGCGCGGATCAGTTCACCGGTGCCGTAGGTGCTGCTGGTGCAGGCATCGCGCAGGTTCGGCGCAACCAGTTGCAGGCCACTGGCCTCGGCCATTTCGATGATCGCGGTGTGACTCTGTGGCAACCAGCCCCACGCGGCATCGACCGTGGCACCCAGCGGCCCGCGAACATGGGTACGGCGCAGTTCGCCGTCGCATGCGGCCAGAATCGATTCGACCGTGCCTTCCCCGCCATCAGCCATCGGGCACTTGATCAAGTGTGCATCCGGCCAGATTTCCGCCAGCCCCAGCGCAATGGCCTCGGCCACACCTTGAGCACTCAGGCTGTCCTTGAACGAATCGGGGGCGATGACGATTTTCATGCGAATTCTCCAGTTTCAATGCGTCCATGCTGCCAGCCGCCATGAACAATAACGCCGGTCCGCTGCACAAGCGGTCAAGAGGATTATTGTTCATTTTCACAAAACCCTCTGCACACACCTCTCGTCGTAGCAGCTGCCGAGCTTGCGAGGCTGCGTTCGGCGGCGAAGCCGTCGTGAAATCATGCACCGCGGTGTATCAGGGAAACTTTGTTGGTTGGAATGACGACGGCTTCGCCGCCGAACGCAGCCTCGCAAGCTTGCAAGCTCGACAGCTGCTACGGTGCTACGGGATTGCGCTTGGCAGTTCGGTTTGGGGCAGGAGCTGGACACCAAGGTAAAGCGCGAGCATTCCGTCCAGCTTTAGCGGGTCGACGCCACTGAGTTCGGCAATCCTTTCCATGCGGTAACGCAGACTGTTGCGATGAATGCCCAACGCCTCAGCGCAAGCCTGGCTCTGGCCGTCGTGTTCGCACCAACTGCGCAGGGTCGCCAGCAGTTGGCCGTTGCCATCCTTGGCGATGACTTTGCGCAGCGGCCGCAGCAGTTCATCCAGGGCATCGTCGTTGCGATGACGCCAGAGCATTACCGGCAGCCGATAACGATTCAGCGTCAGCAAGCGCGAATGCGGCAACACATCGCGTCCATAGGCCAACAGATCACCGACCCGGCGATAGCAACGGCGCAATCCCGACAAGCCATCGGCCTGCCCACCCACGGCAATGCGCAAAATGTTCCAGCCGAGACCATCGAGCTTTTCCAGCAACCGATCGTTCTCGATCGCAGGCGTCGCCGGTCGGCACCACAGCAACGAAGACTTGGCCGAGCTTACGCACCAACTGTCCGGATAACGTGACATCAGCCAGGCGCTGAGCGCTTCGACGGTCTGCCCCGGGCCGTGTTCCAGGCCCAACTCGAACAGATACGGCACCCGCGTCAACTGCGGTTTAAGCCCCAGTTGCTGCGCTTCGTCGAGCAATCGCGGCGAATCCCCCGCCTCGCTGAGCAGCAGCGCCAGCAGATCATCGCAACGCTGGCGCCGCCATTGCTGCTCGGCCTGCTGATTGCGCTGGCCCACCAGCATCTCGGCGGTCATGCGCACCAGCTCGGCGTAGGTGCGCAATTGCTCGGGTTCGCCGGTAATGCCCAGAACACCAATCAAACGCTGATCGAGCAACAGCGGCAGGTTGATGCCCGGTTGCACGCCTTTGAGGTGAATCGCTGTTTGCGCGTCGATCTCGACCACGCGCCCGTTGGCCAATACCAATTGCGCGCCTTCGTGGCGAGTGTTGATGCGCTCCGGTTCGCCGCTGCCGAGTATCAGCCCCTGGCTGTCCATGACATTGACGTTGTACGGCAGGATGGCCATCGCCCGGTCGACGATGTCCTGGGCCAGGTCGTGATCGAGTTCGAACATAGCGCGGTTCCTTGAAAACGTGATGGAACGGGTTGTTCACCCGCACAGGCCTTGGTCATAAACCCTGTGCTCAGGCACAAAGACAACCACCCAAGGGGTGGCCGAGACTCACTGGGCGATCAACGTTACCCTTGCGTCGCAAAAAATCATAATAAAGAGAGAGCCCGCCATGTCACAGAGCGCCGCAGCTACCCTGGCCACCGCTGACGACAAAAACGCCGTCTACAAACGCATTACCCTGCGCTTGATCCCCTTCATCTTCATCTGCTACCTGTTCAATTACCTCGACCGGGTGAACGTAGGGTTCGCCAAGCTGCAGATGCTCGACGCACTGAAATTCAGCGAAACCGTGTACGGCCTCGGTGCCGGGATCTTCTTCATCGGCTACGTACTGTGCGGCGTACCGAGCAACCTGGCCCTGACCAAATTCGGCCCGCGACGCTGGATCGCGCTGATGATGATCACTTGGGGCACGCTCTCGACTTGCCTGCTGTTCGTCACCACACCGACCGAGTTCTACACCCTGCGCCTGTTTACCGGTGCGGCCGAAGCCGGGTTTTTTCCGGGCGTGGTGCTTTACCTCTCGCAATGGTTCCCGACGTTCCGTCGTGGCCGCATCATGGCGCTGTTCATGTCGGCGATCCCGGTGTCCGGCCTGCTCGGCAGCCCGTTTTCCGGCTGGATTCTCAACCACTTCGGCGCCGGCCAGGCCGGTTTGGCCGGCTGGCAGTGGATGTTCCTGCTGCAAGGTATTCCGACCATTATCCTCGGCACCCTCGCCTACTTCCTGCTCAGCGACAGTTACGCCAACGCCAAGTGGCTGACCCCCTACGAGCGTTCGGTGCTTGAGGCCGATCACGCGCAAGACCTGGCCAGCAAACCGAAAACCGCCACTGATTCCCTGCTGGCGGTGTTCAAGAACCCGGCGATCTGGGCCTTCGGCCTGATTTATTTCTGCATCCAGAGCGGCGTCTACGCGATCAACTTCTGGTTGCCGTCGATCATCAAGAACCTCGGTTTCAGCGATAACCTGGTGATTGGTTGGCTCAGTGCGATTCCGTATCTACTGGCGGCGGTGTTCATGTTGATGGTCGGTCGTTCGGCGGACTTGCGCAAAGAGCGCCGCTGGCACTTGGTAGTGCCGATGCTGATGGGCGCGGTGGGTCTGTTGATTGCGGTGAACTTCGCTGCCAACCCCGCCATTGCCATTCTCGGGCTGACCATCGCCACCATGGGCGCCCTCACCGGCCTGCCGATGTTCTGGCCCGTGCCGACCGCCATGCTCAGCGCGGGTGCGGCTGCCGGTGGGTTGGCGTTGATCAACTCCATGGGGCAGATGGCGGGTTTTCTTAGCCCGTACCTGGTGGGTTGGGTCAAGGACAGCACCGGGTCGACTAATGTGGCGCTGTATCTGCTGGCGGGTGTGATTGTTTGTGGGAGTTTGCTGGCGTTGCGCATGACGCGGACGTTGCGGGTTTAAAGGGCAATCAGGCCTGATAATTCCGATTGCTCCCAGTCACGGTTCTGGTATTTGATTAGGGCTTTCTGAGCGGTAAAAGGATTTCGTCATGAGCTATCGCACGCTGGGTCATTCGGGTTTACAGGTGTCGACCCTCACATTGGGCACCATGATGTTCGGCGAGCAGACCAGCACCGAAGATTCCCTGCGAATCATCGACAAGGCCTGGGACCAGGGCATCAACTTCATCGACACTGCGGACGTGTACACCAACGGCCGTTCCGAAGAGATCGTCGGCGAAGCGATCGCCAGTCGGCGGCAGGAATGGGTACTGGCCACCAAGGTCGGCTTCGGACCGGTGGACGGTATGCCGAACCGCAGCGGCCTGAGTCGCAAGCACCTGTTCAATGGCATCGACGCCAGCCTGACGCGGTTGGGCACCGATTATCTGGACATCTATTACCTGCACCGCGAAGACCACAACACGCCGCTGGACGTCACGGTGTCCGCCATTGGCGATTTGATCCGCCAGGGCAAGATCCGCTACTGGGGCCTGTCGAATTACCGTGGCTGGCGTATTGTCGAAGTCATCCGCATCGCCGACAAACTCGGTGTCGACAGGCCAGTCATCAGCCAGCCGCTGTACAACATCGTCAACCGTCAGGCGGAAACCGAGCAGATCACTGCCGCGCAAAACTATGGCCTCGGTGTGGTGCCATACAGCCCGCTGGCGCGTGGTGTGCTCAGCGGCAAGTACGCGCCCGACGTGACGCCGGACGCCAACAGCCGCGCGGGCCGTCAGGACAAACGCATCCTGGAAACCGAATGGCGGGTGGAGTCGTTACGCATTGCCCAACAGATCCAGGAATACACGCAGGGCCGTGGCGTGGGTATCGTCGAGTTCGCGATTGCCTGGGTACTGAACAATGGCGCTGTGACTTCGGCCATCGTCGGGCCTCGCACTGAGGAACAGTGGGATGCGTACACCAAGGCACAGGCGGTGAAGATCACGGCGGAGGACGAGGCGTTTATTGATTCGCTGGTGACACCAGGGCACGCGTCGACGCCAGGGTTCAATGACGTGAGCCATTTTGTGCCGGGGCGTAAACCGCATACGGCTTGAGATTTATCGCGGGCAAGCCCGCTCCCACAGGGTTTTGTGTCGATTACAAGATCTGTTGGCGATCACGGCCTATTGTGGGAGTGGGCTTGCTCACGAAGACGGTTTCACATTCAGCATTGATGTTGGCCGGTAGACCGCTTTCGCGAGCAAGCCCGCTCCCACAGGGTTCTGTGTCGACCGCAAATATTGTGTATGACCCTGCTCCCACAGGTTGAGTGTCGGTGTGCTGACTATGCTTTGGCTGAGGATCAGCCAGGATGTTGTAAATATTGATCACTCGGCCAATATTCAACACAAAAACCACGTATCCTGCGCGCCCCGTTTGACCTTCATCCCGCGAGGACAGTTTGTCTAAAGGTATCGCTCTATCGGTTACAGCCTCGATGCTGTTTGCCGTCATGTATTACTACACATCGCTGCTCTCCCCCTTGAGCGGCGTAGAAATCTTCGGTTGGCGGATGCTGCTGACCGCGCCGTGCATGACGGTGTTCATGGTGGTGTCCGGTGAGTGGAAGCGCGTGGTCGAGATTGTTCGGCGGCTGGCTGGCAAGCCGAAGCTGATTGTCGGGCTGGTTGGCTCCGCAGTGCTGCTGGGCCTGCAACTCTGGTTGTTCATGTGGGCACCGCTCAACGGTTATAGCCTCGACGTGTCGCTGGGGTATTTCCTGTTGCCGCTGTCCATGGTCTTGACCGGGCGAATCGTCTATGGCGAGCGCCTTTCCTATCTGCAGAAAATCGCCGTGTTCTTCGCCAGCCTCGGCGTGCTAAACGAGCTGTATCAGGTCGGCGGTTTTTCCTGGGCGACCTTGCTGGTGGTGGTCGGCTATCCGATCTATTTCATCCTGCGCAAACGCCTGGCGACAGACAACCTTGGCGGGCTCTGGCTGGACATGGCGTTGATGCTGCCAGTGGCGTTCTGGTTCGTGCAGGGCGGCGAGCAAGGTTTCGACGTGTTTGATCAACATCCGTGGCTGTCGCTGTTGATCCCGATACTCGGGGTGATCAGTGCTTCGGCGCTGGTGGTCTACATCATTGCCAGTCGGTTGCTGCCGTTCAGCCTGTTCGGGTTGTTGAGTTATGTAGAGCCGGTGCTGTTGCTCGGCGTTGCGTTACTGTTGGGGGAAAGTATCAAGGCCGGCGAATGGCTGACCTATATTCCGATCTGGTTGGCGGTGTTGGTGTTGGTGTTTGAAGGGTTCAAGCATCTGGTCCGGCAACGACGCCGGCCGATGTAATTGTAGGAGCGAGGCTTGCCCGCGAAGCTTTTAGCGTCCTCAACGTCCCCTTCGCGGGCAAGCCTCGCTCCTACAAGGGTTTTTGCATGATCCAAAAATGGTTTTGCATGATCCAAAAAAAGCCCGGCCAGCATTGCTGCTGACCGGGCTTTTTCACGCCTGAACCGGGTTAATCGGTAGAGAGCACACCCCGACGAACCTGGTCACGCTCGATGGATTCGAACAGTGCCTTGAAGTTGCCTTCGCCGAAGCCATCGTCGCCTTTACGCTGGATGAATTCGAAGAACACCGGGCCCATCAGGGTTTCCGAGAAGATCTGCAGCAGCAGACGCTTGTCGCCCGACTCGGACGAACCGTCCAGCAGAATGCCCCGCGCTTGCAATTCGTTGACCGGCTCGCCATGGTTCGGCAAACGGCCTTCGAGCATTTCGTAGTAGGTGTCCGGCGGCGGTGTCATGAAGCGCATGCCGATGCTTTTCAAGTGATCCCAGGTCTTGATCAGGTCATCGCTGAGGAAGGCCACGTGCTGGATGCCCTCCCCGTTGAACTGCATCAGGAACTCTTCGATCTGCCCGGCGCCCTTGGACGACTCTTCGTTCAGCGGGATACGGATCATGCCGTCCGGCGCGGTCATGGCCTTGGAGGTAAGGCCGGTGTATTCGCCTTTGATGTCGAAATAGCGGATTTCACGGAAGTTGAACAGCTTCTCGTAGAAGTTGGCCCAGTAAGCCATGCGACCGCGATACACGTTGTGGGTCAGGTGATCGATGATCTTCAGGCCGGCCCCGACCGGGTTGCGGTCAACGCCTTCGATGAACACGAAGTCGATGTCATAGATCGAACTGCCTTCGCCGAAACGGTCAATCAGGTACAGCGGCGCGCCGCCAATGCCTTTGATCGCCGGCAGGTGCAGCTCCATCGGACCGGTTTCGATATGGATCGGCTGGGCACCGAGTTCCAGGGCACGCCTGTAAGCCTTTTGCGAATCCTTGACGCGGAACGCCATGCCGCACACCGACGGGCCATGCTCGGCCGCGAAGTACGACGCCACGCTGTTGGGTTCGTTGTTGAGGATCAGGTTGATCTGGCCTTGGCGATACAGATGCACGTCTTTGGAACGGTGGGTCGCGACCTTGGTGAAGCCCATGATCTGGAAGATCGGCTCCAGGGTGTTAGGGGTCGGCGATGCGAATTCGATGAACTCAAAGCCCATCAGGCCCATTGGGTTTTCGTATAAATCTGCCATGGTTGGCGCCTCATCATTTTCTTGTCAATTAACGGATCGTTAGTTGCTAGCAATGCTGAGACCGGCGGGTGGCGCGCAGGAGATGCCCCGCACGCTGCGGGCGAGGAAGTCACCGTAGATCAATTGAAACCCAAAACTCTTCATTGTCGACCCAAGGCTCTTGCGGGCGAGGCTTCTGCTGCCAGAAGACGATTATTCTTATATGCGTAACCCGATTCTACACAGCGTAAATCAGTTTGTCCGCCTTCTTATAAAATCCCCCTTTTTGTAGCGTGCGCAAGCGGTTTGTTGCACAGAAAAATCCCCCCCAGGATCAGCCCGCCACCCAGGCACATCACCAGTGTCAATTGCTCACCCAGCAACAATGCGCCAAACAGAACGGCAGTCAGCGGGTTCAAGGCGATGAACACACCCGAACGCGTCGCACCGATTTTGCGGATACCGTCGTAATAACCAATATAGGCCAATGCCGAACCCAGTACGCCTAGGTACAGCAGGCTCAACCATTGTTGCGTGCCGAGTTCAGCCATAGCCGCGACACTCAGCTCACCACGCACGGCGCTGGTCACCCAGAGCATCAGCGTGCCCAGCAAAATCGAGTACGTCACCGTCTGCACCGGCCCCAACGTTTGATTCAGGCCTTTGGAGAACAGAGAATAAATGCCCCAGCCGAGCACGCAGCCGAAGATCAACAGATCGCCGATCCAGGCATCAGTACCACCGGCCAGTAACTGCGGATTGCGGCTGATGATCACCAGGCTGGCGCCGGCAATGCAGATAGCGATACCGGTCACTTTCGCTCGGCTCAGTCGCTCCTTGAACAACAGCCACGATGCCAGGCCGATCACGCCCGGATTCAACGCCACGATCAACGATGCCCGTGACGCGTTGATGTAATGCAGCCCATAAAAGAAGCACAGGTTGTAGAAGAAAATCCCGAAAAAACCCAGCAGCGTCAGTTGCAGCCATTGCCGAGGGCTGGGGCGCACCAAAGGCATGCGCGCCAACAGCAGAAACAGCAGCAACGCCACGCTCGCCAGCAAGAACCGCAGGCTCGCGGCCAATAGCGGACTGAGGCTGTCGGCCAGAAATCGCCCGGCGACGAACGTTCCGCCCCAGATCATGGTGACCGCTGCCAGTTTCAGATAAACCGGTACATCGGAAGAATTCACCAGGGTCTGTTCACACGTAGTCATAAGTCTCCACCATCAGATATCGGGCACATGGCGTATCATTCGACTAATGCCAGATCATCGTAAAATGAGTAAATACTCATGACCCTTACGCAACTCGAGATTTTCTCCCTGGTGGCCGAACTGCGCGGCTTCACGGCGGCAGCCCATCGTTTGGAGATTTCCCAATCCGCGGTGTCCCACGCGCTCAAGTCGCTGGAACAGGAACTGGGTGTAGAACTGCTGCGTCGGCATCAGTCCCACGTCGAGCTGAGTGACATCGGCCAGCAGCTGTTACTACGTGCTCGGGCGATGCTCGGGCTTGCCAACACGTTGCGCCAGGAAGCGGCGGATGCCCGCGGAATGAAACGCGGCACCCTGCGCATCGGCTCGTTCGGCCCGACTTCATCGATCAAACTGTTGCCGAAAATCCTGCAGCATTACCGCGCCGCACACCCGGGCATCGAGGTTCACATCGACGAAGGGCCAGATCGCCAGGTGATCCAGTGGCTGGAAGAACGGCGTATCGATATCGGCTTCGTGGTGTTGCCCCTGGAGCGTTTCGACACTTTTGGGCTGATCGAAGACCAGATGGTCGCGCTGCTGCCTGCCGACCATGCGCTGGCCGGTCGCGACAGTTTGAGCTTGAGCGATTTATGCCACGACCCTTTTGTGCTGACCGAAGCCGGCTCTTCGGAATTGGTCTCGCGCCTGTTTAATGCGGCGCGGTTGACGCCGAACATTCGTTATCGTTGCTCGCAATTGATAAGCACGCTGGACACCGTCGGCCGTGGCGATGCCCTGACCGTTGTCGCCGAAGGCTCTTTGCCTGACGACAACGACAACCGCTACGTGAAAAAACCGCTGTCGCCACCGGTCTGCCGTCAAGTCGGGCTGGCAGTGCTCGATCAGCGTCAGTCATCACCCGCGACGCTGGCCTTTATCAAACTGGCTTCGAGCCTGAATGATCATTGAACGGCATAAATGCTGTCGGCCAACTATCATGGCAACTCGTCTGGGAGGCGTGTCGCGCTGCCAGTCTTTGAGTGCCCTCTTTTATCGCGATGGATTTGCGAATGCCACTGAACGTCAAAAGTCGCCGCAAGCGTAGCACCCGGATCGCTGTGACTGTTTTGAGCGGGTTGCTTCCGGTGTTGCTGGGAGTCGCCATTCTCTATCTGCAGGCTGAACGTACGCTCAAGCAAAGTACCGGACTGACTGGCGAAGAAGCCATTCGCCAATTCGAGCTAATGCTCGACAACACCGCCCAAGCGGCGCAAGAGCTATTGCCGCTGGCCGGCCAGAATTGCAATGACGTCAAACTGGCCTTACGCGAACAAGTCACCCGCCGACCATTCGTGCGCTCGACCAATCTTGTATGGAACACCAACCTCTATTGCAGTTCGTTGTTCGGTGAATATCAGGAAAAGATCAATCCCGACGATTACACCCAAGGCAAGCTATGGCTCATGAACGGCAACCCGGTCACGCCCAATACCGCGTTGTTGGTGTATCGGCTGAGCGAAGGAAACCAGGGCGCATTGACCACGCTGGACGGTTATCACCTGAGTAACGTGCTGCGCCTGATCGGTCGCAAAACATTATTGTTGTTGCAAGTCGGTCCTCACTGGTTGTCGGCCGACGGCAAGGTCCACGACGATGCGCTGCCCGCCTTGCCCGTGGCGCAAAACACGCTGGCGTCCTCGCGTTATGCCTTTACCGTAGCCGCAGGTTTTCCCGAAGGAGAAACCTGGCGTTACATGCGCAGTGAGTACCCGCCGCTGTTCAGTCTGTTGATGTTCTTCGGTGTGGTGTCCGGCTCGATCGGACATGTGTTGCAGAAACGCTCGATGTCGCCGAGCCGTGAAATGCAGCGGGCGCTGGAGGCAGCAGAGTTCATTCCGTATTTTCAGCCCGTGGTACATGGCGACAATAAGCAGTGGTCCGGCGCCGAAGTATTGATGCGCTGGAAACATCCCAAGGAAGGCCTGGTACGCCCTGATCTGTTCATCCCGTTTGCCGAACATTCCGGGCTGATCGTGCCGATGACTCGCTCGTTGATGCGACAGACCTGCGCATTGCTGGCTCCCCTGTCGACCTCGTTCGACGGGCCATTTCACATTGGCATCAACATCACCGCCAGTCACTGCCGGGATCTGGAACTGGTCGAGGACTGCCGCGAATTCCTCAGCGCTTTCGCCCCGGGCAGCATCAACCTGGTGCTGGAGCTGACCGAACGCGAACTCATCGAGCCGACAGCCATCACCTTGCAATTGTTCGAGCAGCTTCACGAGTTGGGCGTGATGATCGCGATCGATGACTTCGGAACGGGTCACTCAAGCCTGGGTTATTTGCGTCAATTCAATGTGGACTTTCTGAAAATCGATCAGAGCTTTGTCTCCATGATTGGCGTTGACGCCCTGTCCCGACACATTCTGGACAGCATCATCGAACTGTCGGCCAAACTCGATCTGGGTATTGTCGCCGAAGGCGTGGAAACCGTAGAACAGAGTGACTATCTGACGGCCCACGGCGTGAACTTCCTGCAAGGTTATCTGTTTGGTCGGCCGATGCCAGGCGCGGAATTCATTAGAGCATTAAGTGATCGTTAACTAACCGCTCTAAGGGGCGAAGCCATGAAGATGCGCACCAAATTGAATCAAAAGACTACTCTTGTTACATGAAGAAAAAGTCAGGATTTACTCTTGGCCAATTAACTACTACAATTTTTCATGCCTGTGCAGAACTGGCAGGTGCGCCATTATCACCGAGTCGCTTCAAGGCTCTTGGCTTATAGCTTTGTTTGCGGTTGGTATCAGCCAAACACACTATTGGAGTAAAGATATTGTCCAGACTCGCTGAATTCCGTGCAGCTGAAAAGGCCCTTCAAGAACAGCTCAAGCAGTTGGAATCGCTGAAGAACGATGCCGGGCTCAAGAAAGAAATCGAATTCGAAGAAAAGCTCCAGGGGCTGATGAAAACCTACGGCAAGAGCTTGCGCGACATCATCGCCATCCTCGATCCAAACCCGGCAAAATCCGGCCTGCAGCAGGCAGCAGCGCCTAAAACCCGCCGCGCTCGCGTGGTCAAGGTGTATCAGAACCCGCACACCGGTGAACTGATTGAAACCAAGGGCGGCAATCATCGCGGCCTGAAAGCCTGGAAGGAACAATACGGTGCTGCCACCGTTGATTCCTGGCTGCGAGGCTAAGCACTCGCGATCATAAAAAAGCCCTGCATTGCAGGGCTTTTTCATAGACAGCGTCTAAATGCAACGAAAGTCGCCGATCAACTCGTTACATATCGTCCAACTTTATGCTTAATCCCTTTGGCTATCTAAAAACTCCGAACCCGCTGAAATCTACTGATACGCAAACCTTAAACTAAAGTTTCAAGCTGTTTCGAGCCGCTGCTATGTCGTCCTGACTTGCCTTGTAAACCTCTGCCTGCCCCGCATAAGAAAGAACATAGGCCTTATCGGCGTCTACCGCAGCGACCAATGTTTGAGACAGCACATGTCGACCGTTCTGCGTAATCGTGCAGGTAGTTTCCAGCGCCGATAGCCGGCTTAAGGTAGTCGGGTGAATTTTAGTGCAAACGCTCTGATACCCACTCTGAAAAAAGTCCTTTTGCACCGACTTGCGCATTTCCAGCAGCACGCCTTCCAGATTCACCTGATGACCACTTTCTACCTGAGTCATGGTCAACTCCATCACCATCACCGGCGTACCGTCCTGATCGTGTTTTACCGCGCGTTGCCGGGATACCTGCAGTTTAGTCTCATCTTGCGAAATAGCCTCGACAGTCCATCCGCTTGGCCAAATCACGACCGGAGCCTCTGCATAAACGGGGGTAACATCTGAAAGCAGACACATCAGGACGAACATCGATTGACAGAATCGGGTCATTGCAATGAGCACTCACGAATTGAGCCGTAAAGTCTGAGCCTCACCCGGCTGTCAGGCAACCCTGCGGTTTTGGTTTGGCGATGCCGGAGCCCTTGCGTATCATTGTGACAATTCTTGGATTTTCCGGAGGGCCCCATGAGCCTGCACGAACTCAATACATTTCCCGGTGTGACTGCACAACCCGACACCGCCACCCAGAAGTTCGTCTTCAACCACACCATGCTGCGGGTCAAGGACATCACCCAGTCGCTGGATTTCTACACCCGCGTCCTGGGTTTTTCGCTGGTGGAGAAACGCGATTTTCCGGAAGCCGAGTTCAGTCTGTATTTCCTGGCGCTGGTCGATAAAAACCAGATCCCGGCCGATGCCTCGGCTCGCACCGAGTGGATGAAATCGATCCCCGGCATTCTCGAGCTGACCCATAACCACGGCACCGAGAACGACACGGATTTCGCCTACCACAATGGCAACACCGACCCACGCGGCTTCGGCCATATCTGCATTTCGGTACCGGACATTCGTGCCGCGTGCGAGCGCTTCGAAGCGCTAGGCTGCGATTTCCAGAAACGCCTGAACGACGGCCGCATGAAGAGCCTGGCCTTCATCAAGGATCCGGATGGTTACTGGGTAGAAATCATTCAGCCGGCACCGATGTAAGCCCCACACACAGAAATGATCGTTCCCGCGTGGTAACGCCTCCTGTGACGCTCTGCGTCACGCTTTGGGACGCGGAGCGTCCCGGGCTGCATTCCCACGCAGAGCGTGGGAACGATCAGTGCAAGACACAAAAAAACCCATGATCACTCATGGGGTTTTGTATTTTCGGCGTCGGCGTTTATGCAGGCGCCGAGGTGCGGATCAAGTGATCGAATGCGCTCAGGGAAGCCTTGGCGCCCTCGCCTACCGCAATCACGATCTGCTTGTACGGCACGGTGGTCACGTCACCGGCCGCGAACACGCCGGGCATCGACGTTTCACCACGGGCATCGACAATGATCTCGCCGCGCGGCGACAGTTCGATGGTGCCTTTGAGCCAATCAGTGTTAGGCAGCAGACCGATCTGCACGAAGATCCCTTCCAGCTCGACAGTGCGCAACTCGTCCGACTGACGATCCTTGTAGCGCAGGCCGTTGACCTTTTGACCATCGCCAGTCACTTCAGTGGTTTGCGCACTGGTGATAACAGCAACGTTCGGCAGGCTGTGCAACTTGCGCTGCAACACTGCATCGGCGCGCAGTTGGACGTCGAACTCCAGCAGGGTCACGTGGGACACGATACCGGCCAGGTCGATGGCCGCTTCGACGCCGGAGTTACCGCCGCCAATCACCGCCACGCGCTTGCCTTTGAACAGTGGACCGTCACAGTGCGGGCAGTACGCCACGCCCTTGTTGCGGTATTGCTGCTCACCGGGAACATTCATTTCACGCCACCGGGCGCCGGTCGCCAAAATCACGGTCTTGGCTTTCAAGGACGCACCACTGGCGAAATGGATTTCGTGCAGCGCGCCATTTTTGCCCGGCACCAGCTTGTCGGCGCGTTGCAGGTTCATGATATCCACGTCGTACTGCTTGACGTGTTCTTCCAGCGCCACGGCCAGTTTCGGCCCTTCGGTTTCCTGCACCGAGATGAAGTTCTCGATGGCCATGGTGTCGAGCACCTGACCACCAAAACGTTCCGCCGCCACACCGGTGCGAATGCCTTTACGAGCAGCGTAGATCGCCGCCGAAGCACCGGCCGGGCCACCGCCGACGACCAGTACATCAAAGGCTTCTTTGGCGCTGATTTTCTCGGCCTGGCGCTCGATGCCGCTGGTGTCGATCTTGGCGAGGATCTCTTCCAGGCCCATACGGCCCTGGCCGAAGTTCACACCGTTCAGGTAGATGCTTGGGACGGCCATGATCTGGCGCTCGTCGACTTCAGCCTGAAACAGCGCGCCATCGATAGCGACGTGATGGATGTTCGGGTTCAGCACAGCCATCAGGTTCAACGCCTGGACCACGTCCGGGCAGTTCTGGCAGGACAGCGAGAAGTAAGTCTCGAAGTTGAACTCGCCTTTGAGCGAGCGGATCTGTTCGATCACTTCGATACTGGCCTTCGAGGGGTGGCCGCCGACTTGCAGCAGAGCCAGCACCAAGGACGTGAATTCGTGGCCCATCGGGATACCGGCAAAACGCAGGCTGATATCGGCCCCCGGGCGGTTGATCGAAAACGATGGCTTACGTGCATCGTCACCGCTGTCGAGCAACGTAATCTGGGTAGAAAGACTGGCAACGTCTTTCAGGAGTGCAAGCATTTCCTGGGATTTCGCACCGTCATCGAGGGATGCAACGATCTCGATCGGCTGGGTGACCCGTTCCAGGTACGATTTCAACTGGGCTTTAAGAGTGGCGTCCAACATACGGGCGATTTCCTTTATTCGTGTCGAAAAAAAAACGCCCGAGCGAATCTCGCCCGGGCGTTTTTGAGGGCGGTGCAGCTTACTTAGGAGGTGCGGAGTTCCGCCCTGATGAAGCGCGTCACAGACTTAGATCTTGCCGACCAGGTCCAGGGACGGAGCCAGAGTGGCCTCGCCTTCTTTCCACTTGGCTGGGCAAACCTGGCCTGGGTGAGCAGCAACGTACTGAGCAGCCTTGATTTTGCGCAGCAGCTCGGAAGCGTCACGGCCTACACCGCCGTCGTTCAGTTCAACGATTTTGACCTGGCCTTCAGGGTTGATCACGAAGGTGCCACGGTCAGCCAGGCCAGCTTCTTCGATAAGCACGTCGAAGTTGCGGGAGATAGCGTGAGTCGGGTCGCCGATCATGGTGTACTGGATTTTGCCGATCGCTGGCGAAGTGTTGTGCCAGGCAGCGTGGGCAAAGTGGGTATCGGTGGAAACGCTGTAGATTTCGACGCCCAGCTTCTGGAACTCGGCGTAGTTGTCAGCCAGGTCTTCCAGTTCGGTCGGGCAAACGAAGGTGAAGTCAGCTGGGTAGAAGAACACGACAGACCACTTGCCTTTCAGGTCAGCGTCCGACACTTTTACGAAGTCGCCATTTTTAAAGGCGTCAGCTTTGAACGGTTTAACTTGGCTGTTGATGATAGGCATCGATGACTCTCCGTCAGGGGTTAAGAAGTTGATGAGGTGAATCCTACCCAGTCGATCGCCGATTGGCTCATTGGCAAACCTGATGTTGCTGATTGGTTTTCGCTATTAGCTGACAGTATTAATAGAAGAAAACGTGATCTACAGCGTCAATGGCTTTTCAGCGATGTGGGTCATCCCGATAAACGGGCTGGATTCAACATAGCGCATGGCGGACTTCATATCCTTCCAGCCCACGTAACTCATCAACGACTTCAAATCCCAACCGCTCTGATGGGCCCAAGTGGCAAACCCACGACGCAAGGAGTGACTGGTGTAGTGCTCGGCCGCAATACCGGCGCGCTCAAGGGCCTGGCGCAACAACGGGATCACGCTGTTGGCATGCAAGCCCTCCTCGCTCAAATGGCCCCAACGGTCGATACCCCGGAATACCGGCCCGCGGACCAACGCGGCGTCAGTGATCCATTGGATATAGGCCTGCACCGGACACAAACGCTGCAAGGCTGGCGTCTGGTACGTCTGGCCGAGGTTCTCGCGGTCGCTCTTGCTGCGAGGCAGGTAGAGGGTAATGCCTGAGCCGGCGCTGGCCTGCACATGCTCAATCTGCACGCGACACAACTCATCGCTACGGAAACCGCGCCAAAAGCCCAGCAGAATCAGCGCCGTGTCGCGCCTGGCCCGCAGCAAACCCGGTTGATCGCCCTGCGCCTTAGCGGTTTGTGCTTCCTGCTCCAGCCAGGCCACCACTTGCTCCAGATGCTGAAGCTGCAACGGTTCGGCCTGTTTCTCCTGCGCCGGGTGCAGCGCGCGAATGCCTTTGAACACTTTGCGCACCACGGGTGCCTTGGTGGGATCGGCAAACCCCTGACTGTTGTGCCATTGCGCCAACGCGGACAAACGCAACTTCAAGGTATTGATCGACAGCACGCCTGCGTGGGCCACGAGATAGCGCGCCACGCTGTCGCTGGTCGCTGGCAGGAACCCGCCCCAACTGACTTCGAAATGCTCGATGGCCGCGCGATAGCTGCGACGGGTGTTGTCGCGCGTGGCGGCTTGCAGGTAGCGATCCAGTTCAGTCATGGGCTCAGTTCTCGAAAACGTACTGCTCTGGCGGGCGAAAACCCGGATTACAGCGCATCACACGGGGTAATACCAGTATATCCCGTATGATAAATCATAGAATTCTAACTTTAATCGAATCATGGTACATTGCGTATATTAGTGGTACGTACCACAGTATCAAATCGTAGGAGAACACATGGCACGTGGCGGCGTAAACAAGGCACTGGTGCAAGCGGCGCGCTCAGCAATCCTCGCCCGGGGCGAGCACCCCAGCATTGACGCGGTGCGGATCGAGATGGGCAATACCGGTTCAAAAACCACAATCCATCGCTATATGAAGGAGCTCGATGACGGCGCCGAGCCCGCCCAAGCACCTTCCGAACCTATCGATGATGAGCTTGCAAGCCTGGTGTCGCGCCTGGCGCAACGCCTGAAAGAACAGGCGCAAGAGCCCATCGACCAGGCGCGCGCGCAGTTCGAGCAACAACGAAAAGAGCTGGAAACCCAACTGCATGAGGCCCGCGAGGCCAATACCGAACTGCACCAGCAATACGAAATTCAAAGCCTGGCACTGACCCAGGAATCAGCAGAACTGCATGACACCCGCTCCATGCTGCAAAGCGAACAAACCCGCAACGCCGGATTGAACCAGGCGCTGGCAGATTTCGAATTACGCTTGCAAGACAAGGACGAGCAGATTCGCTCGCTGGAAGAAAAGCACCTGCACGCTCGTGAGGCGCTGGAACACTACCGCAATGCCGTCAAAGACCAGCGCGAGCAGGAGCAGCGCCGCCACGAAGGGCAGGTTCAGCAGATTCAGATGGAGTTGCGTCAGGCGCAGCAAAGCGCACTGGTTCGCCAGGATGAAATCACGCAACTGCATCGCGACAACGAGCGCTTACTGACGGAAAACCGCGGAACGCTGCGAGAGTTGAGCCTGTCGCAAGAGCAACTCAAGCACACCAACAGCCGACAGGATCAGTTGCTGGAACAGGTCAACCGTATCGACAGCGAACGCACCCTCCTCCAGGAACGCTTGCGCATTGCCATGCTGGAAAGCCAGTCACTCAAGCAGAACATCGACGAGCAGTCGCACATCAACAAGGCGCTGGAAGTTGAACTGATCAAGTTGCAGGCAAGCCTGGATGAAAGCGCGCGTCTGGCCGCTGTCGTTGCGACAGGGCCAGACGCATCAGCGCCGCGTAAGGACGATTAACTCGCGACCGGCGTACGCATGGTGACGAACTCTTCGGCGGCCGTCGGATGCACGCCGATGGTTTCGTCGAAGTCACGTTTGGTTGCGCCGGCCTTCAAGGCAATTGCCAACCCCTGAACGATCTCGCCGGCTTCCGGGCCTACCATGTGGCAGCCCAGGACCTTATCAGTCTTGGCGTCCACCACCAGCTTCATCAAGGTGCGTTCCTGGCATTCGGTCAGGGTCAGTTTCATCGGCCGGAAACGGCTTTCGAAGATCACCACATCGTGCCCGGCCTCCCGCGCCTCTTCTTCGGTCAGGCCGACAGTGCCTATGTTAGGCAAGCTGAACACCGCGGTCGGGATCATCTTGTAATCCACCGGACGATATTGCTCGGGTTTGAACAAGCGCCGCGCCACGGCCATGCCTTCCGCGAGCGCGACCGGCGTGAGCTGTACTCGCCCGATCACATCGCCCAGAGCCAGGATAGATGGCTCTGCGGTTTGATACTGCTCATCGACCTCGACAAAACCTTTCTTGTCGAGTTTGACGCCAGTGTTTTCCAACCCTAGATTGTCGAGCATCGGACGCCGACCGGTGGCGTAGAACACGCAATCCGCCTCCAGCTTACGACCGTCCTTGAGCGTGGCTGTCAGGCTGCCATCGGCTTGCTTTTCGATGCGTTCGATATCGGCATTGAATTGCAGGTCCATGCCGCGCTTGGACAGCTCTTCCTGCAAATGCTTGCGCACCGCACCATCGAAGCCACGCAAGAACAGATCACCGCGATACAGCAGCGTGGTGTCGGCCCCCAACCCGTGGAAAATCCCCGCAAACTCCACCGCAATATAACCACCACCGACCACCAGAACGCGCTTTGGCAGCTCTTTAAGGAAGAACGCCTGGTTGGAACTGATCGCGTGCTCGTGCCCCGGAATCTCCGGAATCTGCGGCCAGCCACCGGTAGCGATCAGGATGTTTTTGGCGGTGTAGCGTTTGCCATCGAACTCGACGGTATGCGGATCGACGATTTTCGCGTGGCCTTCGTGCAGGGTCACACCGCTGTTGACCAGCAGATTGCGATAGATGCCGTTCAGGCGATTGATCTCGCGATCCTTGTTGGCGATCAGCGTCGCCCAGTCGAACTTCGCCTCACCCGGGGTCCAGCCAAAACCTTGCGACTGCTCGAAGTCTTCGGCGAAGTGCGCACCGTAGACCAGCAATTTCTTCGGCACGCAGCCGACGTTCACACACGTACCGCCCAGATAGCGGCTCTCGGCCACGGCGACTCTCGCGCCGAAACCAGCCGCAAACCGCGCAGCCCGCACACCGCCGGAACCGGCGCCAATCACATACAGGTCAAAATCGTAGGCCATTTCTATCTCCTCGGCAGGCCACCAGCATACCTGCGAGCGGCCTTTGGGCAAGCGTTGCAAACTATGTGGGGCCGGAAAATGAAAAAGCCACCCGAAGGTGGCTTTTCAGTACAAGCAGCTCAGGCGCTATCAGTAAGCCTTGCCAGTCTTGTAGAAGTTCTCGAAGCAGAAGTTGGTCGCGTCGATGTAGCCTTCGGCGCCACCGCAGTCGAAACGCTTGCCTTTGAACTTGTAGGCCATGACGCAGCCGTTTTGTGCCTGCTTCATCAGGGCGTCGGTGATCTGGATTTCGCCGCCCTTGCCTGGCTCGGTTTGTTCGATCAGGTCGAAGATGTCTGGAGTCAGGATGTAACGGCCGATGATCGCCAGGTTCGACGGTGCATCTTCAGGCTTTGGTTTTTCAACCATGCTGTGAACGCGGTAGATGTCGTCGCGGATCATCTCACCGGCAATCACACCGTACTTGTGAGTTTCTTGCGGGTCGACTTCCTGAATGGCAACGATCGAGCAGCGGAACTGCTTGTACAGCTTGACCATCTGGGTCAGTACGCCGTCGCCTTCCAGGTTTACGCACAAGTCATCCGCCAGTACCACGGCGAACGGTTCGTCGCCGATCAGCGGACGACCCGTGAGAATCGCGTGGCCCAAGCCTTTCATTTCGGTCTGGCGAGTGTAGGAGAACGAGCACTCGTCGAGCAGTTTGCGGATACCGACCAGGTACTTCTCTTTGTCGGTGCCCTTGATCTGGTTTTCCAGCTCGTAGCTGATGTCGAAGTGGTCTTCCAGAGCACGCTTGCCGCGACCGGTGACGATGGAGATTTCGGTCAACCCGGCGTCCAGTGCTTCTTCGACGCCGTACTGGATCAGTGGCTTGTTTACCACCGGCAGCATTTCTTTGGGCATGGCTTTAGTCGCTGGCAGGAAGCGAGTACCGTAACCGGCTGCTGGGAACAAGCATTTCTTGATCATATAAGTCCTTGAAAGGGCTGTGTGTTCGAGTTTCGGCGCAGTCTAATCAGGCGGCGGGCACCTTACAATGCCCTGCACTGGCTAACCGATGCCATCATAGAGAAATATTCTGATGGATAGTTCCGCAGATACATTGCACAACCTCTTATAGATAGCAGAGATCGGCAGATTTGCGCGGCCATCATCCGAAAGACAATCCGCCCTACCCTACACCATAGGCACCCGTTGAGGGCATTTGGCGCTATCATTGTGCAATTGAACCAGCCAACGAGGCAGATAGATGTCGGCAGCAAAAAGTGTTAATGGGTACCTGATCAATCAGGCAAAAGACGGCCAGTGGTGGGTAGACAGCGTCGGCGGCGAAAATATTGCCGGGCCGTTCCCTACAGAAGCGTTGGCGATTGAAGTGGCATCGGTGTTGCAGGATCAACCCGCAGGCCCCAAGCGGCGCGGCAAGGACAAGCCTTGAGCTGAACCTTACACGACGTAGCCCTGCCTTTGCGCAGGGCTTTTTTGTGATTGTCCGCAACGAAGTGGCCATTCGCTATAACCTTTCGATGCAGCCGCTGTCACAGCTTTTAGCCAACATCACTGACGACCACCACGACATGAATAAATTTTTGCCACTGATTGCAGTTCTGGCCCTGAGCGGCTGCGCCACGTCCGAAACCACTTACCTGAAAAATGGCGAACAAGGCCTGAGCATCGACTGCTCCGGGAAAGCCAACGACTGGGCCACCTGCTACGAAAAAGCCGATGCCTCTTGCGCTGGCACCGGTTATCGGATTGTCGGTACCGACGGCACACCTTCGCCGCAGGAAAGCGACAAGACCTTGGGCGCGGACATCGGCAACTACAAGAACCGCAGTGTGGTAGTGGTCTGCAAGTAGGGCTCCAATGGGCTTCCCCTGCCCTACATATGAATTTCGGCGAATTTGATCCCGAGCCCGCGCACGGTCTCGATCAAATCGTCGAGGCGACTGAAGGATTCGACTTCATCGTTGTCATCCACCAGGAAAAAACTGCGCCCGGCGCTTTTCTTGAAAAACACGATCCACTCCCCCGGATTCGCCGGGTTCTGAATCACATGGGTGGCAGAGATATGACCCTCTGCATGGCGCTCCCGCACCTGCTCTCGCTTCATGCTCAACTCCAGAAATGACAATGCCGTCAAAGCGCGACTTTGACGGCATCGATGCTGACTGGGGGTAGTTTATCAGCCAGATATGCATGCGGTGGCGGCATTGCGTACATCCCATGGGCGCAATGGCACATTGGAGATGCGCTCATGCAGCTTGATGCTGCTGCCGCCAGAGCGGTCTTCAATTTCAAATACGGCGGCCGGCCCCGACGAGAACTTTTGCGGCACGATAACTCGCACGCCTTCCTTGTGCGGTTCGACTTGCAGGGCTCCACGGCTATCGGCGAGCTTTTCGACCAGGCATTGGGCGTACTCATGGGGATTCTTGCCTGATATCACGCTCATGGTGGGCAGTGTCTCATTGATGTCCGAGACACTCGCACATCCACCCACTGCCAACGCCAACGGCCCGACCAGAACTCCCCACTTCATACAGAACCTCCGATAAAGACCTTCCGACAGCACAAATGCTGGTTTTCTCCGAGGCTCACTGCGTTTATCGCTCATAGAATTCCGTATAACTGTTTTTAATTGCCAAAGCGCACCCCGAGAGCCGGATAATAACCTGTTCGGGCTGATAAACTGCGCCAATCGCCCATGCTATCGTTTTGATTTTGTAGAAAAAGCCCTTCTGGAGGCGCCTCATGAAATTTATCCACCAGCGCGAGCACCTCAACGAAGACGACATCGTCGTCATCCAGTGCTCCCAAATGTGCAACATCCGCTTGATGAACGACGCCAACTTTCGCAGTTTCAAGAATGGCGGCCGTCATACTTACCACGGCGGCGCATTCGACACCTTCCCGGCCCGCATCACAGCGCCAAGCACCGGTTTCTGGAACATCACCATCGACACGGTCAATCGCCGGCCGATCAGCGTGACCCGCAAACCGACCCTGACGCACTCGATCAAGATCATCCGCCGCTCCAGCTCGAAACTGAGCTGAGCCCAAACCAAAACAGGCAGGTATGACCGTGGCCCAGACGACCAAATACGTCATCAAATACAAACTCAACGGCGAGCGCCGCTTCGAATTCGCCCAGCTGGAAAATGGCACGGAAGAAGAAGCCAAGGCTGCACTCGACGTCATTCATGGCCAGACTGAAGATGTCATCAGCGAGATCAGCGTGAGCAAAGCGCTGTAAAGCGATCTGGAGCGACAACATGGACGTCTGCTCCCCTTTCGAATTCGACCGCAAGCGCCGGAGTGCCCACTCCCGCCACGCTCACTAAACTGGCCGCCTCGACCTTCTGGTCAAGGAGTCAGAACCTTGTTTACCGACCCGATTCATCACGATGCCCTCGACTGGATCACGCTTGCGCAGCAACTCGATCAGGATGGCTGCGCGCTAATCCGGTCGTTTTTAGGCCATCCGACCTGCGATGAAATAAGCGCCCTGTACGACCGGCCCGAGCCCTTTCGCTCCAAAGTGGTGATGGCTCGCCACGGTTTTGGCCGGGGCGAGTACAAGTATTTCAAGTACCCGTTGCCGGATCCGGTGGCCCGGTTGCGTAGCGCGCTCTACCCTCGACTGGTTCCAATCGCCAATCGCTGGTACGAATCGATGGACCTGCCGACCCGTTTCCCCGAATCCCACGAAGCATTTTTGCAGCGCTGTCATGCTGCTGGTCAGGAACGCCCGACACCTTTGTTGCTGCAATATGGGCCACAGGACTACAACTGTTTGCATCAGGATCTGTACGGCGAACACGTCTTTCCGCTGCAAGTGGCGATTCTTCTGTCAGAACCGGGAGAAGACTTTACCGGCGGTGAGTTTGTGCTGACTGAACAACGTCCGAGGATGCAGTCGCGCCCGCAAGTCATCGGTCTGAAGAAAGGCGACGCGTTGATTTTTGCCGTGAATCAGCGTCCAGTAAAAGGTGTTCGCGGCTATTACCGAGTAACCATGCGTCATGGCGTGAGTCGCCTGCACAGTGGAAAACGGCATACCCTTGGAATCATCTTTCACGATGCGTTATGACCCCATGAGCCCGATCACTTTTGATCTGTTTGCCGATACAGAACCCGAGCAGCCGTCCAGGCGGGAGCAGATTGGCGAACAATCCTTCGTTCTTAGAGGCTTCGCCCTGCCCTGGCTCGACCGGTTGCTGCCGGCACTGGAGGCGGTTCTGGCAGCCGCCCCTTTTCGGCAGATGGTCACGCCTGGCGGCTTTACCATGTCAGTGGCGCTGAGCAGTTGCGGCATCTGGGGCTGGACCACCGACCGCAGCGGCTACAAGTACACCCGTAACGATCCGCAGACCGGCGCGCCATGGCCTGAAATGCCTGAGGTGTTTTTCGAGCTGGCGCAAGCGGCGGCGCGAGAGGCAGGCTTTATGGATTTCGTACCGGATTCCTGCCTGATCAACCGCTATATTCCCGGTGCCAGAATGTCGTTGCATCAGGACAAAAACGAAGATTCCTACGCGGCGCCCATTGTGTCGGTGTCCTTGGGGTTGCCGGCGACGTTCCTGTTCGGTGGCTTCGAACGCAGCGCCAAAAGCCAACGCGTGCCGCTGTTGCACGGCGATATTGTGGTCTGGGGCGGCGTCGACCGTTTGCGTTATCACGGCGTATTGCCGATCAAGGAGGGTTATCACCCTCAATTGGGCGAACAACGGATCAACTTCACCTTCCGTACCGCGGGATGAAACCGTTGAATTCGACCGCAAGACCCGGAGTGTGGCACCTCTGCCGGCTGGTTAATCTGCATGAAACGGGTCAACGGACATGAAGCCATGACAACTCATTCGAAAAATATCGCCACCGAAAACGATCCTCGCTGGGCTGCTGTGGTCGCACGCGATCCCCGCGCCGACGGGCAGTTTGTGTATGCGGTGAAAACCACCGGCATCTACTGCCGCCCCAGCAGCCTGGCGCGCTTGCCAAAGCCGCAGAATGTTGAATTCTTCGACACCGCCGAGCAAGCTCAGGCGGCAGGTTATCGTCCCAGCAAACGGGCTGCGAAAGATCAAAGCGATGTCGCCGCACAACACGCCACGACCGTGGCCGCCGCATGCCGTCACATCGAATCCGCCGAGACGTTGCCGGCGCTGAATGAACTGGCGGACGCAGCCGGCCTGAGCAGTTTCCACTTCCATCGCGTGTTCAAGGCCATCACCGGCCTGACGCCCAAGGGCTACGCCACCGCCCATCGTTCACGCAAGGTTCGCGAGCGCCTGGCGGACGGCGGCACGGTCACCGACGCGCTGTATGACGCCGGATTCAACTCCAACAGCCGATTCTATGAGGCCGCCGATCAAGTGCTGGGCATGAAGCCCGGCGATTACCGTGCGGCCGGGCAGAACAACGACATTCGTTTTGCCGTCGGCCAGTGTTCCCTCGGGGCGATTCTGGTGGCGCAAAGTGAGCGCGGCGTCTGCGCGATTCTGTTGGGGGACGACCCGCATCAATTGGTCTGTGACCTGCAGGACAAGTTTCGGCGCGCCAACCTGATTGGCGCCGATCATGAGTTCGAGCAGTTGATCGCCAAAGTGGTGGGTTTTATCGAAGCCCCGGCGCTCGGCCTGGACTTGCCGCTGGATGTACGCGGCACGGCGTTTCAGGAACGGGTGTGGCAAGCGCTGCGGGAGATTCCCGCCGGCAGCACCGCCAGTTACGCCGATATCGCTCAGCGCATCGGCGCCCCCAAGGCCGTACGCGCCGTGGCCCAGGCCTGCGGCGCGAACAGCCTGGCGGTGGCAATCCCTTGCCATCGCGTGGTGCGCAGCGACGGCAACCTGTCGGGCTATCGCTGGGGTGTGGAGCGCAAGCGTCAGTTGCTGGAACGCGAAAACGCGGCTGAGTCCTGAATGCCGATATAGACCGCCACGGTCTCCGGACCGGTGTAGACCTCGAAGTCCGTGGCGAACTTGCGGCGAACCTGCGGGTTATCCTCGAAGTAGGCCCAGACCAGGCCCCACGTCTGGATGACGCTGTCGGGCATCGGCCCTTTGGCGCTGAACACCAGGTAATCGCCGCCCTCAACCTGAATCTGCGCAAAGTCCTCGGAGGGCGCGGTAACCGCCGCACCCGCGGTTACATCGAAGTAGCCCGAAGCATCGGATTCGTAGTTGGAATAGACGCCGTACATAAACGAGTCCGGCTGTTTGTGGGCGATCTTGTCGAAAACGTCCTCAACGAAAAACTGTTCCCACATAGGGCCGATACGCGCGGTATCTGGCTGCTGTTCTGCGGCATTAAGCGTTCGCACCTGCAACCCCGAGACACTAAAGGGCAGCACTTCACGCAGCTTTACATCCATTGTCGCTATTTCCTTGTTTCTACAATTTGTCTGTTTGATTGGCGCCGAGACGATCAACGATTGACGTCGACCACCACCCGACCGCGCAACTGGCCGGCAAGCAGGCGCTGGGCCGCGTCGATGGCTTCACTCAAGCCGATTTCGTGACTGATCAGCGGCAGCAAGGTGAAATCCAGATCCTTGGCCAGGCGATTCCAGGCCAGTATCCGCTTGGCTTTGGGTTGGGTCACGCTGTTGATGCCGGCCAGGGTCACACCGCGCAAAATGAACGGCGCAACGGAGGCCGGGAAGTCCATGCCCTGGGCCAGTCCGCAAGCAGCGACGATGCCGTTGGCCCGAGTGCTGGCGCAAGCGTTGGCCAGCGTGTGGCTGCCGACTGAATCGATCACCGCCGCCCAACGCTCCTTGGCCAACGGTTTGCCCGGCTCCGACAACGTGGCGCGATCGATGATTTCGCTGGCGCCCAATTGCTTGAGATAGTCGTGCTCGGAGGTACGACCGGTGGATGCCACCACGCGATAGCCAAGCTTACTCAGCAACGCGATGGCGAAACTGCCTACGCCACCGTTGGCGCCTGTCACCAGCACTTCGCCTTGATCGGGGTTCACGCCGTTGTGCTCCAGCGCCAGGATGCTCAGCATCGCCGTGTAACCGGCCGTGCCGATGGCCATCGCTTGCGCGGCGGTGAAGGCTTTGGGCAACGGGATCAGCCAGTCGCCATTCAGGCGAGCTTTCTGCGCCAATCCGCCCCAGTGTCCTTCGCCCACACCCCAGCCATTGAGCAGGACTTGATCACCAACCTTGTAGTCCGGATGACTGCTGGCTTCGACAGTGCCCGCGAGATCGATCCCCGGCACCATCGGGAATTTTCGCACCACCGGGCTGCTGCCCGTGATCGCCAGGCCATCCTTGAAGTTCAGCGTGCTGTACGCCACGCGCACGGTCACATCGCCTTCAGGCAATTGATCATCACTGATCTCTTGCAGCGTGGCCCGGTAACCGTTGTCGTCCTTGTCGATCAAAATGCCTTTGAACATCACTGCCTCCCGATGGAATCGCTCAGTTGTCGTGCTGTTGAAATAACACATGAAAACACATCGCCGTAGCCGACTTTAAGCCAATCCTCAAACTCGACTGGCCTTGCGTCAGTCATTACTGATACAAATTCGCTTCTACCGACGTCGGAGAACACTGCACATGAGTCAATGGCCAGACACCCGCATTCTCGACCTGCTCGGGATAGAACTGCCGATCATCCAGGGCCCCTTGGCCGGCGCGACGACGTCGGCCATGGTGATTGCGGTGAGTAACGCTGGCGGCCTGGGCTCGATGCCCGCGGCAATGCTGAGCATCGAGCAATTGCGCGAGGAGCTGAAAACGATTCGCCAACACACCCGGCGCCCGCTCAACGTCAATTTCTTTTGCCATCAACCTCCGCCACCCGATGAGCAACGCGCCCGCGACTGGAAGAATCTGCTGGAACCGTATTACCGGGAATTGGGTGTCGACTTCGACGCGCCGACGCCAGTGTCCAATCGCGCACCGTTCGATCATGCAGCCTGCGAAGTGATCGAAGAATTTCGTCCTGAAGTGGTGAGTTTTCACTTCGGCCTGCCGGAAAAGTCCCTGCTGGATCGGGTAAAAGCTACCGGGGCGAAAATTCTCTCTTCGGCGACTACCGTCGAAGAGGCCATCTGGCTGGAACAACATGGTTGCGACGCGATCATCGCCATGGGTTACGAGGCCGGCGGTCACCGGGGGATGTTCCTCAGTGATGACCTGAGCAGCCAGGTAGGGACCTTTGCCCTGGTGCCACAAATCGTCGATGCGGTGAATGTGCCGGTGATTGCGGCGGGCGGGATTGGAGATGCACGGGGCGTGGCGGCGGCTTTTCTGCTGGGCGCTTCGGCGGTCCAGGTGGGTACGGCTTATTTGTTCACGCCGGAGGCCAAGGTCAGCGCGTCTCACCACAAGGCGTTGCGCACGGCCAAGGAAAGCGAGACGGCGGTGACCAACATTTTCACCGGGCGCCCGGCGCGCGGGATTCTCAATCGGGTGATGCGAGAACTGGGCCCCATGTGTGACAAAGCGCCGGCCTTCCCATTGGCGGGCGGTGCGCTGATGCCGTTGCGGGCCAAAGGGGAAGCGGACTTCAGCAATCTTTGGGCTGGGCAGGCGTTTACGTTGGGGGTTGAAATGACTTCGGCAGAGCTGACCCGGTGGTTGGCGGATGAGGCGTTGGCGAAACTAACTCACCGCTAGACACAGAACCTGTGGGAGCGGGCTTGCTCGCGAAAGCGGTGTGTCAGGCGACATCAATGTTGACTGTACCGTCGTCTTCGCGAGCAAGCCCGCTCCCACAGGTTCCAACGGCATTCAGTGCCAACCTCCACTTTGCATCCGGCAAGTTCCGTTTACAGGTATTTCGCTATATATTCCGCTATATAGCGTTTCACTCGCCTACCACGGAGCCGTTTCATGATCATTCGTGCCTCACGTATTGCCCCCGCGTGCCTGTTCACCGTGTTCACTTTCGGGTCCGCCCAGGCGGATGAAGTCCAAGTCGCCGTTGCTGCCAACTTCACCGCGCCGATCCAGGCCATCGCGGCCGATTTCGAGAAAGGCACCGGGCACAAACTGGTCACCTCCTTTGGTGCAACCGGCCAGTTCTATACCCAGATCAAGAACGGCGCGCCGTTCGAAGTGCTCCTCTCGGCAGACGACACCACCCCGAAAAAACTTGAAACCGAAGGCGACACGGTCAAAGGCTCGCGCTTCACCTACGCCATCGGCACTCTGGCGCTGTGGTCGGCCAAGGACGGTTATGTTGACGCCAAGGGCAAGGTGCTGAGCGACAATCAGTATCAGCATCTGTCCATCGCCAACCCGAAAGCTGCCCCGTATGGCCTGGCTGCCACTCAAGTGCTGGCCAAACAGGGGCTGACCGACAAGGTCAAAGACAAGATCGTCGAAGGCCAGAACATCACCCAGGCGTACCAGTTCGTCTCCACCGGCAACGCCGAACTCGGTTTTGTGGCCTTGTCGCAGATCTACAAAGACGGCAAAGTCACCAGCGGTTCGGCCTGGATCGTGCCGGCCGATCTGCATGACCCGATCAAACAAGACGCGGTGATCCTCAATAAGGGCAAGGACAACCCGGCCGCCAAGGCGCTGGTTGACTACCTCAAAGGTCCGAAAGCCGCCGCTGTCATCAAATCCTACGGTTACCAACTCTAAATGACGCTATCGAGTGCCGATTATTCCGCCATCTGGCTGACTCTCAAACTGGCGTCCCTGACGACCGTGATCCTGCTGGTCATCGGCACTCCGATTGCTTTATGGCTGTCGCGCACCCGGTCCTGGCTGCGCGGTCCGATCGGGGCGATCGTCGCCCTGCCCCTGGTGCTACCGCCGACGGTGATCGGCTTTTACTTGTTGCTGGTGCTCGGCCCTAACGGGTGGGTCGGCCACTTCACCCAATCGCTGGGGCTCGGCACCTTGACCTTCAGTTTTGCGGGGTTGGTGATCGGCTCGGTGCTGTACTCGATGCCGTTCGTGGTCCAGCCGCTGCAAAATGCTTTTTCCGCCATCGGCACTCGCCCACTGGAAGTGGCTGCAACCTTGCGCGCCAATCCCTGGGACACGTTCTTCAGCGTGATTGTGCCGCTGGCCCGCCCCGGTTTCATCACCGCGGCCATTCTTGGTTTTGCCCATACCGTTGGCGAGTTCGGCGTTGTACTGATGATCGGCGGCAACATTCCCGACAAGACCCGCGTGGTCTCGGTGCAGATCTACGATCACGTCGAAGCCATGGAATACGCCCAGGCTCATTGGCTGGCCGGGGCGATGCTGGTGTTCTCGTTTGCAGTATTGCTGGCGCTCTACTCCAGCCGTAAAACCAAAGCGGTCTGGAGCTGATCGATGATTCATGCGCGCTTGAAACTGAATTATTCGGGCTTCTCCCTGGATGTGGACCTGCAACTGCCCGGCCGCGGAGTGACGGCGCTTTACGGCCATTCCGGCTCGGGCAAGACCACGTGCCTGCGCTGCATCGCCGGCCTGGAGCGGGCCGAGCAGGGTTTTATTCAGGTCAATGATGAAGTCTGGGAAGACAGCGACAAAGGGATATTCGTACCGCCGCATAAACGCGCCCTGGGTTACGTTTTCCAGGAAGCCAGCCTGTTTCCACATTTGTCGGTGCGGGGCAATCTTGAGTTCGGCCTCAAGCGCATCCCTCGCCAACAGCGCCGGGTCGACATGGCCCATGCCACTGAGTTACTGGGGATCAGCCATTTGCTGGATCGCGATCCGCAGAACCTTTCTGGCGGCGAGCGCCAGCGGATCGGCATCGCTCGCGCCCTGCTCACCAGCCCGAAACTACTGCTGATGGACGAACCGCTGGCGGCACTCGATACCCAGCGTAAAAACGAAATCCTGCCGTATCTGCAACGGCTGCATGACGAACTGGATATTCCCGTGCTGTACGTCAGCCATTCCCAGGATGAAGTCGCGCGGCTCGCCGACCACCTCGTTCTGCTCAGCAACGGCAAGGCTTTGGCCAGCGGCGCCATCGGCGAAACCCTGGCCCGGCTCGATCTGCCGCTGGCGCTGGGCGACGATGCCGGCGTGGTGATCGAAGGGCATGTCAGCGCCTATGACGCTGACTATCAGTTGTTGACCTTGCAGCTGCCCAACACGGACCTGAGCATTCGGGTCACCCATTCACCGATGGCCGAGGGCCAGGCACTGCGCTGCAAGGTCCAGGCGCGGGATGTCAGCCTGAGCCTGCAAGGCGTCGAGCAAAGCAGCATTCTCAATCGCCTGCCGGTCACGGTGATCAGTGAAATCGGTGCCGATAACGCCGCTCACGTACTGATCCGCCTGAACGCGGCCGGCACACCGCTACTGGCGCGAATCACCCGCTATTCCCGGGATCAATTGAGCCTGCACCCCGGACAGCAACTCTGGGCGCAAATCAAAGCGGTGGCGGTGCTGGCCTGAATCCGTCGGCACCCCGACGATGGCGCGCGGTCAATGGCTTAACGCCCCATGATTCGTCGCCCAGGATTGCCCGCCATGCCAGATACCGCGTTGCCCGATGTTCTGCCGCCCGACCTGCATTACGTCGATGACAGCCAGCCCGGCATCACCCGCAAACTCCTGCGCGGCAAGTTTTGCTACTTCGACCCGGCGGGACAACGCATTACCGATCCGGATGAAATCAAACGCATCAATGCACTCGCGGTGCCGCCCGCCTACACCGATGTGTGGATTTGCCCCGACCCGCGCGGCCATCTGCAAGCCACCGGCCGCGACGCCCGCGGTCGCAAGCAATACCGTTATCACCCACGCTGGCGAGAAGTGCGCGATGCCGACAAATACTCGCGCTTGCGGGACTTCGGCCTGGCCCTGCCGAAACTGCGCAAACAACTGGAAGCGCTGCTGGCGGCCCCCGGCTTCAGCCGCGACAAGGTCATGGCCACGGTGATTACCTTGCTCGATGCGACACTGATCCGGGTCGGCAACACGCAGTACGCCCGAGACAACCGCTCCTACGGCCTGACGACCCTGCGCAACCGTCACGTCGAGGTCAACGGCAGCGCGATTGTGTTCCAGTTTCGCGGCAAGAGCGGCATCGAGCACCAGATCACCATAAAAGACCGGCGCCTGGCGCGAATCATCAAGCGCTGCCTGGAAATCCCCGGGCAAAACCTCTTTCAGTATCTGGACGAAAACGGCGAGCGGCACACCATCAGTTCCTCCGACGTCAACGCCTACTTGCAGACGCTGACCGGTGCCGATTTCACCGCCAAGGACTACCGCACTTGGGCCGGCAGTGCGTTGGCATTGGCGGTGCTGCGCGAGTTGCAGTGGGAATCGGAAGCCGACGCGAAGCGGCATGTGGTGGAAATGGTCAAGAACGTCGCCCGGCAGTTGGGCAACACTCCGGCGGTTTGCCGCAAGTGCTACATCCATCCGGCGGTCGTCGATGGTTTCATGCAGGGCGCATTATCCAAACTGCCGCGATCAAGAGGACGTAAAAGATTGAGGGCCGAAGAAGTCGCGTTGGCTGTGCTTCTGGAGAAGCTGATCGAGACGGCTGAAACACCCTAAGACCTCTTTCGAGGCGAACCAAACCGACGAACTGACCTGTCCTTTTTTTGCGTGATTGCAAAGGGCTTCTATGCTTGATCTGAATACGAATAGCTTCGGTGACGCCATGGAAGACATTTTCGTTGTGAAACGCTGCAACAAGATCATCATTCATGGCCGCCGGGCCGGAGAACCCGATCACCCGCCACCCGATGCTGCCGTCTGGTATCGCATTACCGATACCCGCACTCGCGGCTTCATCGGTGACGGCTTCGATCTTGAAGAGGACGCCGCGCGCGAATGTCGGCGGCTTAACGCGGTCAGCTCGCCGAAGTCCCGGCAAGCCTGAAGCTGACCTGTTTTATTTCCGGGTCTATACTTAGAGGTGCTGAAGGATCAGCGACCCATCGGCAGAAAGCTCGCTCCCCGCGGGCTTTTTGTTGCCCTTTACCCGATTTCTTTGAACGGAGGTGTATGTCATGTCCGAGAAAGAGTCCATCACCACCCTGCTTACCCTGCTTGACTCCCGTCAGGCGCGCCTTGCCGCTGCCTGCAAGGAAATCGCCGACTGGGTTGATAATCAAGGGGGGCATCCGACAGCCCTCAGGATTCGCGATCGTCTGAACGACATCGAGAAAGACACGCCGCAGATTCGCAGCGCGCTGTCTTCACTCAAACCTGTAGAGCCGCCGCTGCCTCGGTTCAGATGAGTCGACCCCAGTACTTGAGCCAAGCACAAAGCCCCCTTCAGGGCACCTGAACGGTGACAATCGTCACCAGGCTTATACCTGCCTGCCCATCATGCGCTACACACCCACCCGGCCAAATTTGCCGGGATTTTTTTGTTTGTGTCTTTTCCCATTTCACATGGCCTTCACAACTCATCCCCTACAGTGCATCCACTCCTTTCAAGAAATCCCCCTGGCCCGCCCGCATGCGGGCCTTTTTTTGCCTGTTATATAACGAACGAACGCCCTCGCCTGTCTGTCGAACGATTACACATCACGAAGGAGATACCCCATGGTCACTCACTTCAAAGTCGGCGGGCACCTGGCCTGCGGACACAAAGGCAGCAACCTGACGTCAAGCAGCATACTGACCCGGGTGAAATGCCGAAGCTGCCGAAACACCGATGCGTTCAAAGAAGCACGCAAAGCCGAACGCAACGCTGCCCGTCGCGCTGCACGCAAGGCCAAAGCAACCCACACCGCCAATGACTGGCGCGCAGCCTGGACCCAGCGGCTGATCGAAATGCCCGGTTTGCAAAGACTGCCGCGCGGTTTCACCGGCCAGCCATTCGTGTAGCGACTCCCTGATCCCCGCATGGGGCGCAATAGGAGAGGAAACACCGATGAACACTAGACTGGTTCTGCTTCTGATCGTCTGCCTGTGCCCCACGTGGGTGATGGCCCAAGGATGCGACGTCAAGACCCGATCCCAAAGCCCTTCAGTTCCGGTGATCGAAACACACTCCTGCTATGAGTACGAAGGTATGCCGGTGGACTCCATCGATTGGTCCTGCAGCAACGAGAGCAAGGAAATGCTGACCAGCACCAAGAAAAAAGTCGCACAGTGCGGCGATCACTATCGGGCCACCTGCCTGGGCACATTGACTGCAGAGGGGCTGGCCAACCCTCAGTCGATAAGCAAGGACAAGAACAGCAAACCGCTGAACATTCCCGACAATGCCCAGGTCATCACGTATTACTACAGCGTCGAGAACCTGCCGCAGGCCAAGATCGATTGCGAAACCGGTGGTGGGAAATGGACGCAGAAGTAGCTGCTTTATGAGCTGAAGGTACTCAGGGTCGATACAGGCGAGATAGCGAGCATCGCGGCTGAATTTCTTAAGTGATGGGTGTTAACGATAGGCCTGTCAAAAATTGAGAGGCAGAAACGACAAAGGCCTGCATGAGAAACCTCATGCAGGCCTTTGATAAATATGGTGCCCGAAGCCGGAATCGAACCGGCACGCCCTTACGAGCGGGGGATTTTAAGTCCCATGCGTCTACCAGTTTCGCCATTCGGGCGGTAGCGCGATAAAGCAGTCTGAAGACTGACCAATAACGATCTGGCAGTTCTGACGCTTGTGCAGCAGAGGGGGAAATATATACATCCCGCCCCGGTGAAGCAAGTTCGCAAAGATCCTTTTCAAGACTAAATCTTGCAGGACTGCGAAAATAAAAAAGCTCCGTAGATCATGGATCTACGGAGCTCGTTTAAAGTGGAGGCCGAAGTCGGAATCGAACCGGCGTAGGTGGATTTGCAATCCACTGCATAACCATTTTGCTATTCGGCCTCAAACATCTGATGTCAGTAGCACAACATCAAACGTGTAAACTCGTATCTGGAAACAAGATTCTAATCTAGTATCCAACCCTTTGAAATCTAAGGGGTTTTCGTGTTCCCTAAGCAGGAATGGACGCAATTCTGGACTGGTTCGAAAGGCATGTCAAGAACTGGAGAAAAATAATTCAAGGTCCGTCCCGTCAGCCTTAAAAGATCGCAGACTTCGGCGGCGCCCACAGGCGCGTAGGAGCTGCCGAAGGCTGCGGGCTTTTGATCTTGTGCCCTTTAATGACTGACCGCCACCACCCTTTGCAACCGCTGCCGATACTGACTGGGAGTTTCCTGCATTTCATGTCGGAAGTGCCGATTGAAATTCGACAAATTGGCATAACCCACTTCAAAGCAGATATCTGCAACGCTGAAACTGCTTTGCGCCAGCAAACGGCAGGCACGCTGGACCCGCAGTTTACGTGTCAGGTCGACGAAGGTATGGCCAGTGGCGCGCTTGAAGAATTTGGAGAAGGCCGGTTCGCTCATGTCCAGGCGCTGGGCGATGACGGACATCCGCAGCTCATCCGCGAGATCGTTGAGGATGTAGTCGAAGACAATACTCATGCGCCGGGCCGTCAATGCGTCGAGCATCGGCGCATATTGCAGGCTGGCGAGCGTCTGCCGCTCGGTGTCGGGGGCCGATGCCAACAACTGCAGCAACGACAGGAACAGGCACAGCCTCTGCAATCCTTGGCACTGACCGATTTCTTCCAGCAGTCGGGCCGCTTTTTTACGGGTCACGCCATGGAACTGGATGCCCCGGGCCGCCTGACGAAACAGGCTTTGCAACTCGCTAAGTTCAGGGACCTTGTCGCGCAGCTGCATCAGCATCTGACCATCGAATTGCAACACGACGTCGCGGCCGGCAATCACCTCCCCTTTGCCCAGGTCGCTGATCCAGTCGTGAGGCAGGCCTGGACCGATCAGGGCGACGTGGCCGGCCTCGAACAGGCCGATGTAGTCACCCGCCAATAGCCGACCACTGCCTTCGCGGATCAGGTGGATCTCGAATTCCGGATGATGATTCCAACGCGCAAGGTCGAAGGGATAGTCATGCTCGTACCAACGAAAGCTGTGCTGGGGCTCGTTCAGAATGACTTCAAGCGCGGGTGGCTTGTCTGCAGTTACGTGATGGTTCATCACCCTGGCGATTCCATTTTTGTTGGTTTTATCAAGGTACCGCGAAGCCCGAGAGGAGTCGAAGCTGATTCGAAACTCTACGGCGCTGTTATCAGACTCACCCTAAACAGACAGTAATCCTAGCGTGCTATATGGCGGCCACTGATACTTTTTTTCCATGGCTCTACGTGGTTAAAAAAGTATCAGTGACGCGTATGCCGTTCATTTGTTCACCACTTGGGTTGCTGTAATCCTGTGTTCATCCCGTTGCGGCCATGACTCGCACCGTGGATTACAACAACAATAAGTGCCTCTGCCGCCCAAGGCGCAGAGCGGAGAACACGATGAAGATCATCCCAAGCGCATTTTTTCTATCCGCCGGCCTGTCCTCTGCCCTGCTCTGCCAGGCTGCCGAAACGGTGACCATCGCCACCGTGAACAACAGCGACATGATCCGCATGCAGCGGCTGTCCAAAACATTCGAACAGCAGCATCCGGACGTGAAGCTCAACTGGGTGGTGCTTGAAGAGAACGTGTTGCGTCAGCGCCTGACCACTGACATTGCCACTCAGGGCGGTCAATTCGACGTGCTCACCATCGGCACGTACGAAACACCGCTGTGGGGCGCCAAGCATTGGCTGGAACCGATAAAGGATCTGCCCGCCAGCTATGAACTCGAGGATATTTTCCCCTCGGTTCGTCAGGGACTGTCAGTCAACGACACGCTCTATGCCCTGCCGTTTTATGGCGAAAGTACCATCACCTATTACCGAACCGACTTGTTCAAGAACGCCGGCTTGAGCATGCCCGAGCACCCGACCTGGACGCAGCTCGGTGAGGTCGCCGGCAAGCTGCACCAGCCGGACAAAGAGCAGTATGGAATGTGCCTGCGCGGCAAGGCTGGTTGGGGTGAAAACATGGCGCTGCTGACCACCATGTCCAACGCTTTTGGCGCGCGCTGGTTCAACGAGCAGTGGCAGCCGCAACTCACTGGACCGGAATGGACCGCCGCCGCGAACTTCTACGTCAACACCCTCAAGCAGTACGGCCCGCCGGGTGTGTCGAGCAATGGTTTCAACGAGACACTGGCCCTGTTCAACAGCGGCAAATGCGCGATCTGGGTCGATGCCAGCGTCGCCGGCTCTTTCATTACCGATACAACTCAAAGCAAGGTCGCCGATAAGGTCGGCTTCGTCGCGGCGCCCACGCAGGTCACCGACAAGGGTTCGTCCTGGCTTTATGCCTGGTCGCTGGCCATCCCTGCGACGTCCAAACACAAGGAAGCCGCCAAAGCCTTTGTGACGTGGGCGACCTCCAAGGAATACATCCAACTGGTCGCCGATAAGGATGGCATCACCAACGTACCGCCGGGCACTCGTATGTCCACCTACAGCGACGCCTATTTGCAGGCTGCACCCTTCGCCGGTGTCACGCTGAAAATGATGCAGAACGCCGACCCTGCACACCCGTCAGTCCAACCCGTGCCTTATGTCGGTATCCAGTACGTGACCATTCCTGAATTCCAGGCCATCGGCACGTCGGTCGGCAAGCTGCTGTCTGCGGCGCTCACCGGGCAGATGCCGGTTGAGCAGGCTCTGGCCTCGGCCCAGCAAACCACCGAACGCGAGATGAAGCGCGCTGGTTATCCCAAGTAGGGGTAATCCGTGTGGGAGCGGGCTTGCTCGCGAAGGCGGCGTGTCAGACGGCATCGATGTTGGATGTGCTGCCCTCTTCGCGAGCAAGCCCGCTCCCACATAGGTGCTCCGCTGACTTGCCATGCCCTCAAGGGGGCATCTCTCTATAGCTCTAATGAATGGATGGGAAAAATGAAACGTTTGGAAGGAAAAAGCGCCCTTATCACCGGTTCTGCCAGAGGCATCGGAAGAACGTTCGCGCAAGCCTATATCCGCGAAGGCGCTACGGTCGCGATCGCAGACATCAACCTGGAACGCGCGCAAGTGACTGCGGCCGAGCTGGGACCGAATGCCTATGCGGTCGAGATGGACGTGACTGATCAGCAGTCAATCGACGGCGCTATCGCAGCGGTCATCGCCACCTCAGGCAAGCTCGATATCCTGATCAACAACGCGGCCCTGTTTGATCTCGCACCGATTACGGAAATTTCTCGCGAGAGCTACGAACGGCTGTTCTCGATCAACGTGTCCGGCACCCTGTTCACCCTGCAGGCCGCGGCCAAACAGATGATCCGCCAGGGCCATGGCGGCAGAATCATCAATATGGCCAGTCAGGCCGGTCGACGCGGTGAAGCGCTTGTCGCGGTGTATTGCGCGACCAAAGCGGCAGTGATCAGCCTCACGCAATCGTCCGGTCTTAATCTCATTCCCCATAACATCAACGTGAATGCCATCGCGCCGGGCGTGGTGGACGGTGAGCATTGGGATGGCGTCGATGCGCTGTTCGCCAAATATGAGAACCGCCCGCTTGGGGAAAAGAAAAAGCTGGCGGGTCAGGAAGTGCCCTACGGACGCATGGGCACTGCAGACGATCTTGTCGGCATGGCGATCTTCCTGGCATCAAACGAGAGTGAGTATGTCGTGGCGCAAACCTATAACGTCGATGGCGGCAACTGGATGAGCTGACGAGTATCGAACCCGAATTAAAGCCCCTACCGAACAGGCCATGTCTACTGCACCGTAGACATGGCCTGCTCGTTCCCGTCCGGCCCTCAATGCCCGCGAATGTAGTGCTCCAGTTGCCGAATCAAATCCGCCTGCTCGACGATGGCTTCCTTGACCAGATCGCCAATCGACAACAGCCCGATCAGTTCACCGCTCTCCAGCACGGGCAGATGGCGCAAATGACTGTCGGTCATGACCGCCATGCAGCGCTCGATGCTCTGCTGACTGTCGGCGGTCACCACCGGCGCGCTCATGATCTCGCGCACCGGTGTACCGACCGAAGATCGGCCCTGTAGAACCACCTTGCGCGCATAGTCGCGCTCGCTGATGACGCCGACCACCTGCCCGTCTTCAATGACGGGCAACGCGCCGACGTTCTTCTCGGCCATCATTTTCAGGGCGTCGAGGACCATCTGATCCGGCGCGATGCTGTGCACCTGCTGGTTTTGCACGACTTTCAGTTTGAGCAACTGTGCGGCTGTCTTCATCAACGTTCTCCGATACGGTTCAGAGCGGCGATCAAGCCGCCGCGACTTCCACGACGCCGGCGTTCAGGCGCACCGGCCACACCCGCAGGCGCTGCTCCGGGTACTCCAGGCAACTGCCGTCTTCGAGACGGAAATGCTGCTTGTAGATCGGCGACGCCACCACCAGGTCACCCTTGAGGCTGCCGATCAGTCCGCGGCCGATGACGTTCGCGCCGGATTGCGGATCATGGTTGTCGATGGCGTAGAGGGTGCGACCTTCGGCCTGCGGCAGGTAGAACAGCGCCACCTGCGCGCCGTCGAGCCAGACCACGACGCCGGAGTTGCTGACCAGATCCTGCTGGCTGCACACCGCCTGCCACGCCTGAGCATTGGCCGCGGTTGCAGGGACTTCGACACGCTGGGTATTGGACTGACTCATCAGGCATTCTCCTCGGTGACAGGGATAAGGTTGAGTTCGGCGGCCATGATCGGCCGGCGTTGACCGCGTTCCTGAACAAAATGGATGTCCGGGTCCGGGCGTTGATCGTTGACGAAGGTGCGGAAGCGCTTGAGTTTTTCCGGGTCTTTGAGGGCGTTGGCCCATTCGCATTCGTAGCGGTTGACCACCAGTTGCATCTGCGATTCGAGTTCTGCGCCGAGCCCCAGGCTGTCGTTGATGACCACGTCCTTGAGGTAATCCAGGCCGCCCTCCAGGCTTTCGCGCCAGACCGAGGTGCGCTGCAATTTATCGGCGGTGCGGATGTAGAACATCAGGAACCGGTCGATGTAACGGATCAGGGTTTCATCGTCCAGGTCAGTGGCGAACAGCTCGGCGTGGCGTGGGCGCATGCCACCGTTACCGGCGACATAGAGGTTCCAGCCGTTCTCGGTGGCGATCACGCCCACGTCTTTGCTCTGCGCCTCGGCACATTCACGGGTACAACCGGAGACCGCGAACTTGAGCTTGTGCGGCGAACGCAGGCCTTTGTAGCGATCCTCGAGGGTCAGGGCCATTTTCACGCTGTCCTGCACGCCGTAACGGCACCAGGTGCTGCCGACGCAAGACTTCACCGTGCGGGTCGATTTGCCGTAGGCATGCCCGGTTTCGAAACCGGCCTCAATCAACTCGGACCAGATGTCCGGCAACTGATGCAACTGCGCGCCGAACAGGTCGATCCGCTGGCCGCCGGTGATTTTCGTGTAGAGGTCGTATTTTTTTGCCACCACGCCAATCGCGATCAGCTTGTCGGCTGTGATCTCGCCCCCGGCGATGCGCGGCACCACCGAATAGGTGCCGTTTTTCTGCATGTTGGCCATGAAAGTGTCGTTGGTGTCCTGCAACGGCACCAGCGAGGCATCCATGATCGGCTGGTTCCAGCACGAGGCGAGGATCGAGCCCACCGCCGGTTTGCATACGTCGCAACCGGTGTGGCCGCGACCGTGCTTGGCCAGCAGTTCTTCGAAGGTGATCACCCCTTCTACCCGCACGAGCGCATAAAGCTCCTGACGGGTGTAGGCGAAGTGTTCGCACAGGCTCTTGTCGACACTGACGCCACGGGCAATCAATTCATGCTCGAACACTTGCTTGAGCAGCCCTGCGCAACCGCCGCAACCGGTGCACGCCTTGGTCTGCGACTTGAGCAGGCCCAGGTCTGTGCAGCCACCGTCGATGGCCGAGCAGATCGAGCCCTTGGTGACGTTATGGCACGAGCACACCGTCGCCGCCTCAGGCAACGCGCCCGGGCCCAGGGTTGGCGCACCGGTGGACGATGGCAGAATCAGGCTGGCCGGTTCCGACGGCAAGGCAATGCCGTTCTGCATGTATTGCAGCAAGGTGTCGTAGTAGCTGTTGTCGCCGACCAGCACCGCGCCGAGCACGCGCTTGCTGTCAGCATCCACCACCAGGCGGCGGTAGCTGGCCGTGGCTTCATCGATGAACTGATAACTGCGCGCACCCGGCGTCTGCGCATGGGCATCGCCGATGGAGCCGACATCCACGCCGAGCAGTTTGAGCTTGGTCGACATGTCGGCTCCCTGGAACGGCTCCGCCACTTGATTGCACAGCAGCGTCGCGACGCCACGGGCCATTTGATAACCCGGAGCGACCAGACCGAAGAGGCTGCCATTCCAGGCCGCACACTCGCCGATTGCGTAGATGTTCGGATCGCTGGTCAGGCATTGGTCATCAATCACCACGCCGCCACGGGGACCGATGTCCAGCGCACATTGGCGGGCCAGCGCGTCTTGCGCGCGGATGCCGGCGGAGAACACGATCAGGTCGGCTTCAAGGAATTCGTCATTGGCAAAATTCATCCGGTAGCGGTACTGCTCGCCGGCACTGATCGACTGCGTGCCACGGGACAGGTGCACACTCACACCGAGCCGCTCGATCTGCGTCTTCAGCGCCAGGCCACCCTGCTCGTCCAGCTGCACTGGCATCAGACGTGGGGCAAATTCCACCACATGCGCTTCCAGGCCCAGGCTTTTCAGGGCGTTGGCCGCTTCCAGACCGAGCAGGCCACCGCCGACTACTACGCCGCGCCGGGCATTGGCCGCCGCGGCACGAATCGCGTCGAGGTCTTCGAGGGTGCGATAGACCAGGCGCGAGTCACCTTCCGCACCTTCAATAGGCGGCACAAACGGATAGGAACCGGTGGCCAGAACCAATTTGTCGTACGCGACGCAACCTTGTGCGGTAATCACCTGGCGTCGCGCTCGGTCGATTTCCAGCACCGGCACGCCCAAATGCAGAGTGACGCCCGGCGTCTGGTACAGAGAGGCTTCGCCCAGGGCCAGCGACTCGGCATCGCGACCGCCGAAATACTCGGACAGATGCACCCGGTCGTAGGCGCGCATCGGCTCTTCGCTGAAGACATGCAGCCGGTAATGGTCGAGGGCACCGCGCTCGATGAGCTGCTCGACACAATGATGTCCGACCATGCCATTGCCGATCACGATCAGTGTTTGCAGTTTGTTCAACGCGGCAACATTGGAATTCATAGTAAGCACCCAGCCAAAGCCAATCACGGTTAAAAAAAGCAAAAAAAAACGCCTGAAACCTCTCGGTTTCAGGCGTCTTTGCCTGTTCTTCGCGGTGTTCGACCTGGCGCCTTCGCCGGATCCACCGATGTTGCCCACGACCTGCTCGGCCGCTCGATCATCGTTGACCGAGTGGGCTGCCCATCTGTTTTCGATGGACCTGAAGGTATCAATGCAGCCTTTGTGCCAGTCTGCGGCGTATGACTTCCTCAGTTCTGGAAAACCGACCTCTGAACGATGGGGGAATGTGGTAAAGACACCGGCCCAGGCGGGTCTCATCAGGCGCGATTCAACTTTGCAGGCCCCCGCGAGCGTGTGGGCGGACATTGGAGCGGAAGGAAGGAATAGCTCAGGAAACCGCTTCGCACTGGTGCACATTGTCAGGCATGGCTCTTTAAAAGTGCATGCAGCTACGTTCTATTTGGGCTTGAGCAATGCCAGTGAGCTAAGCGCGAATCCCTGTGGGAGCGGCGGTGCGACGATTCGACTTGCTCGCGAAAGCGGTGTGTGAGGCGACATCAATATTGACTGTGCCGCCGTCTTCGCGAGCAAGCCCGCTCCCACAGGGATTCGCAACATTGCCGGAATGCGCGTGTTTAAAAGCCATGTTGTCCCGAAGCCGCGACCTTTTGGCGCATGACCGGCGGGCCATCGATTGAGCGCCATAGCGCAACAGTTTGTTAACATCCGTGCGCTTTTTTTCGTCTGATTGATCAGCCACTGTAGATTCCCGGTCGCTACACAGGATGCTTTTTTCCATGAGTACGTTGTATACCCGTCGCACGGTCCTGCAAGGCATGAGCCTGTTGAGCCTTGGCCTGCTCGCCGGCTGCGATGACAGCAGCAAGCTGTCGTTCAAGTACGGCAAGGACCTCAGCGACAAGATCATGGGGCGCACCTTCAAACTCAAGGACGCCCAGGGCGAAACCCGGATGCTGGGCAGCTACCGTGGCCTGATGCCGATGGTTTTTTTCGGTTTCACCCAATGTCCGGCGGTCTGCCCGACGACGCTGGCCCGTGCGGCACAAGCGAAAAAACTGATGGGCCGCGATGGCGAACGCCTGCAAGTGATCTTCATCACCCTGGACCCCGAACGCGATACGCCGCAAATGCTCGACGCCTACGTCAAAGCCTTCGATCCAAGTTTCGAGGCGCTGCACGGCTCGCTGGAAGAAACCGCCGCCACCGCCAAGGAGTTCGGTGTGTTCTTTGAAAAGATCCCGAGCGGCTCGACCTATACCCTCTCCCATACCGCGACCAGCTTCGTATTCGACTCCCGAGGCACTTTGCGCCTGGGGCTGTCCGCGTCCCTTACCGCTCAAGAGTGTGCAGAAGACCTGCTCACCGTCATGGAGGTCTGCTGATGACTTCGATCTACGCACCACGTATTAAACAGCTGACCCTGGGCCTTTTCCTGATCGGCACGGCCTGGCAGGTGTGCGCCCAAACCCAGGTGAACGACGCTTGGGTCCGCGCGACGGTGGCCGGCCAGCATTCGACCGGCGCCTTCATGACCCTGCAGGCCGACAGCGACAGCAAACTGCTCAGCGTGCAGTCGCCAGTCGCGAACACCGTGCAAATTCACCAATCCAGCATGAAAGACGATGTGATGAGCATGAGCCAGGTCGAGTCCGTCGCGCTGCCGGCCGGCAAACCGGTGAGCTTTGATCCCCATGGCTACCACATCATGCTGATGGACCTGACGACTCAGGTGAAGGAAGGCGACAACGTGCCCCTGACCCTGACCGTGGAAAACGCCAAGGGCGAAAAAGAGACGATCAAGGTTGACGCCGAGACTCGGGCGCTCGGCATGCAGGATCACAGCAAGATGCATTGAGAGGCTCAATCCCGGCCCGTCTGATCGCCGCTGTTGCGGTGGTATTGGCCTGCCCTCAACTGGTAGCCTGTGCGTCCCTGCCTGCATGTCTCTGATGGATCATCGGCGCGCGAAGACGCCTTGATGATCACTTCACCCCTTTCAATCAAGACGACGGTGACGCATTTGATCAGCAGTACCCCATCACTGGCCCGCGATATCGACGGCAAAGCCATTTCTGCCCAGGTTCTCGACGAGGTCCGGGAAGAGGTTCTGGCCCTTGCCGGCCAGCAAATCTATCCCGCCCTGGCGGTCCTGTTGGTCGGTGACGACCCGGCCAGCCACGTTTATGTGCGCAACAAACTGCTGCGCGCCAAGGAAGTCGGTATCCGCTCCCTTGAATACCGCCTGCCGGAAACCGCCAGCCAGACCCAGGTGCTGGAACTGATTGCGCAACTCAACGCCGATGCCTCGGTGACCGGCATCCTGGTGCAACTGCCCTTGCCTGCCACTATCGACGAACAGGCGGTGATTCAGGCCATCGACCCGATCAAGGACGTGGACGGTTTTCATCGGGAAAACGTCGGTGGGCTGGTGCAAGGCATGGAGGTCCTGACCCCGTGCACGCCCAGTGGCTGCATGCGCCTGCTGCACGAGACCTGCGGTGATGACCTGAGCGGCTTGCACGCGGTGGTCATCGGCCGTTCGAACATTGTCGGCAAACCGATGGCGACCTTGTTGTTGCAGGCCAACTGCTCGGTCAGCGTGGTGCATTCGCGTAGCGTCGACGCCCCGGCGTTGTGCCGGCTGGCGGATATCGTGGTCGCAGCGGTGGGTCGGCCTGAGTTGATCGACGCCAGTTGGCTCAAGCCCGGTGCGGTGGTCATCGATGTCGGCATCAACCGCATCGCCAGCGAATCCGGCGATCGTCTGGTGGGCGATGTCGACTATGCCAGCGCCCGCACCGTCGCCCGGGCGATCACCCCGGTGCCGGGTGGCGTCGGGCCGATGACCATTGCCTATCTGCTGAAAAACACCCTGATCGCCAGCCAGTTGCAACTCGCCGCACAGGCCCGCGGGCAGCAGCCTGCAGATGACTTGGCGTTGAACTGACACAACGCACACGGCCCACTTCAAAGTGGGCCGTGTCGGTAATGCCAGTCAGGCGCGGAACCTGTGGGAGCGGGCTTGCTCGCGAAAGCGGTGTGTCAGGCGACATCAGTGTTGGATGTGCTGACGCCTTCGCGAGCAAGCCCGCTCCCACAGGGATTGTGTCTTAACCACATGAAGCGTCGAAAACGCGGTTACTTCCCGGCGTGCAGCACCTGTGCTTGCGGCATCGCCGAAGAGTGATGGTTGAGAATCTTCCACTGCCCGCCAACCTGTTCATAGACGAAGGTGTAGCGCGCCTGCACCTGACGAGTCTTGCCATCGGCCTCGGTCAAGGTAAAGGTGTAGACGCCACTGTCCATCGCCACATTGGCGCCTAATGGACGGATCTCACGGAAGTTGATCTGGCCCACCGGCTTGAGCGCCATGAAGTGATCGAAGTAGTCCTTGATTTGTGCCGGCGTGGTGCGCACCTTGTTGGAAACCGTCGGCTGCAGCACGGCGTTCGGCGCGTACAGGTCGACCACGCTCTGAACATTGCCGCTCTTCAATGCGCTATTCCATTGATCAAACAGCGCGGCGATTTCACGATCCTTCACGTTACCGGGCTGTTCGGCCACGCTGCTGTAGACGTAAGGCACTGCCTCCAACGCCTGGGCCAACGGGGTGGTCAGGGCGAACAACAGGGCGATGGTTGAGGTCTTGAATTTCATTGCGCGATTCCAATGGTGGTCGATGGCCACACTGTGCCGCTCGGAACGTCGCCCGCCATCGGCCAACCGGAGTCATTTGCCTATGCCATTCGGCAGATAGCGCCCTGCCCCGTCAACAAGGTTTAATGACGCCCCAGCCCGAACGGGCGAGCCTGCGCCGGAATATGCCCATGCAAAACCCTGATCATGACCCCGGTAGCGCCTTGGCCATTCGCACCCAGTATCGGCAATCGCAAAGTCGCGCCGCGCGGCTGCGGCTGCTGGTGGATACCGGCCAGGAACTGACGCAACTGGCCCCTGAGGCCATGCGTCAACGGGTGCTGCAACGGGCCTGCGCGTTCCTGGCGATGGACCACGCGTTACTGCTGGAATGGGACGTGGATGCGCAGGTCAAGACCACCGCCAGTCACGGTAGCCGTGATCGTTTACACAGCCTCGAGCGTCTCGCCGATACCGCGATGTGCTCCCCGCAATGGCAGGAGCAGCCCAGCGCGGTTCTGCCCAATGTGCTGCGGGTGCCGTTGCGCGGCGGCGATGGCGCGGCCTTCGGTGCGTTGGTGCTGGCCAACAGTGTCAGCATCAGTGCACCGGACACCGAGGACCTCGAATCCCTGCAATTGCTCGCCACCCTGCTGGCCGCGCACCTGGAAAACCAGCGGTTGCTGGATGCACTGGTCGCGCGCGAACGCACCATGTCCGACCTGGTGCATCGATTGTTCAGGGCACAGGAAGACGAACGCAAGCGCATGGCTTACGACCTGCACGACGGCCTGGCGCAAACCCTCGCCGGGCTGCATCAGCGCCTGCAAGGTTTTGCCGGCCGCTGCCCGCCACTGCCCGACGAACTCGGCGCAGACTTACAAACGATTCTTGCATTGGCCCAGCATTGTGTCGGCGAAGGCCGGCAATTGATCAGCGGCCTGCGCCCGACGGTACTCGACGACTTTGGCTTGCTGAAGGCGGTCGACAAAGAAGCGGATCGCCTGCGCGACGCCGGGATCAAAGTGAACTGGAGTGCGCGTTGCGAAGCACGCTTGCCCAGCCAGGTGGAAATCGCCCTGTTCCGGATCGCCCAGGAAGGCATTAACAATATTCTCAAACATGCGCAGGCCAGCCATGTCGTCCTCGCGCTGGAACTGCACGAAGGACTGGCCTCGCTACGGCTGAACGACAACGGCAAAGGTTTTGCCATGGAACAACGGCTCGACACCTGCGGCGCCCGGCACTTGGGGCTCGCGGCGATGAAGGAACGCGCAAGCCTGCTGGGCGGCGATTTCACTTGCGTCAGCCATGCGCATGGCGGGACGCAACTGCGCGCCACCGTACCTTTCGACCTCAATGGAACAGCTCAATGACTGAAGTTTTACGTCTGGTTCTGGCGGACGATCATGAGGTCACCCGGACCGGTTTCGTCGCGCTGCTGGCGGGCCATCCGCAATTCGAAGTGGTCGGCCAGGCCCGCGATGGTCAGGAAGCGGTGGACGTTTGTGAGCGCTTGCTGCCCGACATCGTCATCCTCGACATTCGCATGCCCGTGCTCAACGGGTTGGGCGCGGCGCGGATTCTTCAGCAGCGCCTGCCGGCCCTGAAAGTGGTGATCTTCACCATGGACGACAGCCCGGATCACCTGGAAGCGGCGATGAACGCCGGTGCCGTGGGTTACCTGCTCAAAGACGCCAGCCGCAATGAAGTGATTGACGCCTTGCAACGCGTCGCCGCGGGCGAGGAAGCTCTCAATAGCGCCGTCAGCGCCCGCCTGCTGCGGCGCATGACCGAACGCAACGCCAGTGGCGCCGCACCTGCCGAAACCTTGACCGCCCGCGAACGCCAGGTCCTCGGGTTGGTAGCCAGCGGCTTCAGCAATCGTGAAATCGGCGAAGAACTCGGTATCACCACGGGTACGGCCAAAGCCCACGTGGAACGGGTCATCGGTAAACTCGGCGCCGCCGACCGAACCCAGGCGGCAGTTCGTGGCATGGCCCTGGGGCTGGTGACCCAGTCATGAAGGTTTCAAATGCTCGACGCTGGGCCGATCTGCCATTACGCGGCAAAGCCCTCGTGGTGATTTCCCTGCCGTTGGTAATCCTGTTGCTCTCACTGGTGCTGATCTACATCACCGAGCGTCAGACCGCACGCGCGGAAGAGGACGTGCGCCGGGTGCTGCTGGTGCAAGGCGACATTCAGGCCGTGCACACCCTGCTCGCCGAGGCTGCCGCCAGCGTGCGCGGTTATCTGCTGACCCGTCGTGAGGATTTCCTGCCGGGTTATCGGCAAGCCAAGCCCTTGATCGAATCCGCCCTGCGACGGCTCGACAGCAACGTTCGCGATGAGCGGGTGCGCAAACATCTGGAGGCGATCACCCCGTTGATCGAGACCAAGGTCGAGGGGCTGGTTGAACTGCTCGACGATCGCAGCGCCACACCCGAGTCGATCACCACCATCCTGATCAGCAACAAGCACATCCTCGACGAATTGCGCGAACGCATCAGCGCCATGCGCACCCTCGAGGATACGTTGCTGGCCGAGCGTACCGCGGCCGCTGCCTCCACTCGACAGCGGTTGTTGTTCTCCACCCTGCTGGCTGCGGCGTGCGGGTTGTTTGGCGCCATCGTGGCGGTGCTGTTTCTGTCCAAGGGCATCGTCGCCCGGGTCAAACAGGTCCAGGGCAACGCACAACGGCTGGCACTCGGTCAGCCGTTACTGCCGCAGCCGCCGGAGAACGATGAGATTGGTCAATTGGGCACGCGCCTGGTCGAAGCCGGGCTGTTGCTGGCCGAACGTGAACGGGCGTTGCGCGACAACGAAGAGCGCCTGCGGCTGATCATCGACGGGGTGAAGGACTACGGTATTTTCGCCCTCGACACACAGGGCTTCGTCACCAGTTGGAATGCGGGCGCCGAACGGATCAAGGGCTACACCGAACAGGAAATCGTCGGCCAGCATTTTTCGGTGTTTTATCTGTCGCAAGAATGCCCGCAGCATCCAGACATGGCGCTGCGCGAGGCCACTCGCGACGGTCATTACATGGAAGAGGCCTGGCGTTGCCGCAAGGATGGCAGCCGCTTCTGGGCCAGCGTGGTGATTACCGCGCAATACGACAGCAGTGGCGCCTTGCGCGGATTCTCCAAGATCACCCGCGACATCACCGATCGCCGCGTGGCCGAGATAGCCCTGAGCACCGCACGGGAAGAAGCCGAACGCGCCAGCCGCGCCAAAAGCGAGTTCCTGTCGCGCATGAGCCACGAACTGCGTACCCCGCTCAACTCCATTCTCGGCTTCGCACAACTGTTGGACATGGACTCACCCAAGGGGCAGCGGGCACAGATCGGTCATATCCTGCGGGCCGGACAACACCTGCTGACCCTGATCAACGAGGTGTTGGACATCGCCAAGATCGAAGCCGGGCGCCTGCCGCTGAATGTTGAAGCCGTGCCCTTGGCAGTGGTGCTGCAAGAAGCCCTGACACTGGTTTCCCCCATGGCCTGCGACGCTGGCATTCAACTGGTCGAGTTGCCGATGCTGGCCGCCGACAGCGGAATCGTCGCCGATCGGCAACGTCTGGTTCAGGTGCTGCTGAACCTATTGTCCAACGCGATCAAATACAACCGGCCCCAGGGCCAGGTGCGCATCGAAGTCAGGGTTATTCAACAGCGAATTGCCGTGTCAGTCTGCGATACCGGCAAGGGCATTGCGGCCGATCGCCTGGAGCAACTGTTCAAGCCATTCGAACGTCTGGAGACCGATCCGAACGTGGAAGGCACCGGCCTGGGCCTGGCCTTGAGCAAAAGTCTGCTGGAAATGATGAACGGCAGCCTGACCGTCAAAAGCCAGCCCGGCGAAGGCGCAAGTTTCACCCTGGAATTGCCCTTCGTGCGCCTGCAGCCAATCACCGAGCCACCGGTTGCACGAATCAGTCACCCAACGGTCACGGCCGCCCTCGCCGCTCCCGATTACCAGGGCAAAGTCCTGTGCATCGAAGACAATCTCTCAAGCCTGGCCCTGATCGAAACCCTGCTGCAACGTCGGCCGCACATCCAGTTGCTCTCAAGCATGCAGGGGCAAATGGGTCTGGACCTGGCCCGTCAACATGCACCGCAGCTGATATTGCTCGACGTGGCGCTGCCGGATCTGGATGGTTTCAATGTGCTGCAACGCTTGCGTCAGTCTTCCATCACCCGTGCCATTCCCGTGCTGATGATCACCGCCGATGCCAGCGACCTCACGCATCTGGCCTTGCTGGAGGCGGGAGCGACGGCGGTGCTGACCAAGCCGATTAACATCCCTTCATTCCTCGCCCATCTTGACCAGCATCTACCGGAGCCCGTGTGAACACCGACCTGCGCATTCTGATCATCGACGACCAGCGGCCCAACCTCGACTTGATGGAGCAGTTGCTTGTCCGCGAAGGGCTGACCAATGTACTGAGCAGTACCCAGCCGCTGCGAACCCTGGACCTGTTCAACAGCTTCGAGCCTGACCTGGTGATTCTCGACCTGCACATGCCGGAGTTCGACGGCTTTGCCGTACTGGAACAACTCAACCGGCGCATCCCGAGCGGCGAATACCTGCCGATCCTCGTGCTCACCGCCGACGCCACCCGCGATACCCGCCTGCGCGCGCTGGCCCTGGGCGCCAAAGACTTTATCAGCAAGCCACTGGACGCCCTGGAAACCATGCTGCGCGTCTGGAACCTGCTCGAAACCCGCGCGCTGTATAAAGCTTTGCGTACTTTGGTCCCGGCGGATCAGATCGAGTTGCTGCGCCAGTTAAAGCCGCACCCAGTTAGCTGACTGAAGGGGCGGAATCACTGACGCTTTGCTACTGAACGTCAGGTCACGGGGCTGGCTCGGTATTTTGGCGACCGGCTGCAGAAAGCCCAACAAGGCCTGCTGGGTGTCATTCCAGGCCGTCGGGTGTTCCATATCGAGGAAGTGCCCGGCGTTCTTGATGGTCTGAAACTGAGCCTGACGGGAATGAGTTGCGAAAAGACGGGCGTCTTCCACCGAGGTGTACTCATCCCGTTCGCCGTTGATAAACAGCAGCGGAACTTCGATGGCATCGGCACAGGAAACGTAGCAATGAGTGTCCTGAGTCAGCACTTCGTTGACGTGAAAATGCATCTGCCGGTATTCGTGTTCATCAAGGCTGCTGACATGGCGTTCGTTGAAACGCTTGAACAGCGACGGCAGATGCTTGCCGATCGTGCTGTTGATCAAGCGCCCCACATTGCGCCGATCACAGGCCTGGAGGAAGTGCCGGCCACTCTCCAGATAATCGCGCATCGGCGTATTGATTCGCGCCGCGAATGAACTGATCACCGCTTTTTCGATTCGTTGTGGGTGCTGGGCCAGCGCCAGCAAAGTCGCTGCGCCGCCCCAGGAAAAGGACAGCACATGCTGCGCCCGAAAGTGCTCGATCAACTCCAGCAATATTTCGGCCTCGTCTTCCTTGCGGATCGGCTGGTCATGCTGGTTGTGTTGTTTCGATTGACCGGCGTAGGGCTGATCGTAGAGGACTACATTGAAGCGTGGCCGCAGGTAGCGCACCGTTTGGGCAAAAGATGCGGTCGTTGCCAGCGAGCCGTTGACCAGAATAATGGTCTTGTCGGCGGTGGCGTTGAGGTAATGCTCGGTATAAACCCTGTACTTCTTACCAATCTGGACGATCGCAGTTTTCAACGTCATTTCATTCTATTCCTTGAACAAATTGGATCAGACACACAGCTTGATTGACCGTCCGGCTTCCTCCGGGCAAGCCTGACAGCACAAACCAGCGACAACGGTACAAGGGCGCTGAGATGAACGCCATGACCAATAAGTCACAAACCGACCAGTGGCTCAGTCAAGCAGGCTTTCTTCCGTTTGCAAGTATGCAAATTCGAAATTGACTGCCCTGACGCACTGCTGACATCCGCCTATGCTTGTGCATTGCCACCGTCTCTTCATATCAGGGCCTTGCTCTTCCCACCCCTCCCATCCAATGAGGAGTTGAAAGATGTCGCTGACGCTTTACTACCATCCACTGGCGTCGTTCTGTCACAAAGTCCTCATCGCGCTCTACGAAAACGGCATCGAATTCGAGAGAAGAATCATCGATCTCGGTGACCCTGCCGACAGCGCCGAACTTCAGGCATTGTGGCCAATCGGAAAGTTCCCAGTAATTTTTGACTCTGTTCATCAGCTGAATCTGCCGGAGTCCAGCATCATCATCGAGTACCTGGATAGACGATTTCCAGGCACGCGCAATCTGGTTCCAGACGATTGGGAGACTGCGCTGGAAGTCCGATTATGGGATCGCTTTTTCGACCATTATGTACAAGTGCCGATGCAACAGATTGTCAGCGATCGGCTACAGGCGACCAACGGTGATTTGACCAAAGAGCGATCCATGCTGAAAACGGCCTACGGCATGCTTGAACGCCGGATGGCATCCAGGATCTGGGTGGCCAGCCCGGCGTTCAGCATGGCCGATTGCGCCGCTGCCCCGGCACTTTTCTATGCCAGGACGCTCGTGCCATTTCCCGATGACTACGGCCACTTGCGTGCCTATTTCGAAAGGTTGGTACAGAGACCATCGTTTCAGCGCGTGATCGACGAAGCCCGGCCCTGGTTTTCGTTCTACCCGTTTGCGGAGGCCATCGAGCAACGGTTTCGTGAGGCGCCGGACAATGCATGACCAGCAATTGGTTGTAATGCGATCCGAAGCAACTGCCAAAGCCTGCTTCGGCCTTGTAGCAGCTGGCGAAGCCTGCGTTCGGCTGCGAAGCAGTCGCAAAATCAGGCATTGCGGTCCATCAGGCACACTGTGCACTCAGGGTTTACGACTGCTACGCAGCCGAACGCAGGCTTCGCCAGCTGCTACAAGAAGTGGGTTGCGGTCGAAATGACTTAACTGACTATGCGAAATCAAAAACGCGGTTTGATCGTCTTCCATTCCGGCTTGTAACGCTGCATCTGTTTCACGTCATCGCGCTGACGAATGCCGCAGCTCAGGTATTGATCATGCAGCTTGCCCAGTTGATCGTGATCTAGCTCAAGACCCAACCCAGGCGCACGGGTGATTTTCACGCAGCCATCGACGATGGATAGCTTGCCGCCCTTGATCACCTCTTCGTCCGGTTCCTGCCAGGGGTAATGAGTGTCGCAGGCGTAATCGAGATTGGGCACTGAAGCGGCGACATGTGCCATGGCCATCAGGCTGATGCCCAGGTGCGAATTGGAATGCATAGACACGCCAAGGCCGAAGGTGTCGCACATTTTCGCCAACGCCTGGGTGTCCCGCAGACCACCCCAGTAATGATGGTCGGCGAGCACGATCTGCACGCTGTTCAGGGCCACACTGCGGCGAAACTCATCAAAATCCGTGACCACCATATTGGTCGCCAGCGGCAGACCGGTACGTTTATGCAATTCGGCCATGCCGTCGAGGCCCGGTGTCGGGTCTTCGTAATATTGCAGGTCATCACCCAGCAGCTCTGCCATGCGAATCGAAGTTTCCAGCGACCAGTTGCCGTTCGGATCGATGCGCAACGGGTAACCGGGAAAGGCCTTTTTCAGCGCCTTGATGCACGACACTTCGTGCTCCGGCGGCAGTGCCCCAGCCTTGAGTTTGATGCTCTTGAAACCGTAGGCCTCGATCATGCGCCGGGCCTGGGCGACGATCTGCTCTTCGTTCAGCGCCTCGCCCCAGCTATCCGGTTTGTACGGTGAATCGATGTGTTGCGCGTACTTGAAGAACAGATAGGCGCTAAACGGCACTTCATCACGAATCGCCCCGCCCAGCAGGTCCACCAGCGGCACGTTCAGGGAATGCGCCTGTAGATCGAGAAACGCCACTTCGAACGCCGAATACGCGTTGCTTACCGCTTTGCTGGCGTGAGAGCCAGGCGCCAATTCTGCACCGGCGATGCTCTGGGTTTTGTTTGCCGCCACGGTGGCCTGCACGATGGCGCGTAACTGGTTGAGGTTGAACGGGTCGAGACCGATCAGCTGACGTTGCAATTGCTGTTGAATCGCCAGCGCCGGGGCGTCGCCGTAGCTTTCGCCCAGGCCGATGTAGCCATTGTCGCTCTCGATCTCGATGATCGAGCGCAGCGCGAAGGGTTCGTGAATACCGCTGGCATTGAGCAGCGGCGGATCACGAAAGGCGATGGGGGTGACGGTAACGCGTTTGATTTTCAAGAGGCAGCTCCCTTTGGCTCGGTATTCAAGGCTTGATGACTGACAGAATTTTTTGCGGCTGCGGCGTCGACCGGTTTACCGGTGAGCGAGCTGTGCGTGTCGCCACGCGGTGCAGTACGGGCAAAAAAGATCACCACGGCCGCGACCAGCGAAGTCGCCGCCAGGCCGTACAAACCGCCTTCGATGGAGCCGGTGGTCTGCTCCAGGAAACCGAACGCGGTCGGCGCCACGAAACCGCCGAGATTGCCGATGGAGTTGATCAAAGCCAGCACTGCCGCAGCGATACGCGCATCCAGATAGCCCTGGGGAATTGGCCAGAACAAAGCCGAAGCCGCCTTGAATCCAATGGCCGCAAAACAGATGGCGACGAAGGCAAAGATCGGCCCGCCGGTGGTTGACATGAACATGCCGAACGCGGCAATCACCAATGTCACGGCCACCCAGGCCTGTTGGTATTTCCATTTACTGGCCATGGCAGCGAAGCCATACATCGCCAGAATGGAGATGATCCACGGGATCGAGTTGAACAGGCCGACCTGGAAGTCGCCGAGGTTGCCCATCTTCTTGATCATGCTGGGCAGCCAGAACGTGGCGCCATAAATCGTCAGGGCGATGGAAAAATAGATAAAGCAGAACAGGGCGATCTGCCGATCGGCGAGCAATTTGAACATCGAAGGTTTAACTGCCTGCACGGCTTCTCGAGCCTGCTGTTCCAGGGCAATGGCGCTTACCAGTGCATCCTTTTCTTCAGCGCTCAGCCAATTCGCCTGACGTGGATGGGATTGCAGCCAGAACCAGACAAACCCACAGAGCACGATAGAAGCAAAGCCTTCAATCAGGAACATCCACTGCCAGCCATGCAGGCTGAGACCGCCGACGTGCAGCAGCGCGCCGGATACCGGCCCGGAAATCACCGAGGCAATGGCTGAACCGCTGAGGAAGATTGCCATGGCCTTGCCCCGCTCGGTCGACGGTAGCCATTGGGTGAAGTAATAGATGATGCCGGGGAAAAAACCCGCTTCGGCGGCGCCGAGAATGAAGCGCAGTACATAAAAGCTGGTTTCGCCGCGCACGAAGGCCATGGCCATCGCCGCCGCGCCCCAGGTGAACATAATGCGCGTCAGCCAGGCACGGGCACCGTAGCGTTGCAGCAGCATATTGGAAGGCACTTCGAAGATGGCATAACCGATGAAAAACAGCCCGGCACCCAAGCCATAGGCCGCGGCGCCAATGCCCAGGTCGGTTTCCAGGTGGCTGCGCACGAAGCCGATGTTGACCCGGTCGATGTAGTTGACGATGAACATCACCACGAACAGCGGCAGTACGTGACGCTTGACCTTGGTCGCTGCTCGGGCGAGGACGGTCGGGTCCGGCGGACTCTTATGGGTATTCAAGGGGCGACTCCCGTTCATTGTTTTTTTAAGGGAGAACCGATCATGGACGTGCCTATTGATCCCGTCTAATCTAACTTGGCACTCGATTGATACCTGGATTAGATCAATGTTCGAACTGACGCAACTGCGCTGTTTCACCACCGTGGCCACCGAACTGAACTTCCGCCGGGCTGCCGAACGGTTGAACATGACCCAACCACCTTTGAGTCGCCAGATTCAACTGTTGGAACATCACCTGGGCGTCGAGTTGTTCACCCGCAGCACGCGCAGCGTCGCCTTGACCGCCGCCGGCCGCGCCTTTTTTATCGAGGCACAGAACCTGCTGGAGCGCGCTCAGCAAGCCGCCGTAACCGCTCGGCGCTTCGCCGAAGGGGACATCGGTACGGTCAATATCAGCTTCGTCGGTAGCGCGGTTTACGAGTTCCTGCCCAAGGTCATCGCGGAAGCGCGGCTCAAACAGCCTCAAGTCAAAATCGATCTGTCGGAGATGAACACCTACCAGCAACACGAAGCCCTTCGCGCCCGCCGTATCGATCTGGGCATCGTTCGCGCACCGTTGCTTGAGCCAGGCTATGCCACCGAATGCCTGGTGCGTGAACCTTTCGTATTGGCCGTCCCCCACAACCATCGGCTGGCCAGCGCCAACACCGTGTCCGTCAAAGATCTGGACGCTCAACCCTTCCTGATGTACTCCCATGCGGCGTACCCGCCGTTCAACGAACTGCTGACCGGCATGCTCCGCTCGGCCCGCGTCGCCCCGGAATATGTGCAGTGGCTCGGCTCGTCCCTGACTATCCTGGCCCTGGTCAACGCCGGAATGGGCCTGGCCCTGGTACCTCGCTGCGCCACCAGTGTTGTGTTCAAGAACGTGGTGTTTCGCGATATCGATCTGGGCGAAGGCGTACAGAGTGAACTGCATTTGATCTGGCGTGAGAACAACGACAACCCGGCGTTTGCGATGTTGCTGGAGGGCATTCGTAAGGCTGTGAGGGATGGCTGGGGGTTGTGAGGAACCCCGGAGCTGCCGCAGTTACCCGGCGATCGTCGCGATGACACTTTCATTTCATGATCGCTGCTCTTGTATGATGCCCCGCTTTCAAGCGTGAGCCGCAGGCTAAGACTCGCCAAACCCGGGCCCGCAGTCGTCGAGGATTTTTCATGAATAGGCTTTACCGGACCTCCCGCCAGGGAGTGGCCGCCCCGCGGTTCGCGCTCAATCCCCTGAACCTGGGCTTGGGCCTGCTGCTGTCCAGCGCCGTGCCTTCGACCTGGGCCGCCGCGACCGAACTGCCGGCGGTGACCGTCACCGGCGAAGATACTTCCGGTTATCAGGCCGACAGCGCTTCGGTCGGTGGTTTCGAGGCGGCGCCATTGCTCGATACGCCGGCCTCGATTTCGGTGGTCAACGAGGCGATGATCAAGGATCAGCAGGCCCGTCTGCTCAGCGAAGTACTGCGCAACGACGCCTCGGTGGGTGAAAGCTACGCGCCGGTCGGCTACTACGAAAACTTCGTCGTGCGTGGCTTCTCCCTCAACTCCGCCAGCAGCTACAAGATCAACGGCCGCACCATCACTGGCGAGCAGAATGTCGGGCTGGAGAACAAACAGCAGGTGGAGTTGCTCAAGGGCCTTTCCGGTTTGCAAAGCGGTGTCAGCGAGCCCGGCGGATTGGTCAACTACGTGACCAAACGGCCTGGCGACGTGCGTTCGGTCACCGTCTCTACCGACGATCGCGGCAGTGGTTACCTGGCGACCGACGTCGGTGGCTGGTTCGGCAGCGAGCAGCAGTTCGGCCTGCGCGCCAACCTGGCCCACGAAGACCTGCATTCCTACGTCGAACACACCAATGGCCAGCGCGACTTCGCCTCGCTGGCCTTCGACTGGAACATCAGCCCCAATGCGCTGCTGCAGCTGGACGCCGAGTACCAGACCAAAGAGCAGCGCTCGGCACCGGGTTATCAATTGCTCGGCGGTTCCAGCCTGCCGCACCACGCCTCGCCAAAGAAACTGTTGGCCCACCAGAGCGGTTCGAACCCGGTCACCACCGATGCGCTGAACCTCAACGGTAATTTCGAATACCGCTTCAGCGACCAGTGGAAAGGCAACCTCAGCGCCTCGCGCAGCCGGGTGGTGATCGATGACTACAGCTCGTTCGCCTGGGGCTGCTACGGCTCCGCCAGTTGCGCCGGCGCGGCGGTGCCGAACTACTTCAGCCCGGAGGGCGACTACGACATTTACGATTTCCGCAGCCCCGACGATACCCGCCGCAACGATGAAGTGCAGGCAGCCCTCAGCGGCCACTTCGAAACCGGTGGCCTGGGCCACGAACTCAGCGTCGGGACTAGCGCGTTCCGCCGCGTGGTGGACAAACGCGATGCCATCAATCAAATGATCGGCAGCGCCAACATCAACAGCGAACCGGCGGATTTTGCCCCTTACGATGGCCCGCTCAACGATTCCTACCGGCGCCTGGACAGCCGCCAGTACGGCCTGTTCTTCAATGACCGGATCAGCTTCAATGAGCAATGGCAGGCGGTGCTGGGCGGGCGCGAAGTGCGCCTGGATGAAGAGACCTTCGACAGCCAGGGCGAGACTACCCGGCACACCCAACGCTATAAGTTCCTGCCCCAGGCCGCGCTGATCTACAAGCCGGTGCAAAACCTGTCGCTGTACACCCGCTATAGCAAGGGCCTGTCCCTGGGTGGCGAAGCAGCGTGGTTTACCACCAATGCCTATGAAATCCTCGCGCCCACCGTATCGCGACAAATCGAGGCAGGGATCAAATACGACTGGCAGCGCATCAGTCTGGCCGCGGCGCTGTTCCAGATTCGCCAGGCCTACCAGTACTCGCGACCGAATGACGACGGTACGTTCACGTTCACCCAACAGGGCGAACAGAAGAACACCGGGCTGGAGCTCTCGGCCAATGGCTGGGCCAGCCAGCGCCTGCAGATCGCCGCCAGTGTCGCGGCGATCCGCGCGCGGGTCACCGACAGCGGCACGCCAGCTTATGAAGGTCACCAGGCAATCAACGTTCCGACCCTGCGCGCCAACCTCTACGGCGACTATGCCCTGCCCTGGTTCGATGGCCTGGCGCTGCTCGGCTCAGTGCAGTACAGCGCCAGCAAGTACGCCAACCGCCAGGGTGAAGTGCAGACTGGTGCCTATGCCATCTTCAACATCGGCAGCCGCTACAGCACTCGCATCGACGGATACGACACCGTTTTTCGCCTGACCGTGGACAACCTGTTCGACAAACGCTACTGGCGCGACGCCGGTGAATACATGGGCGATGGCTACCTGTTCCAGGGCGCCCCACTGACCGCCCGGCTGAGCGCCTCGATCAACTTTTAGCGTCGGGCCAACTCATGCCGGATGCATTGCTCGTAATACGTTTGCTTGATAGCAGCAGGCTTGAGACGTGAGGCACTGTTATAGGTTTGTTCGGTAATCCCCATGGCCGTCATGCGCATCCACGGCCGGGGGAATTTTCGCGTTTGCAGTTTCTTGCGTGCCCCGTAAAGCGTGAAACCGGAAAGCTTCGCCGCTTGCGCGTCTGCGGCTATGTCCGAGCCCCAGCTGCAGACGAAACGACTGTTCTTGCTCAGGTCCTTTGCCTGAGCCTCAAGCGAGAGCATCAGGGCAAACGTCACAGCCATCCATACCAAAGTCCGCATATCGCCAATGCCTAACCTTCTGAAAAGAAAGCAAGTTTGACAACGAAACAGAAATCGGTGGGCCAGCAGTTCGCCTCATTCTCATCTGTTTTTTGGTCTCGATTGGCATAGCAGAATCACCTTGGCGGTGTCCGAAACTTTTTTGAGCTTTAACTGAGCCTTGCAGTCTCTAGTTTGAGGGCGTCGTGGTTATCGACAGGTCATTTGCGGCGAGCGCGGTCAGCCGGTGGAGGCTATCGATGTCAGATCTTGAGCATGTCATTCAGCCCTTTGATGCCAGGTTGGTGATGATCGGCTCTGGCTGTATCGGAAAAGGCGTACTCCCGCTACTGTTGCGCCATCTTGAACTTGAACCGCAGCGACTGTTGATCCTCAGCCCCGATGACGATGGACGCTTGCTCGCGCAGGAATTTGGCGTTGCCCACCAAGCCGAGCAACTGGATCAGAACAATTACGAGGCGGTGCTCGACCCTCTTTTGAGCGCTGGCGATTTCCTGCTCAACCTCTCGGTGGGGGTTTCGAGCCTGTCGCTGATTCAGTTCGCCCAGCGTAAAGGCGTGCTGTATCTGGACACCTGTATCGAGCCGTGGGAAGGCGGTTATACCGACCCCGACAAATCCCTGTCCGAAAGATCCAACTATGCATTGAGGGAGGCGGCTCTTCAGCTTCGCAGGGAAAGTGCACAAGGTTTGTCCACCGCTGTCTTGACTCACGGGGCCAATCCGGGGCTGGTGTCCCACCTGATCAAGCAGGCACTGGTCAACCTCGCTGAGGATTTGGGTGACACAACGCCCCAGCCCACTACTCGCGAAGAATGGGCGCAGCTGGCCAGCCGACTGAATATCCGCTGCATCCACATTGCCGAACGCGATTCGCAGTTTTCATCGCAACACAAAATCGCCGATGAGTTCGTCAATACCTGGTCCGTGGACGGCTTCATCAGTGAAGGCAGCCAGCCGGCGGAATTGGGTTGGGGCAGCCATGAGAAAGCGCTGCCCGAGGATGGCTATTACCACGCCTTCGGGTGCCAGGCCGGTATCTATCTGCAACGTCCCGGTGCCTCCACGCCGGTTCGAACCTGGACCCCCTCGACGGGGCCAACCCATGGGCTGCTCGTGACCCACAACGAAGCCCTGTCGATTGCCGACTACCTGACCCTTGGCCAGGGAAGGCAGCCGACTTACCGGCCGACCGTCCATTACGCGTATCGGCCCTGTGACGATGCCTTGCTCTCGGTGCATGAACTCGCCGAGCGCAACTGGAAACCCCAGAGCGGCCAGCGCCTGCTCGATGACGAAATCCTCGACGGCAGTGACGAACTCGGCGTGCTGCTGATGGGGCATGCCAGAAACAGTTATTGGTATGGCTCGCGCTTATCGATCCAGCAAGCCCGGACACTCTGCCCCCATAACAGCGCCACCAGCCTGCAAGTGACGGCGGGAGTGCTGGCCGGCGTGATCTGGGCTATTCGCAATCCGCAACGCGGTATTGTCGAACCGGATGAATTGCCCTTCAGGGAGATTTTGCAGATCTGCATGCCTTACCTTGGCAAGGTAGAAGGCATTTATTCCGACTGGACGCCGCTTACCGGACGTCACTCACTGATGCCCGAGCAGACCGATGAATCCGATCCGTGGCAATTCGTGAACGTCAGGATCACTTGAAAGCCTGACGTGGTTTGCTCCACGCCAGGCAACGGCTCAAATACCGGAACCGTTCTGAAATGAGTCGCCCGAACCGGACTCTCGTTGCCAGGCCCGGTGCAGAAGATCGATGACCTCTTCGTCCGATGTCTGCGAAAAATCCGTGTACCAATGCCCGATCGAGATCATCCAGTCGGGGATGAGCGGGCAAATCAGCTCGTCCACTTCATCGCGCAGCGCCTCTGCCGTCTCAACCGGTGCCACCGGCACGGCAACGACGATGCGCGATGGCGCTTGCAGGCGCGCGGCCTGTATCGCGGCCATCATCGTGGCGCCTGTCGCCAGGCCGTCATCAATCAGAATCACCACTTGATCCTTGAGCGCAACAGGTGCACGTGATGCCCGGTATAGCTGCTCGCGACGCAACAACTCCTGCGTTTCCTTTGCAACCACGGCATCGAGCGTGCGTTGATCAATACCGTTAGCCCGCAGCGCATCTTCGTTGACGATTTGTATGCCGCCACTGGCAATTGCGCCCATGGCGAACTCCTGGTGGGTCGGTACTCCCAACTTGCGCACCAGCATCAGGTCCAGGCGAACCTCCAGGGCCGTGGCGACTTCATAGGCCACCGGAACGCCGCCACGGGGTAAGGCGAGAACGATGACATCGGCTCTTTTAGCGTATTTGAGCAACGGCTCCACCAGGCCTCGGCCGGCATCCACCCGGTCATGCAAGATGGTTTGCAATGAAGGACTAGTCATTTGAAAACCTCCTTGGGGCGGGAGCCCCAAAAACGGGCGTTCGTTTGACGGCGGCCATCATTCCGATCAGGGCGCCCGCCCCTAGACCGCCAGAATGCTGCAAGGCACCTGATACAGAATATGTTCGGTGGTGCTGCCAAGCAGCCGCTCCAGACCACGGTATTGAGCTCTGCCCATCACTACCACATCCACTTGATGCACGTGGGCGAACTCACTCAGCACTGAGACCGGTTGCCCCATAATGAAATGCCGACACTCAGGGGGGACACCGAATCGGGCGGCCAGCTTGAGAAATGACGCTTCCAGGTCGTTGCGCAACTCCCTGGTCAGCTCCGAGAGCGTCAGACCGCCGCCCAGATCCGCCAGAAAAGCCGCCGAAATGTCACAGGCGTACAGCAGATGCAACTCGGCATTGCACTGCAGCGCAAGGCCCGACGCCTGCAAGATGATCCGGTCATTGAGTTCACTGTTCGAAGGCTCGGTGTCTGACACGTCAACCGCGGCCACCACCTTCTGCGGCAAGGCATGGCATTCACCCCCCACCAGATAAACCGGGACCGGACAATGGCGCAACAAACGCCAATCCAGCGGCGTGAAGAACGCGCGCTTGAGCACGGGTTCATGCTGCACTTGCTTGATCAACAGATCGGGTTGCATTTGCGTGACATGCTCAAGAATGTCCTGACGCATGTTGTCGGCCCATGCAACGTCGGTTGTCACCTCAATCCCCCGGCCTCGCATCTTTTCCGCTTGTTCATCGAGCCAGTCGCGGTGCTCCTGCAGGTAGGTCGCCCGAGCCATTTTGCGGTCGCCTTCTTCGAGCAGCGACAGAATGTCCAACGAGGGAATCAGGCCGGCGATGTGCAAGCTCGCCCCGCTGGCCTTGGCCAGGGCAGCGCCATGGTTTATCGCAGGAGAATGGCGCAGCAGCGGGTTGATGATCAGTAATAACCGTTGATACTGGCTCATGGGCAGACTCCAGACAGGTTGATTCTCGACGCCGGCTCGAGAATCCAGCATCAGGCCCAGATTCGTCCCTTAAAGCCTCTTAAGCGTTGATTTATATCAACTCCCTTGAATGAGGCATTTGAAAGGGCCACTTGAGAAGAATAGTTCACAACGCTGCTGTGCATCCCATAGCAGACTCATACGCGATGGCCGTTCGCCTGAAAATCGGCAATCTGCTGCCACATCGCGATCGGGTTGGAATACATGGGGAAATGCCCGCACTGCGCGATCGGCGCCAACCGCACGCCTTGGGCCTGGATATGCGGCAGATAGGACAATGAAGCGTTCTGCTCGCCGTACATGAACATGCGCGGGCATGGCAGGCCGAGGAACTTGTTCATCAAGTCGGCGTTGTCGGAAAGATCGACCATCGACTCGAAGATCCCGCGTACCGCTCCGGCACGAACCTTGTGCCGCAAGCTTGCGGAATAAAGCGCACTGGCATGAGCCGGGGCGTGTCGGGCGCGTTCGATGAAGGCGGCGAAAAACACCTCGGGATCGTCCGTCGGGTAATCGACGATCTGCCGGCTGAGGAAGCAGTCCTCCGGGGCGATGTTGCCCTCGATGTCGACGAAGCTGAGTACCCGGTCCGGGCATTGATGAGCCAGCATCAGTGCGGTCAGTCCGCCCATGGAATGGCCGACCAGATGAAAGCGTTCGATACCGAAATGCTCCAGCATCTGCAAGGCGGTCTTCAGCAGAAAAGGGATGGAAATCCGCGAAAGGTCGCCGCACTGGCTTTCGCCGCAACCCGGTGCGTCATAAGCGACGAAAGGATGACCGGCGAAGGCGGCCTGCTGCACGACGTCGGCGTAGTCTTCCTTGGTCGAGCCAAACCCATGCAGGAACACAATCGGCGCCAGGACACCGTCGCGGTGAAGGGTGGCGATGTTCAGCCGGACGCCCTCCACCGTCAGAGGGATGTGCGCTTGAGTGAAGGTTTCAGGTTTGGACACGTGATGGATTCCTTGAGCGAAAAGGGTGACCGCCGGGCTGCATAGCGGTCCCGGAAATCTGACAAACATTGCCTGTTTTTTGTGAGTGGTGCGCACTCAAGCGGGAGCAAGCTCCCTCGCCACAGCAGGCCGTCAATTTCGCGGGGATCGGTCCTTCTGTAAATTCCTCATTCGGGAATACCGTCATAGGTCAAACCTATCAAACACGCTTGGTGAGCCGAGCAACCACCTCCTCCACCAGCGGATTGAGCCGATCGGCGTTCCAGGCCACCGCTGTCGTCACCACATTGAGCGGCTGGCTCAGTGGTCGCAACACCACATTATCGGGGGCCAGTTTTTTCAGCGACGCCGGCACCAGGGCGATGCCCTGTCCACAACTGACGAAAGCGATTTGCGACGCGACGGAGCGCACTTCATGCAGCACGCGCGGGGAAAATCCACTGGCGCGGCAGGTTGCGATCAGATTGTCGAAGTACACCGGGCTGACCTTTCGGGAAAACATCACCAAGGGCTCGGTGGCCAGGCTCGACAGGCTGATGCGCTTGCGCGAAGCCAATGGGTGATCGCTGGGCAAAGCCACGACCAGGCGATCCTCGGTCAGTGGCAGTGACTTGATCGAGGCGCCCAGGTCGCCGTCCAGACGGGCGAAGGCCAGGTCGATGTCCCCGGCTTCCAGCGCAGGCACGGCTTCGACGCTGTCGATCTCCCGCACGGACACGGTGAGGTGCGGGTAATCGACCTTCAGCTGCTCGATCAACCCGGGCAACACATCGAACATCGCCGTGGAAATCGCGCCGACAGTCAACATCCCCGACTGCCCCGCCACCGCCTCTTCCACGGCCAGTTCCAGGCGCTCCAGTTGCTCGGCGAACTTGCGCACCGCCGGCAGGATCGCGGCGCCTACCGGGGTCAGTTTCGCTCCCCGCCGCGAGCGGTCGAACAGCTTGACCTTGAGCGCCTGCTCCAGCACCTGAATCTGCTCGCTTAACGGTGGCTGGGACATTCCCAAGCGTTTGGCGGCGCGGCCGAAATTCTGTTCTTCGGCAACGGCCAGGAACAACCAGAGGTGACGAATCAAGCGGAAATTGATCATGGTTAATCCATAGGTTTAACGTATGTAACGCTTCTGTGATTAGTAATATACCTATCAAATAGTCTCGCCGACACTGGGCGCCTCCGTCACCACTGGGGCTTTCCCATGATCAATAAAAGTTTGCTGGATCGCTTGGCGGCGCTGGATACCAACACGGTCTCCGATGCGCTCGACTTCCTCGGCCTGCCGGGCGCCACCGTGGGGCTACGCCCGCTGTGGAACTGCCCGAAGATCGTCGGCCGCGCCAGTACCGTCTTGCTGGCGCCCAAATCCGACACCGTCCCGACCGTGCACCTGATTACCCCGGTGGTTGAACAGATCGACAGCGACGATCGTGTATTGGTGATCGCCGGCGGCATCGAAGGTATCTCCTGCTGGGGCGACATCCTCGCCAACGCGGCGGCCGGCAAGCACGTACGCGGCACGGTGATCGACGGTTTCAGCCGCGACATCGACGGCAGCGAAGCGATTGGTTACCCGGTTTATGGCCGTGGCGTGACCATGATCAGTGCGCGCAACCGGGTGGTGCAGATCGATGCCGCGGTGACGATCAAGGTGGCCGGTGTCGACGTCAGCGAGGATGACTATGTCATTGCCGATACCTGCGGAACCGTATTCGTCCCCCAAATCTATATCGAAAAGGTCATCGACCTTGGCGAGCGCATCGCCCGCCGCCAAGACGGCATGGTCGAGGCCGTGCGCAGCGGCCGCTCGGTGGCCGAGGTGATGCACGACACCCGGTTCGAAGCGATTCGCGTGGAGCACGCCCGATGAATCTTGAAGATCAAACCCTGGTCGCCTTGTTTGAAGGCCTCGACACTCCTGGCGTCTCCGATGCGCTGGACAAGCTCGGCCTGCCCGGACAATGCCTCGGCGTGGCGCCGCTGGACAATTACCGCAAGGTCATCGTCGGACCGGCGTTCACCGTGCAGTACGTCTCGGCCAGTGTTCCGCCGGGCACGGTGGGTGATTTCATCGAAGATGTCGCACCCGGCGACGTGGTGGTGATCGACAACGGCGGCCGTACCGACTGCACCGTTTGGGGCGACATCATGACCCAGTACGCCGGCACTCGACAGATCGCCGCCACGGTCATCGACGGGGTGTGCCGTGATGTGAACAAGGCGCTGGGGGATGGCTACCCGATCTTCAGCAAAGGTCGCTTCATGCGTACTGGCAAAGACCGCGTGCAAGTGCAGTCGGTCAACCAGCCGGTGTCCATCGGCACGGCACGGGTCTGCTCCCGTGACATCGTGGTCGCCGATGCCAACGGCGTGGTAATCGTGCCTCGCGCCCGTGCCGCTGAAGTGGCGGCATGTGCCCGCCAGATCGAATCGGTCGAAGCCGACATTCGCGCCCTGATCGCTCAAGGCAAAACCCTCAAGGAAGCCCGTGCTGCATTGGGTTACCACAATCTGCAGAGGAAAATCTGATGACCACGCTCCCCTTCCCCCCGGATTTTCGCGCGCGGGCAAAAGTACTGGGCACCTCGACGCTGTATGAAGCGTCCCATCTGCCCTGCGCGGTTGACAGTGCGATCCGCCCGATCTGGGACGGCGCCTTTATCGCCGCCCCCGCCTACCCGCTGGAATGTTCGCCGGGCGATAACCTGGCCCTGCATCTGGCGATGGAGCAGGTACCCCGTGGCAGCGTACTGGTCGTGGGCACGGGCGGTTTCATCGCCGGTTATTGGGGCGAGGTGCTCACCGTCGCGGCCGAAGCGGCGGGCGTGGTCGGTTTGGTAATCGATGGCGGCGTACGCGATATCGCTGCGTTGAAGAAACGCCAGTTCCCGGTATTTGCCCGTGGCATCTCGGTGAAAGGCACGGTCAAGGCCAGCGCACCCTCGGTGGGACAACCGTTCAATTTCAATGGTGCTTTCGTGGCACAGGGCGACCTGGTGGTGGCTGACGACGACGGCGTGATCATCATCCCCAAGGCCGATGCAGCACGTACCCTCGCCGAAGGCGAAGCGCGCGCGAGCAAGGAAACACAGATGATGCAGGCGCTGACCGAAGGCCGCTCGACCCTGGAACTGATGAACCTGACAGACTGGAGAACCCGGGCATGAGCATCGACATTCAGCGCCTCAACCAACGCCTGGCCAGCGCACAGCCCTCGGCGACTTATCGGATCATGGATCGAGTGGCGGAACGCCGGGCACAAGGGGCGAAGATCATTTCGCTGTGTGCCGGCGAGCCCGATTTCGATACCCCCAAACATGTGCGTGAAGCGGCCATTCACGCCATCGAGCATGGCCACACCCGCTACACCCAGGTGGCCGGTGTGCGCTCGTTGCGAGAAGCGGTGGCGGCCAAGTTCCGCCGCGAAAATGGTCTGGACGTGAGCTGGCAAGACACGCTGGTTTGCAACGGTGGCAAACAGGTGATCTACAACGCCCTGGCCGCCACCCTCAACGAGGGCGACCAGGTCATCGTGCCGGCGCCGTACTGGGTCAGTTACCCGGAAATGGTGCAACTGTGCGGCGGTGAAGCGCGGATCGTCATGTGCGATGCCGGTACGGGTTTCAAACTGACGCCCAGGGCACTGGCTGCCGCGATCACCCCGCAGACCCGTTGGTTAATTCTAAATTCGCCGTCCAACCCGACCGGCGCGGTGTACAGCGAGACGGAACTTCGTGCCCTGGCGGCTGTGTTGCTGGATCATCCCCACGTGTTGATTCTGGTCGATGACATCTATGAACACCTGATCTTCGACGATCAAGCGTTCTACACCCTGGCCCAGGTGGAGCCACGACTGGCGCCGCGAACCCTGACCATGAACGGTGTCTCCAAGGCCTACGCCATGACCGGTTGGCGCATCGGTTTTGCCACCGGGCCGCGCTGGTTGCTGGAGGCCATGGAGAAGCTGCAGGGCCAGCAGACCTCGGGCGCGAGCTCGGTTTCGCAGCAAGCCGCACTCGCCGCGCTGGAGGGGTCGAAAGACTTCATCCGCGAAAGCCGTGCCGCTTTCCAGGCTCGTCGCGATTTGATGGTGACGCTACTGAACGACACGCCGGGACTGGAATGCGTGAGCCCGGCGGGTGCGTTCTATGCGTTCGTCTCTTGTGCGGGGCTGATCGGCCGAACCTCGCCCGTCGGTCGAGTACTGCACACCGACGAAGATGTCGCCCATGCGCTGCTCGACGAAGCGGACGTGGCGGTGGTGCATGGCAGTGCATTTGGTCTTGGCCCCTACATTCGCATTGCCTATGCGCTGGATGACGCTTCGTTGCACCAGGCCTGCGAGGCGATTCGGGCGTTCTGTACAACGTTGCGTTAAAACCTGTGGGAGCGGGCTTGCTCGCGAAAGCGGCGTGTCAGGCAACATCAATGCTGACTGTGCCACCGCCTTCGCGAGCAAGCCCGCTCCCACATGTACTGCGCTTGGCTGACGGGCATTGGGCAATCGCCAGGCTTTGTTTGTGACTCGGGTATTCATCATCCAGTCCCAAGAACAAACAACTCCAACATGGCCCAAACAGCATGCACCCGCAAAGACTGATCCTGCACAACGAGTTGCACGCGCGCCCTTCTCTGTATTTCGACGAGCCCGCCCACGTGTTTCATCTGGCGTTTCTGGCGAATGACGGGCAGTGCGACACCTTGCTGAGTCACTGCTGCCCCGGCCCCGTCGACCCGGATGCAGCCCAGGGCATCACCGAGTTGGAGGGCCATGCCTTGAAGTGGGAACGGCACGCAGAGTTCCTGACGCTGACGCTGGTGGTGCCCTCCTCCAGTCACGAGCCATGCTGGAGCCCGCCACCCAGGGCCTTGATGGACCGGGTCGAGCCTTTCATGCAGCACGTGATCAACGCTGTGCAGATTGTGGTGCGCACCGATACGTCTTTTTCCGGCGATCTGTCCGTTTATGGATTCAAGGATCCCAGCGGCTCTTGCATCGGTGGTGGCGATGCGACGGTCTGGAGCGACTTTCGCCTGAGCGAGGATGGCACCAACCGTTTTCTTTTCATTAACAAACGCCTGAATGCCTATCGCCTGGGACGGATGATCCGCCGCCTGCTGGAAATCGAAACCTACCGAATGATGGCTTCGCTTTCACTCATCACCGCGAAAGCCTTGAGCACTCAGCTCAACGTCTTCGACAAGACCCTGGTCAACCTTTCGGAACGTAACGCCGGCCCCGATACCGGAAATGCGAAAGCGTTGCTGACCGACATTGCCAACCTGTCGGCGCAAGTGGTCAGCAGCAGCGCAAAAACCCGACACCGCTTCAGCGCCACCCAAGCCTATGCACAGCTGGTTTTCGAACGCCTGGGTGAACTGCGCGAAAGTCATGTGGGTGATTGCCAGCGACTGGGTATCTTCATCGAAAGGCGCTTCAAACCCACGGTCAGATACTGCGCCGTCACCGAACAGCGCCTGGAGCAACTGGCTGAAAGCGTGGCCAACCTCGGGGACTTGTTGCAGGCCCGTGTCCAGGTCGAAATGGAAGAGCAGAACTCGGAAATCCTGAAGAGCCTGAACGCCCGCGCCGATACTCAAATCAAAATCCAGCGCGCCGTCGAAGGCTTGTCGATTATCGCCATCACCTATTACTTGTTAAGCCTGTTCAAGCTGTTCTACTCGGGGCTGCACGTCATGGGCGCGGACATTTCCGCGAGAGACGCTTTGCTAGCCATGACTCCGCTCGCGCTCTGCGTCCTGCTGTTTATTTTGATCAGGATCAGGAAAGCCAAAGAGCATTGATACGCGGCACCAGAATCGACCGATTCCGAAGCTGACATCCGGGATGATCCGCTACGGATCCGGCTGGCTTGTCAGAGGGCTAAAACCACGCCAATGGATCCATAAAATCGTTAACAAACAGAATCAGTTCATTCGGCAGTGCCCAGGCCTATCGCCCGCTCACCAGCCAATTGGCAGCCCGCAGCCGGATTCGTACCCTGTGCATCGATTACCGCCTGGCCCCGGAGCACCCTTTCCCGGCCGCCGTAGAGGACGCTCTGGATGTTTACCGTGCACTCCTCGAAAACGGTGTGAACGCCGAGCATCTGGTGCTGGCCGGCGACAGTGCCGGCGGCGGTCTGTGCATGGCTCTGATGCTGGCTGCCAAGGCCGCTGGTTTGCCGCTGCCCGCGGCTGCGGCAGTGATGTCGCCTTGGGTGGACATGGCTCAGACCGGAGAGTCGTGGAATTTGCAGAAGGCTCGAGATCCATTGCTCGGCCCGCTTGCTGGCAAGACCATTATGCCCGACACCTATCTACAGGGCGCCGAGCCACTGAATCCGTTGGCATCCCCCTTATACGGTGACCTTCAGGGTCTACCGCCAGTGCTGATCCAGGTGGGCAGCCGGGAATGCCTGCTGGATGATTCAACCCGGCTCGCCAGCCGCCTGGCCAGCGCCGAAGTGGCGGTACACCTGGACGTCTGGCCGGGAATGATTCATGTCTTCCAGACCATGAGCGATCAACTCGAAGAAGCCCGCCGGGCACTGGACCAGATCAGCGCCTTCCTCCTTCGGCACCTGGGGGAAGATGTGACCTGACCTCAAGTTTGCGTAGAATGCGGGGCGATACCGTATCCAATAATGAACAACGGCCGGTAGACTCATCCCCCCCTTGTGATCCACTGGTGACTTGTGGCGCCCTTCTACGCTCAATGCCTGAACTATCAACCATGAGCGCAAGCTCATGGGTATTAAATGCCTACGCAAAAGCACTTTGCAGATTTTTTCTGTCGGGATCGCTGCTGATTGCCTATAACGCGTGTGGCGCCCCCTTGCCGCTCGAACTGTATATCCCTGACGCTCCGCCACTGACGTTTGTCGATGACGCCAAGGGTCACGGAATGGTCGGAGAAGCCGTCCTGACAGCCATTGCCAACGCTGGCTATGTCGCTCATGTCCATGTGCTTCCCTGGGCCCGATCACAAAAACACGTCAGCGAGAAGCAGGATCTTCTGATAGCCCCCTTGTCTCGCACGTCTGAACGCGAAGATCACTTCACCTGGATCGCGTCGATCATGCCCATGGAGCGCGCTTTTTTCAGCCTCGACCGGCCGGTGAGCAGCTTCGCGCAAGCGAAAAAAACCTACCGGGTGATCGGCGTCGGCCTCGGTAGTGCGCAGGAGGAAATCCTGCGTGCACAAGGCTTCAGCGACGATCAGATCTACCCCCTGACCATTGGCGACAACCCCGCGCAGATGCTCTTGAAAGGTCGCATTGATGCCTGGTTCAACGGTGTTCCCGAGAGTCGATACATCTGGCCGAAGATGTCTGAACGCAAACTGTTCATGAGCCCGGTCATGAGCAGCGCGGAGCTCTACCTGGCTTGCTCCAGGCTTTGCTCTGCTCAACTGGTGCAAGACCTGCGCAAGGCGGTTGAAAAGCTTCGCGATGACGGCACCCTGGCGCGTATACAACAGAGCTATTTGTCGCAATAACGGAACCGCCAGCGCCGCGCAGTCTGCGTATTGCCGGGGCGGCTAAACCCATTCAAGACAGACATACCTCCTGCGCTGGCTCCTGCAACCCCATGAACCGCCGCACTCGATGAGCCTCAGGCTCCTCGCGGATCGCCTGTGGCGAGGCATCCAGCTGTATGTAGCCGTTGTCCATGAAGATCACCCGGTCGGAAATCGACAGGGCAAAGTCCATCTCATGGGTGACGATCAGCAGGGTCATGCCTTCCCGGGCCAAATTGCTGATGACCGTAAGCACCTCGCCGACCAGCTCCGGATCCAGCGCCGAGGTGGGTTCGTCGAACAACAGGATGTCCGGGTCCATGGCCATGGCCCGGGCAATAGCCACGCGCTGTTGCTGGCCCCCGGACAGTTGATGCGGATATTTGTGGACGTGCGCCAACAAGCCGACCTTGTCGAGCAACTGGCAGGCGAGTTGCTCGCTCAGTGCGCGGCCGATGCCATGATAACGGGGAGCGAGGCTGATGTTGTCCAGCAGTGTCCGGTGAGGGAACAGGTTGAAGTTCTGGAACACCATGCCGATGCGCCGTACGCCCTGACGAACCCGACGGCCATCCGGTTTGTCCCCGGCATTGATGAAGCTTTCCCCGAACAACAGGATTTCGCCTTGATCGATGTGCTCCAGGCCATTGATCGTACGAATCAGTGAGGTCTTGCCGGAGCCCGACGGGCCGATAATAGAAATCACCTGGCCACTTTGTACCTTCAGGTCGATGCCCTTGAGCACATGATGATCGCCGTAGCGTTTGTGCACGCCCTGCAGTTGCAGGGCTGGGGCGGCGCCTTTGGCCGGGGGGTTGAACGTGCTCGTTGCGACAGGCGCCAGACTGTCATGCAGTACTTTTGTAGAGGCGCTATCGAGGGTTTGCGGTGTCCGCATGTTGAGGTCCAGGTAGCGCTCCAGACGCTGCAGGGCGAAGCCGAACACAGTGACGATCAGCACGTAGTACACGCCCACGGCCGCCAGGGTTTCCATCACCAGGAAGTTCTGGGCATACAGGCGCTGACCCACAGTCAGCAGCTCGGTCAGTGAAATCACCGAGATCAACGAGGTCAGTTTGACCACCGTAATGTATTCATTGATCAAGGTCGGCAGTGAGATGCGAAACGCCTGGGGAATCACAATCAACCGTTGCAGGCCGAACAGGCCGATACCCAGAGCACGGCCGGCTTCCTTCTGCCCCTTGGCGACCGAGATCAGTCCGCCACGATGAATTTCGGCCATGTAGGCGGCCTCAGTGACCACCAGCGCCAACAAGCCGGAATAGAACGGTACTGACAGGATCGGCCCGGCACCGGGTAGCAACTGCGGCAGGTTGTAGATGAAGACCACCAGCACCAGCAGCGGAATGCTGCGAAAGAACCAGATATAGAGTGACGCCGGCATGCGCAGCCAGGGCAAGCTGGACAACTTGGCTGATGCCAGAACGAAGCCCAGCACCATCCCCAGGAACCAGGCCAGGGCACTCAGTTCGATGACGGTCAGGCTCGCCGCCCAGAAGTCAGTCTTGGAGAACAGCGAAATAAAGTAAGACCAGTCGAATTGCATAGACACCTCGTACGAGCCGCGCCCTCGACCGAGGGCGCGGTTTCAGCCATTACTCGGAGACCGGTTCCAGATCATATTTTTTGAGAATGGCGGTGTACTCACCGCTGGCTTTACTGTCGGCCAGGGCTTTGACTAGCGCCTGATAGGTAGCGTCGGCGTCTTTCTTCACGTAGATGCCCAAGGTCTGCGGATAAACCAGCTTCTGCGAACTGACCACGACCCGCCCGTTGGTGCGCTGGGCGATCATGTGCGCGGCACCGGCGATTTCCACCTGCGCCTGAATGTTCTTCGAGAGCAGCGCCTGCGTCACTTCGGGAGCCGAGGGGTACTCGTTGACGGTGATGGCGCCTTTGTTGTTCGGCACGCAGTAGTCGCTGGACAACTGGTTGAACTTGGCCACCCAAGTGGTGCCCTGCTCCAGGCCGATCTTCAGGCCGCACAAGTCCTCGGGAACCTGCGGGGTCAATTCACTGCCCTTGGGCACCATGATCGCGGCGCCGGTGTTGGCATAGGCGATGGTGCGGGCCTGGAGCTGGCGTTCGGGAGTGATGTACATGCCGGAAATGATCGCGTCGTAATGCCCGGCGTTGAGGCCGTTGATCAGATTGGGAAACTTGGTATCGACGAAGTTGGCCTTGACGTCCATCGCCTTGGCCAGGGAATGAGCCAACTCAGGGTCGGAGCCGACCACATTCTTGTCAGCGTCGTAGGACTCGAACGGCGGGTAGGTGATTTCCATACCGACCTTCAACACACCGGGGGTCGCGGTGCTGGCGAAGGCGGCGTTGGCGCAGAACAGGCCGGCGGCGAGCAGGCTCAGTTTGCTCAGGGCGTAGTGGCTTTTCATCGTGGGAAGCTCCGTTGGTTGTTTTTTTAGGAATGAGTGATGGTGTTTTTCAGGCGGCCGAAGCTCGATGGCTTTCGAGCCCGGGACGGCAGCTCAAGCTCGCCGTTTTCCACGCGTTTGCGCAGATACTGGTAGGTCTGCAGCGCTTGGCTCCACATGTGCTCGCCAATCGCCAATGCCTCGTAATCCCCGGCATCCTTGGCGAAAGCCGGCAGCGGTTTGATCAGCGTGTGATAGTCGCAGGCGTAGAACAGCGGGAAGCTGTAGCGCTCCTGAGCGACCTTGCGCACCCGGTGGGCGGTGGCGACAAAGGCACCTGCGGTCATGACTTCCAGCATGTCGCCGATGTTCACCACGAACGCCCCGGGCATTGGCGGTGCATCGATCCACTGATCCTGATCGTTAAGCACCTCCAACCCCGGCTGATCGGCGTGCAGGATGGTGAAGCACTCGTAGTCGGTATGCGCGCCAATACCCGGGGCATCCACGGCTTCGGCGTCGAAGGGGTAATGGATCAGTCGCAGCTTGGAGGGCGGGCGAGTCACCAGCGCATCGAAATAGCCCTCCTTCAGCCCCAGGGCCAACGCGAAGCCATCAAACAGCCGGCGGCCAAGGGCAAACACCGCCTGATAGTAGTTTTGTACCGCGCCCTGGAAGCCCGGCACGTCGGGCCAGTGGTTCGGCCCCAGCAGCGGCGTACGGTTGAGGAACAGCGGGTCATCCACTGACACTTCGAAGCCGATATCGAAGGCCTCTTTATGATCCGGCTTGCCCTTGGAATACACCTCCTCACCTTCGGGCACGAAACCCTTATGGCTTTGCGAGGCGCCGATGTAGTGGCGCATCTTGGCTTCCAGCGGTTGTGCAAAATAATCCCTGGCCGCCTGGCGCAGGCCCTCGATCAGCGCCGGATCGATGCCATGCCCGGTGATGTACAGAAAGCCCACATCGCTGGCGGCGCGGCCCAGTTGCTCGGCCACTGCAAGGCGGTGCTCCAGCTCGATACTGAAGAGTCCCGCGATGTTCACCACCGGGATGCTGCTGAAGTTGGCCTGGGTTGATGAGGTATTACTCATGGCGGGTTCCTTCACGGGTGAAACGGTCGAAGTGTTCGCGCTCGGTCCGGGCCATCCACTGGTTCAAGGTCCAGAGGTCGGCCACCGGCATGTTGGTGAAGGGCAAGTGATGCAGATAACCGTCGGCACCGAACTCCGGCGTCAGGGTGCTGACCGAATAGCCGCGCTGAAGCTGAGAGGCCCAGACGGCCTCCCAGTGGCGCTGATGAAACGCCAGTTCACCGGCATATTCCGGGGCGGCTGGATGAGGGACTTGCGGGCCCTGGTCATAGCCGACCCGGGCCTGAAGGTGATGCACACGCTCGACGAAGGTCGAAAGATCGTCGGCCGGGTCGTCCAGCAATCGCTCACAGCAGACCACCCAATGACTGATGTCACTGGTGAAACGCAGTCCCGGCAGTTGGCGGATCAGTTCCAGGGTTACCCAAGGGCTGTATAGGGAACGGGCGCGGTGAGTCTCGAAACTGCAGAACACCCCATGCCTGGCGGCCAATTCCATCGCCTGGCCGAAGAACTCGACCTGCAATGCTTGCGGCCAGCGGTCGTTACCTGCCAGCAGATTGACGAAACGTGGGGTCAGCTCCGTGGCCCAGCCCAGCTTGCGATCAATGTCGGCCAAGTGTTGGGCGGGTGTGGCGTTCTGGTCGGGCAATACATCGTAAGCACTGAACAATGTGCAGATATAGGGAACCTGATTACTGCGCAGGAAAGCGCCGAACTCGCCACGTTCATCGGCCTGAAGTGGCAGGCGTGCTTCGATGCCATCGAAGCCGGCGGCGAGCAATTCATCCAGGGCCTGTGCCTTGCTGGCGGTATAGCCCCACAACGTGCGGAAAATCTCTAGCTTCATGCATTCCTCCCGGCTGCGTCGGGCCACTAGCGGATTGGGCTGGTGGCGTTACTGGGCAGTCGAAAGGGTTGCTGCGGGCTGCTGCTCTGATGGCGTCAGTCCCGTGGGGAGGATCCTAAGATCATGTCGGCAAATGATTGAATAGGCTGCAGCAAATAGTTAGTTCAGAAATTCATAAACTAACGCTGGCGGGTTTCCTCGTGGGAACAGTGATCCGCAACACCTCGTCCCTTCACCGTAGATTCGCTACTATGTTTGCCCCCGCTTTCCTTGTCTGCGGTTTTCTTCATTCTGGAGCCCGAATGCCTAGTCAAAAGGACATCGCCGCCGAAAGCGGCGCACCGATGATCCCTGAACAGCGCCGTGAATTGATGCTGCGCCAGTTGCGCAAGCATCAGGTGCTGAGCGTTCATCAGTTGATGGAAATGTTCGACTGTTCGCACATGACCATTCGCCGCGATATCGCGCTGCTGGAACAGGAAGGCCGTGCTTACTCGGTCACCGGTGGCGTGCGAATCGCCAGCCAGCTCCATAGCGAGCCCAGCCATCAGTTCAAGGCGGTGGTCGAGTTGCCGCAGAAGCAGGCGATGGCCAAGCTCGCCGCACGGTTACTGCATGCCGATATGACGATCTATCTGGATGCGGGGACGAGTACGCTGGAGATCGTCCCGTATATCAAGGCGCTGTCGGGCATGACTGTGGTAACCAACGATTTCGGGATTGTCCAGGCGTTGATCGATGCGCCCCATGTCACGGTGATTCACACTGGCGGGCAACTGGATCACTCCAATCAATCGTGCGTGGGCGGTCTGGCGGTGGCCACGTTGCGTCAGATCGTCACCGATATCGCGTTCATCTCCACCAGTTCCTGGGATTTGCGTCGCGGCCTTACCACACCTTCGGCGCTGAAGGTGGAGGTCAAGCAGGTCGCGATGCAATCGGCCTCGCAAGTGGTGCTGGTGGCCAGCAGTTCGAAGTACGGCACATTCAGCATGTACAGGATCGCCGGGCTCGAGCAGTTCGACATCATCCTCAGCGACGACGCGCTGACCCCTGCCGCGGCCGACAGCATCCGCAAGCAGGGTGTGGAACTGCTATTGCCCGGCGATAACAACGTGTAAGGCGTTAGCGCGCCTTCCAGTCACGCAGCCATTGCAAGCCGGCCGATGTGTTACCACGCGGCCGGTATTCGCACCCTACCCAGCCGTCATAACCCAACTGGTCGATCAGCTCGAACAGGTAGGGATAGTTGACTTCTCCCAAGTCCGGCTCATGTCGATCCGGCACACCGGCGATCTGGATATGGCCGATGCCATCGAAATCCCGACGCAGTTTAGTGGCCAGGTCCCCTTCGACGATCTGGCAGTGGTAGCAGTCGAACTGAACCTTCAGGTTAGTGGCGCCCACTTCCTTGCAGATGGCCTGGGCCTGATCCTGGCGGTTGAGAAAAAAGCCCGGCATGTCCCGCGTATTGATCGGTTCCAGCAGCACCGTGATGCCAGCCTTGGCGGCCTGCGCAGTGGCGTACGCCAGGTTCTCCAGGTACACGCCGTGATGCCGTGGGCGATCGCTTTCCGACGGCAGCAACCCGGCCATCACATGGATGCGCGAGTTGCCCAGCACCGCGGCGTACTCCAGCGAGCGATCGAAACCGCTACGAAATTCACTCTCCCGCCCGGGCAACGACACCGTGCCCCGCTCGCCCGCCGCCCAATCGCCGGGCGGTGCGTTGAACAGGGCCTGAACCAGGCCGTTATCGTTCAAACGCTGTTTGAGTTCCTGGGCGCTGTAGTCGTAGGGAAACAGGTATTCCACGGCTTCGAAACCATCGGTGGCAGCGGCGGCGAAGCGGTCCAGAAATTCATGTTCCGGATAGAGCATGCTGAGGTTGGCGGCAAAACGAGGCATGGTAGCTCCTATCTATGTTTTTGTAGGAGCCAGGCTTGCCGGCGAAGGCGATCTCAAGGACGCTTTCGCCGGCAAGCCGTGCTCCTACAGGTGTCGATCGCGTCGACAATTTTCGTTAGACAAACGGCCAGATCAACAAGGTAATACCGAAACCCAACGTGCCGAGCAAGGTGGTCAACACCGTCCAGGTGCGCAAGCCGTCGGCCACGTTCAGCCCGGACAATTTGGTGAATATCCAGTAACCGGCATCATTGATGTGGGACATGGCCAACCCGCCACCGCCCATGGCCAGGCACAACAGTGCCATGTGGTTTGCCGTGAGATCGAGGGTAGCGATCAGCGGGCTGATAATGCCGGCGGTGGTCACCAGCGCCACCGTGGTCGAACCCTGAACCGCACGCAACAGCATGGTCAGCAGAAAGCCCAGCGCGAGTACCGGCAGACCGGTGGTGCGCAGCATATCGGAGACCACCGCGCCGATTCCGGTATCGACCAACACCTTGCCGAACACACCGCCAGCACCGGCAATCAGGATCACCATGGCCACGCCAGGCAAGGCCGAACCGATCACGTCAGACACCTGAGTACGACTCCAGCCCCGACGCGAACCCAGCAACCAGGCACACAGCAAAGTATCGATCAGCAGCGCCACCAGCGGCGCGCCGAGCACGGTCATGATGCCGCGCAGGACCGAGTCGGCAGGCAGCAACGAGGTGGACAGCGTTCCCAGCAGGATCAGAATGATCGGCAACACAATCAGGCTGACGATCAGGCCAAAACCCGGTGGCGGTGCCGATGGCAGTTTGGAGACGATGCTGCTGGTGGCTTCTTCCAGACCCATGTGAGACGCGGCCACGGCCGCTCGTTCAGGGCTCTTGTCGTTACCATTGGACCAGGCAGCCAGATCCTCGTTGGTGACATGTGGGCCATAGACCTCGGCACGAATATCGTCGGTCATCGGGTACACCCGACGGGTCATGCGCCCGGCCACGCGGTAGCCGACATAGCAGAGGAACGCCGTGATCGGCAGACCGAACATCAACACGCGACCGAGGTCGGCACCCAATTGGCTGGCAGCGGCCACCGCACCCGGATGTGGCGGCAGAAAGGCGTGGACGGTCAACAATGCAGCGCACATCGGCAGCGCGAACACCAACAGCGGCTTACGCGCACTGCGAGCGACGCCATAGGCCAGCGGCATCAGGATGATCACGCCGACCTCGAAAAACACCGGCACCCCGACCATGAACCCGGCAATCGTCAGTGCCAGTGGCGTGCGGCGGTTGCCGAATCGGGTAATCAACGTTTTGGCCAGCGCCTCGGCACCGCCGGAAAGTTCGATGATCCGCCCGATCATCGCGCCCAGGGCAATGATGATCGCGATATGGCCCAGGGTCTTGCCCATGCCGCCTTCGATGGTGGCAACCAGATCCGCCGGTTTCACCCCGGCCACCAGCGCCACCAGAATGCTCACCAGCATCAAGGCCACGAAGGGCTGGAACTTGTACTTGAGCACCAGAAACAACAACAGAGCGATCCCTAGCCCCGCGGTAACCATCAAGATTAACGGGCTCATTTCAGAAGCCCTCCACATCGGGTGAACGAAAGGGTTGTTCTGAAAATGTCGCAGTGAAGGTGAGTCATGCCTGGATGTCCTCTTGTTATTGTATTTTTCAGGCAAGCCGGGGGCGTGGGGAGCCGCTGTGCGTCTCCCGATCAGGGCCTGCCTTATCGATCTATCGTGTTAAAAAATCAGGGCTCTACCAGTGCGCGCCGAAAGTCACTCGCAGCTCGTCCAGTGCTGCCTGATCGAGCGGTTCGGGCTTGGGATTGCTCATCAGCCACAGCCGCGCGGTTTCCTCGAGTTCTTCCAGGGCGTAGCTGGCTCTGGAGACCGAACTCTCCCAGACCACCGGCCCCAGGCGCTCGAGCATCACGCCGCGAACGCGGTTGGCCCATTGCGCGACCTGTTCGGCCACCTTCGGCGAGCCGGGCCGCTGGTAACCAATCAACGGGACAGGCCCGACTTTCATCACCTGATACGGCGTCAGCGGCGGCAGGATGTTGTCCGGCTGCCAGACACCGGCCAGCGTCAACGCCACCAGATGGGTGGAATGGGTATGCACCACGCCACCGACGCTCGGGTTGCGGTCGTAGACCTGGCGATGCAGCGCCAGTGTCTTTGACGGCTTGTCACCGGACACCCATTCGCCGGCCAGATTGACCTTGGCGATGGTCGCCGGGTCGAGGCGGCCGAGGCAGACATCGGTCGGTGTGATCAACCAGCCGTCATCCAGACGCGCGCTGATATTGCCGGCGCTGCCGACCGTGTAACCACGCTCATAAAGGCTGCGACCAACCTGGCAGATTTCTTCGCGCAGGGCATTTTCATTACTCACTGCACCGTTCATTGCACCCTTCATTGCACATCCCCGGCCAATTGCTTCAAGGCTTTGCTGAAGAAATCCCGGCCACCGAAGTTGCCCGATTTGAGTGCCAGGGCCAGAGGCTCATCGGTGCTACTGACGGTGGCCGGCACGCCCGGATCAATTTGTGCGCCGATCTGCAGCAGTTGCACACCCAGCGCCTGAACCACGGCGCCCGAGGTTTCACCGCCAGCGATCACGAAGCGTCGTACGCCGCTCTGGCGAAGGCCCTGAGCGATCTCCCCCAACGCATTCTCCACCAAGGTACCGGCCCGTTCGACGCCGAGTTGCTGTTGCACCGCCTTCACTTCGTCCGGGGTGCTGGTGGCGTAGATCAATACGGTTTGTTCGTTATCACGGGCAAAGGCCAAAGCCTGGGCGACCACCGGTTCCCCGGCAGCCAGGGCCAACGGATCAATCCGCAGTGCTGGCCGACCGGCTTCGAGCCAGGCGGCCACTTGCCCATTGGTAGCGATCGAAGCGCTGCCGGCCAACACCACTTCACCGCCTGATACTGCCGGGAGTTTCGAGGCGTCGAGGTCACGCAGTTTGCCGGCGTGACGGAAATTTTCCGGCAAGCCCAATGCAAGCCCCGAACCGCCAGTCAACAACGGCAAATCAGCGCAAGCGGCCCCGAGGGTGTACAGATCGCGGTCCGACAAGGCATCGGCAATCGCCATGCCGACACCTTGAGCCCGCAGCTCGTTGATGCGCTCACGCACCTGCTCGGCCCCTTGGGCAATGGTGTCGTAACGCAACAAGCCGACGTTCAGACCGGTCTGCGACTGCAAGACCCGAACCAGATTGGCGTCGGTCATCGGCGTCAGCGGGTGATGCTGCATGCCCGACTCGTTGAGCAGTTGATCCTGCACAAACAGGTGGCCGCGAAAGATCGTCCGGCCATTTTCCGGAAACGCCGGGCACGCCAAGGTGAAATCGCTGCCCAACGCCGCCAGCAGCGCTTCGCTGACCTGGCCGATGTTGCCGGCTGCGGTGGAATCAAACGTCGAGCAATATTTGAAAAAGATCTGTTCGCAGCCTTGCTCACGCAGCCAGGCCAGCGCCGCGAGGGACTGCTCGACCGCTTCGGCGACGGGAATGGTGCGCGACTTCAGCGCGATGACAATCGCATCGGCATCAAGCCCGGCAGCCACTTCGCGGCTCGGAATGCCGATGCTTTGCACGGTGCGCATACCGCCGCGTACCAGCATGTTGGCAAGGTCCGTGGCACCGGTGAAATCGTCGGCGATGCAGCCCAGCAATGGACGTGCAGTGGTGGTGTTCATTGGGCGTTCCTCAAACCGGCTCAGTCTTGGCAGCCGGCAACTCGATGCCGGGGAAAATCTTGATCACCGCCGAGTCGTCTTCACGACCGAAACCGGCGCTGGAAGCCTGCATGAACATCTGGTGGGCGGTGGCCGACAACGGCAGCGGGAATTTGCTGGCCCGTGCGGTATCCAGCACCAGGCCCAGGTCCTTGACGAAAATATCCACCGCGGACAACGGTGTGTAATCGGCCTTGAGAATGTGCGGCACACGGTTTTCGAACATCCAGGAATTGCCAGCGCTGTGGGTGATCACTTCGTACAGCGCATCGGCATCGACACCTTCACGCAGACCCAGCGCCATGGCTTCGGCCGACGCAGCGATGTGTACCCCGGCGAGCAGCTGGTTGATGATCTTCACCTTCGAGCCCAGCCCATGGGTGTCACCCAGGCGATAGACCTTGCCGGCCATGCCTGCGAGGACCGCGTCGGCCATGGCATAAGCATCGGCCGGGCCAGACGTCATCATGGTCATTTCACCGGCAGCCGCCTTGGCCGCGCCACCGGAAATCGGCGCATCCAGATACAGCAAGCCTTGCTCGGTCAGGCGCTGGCCCAGGTCCACGGCGTAGGTCGGCGCGACGGTGGCGCAACCGATCACCAGGCTGCCAGGGCGCAACGCAGCGACGGCACCACCCTCGCCAAACAACACGGTTTCGGTCTGCTCGGCATTCACCACCACGGTAATGATCACGTCGCATTCTGCAGCCATGTGCGCGGGCGAAGCACACGCCACGCCACCCTCGCTGGCAAACTGTTCCGTCACCGCGGCACGCACATCGCAGGCAAGCACATTAAAGCCGCTGCGCAACAGTGAGCGGGCAATGCCCAGGCCCATCGCGCCCAGACCGACAACACCGACATTCTTGTTATTCATGGGGTACTCCTTAGTTACCGGCTTACGAGGAAAACAGCGGCCTATTCCACGCCAGCAAGGCGCAGGCGGCGGGCCGCGTTATAGATATGGGCACGGGCGGCATGCCCGGCGGCAAGTGGATCGCGCAGCCGAATGGCCGCGACGATCGCCTGGTGTTCTTCATGCACCTGACGGGAGAAATCCGCCCTGCCCGCCTCGTTGGTGCGGGTGATGCGAGTCGCGGCCTCCAGGTACTGACTGACGAATTCCAGGGTCTTGAGAAAGTAGGGATTGCCCGTGGCTTGAGCGATGGCGCGGTGAAAAGCCACGTCGGCACGCACACCGTCCTGCCCTTCATCAACCTCTTCATCAATGTGTGCCAGCGCCTCGTCAATCTGCACCAGATCCGCCTCGCTGCGATTGAGCGCCGCCTCGCTGGCGATTTCCGCCTCGATGGCACGTCGCAGCGCCAACAGGTGAAAGACACTGCCGGGCAGATTGGCTTCGGCGTAATCGATACGCAGCGGGCGGATATTGGCGTTGGCGGTAACGAAGATGCCGCGCCCTTGTTGAGGCTGCAGCACGCCTTCGTTCTTGAGACGGGAGATGGCTTCGCGGACCACGGTGCGACTGACACCGAAGGCTTCCGAGAGCATGGCTTCACTGGGCAGTTTGCTGCCGGTGGCGAACACACCGCTGTCAATCTTGTCCAGCAACTGCTGAGCGACGCTGTCACTCAGCACGCGAGTCGGGACCTTGTCGAACATCGTAGCCATCCTGTTTTTGTCTTGTTATCAGGTTGTCATACAGGTTGAGCAGATAATCCCCCAATGAACGGATTATGTGAAGTATTTTTTTAAAATAACATTTTTTAACATGCGAACTGGAGGAACGGGCAATCACTGCTCAGTGGGATCCAACTGGCAGGAGTGTTTGTTATCGAGGAATGAGTCGGTGGGCGTTTTGAGTAATGCCCCCGTTGGGCTGCTAAGCAGCCCTGGAATCTCTTGTGTACCAAAGATTTTGTGAGCGCTACGCACTCAAACGGGGGCAAGCCCCCTCGCCACAGTTCATTTCCCAATCGATCGTCATTGACCGAGGGCTGCGAATGCAGACAGTGGTGAGCCAACGTCGCTGGAAAAGCGGATGATCAGGGCAACCATTTCCGACACTGAAAACGATCGGAGGCGAACGTTGATTACGCCGCCTCCGACTGGTGCAGGTTGTTCATGTGGCGCGTATAAAAGTGCGCCCTCCAGGCAACAGCCCGGAAAAGCGCTCTCTACAAGGTGTATGAAATTCCCATCTGCACGGTTCTCGGCGCGCCCGGATAAGCGTAAACGTTGCCAAAGGCGCCTTCATCGTAGTGACTGTCGAACACATTCTTCAGGTCGAGGTTAAGCCGCAGGTGCTCGTTGACTTTGTAAAAGCTGAGCAGGTCAAACACCTCGTAGCTATCCATGGAGAAGGCATTGGCCGCGGTCTGGCCGGCGCGCTCGTCGACATACTTGGCACCCAGCCCCAGGCCCAGTCCTTTGAGGCCACCGTCCTGAAACTCGTAGACGTTCAGCAGGCTGAAACTGTTGCGCGGAATGTTCACCAGGCGGGTGCCTGACTTCAGCACGTTGTCCTGGGTGACTTCGGCATCCACGTAGGCGTAGCCACCGATCATGCGCCACTCTGGCGTGAGGTTGCCGGCCACGTTCAGATCAAAGCCACGGCTACGAACTTCACCCGCCGCAACGCTGAAGGTCGAGTCCACCGGGTCTGTCGTCAGGACATTGCGTTTTTCGATCTGATACACCGCGGCATCCACGCTTAGCTGACGATCAAGGGCCTGCCACTTGACGCCCACCTCGTAGGATTTGCCTTCTTCAGGTTTGAAGCCGCCGCCCGTTCGACTGGCACCGCTGTTGGGCTTGAAGGACCGCGCCGTGTCGGCATAGATCGCCACGGTCGGGGTCAGATCGTAGATCAGCCCCAGGCGCGGGGTGACAGCGTTGTCGCTGTTGGTCCAGCTCACACCGTTGACGAGGTTGTTGTCGTAATCATGTTCGAAGCGTTCGAAACGTACGCCTGCCAAGACTTTCAAGCGCTCGGTCAGCGTTACCTGATCTTGCACGAAAGCGGCATAGGTCTTGAGGTTTTCCTGATCATTGGTGGTGGTGCGGGTCAGCGCTGGACGCGGCTGGCCATAGACCGGATCAAAAATATCGATCGGGTAGGCACTCACCGCCCCACTGGAACGACGGATGATCGACTTGTAATCGTAATCCTCATACTCGATGCCCGTGAGCAACGTGTGGTCGAATCCGGCCGTGGATAAATGCCCGGTCAGGTTCAACTGCACATCGCGGTCACGCCATTCCAGTTTGCGGTAATTGAAGTTGCGTCCCAACGTTCGGCCGTCGGCAGCGACCCCATTGCCTTCAATGGCATTGCCTTGCAGACTGCCGTCGAGAAATTGCGTGCCACCGCCAAAAGTCCAGTTGTCGTTCAGGAAATGTTCGAAACGCAGTTGCGCCATGTTGTTGTCGTTGTGCAGCTTGCCGATATCCTTTTCACCGAAAAAAGTATCCCGCGACGCGACACCGATCTGATTGCGATAGCGGGTCACACCTCGATCGAGCGGCGCGTTATTGCGCATGAAATCGCCTTCGAAGGTGATACGGGTAGTGTCGTTGACCTGCCACCCGAGGACCGGCGCCACACCGTAACGCTCGTTTTCAACGTGATCACGGAAGGTGTCGCCACCCTCGCCTATCACGTTCAGCCGGTAGGCCAGTCGCCCTTCATCGTCCAGCGGACCTGTGGCATCCATCGTTGCGCGACGCATGCCCTGATCATTGAGCTGACTGCCCAGGGTGACGGTGCGCTCGGCCAGGGGTTGTTTGGACACCACGTTGAAGGTGCCGCCCGGGTCGCCACGGCCATAGAGCGTGGTGGCTGGCCCGCGCAGGACCTCCAGGCGCTCGATGGTATTGGCGTCGGGCATATTCGGATAACCGCGGTTGATCGGGAAGCCGTTGCGGTAGAACTCCCCGGTGGTAAAGCCACGCACGGTAAAAGTGGTCAGGCCCTGGCCACCGAAATTGTTCGCACGGCCCACGCCACCGGCGTAATCGAGAGCGTCTTGCAGGCGGGTGGCGCCGAGGTCTTCCACGACATCCCGGGTGACCACGCTGATGGATTGTGGGGTTTCATGAATCGGAGTGTCGGTGCGCGTCGCACTGGCCGAACGAGTCGCTCGATACCCCTGGACCGGGCCCTGGGCCGGCTCTTCGAATGTGCCGTTGATGTCGATCGCTTGTAACTCTATTGACGCAGGATCAGTCGGTGCCTGGTCAGCCCAGGTGGTCTGGGAAATGGCTTGGATCACACACAGAGAAACGAGAGTTCGACGCATCGACATACAACCTTAAGAAGATGCCGGGCACATCAGGAGCCCGGCGAATAAAGAGTGAGGCGCCCCCCGTTCCGACCGGTACAAAACCAGCGAAACGGGGGCGTCTCAATGCAAAAGATCAGAACGTCACACTGGCGCTCAGGCGTGCCGTACGCGGTTCGCCGACATTGACTGCCAGTTGGGTGCCGGTAGAGGACGGGTAGTACTGTTTGTCGAACAGGTTGTCGACGTTGAATTGCAGCGAAGTCTTGTAGCCGAACATCGGCGCTTCCCAACGCACGAAGGCATCGGCCACGGTGTAGCTGCTCAGCCAGAAATCGTTGGCGTTGTTGGCCGCGCGCTCGCCGATGTAACGTGCGCCAGCGCCGGTATGCCAGGCCCCGAATTCCGCAGGAATGTTCAGGTGATGGGTGAGGTACAGGCTCGCGGTGTGCTTGGGCGCATCGGCAAGGCGATGACCTTCGTCATCCGGATCGTCGAGGATTTCCGTGTGGGTGTAAGCGTAGGTACCGATCAGGTCCCAGCGCTCGGCCACACGCCCGGTGATGTCCAGTTCCAGGCCCTGTGAACCGACCTTGCCCGCCGCCTCCGAAAGACTGACGCCACCGATCGACTGGCTGGTCACCACGTTATTCTTGACGATGTCGAACAGCGCAAGGTTGATGTTCAGCCCCGGCAGCGGATCGTACTTCGCACCGACCTCGTAGCTGCGGCCCTCCTCCGGATCGAAGGTGTGGCCGGCATCGTCGACTTCGGTATTGGGCTTGAACGAACGGCTGTAGTTGCCATACAGCGACAAGGTATCGGTGGCTTTGTAGACCAGGCCCAAAAATGGCACGAAGGCATCGCCATTATCGTCGCGGTTGACGGTATAGCTGCTGCCTCGGCCCTGATCGCTGTACTGATCGTAATGCTGCTGACGACCGCCGAGGACCAGGATCCAGCGGTCATCGAGGTGCCAGTTATCCTTGAAGTACACGGAGCTTGAGGTCAGCTGATTGCTCAGATCACTTTGCGTGGCACTGACCAGACTGGGCTCAGCCAAACGCCCATAAATTGGCGCGGTGATGTCGAAGCCTGACCGCGGGGTATTACGGTAGGTTTTGCCACGGAATTGGTCGGACGCTTCAGTATCCGCGCCGATCAGCAGGTCATGGCGTTGGCCGAACAGCTCCTGCTGGCCGATGAAATCCCAACTGGCGTAACGGGTTTCATCGTCGTAGTGAGCACCGTTGGCAGCACGTCGCAGATTGTTGCCGGTCAACGCATTCGGCTGGGCAATCGAGAGGCTGTAGCGGTCGTTGTTCCAGCCGTAGGTGACGCGGGTTTTCCAATCGTCACTCAACTGATACTCGAAACGCGCGGTGGCCACTTCACGGATACCGACGCTTTTCGCCCAGCGTTCGTCGAGGCGCTTGTCGTAGTCGATGTCCGCCGGATGACCGTTGGTGAACACGGTGCCGCGGTCGAAGGGGCTGGAATAATCGTTGTATTCGTAGCTCAGGGTCAGACTGGCGCGGTCACCGGTCCAGCTCAGCGATGGCGCGACCAGGGTGCTCTCGTTCACACCATAGTTGCGCCAATAATCCTCATGGCCGCGTTCGGCAATCAGGCGATAGGCCAGGCCCGTGTCTCCCAAAGGCCCGGTGGTGTCCACGGCCAGGGTGCCGCCGCCTTCGCTATAGGCCGAGCCGCTGAGCGTCGTGCTCTGGGTGTATTCAGGTTTCTTGCTGATCACGTTGATCAATCCGCCAGGCTCCAGCGCGCCGTACAGCATTGAAGCAGGCCCTTTGAGCACTTCCACACGATCCGTGGTGGCGCTGAAGTTGTGGCCCATATTGGAACGCACGCCATCGCGCAGGATCGAGCCGTCGTCGTTGGTGCCAAAACCGCGCTTGACCAGGGAGTCCCGCGAGTTGCCCAAGGTATTGCCCTGGCTGACACCACTGACAAACTTCATGGCGTCGTCCAGCGAGCGCACCTGATAGTCAGCCAGGGTCTGTTGGGTGACCACATTGACCGATTGCGCCTCTTCCTTGATCGGCACATTGCTTTTGCTCGCGGTGCTGGCTTGAGAGGTGGTGTAGCTCGTGTCCTGGCTCACGCGGCTTGCCTGAATATCCGTGGTCGGCAGTTCGAGGGGTGCCTGTGCCCACAGAGGACTGGCAAACATAACGCAGGAGAGCGTCGGCAACGCGTGTTTCATGAAGATCTTGCGGCGGGCGAAGGGGTGGGGCTGGCTCAAGACGTCGCACTCGATGAGTTAGTAGTAACGATTCTCATTGTATTGTGCGATCTATTTTCAGTAAATACCCTTGACCGCCATCTGCCCGCTTTTGATTTAGGAGGGTTTTGTGTGTTGTCTGCCGGTCGGTTTCAGCAAGTACTCTGTGTGCGTCAAAAAAAATGGCCCGTTAAAACAATGGCTTGAGGGCTTTTAATAGATTATTGGACAGAAGGCTATATTTTTGACTAGTGACATTTGACAGGCCGTCTGGAGTGGTCGATACCTAACAGGGTCGACGTATAAAAAGATGTAATTCCTTTAATAGATATACGTCAGCCCCCAGCGATTAAGTTCACGATAGACAGTGTTTATTTTTCATAGGACCGAGAGTTCGGACCCTGCGGTAGCTTTGCCCATCGCAACGATCTGATGACACATCGATATCACTGATAGCGTTAAGTAACCTTTACACTTTTCGATCAAAAGTTCTATTTGAGCGCCGTCCAACAAAGCAAACTAGCTGCACGGCGCTCACGCCAAATTATTGACTTGGGTGTTCTATCGTTACTTGCCCATTACATGTTTCATTATTGACACACCTGTTCCAGTGACTTAACACTTTCGCAATTCCACCTACTCTAAAGCGTTCATTGGAGGGGCAGTGGCATTGCTGAGGCGTGAACAGGCATGCTTAACCCATATTCCGGAGCTTGCCAGAATGCTGACGAGTACCCAAGGTTCCAACTGGTATCTTTTGCAATGCAAGCCGCGCCAGGATGAACGGGCACAAATCAATCTATTGCGACAAAACTACGTTATATTTTGTCCGCAAATTATTAGCGAGCGCCTGATTCATGGCAAACCCCATCAATCGCTCGAACCTCTCTTCCCGGGGTATCTTTTCATTCAGCTGAGCCATGACGACAAATGGGCGCCCCTGCGTTCTACCCGCGGTGTCAGCCGCCTCGTCGACTTCAACCACGGCCCGGCAATCGTCCCGGACGATGTCATCGAGCATCTGCGTACCCGGTGTTTTAAGCCACCCGTAATGCAGGCCTCTCAACCGTTCAAACCTGGGGAAACGCTGCAAATAACCCGAGGACCACTGTCGACACTGGAAGGTATTTTCCTGAGCATGTTAGGTGATGAACGAGTCATGATCCTTCTTCACTTTTTGAATAGAGAGCATCAGGTCCGCGTGCCATTAACTGACATTGCGCGATCTCGGCCTTGTCTATAAATATATCATTGCCCTTTTTAACTTTTGTATCTTACAACAAGCTGCGCAACTCAAATTAGAGTCTGTTATTGCCAGCACCAGTATTAACTATTTAACCCCACCCCGATTAAACCTGAAAACTCCTGCCCGACCAATGAATTATTGATTGCTGCCGGCATTGCACAGCCCTATTTACTCACTGTTTTTCCGGTCTATAGTCATTGAACTCACCCCTTGGAGCAATGATATGACTCTCAAGACCCGCGGCCCTTTCGCACTGTTCATGATCTATTTGTGTCCCGGAACGGCCTGGAGTCTTGATCCCCAGTCCATTGATATTTATGGGTTCGACTTCACCCCTACCCTGCTGTTTTCAGAAAGTTATGATGACAACTTCCGCGAACTGGAGCGGGCGCAGTCTTCCCTGGTGACAAAAGTGGCGCCCACCTTCGAACTCAAGGCTGAAGACCGCAACAGTGCTACCCGACTCATCTGGCAGCCTACCCGGTACATTTATCATGACGACTCGGATGCCTCGAATACGGCGCAACGCTTGCGCCTCAATAGCATCATGGAATTCACCGACCGCCATCGACTGAAACTCGATGCGGAAACACGTAAATACGAGCGTACGACGTCGACCGCTGTCGATGGCGTCAATGACAAGATTCGCACTAATCGCGTTAACGGTCTCTATACCTACGGTGCCAGGAGCGCTGCCAATCAGATTGATCTGGGCGCCAGTTACGCCCAACTTCGCTACGACAATTCAGGTGGCATCAACGACGACAAAGAGCGCGATACCACTGGCCTGACCACCACGTGGTACCACCGCATTGGCAGCAATACACGTGGATTACTGGAATACGACCATACCGTCTTTGATTACGAGTCCAACAGCCGTCTCAACAGCACATCCGATGCGGTCCTCGCCGGTGCCGAATGGGATTTCACCGCACGCACCACCGGCAAAGTCCGTGTTGGTTATGAGCGCAAGAACTTCGACGACAGCGATGTCGATGACCTCAGCAACCCGACCTGGCAAGTGGATCTGCGCTGGAAACCACGCACCTATTCGACCTTCTTCTTTGTTGCCCGCCAGGCCATGGCCGAGGGCGACGACGGTGCTGATGCCGTCAAGACCACCACGGCGCTGGTCGGCTGGCGTCATGGCTGGACCGAACGCATCACCACAGTGGCCGAAGTCGGCCTTGGCCGTTACGAGTACGAAGGGCAGAACCGCACCGACGACCTTCGTGACTACAACCTCGGCGTGGAATACGCAATGCGCCGCTGGCTGGATATCGAGCTGGGCTATCGCTACCGCAACGATGACTCCGATGTCGACAATCAGAGTTTTGAACGCAACATCTTCTTGCTCAGCTTCAACGTAAGTCTCTAAGAGAAGAGGTTTTCCCCATGAACTCGCGAATGCTTGGCTTGTTGTTCGTGCCGTGGCTGTTGCCCGTGACGTTTGCAGCAGACACCGGCGCCCAGTACAAACTGGCAGCCGGCGATGTATTGCGTATCACTGTGTTCGGTGAGCGGGACCTGAGCTTCGAAAAAATCCGCCTCAACGATGCCGGAATGTTTTCCTATCCATTTCTGGGTGACATTGCCGCCAAGGGACTCACGCCCCAGCAGGTAGAAAAACTCATCGTCGACGGGCTCAAGCAAGGTTATCTGGTCGACCCCAAGGTCAGCCTCAACCTGATCGCCTACCGCTCGTTCTACATCAATGGAGAGGTCCAGAAACCCGGCAGCTATCCGTTCGAACCCGGGCTGACGCTGGAGAAAGCCATCGCCCTGGGCGGCGGCCTGACCGAACGAGCCTCGATCAAGCGAGTGACCATCGTGCGCGGTGATGGCTCCCCACCACTGACCGACAAGATCACGCGCAGCACTGCCATCGGCCCCGGTGACACCATATCCATAGCACAAGGCTTTTTCTAATCATGGACAACAGCCCTAGCCTCTATGTCGAACGTCCACTCCAGCCGCATGTGCCGCAACATCAGCAGTACAGCGAGGAAAAGGACACCATTGACCTGCTCAAATACTGGAGGGTGATCTGGCGCGCCCATTGGAAAATCTGCTGGTGGGTCCTGTTTGGCTGTGTGTTGGCGATGGTTACGCTGTCGTTCATTCCCTCGCAGTACATCGGCAGCACCACGTTGCTGATCAAAGAGAAAACGCCACCGCTGTTGGCCTTCCAGCAAGTCACGGATTCGAGTGCCGGTACCGTCGATTATTTGCAGACACAATTGGCGCTCCTGCAATCGCGCGATCTCGCTGAACGCGCAGTCAGAAAGCTCAACCTGACCACGCACCCGGTGACTGATCCACGCCAGCAACCGCAGTCATGGTTTGCGCCGCGCAAATGGTTGGCAACGCTTGAGCTTGGTCAATGGCTGCCAGTACTGGGCCGTTTGACCCCCGTGCAGGTGATGCCCTCCGAAGCCGAGATCTTCAATGAAGTCACGCAGAACCTCATGCGGCACACCACCGTCAAGTTCGTCGGCAAGAGCCAGTTGATCAAAATAGAGGTGGAGCAGCCCGACCCTGGTTTGGCAGCCGCTACTGCCAATGCAATTGCTCAAGGCTTCATCGATAGCCAGCTCGATAACAGCCTGAAGTCCTCGCTGACCAACACCAGCTGGATGAACTCACGCCTGATCGAGTTGCGCAATAACCTGCGCAGGGCCGAAGACAAACTTCAGGGTTACCGGGAAGCACAAGGCCTGGTCGACGTCGGTGGTGTCGCCACCATTAGCGCCAATGAACTGGAAATGACCGGCAACCGCATGATCGATGCCCGTCGTAATCTGGCAGAGGCCGAGAGCCAGTTCCGCCAGGTACAGGCCCTGAGCAATGGTGACCTGAGCAAGCTTTCCAGTGTTCCGGCTGTCTTGAGTAACCCTTTGGTGCAGAAATTCCAGGCGCAACAGGCCAAGGCCCAAGCCAAGGTCGAGGAGCTGTCCGGGCGCTATGGTCCAAAACATCCGACCCTTGCTGGCGCCCGTGCCGAGTTGCGGACGGCTACCGACAGTTTGCGCTTGCAGGTTCAGCAGGTGGTTGCCGGTATCGAGCGTGAATATCAGCTATCACAAGCCAATGAAAACTCACTGCGCAAATCCTTCAACAGCAACAAGGCGCAGCTACAGGATATTTCGCGCAAGGAGTTTCAACTGCGTGAGTTCCAGCGTGAAGTCGACAGCAGCCGCGCGCTGTATGAGACCTTTATCACCCGTTTGAAAGAAACCGCGGCCACCTCAGACATGGACTCCACCAAGGCACGCATCGTCGACCCTGCAATTGTTCCTCTGGAACCCAGCAAGCCGCGTAAAAAACTGATTCTGGCGATTGTCGCTGTCGTGGCTGCGTTGATCGGGGTAGCGCTGGCATTGCTGTCCGAAACCCTGAACAAAACCTTCAAGAGTGACGAAGCCATTGAAAGTACGCTTGACGTTCCCTTGCTCAGCGTAGTGCCGCTGGTCACGAGGAAAAGCCGCCGGCAACTCGCGCGACTGTTCGACGACAACGACCATCCTCGTTTTTGCGAGACCATTCGCAACCTGCGCACCTGGTTGATGTTGCACGGCGGCGACATGCCGTCACAGGTGGTACTTGTTGCCTCGACCATGGCCGAAGAAGGCAAAAGCACCATCGCCAATAACCTGGCCTACTCCCTTGCCAAGCTGGAACGGGTCCTGTTGATCGATGCCGATATGCGCAGACCCAGCCTTTCGCTCAACTTCGATTTCCCGGCAGACAGCCCGGGATTGGCCAACGTCCTGGCGGGCACTGCGCGCCTGGAGGACTGTATCCGTTCTGTCGGCAACCTCGACATGCTACCGGCTGGAAAACTGTCGCCGCCACCGCTGGATCTGCTGGGTTCGACGCGCCTGGCCCCCATGCTTGAGGCGCTGAAGTCGCGGTATCAACGCATCATCATCGATTCCCCGCCGGCACAAATGGTCAGCGATGCACTGTTGCTGGCCAAGCATTCGGACGCGGTGATCTACGTAATCAAGGCCGAAAGCACGCCTGTCAGCGAAGTACAAAAGTGCCTTGCGAACCTGCAGCAGAGCCATGCACCGGTGTTCGGTGTGGTGCTTAACCAGGTTGACCTGAGCAAGGCCCGAAAACAAGGCTACAGCCATTCCGATACGTTCCAGAACTATGACTACCTGTCCAGGTAGCACCTTGCGTCTGTCTCACCCGTAGTCCCCTTCAAACATCTACTAAAAACTGCTTCATCCCAGTCGAGCTATACCAGCGTGCGGGAACGAGGGCGTGCAATTTTTGGCGCCGATGTCCAACCCATGCCCGGAGGTTACGCCGATGACATCGCTCTACACCGCTCAAATGACGCGACGCCGAGGTCTGACGTTCTGGGGCCAATGGCTGTGCGCGCTCACTCTGGTCAACCTGCTGCTGATGTTGCTGGTGTATTGGCGCGTTGGCAGCCTGACCAGTGAATACCGTGTGCTGATGATTCTCACTGTGCTCGGTTCGGTGCCGATCTACAGCGTCATGCAGGTTTATCACAAGCGTCATGAATGGTTGTCAGGGCTCGCACGGTTGCTGGCGGCCTGGATGATCTTGCTGGCCGTGCTGATCAGCATTGCCTTCCTCACCCAGACCAGCGTGATTTTCTCCCGTCAGGTGATCATCGTCTGGGCCGTATTGGGTTACCTGATCCAGGCGGCGAGCTTTTTGCCCCTGCATTACCTGGCCCGCCTGCATTCACACAAGCTCTGCAACGAGCGCCGCGCGGTGATCATCGGGACCTGTCCGACCGCACATACGCTGGCGAGAAAACTGTCCAGGCGCAATCGCGTACCGCTGCTGGGTTTTATCGCAACCGCCGACCATACCGGCCCGGCCCCGAGCATTCTGCCGCTGCTGGGGCGTATCGACGAGGTTCGCGAAATCATCACCCGCCTGCACGTACGCCGCGTCTATATCGTTTTGCCGATGGCACAAGCCGCCATCATCGAGGCGCTGTACATCGATCTTCTGGACGTGAATGTCGACGTGGTCTGGATCCCGGATTTCGGCAGCATGGTGCTGCTCAATCATTCGATCTCGGAAATAGAGCGAATGCCCGCCATCTACCTCAATGAAAGCCTGATCAGTTCGCACCCCGGCAGCCTGCTCTGCAAAGAACTGTTCGAACGTAGCCTGGCCGCCGTGTCCATTATCGTGCTCAGCCCCTTGCTGCTGATCGTGGCGGCCGCCGTGAAGCTGTCTTCGCCCGGCCCGGTGCTGTTCAAACAAAATCGATACGGCTGCAACGCTGAGGTGATCAAGGTCTGGAAGTTCCGGACGATGCGTGTGCACGACGACAACGAAGTGCGTCAGGCTACCCGCGATGATGAGCGCATCACTGCGCTTGGGCGTTTTTTGCGCCGTAGTTCCATCGATGAACTACCACAACTGTTCAACGTTCTCTTCGGCGAAATGGCCCTGGTCGGCCCGCGACCGCACGCCGTCACGCACAACATTTATTACACCGGCAAAGTTCGCGCCTACATGGCCCGTCATCGCCTCAAGCCGGGCATCACCGGTCTGGCCCAGATCACCGGGCATAGAGGTGAAACCCAGACGCTGGAAAAAATGCAGCAGCGCGTCGCCCAGGACCTCAACTACATCAACCAATGGTCGCTGTGGCTGGACATCAAGATTCTAGTCAAGACGCCTTTTACGTTGTTCTCAAAAGACATCTATTAATAGGGTCGGTTGACCCTGAGGCTCAGCCAATGATCGACCTGGAATTAATCGGGCATTACGCCCCCAATCTGCTGGACGCCAACAAGGCATTTTCCTTCATCAATTTTGCGTCCGTCGGCGGTCTGCTCGACCGCCCCCCGACTTCCATCGCCTATTTTTGCGACGGCATGCTGATGTCGACTTTCATGTCGCGCATCACCGGGCGCACGATCGGCCGGGTCAGCTTCGACTTCACGTCCATCGCCGATTCTGTGTTCAGTTATGCCGAGAAACACGGCAAGCGCCTCTATTTTGTCGGTGCCCGGCAAGCCGAACTGGACCTGTTCCTCGATAAGATCAGGGCTCGCTATCCCACGCTGATTATTGCCGGTCATCACAATGGCTATTTCGATGCAGCGCAGGCTGCGTGCATCCTGGCAGACATCTGCCGCAGCGAAGCGAACATCCTGATCGTAGGCCTGGGCGCCGGGCTTCAGGAACAGTTCGAGCAGGATGCCCTGCGTGCCGGCTTCAACGGTGTGGCATTCACCTGTGGCGGTTTCATTCGCCAAGAGGCCACGGCAACGCATGATTATTACCCTGAACTGATCAACCGCCTGCATCTGCGCGCGTTCTATCGGATGTACCGCGAACCGCACACCATCAAACGCTACCTGATCGATTACCCGACCAATTTTGTTCATCTGTTGGTGATGATCATCCGGCGAAAAGTGACCATCAATATCACTTATCCCTGAACATCCAGTACCGAGCCACGACCATGCATATCCTGTTCACCCTCAAGGACTTCAAGCCCGATGGTGGCCTCGAGCGTGTCCAGCAGCGCCTGGCCAGACAGTTTCTGAAAGATGGTCAGCGTGTCAGTTATTTCGTCATGAATGGCGACACGCCAGACGATGAAGGAACGGCCACGCTCAATGGCGGCGGCAATGGAATTGTCGGCCTGTTCAAGTCCATCGTATTGCTGCGCCGGATCATTCGTCGCGAACAAGTGACTCACCTCATTGCCGCCAAAGAACAAGCCAACCTCTGCACCTGGTTTGCCACCTTGGGTAGCCCCTGCAAGGTCATCTATAGCCGTCATGCAGCACTGGATTGCGGTGAACAAAAAATCAGCCCCGCCACCCTGCGCCTGCTCTATGCGTTGTACCTCTGCGGCAACGGCCAGGTAGTGACGGTTTCCAACGGCTTGCGCCAGTCCCTCTCTGACCTGGTGCCCTGGGGTCGCGAACGCATTCGTTATTGCCCCAATGCTGTGGTCACCGAACAACTGCTCAGTGCCGCACAGACGCCCATGTCCACCGGTTTGCCGGCGCAGTTCTGGCTGGCAGTGGGACGGCTGATAGAACCGAAAGGTTTCCACCTGCTGCTCGATGCCTATGCCATGGCCTTGCGCAGCGCTGCGCTGCCGGATTTGGTGATCATCGGCGATGGCCCGCAACTCGCCGCGCTGACCTCACAGGCCAGCCGCCTGGGCATCCAGGACCGTGTGCATTTCACCGGTTTCCTGAGCAATCCCTACCCTTTTATCAGACAGGCGAGACTGCTGATCCTGAGTTCGTTTCATGAGGGCTTGCCAACCGTGCTGATCGAAGCCCTGGCGCTGGGCACCCCTGTGTTGGCCTGCGACTGTGAAACCGGGCCCCGGGAACTGCTTGATAACGGCCGCCTTGGCGACCTGGTCAAGGTCAATGATGTACCGGCGCTGGCCGAAGGGATGCTGCGCAGCCTGATCTTGCACAGCCAGGCGACGCCAAGCCGGGAAGTGGCCGCTGAAGCCGTCCGACAGTACACCAGTCAACATGCCGCGCAAGCGTATTACCAGGTTTGGAATCAATGAAAAGGCTGCTGATTATTCTGCAGGACTTGAGTGGCGGCGGCGCCGAAAAAATGATGGCGCGGCTCGCCGGCGCGCTGACTGATGCAGGCAATGACGTGACCTTGTTGATGCTCACCGGCACGGGTGTGAACTCGGTGTGCCTCGACCCTCGGGTCAAACAGGTGCAGTTGCACAGTGCGCGCAGCTCCAGAGCAGTGCCGGCGCTGGCACGCTTTCTTCGCCACAATCGCTTTGACGCACAACTGGCCGCCCTTACCCATGTCAATGTCGTAGCCATCGCCGCGGCTGCGCTGTCAGGTACGCTGGCGCGCCTGCATGTCAGCGAACGCAACGCGTTTTCCCATGACAGGCACGTCAATCCCGCGCTGATGGTGCGTATCGCCTATCTGTTGGCACCACTGCTGTATCGGCTCATTCCCAATCCGGTGATCTGCGTCTCGCGCGGTGTTGCTCAGGACCTGGTCGACACCACCATCACGCGCCCGCAGGATGTCACCATCGCTGACAACCCGGTGCTCGACAACGATTTTCGCGACAAGACGCCGGGACGTCCAAACCACCGCTGGCTGTCGAAAAAAACCGCCCCGGTGATTGTCGCTGTAGGTCGCTTGGCACAGCAAAAAGGCTTTGACGTATTACTCGATGCCTTTGCCCGATTAGCCGATCCCAGTGTTCGATTGATCATTTTCGGCGAAGGCGCGCTCAGAGCCGAGTTGCTCGAGCAGGCCATTGCCCTGGGCGTGGCCGACCGCTTCGATCTGCCGGGCTATACCAACGATCCATTGGCCGAGGTGGCAGCGGCCGATTGCTTTGTGCTGTCGTCGCGTTTCGAGGGCAGTCCCAACGCGCTGGTCGAGGCCCTGTCCACGGGCACCCCAGTGGTATCGACCCACTGCCCCTATGGCCCGCAAGAGATTCTCGACAATGGCGCGATCGCCCCGCTGGTGGCGGTCGACGACCCTGACGCACTGGCACAGGCGATCACCGTGGAACTGACGTTGTCTCGTGATGCAAACCGTCAGGCACGCATCGATGCCGCTGCCCGTTTTGCGAGTGCCTGCGCGGCGAAGACCTATCTCGATGCCTTGCTAGGGAATCAATCGTGATGAACAAACTGGAAGTCAGGTACACCACCCTGCGCGACGCTTTCACATTGTTCGGCGTGCTGTTCTATACCCAGGTCATCGGATTTTTTTTCGGGTTGGCCGATACGTCGAATCTGGGTGCCGCCGAAAAAGACCTCGAAGGCAACGTGGTCAACCAGATCTGCGGTCTGATCACCCTGCTGGTTCCGCTGTTCTTCTTCATCCGCAACAAGGTCTTCATCAGCAAAAGCTTTTACAGGAACAACACCTTCCTGCTGATATTCATGCTTAGCCTGGCCGTATCGATCAGTTGGTCCTACGACCCGATGTTGAGTTTCAAACGGTTTGTGGCGCTGATCAGCGTGGTGTTCTTTGCCGGTTTCATTGCCTACAACTACAGCCTCGAGAAAATCGCTTTCATGCTCGGCTGCACCATCGGCGCAATAGCGCTGTTCGGTTTGATATTCGCGCTGGTAAAGCCCGACATCGTCTTCATTGATGGCGGCATTCGTGACGGTGCGTTCAAGGGCATTTTCCCGGAGAAAAATGCCGCTGCCCGGATAAACGCGATCGCCATTCTGTTACTGCTGCCGATGATCCGTCAGCGCAATCCCTGGGCCATCGTCTTCTCATTATTCTCGCTGATCGCGATTGCGCTGGCCCAATCTGCCACGGCAATCGCACTGATCATTGCCGGCACCGTGAGCTATTGGTACTTCCTCACGCTGATTCGCTTGCACATCAACCGCTCACTGACAGCATTCCTCGCTACCACATTCATCTATGTGCTGATCTGCCTGTTTCTATACGGCAATTACACCCTGCTGCTGGAGTTGATGGGGCGTGACGCATCACTCACCGACCGCACGCTGATCTGGGATTTGCTCACACCGCTGATCGACGCCGAATTCCTCAAGGGTTACGGCTTCGGCGCTTTCTGGTCCAGCCCGGGCGCCGAGGCATTCATCAACCGCTGGGGTTACATCGGCAATGCTCACAGCGGCTATATAGAAACCTTGCTCAACGGCGGTGTCATCCAGCTGACAGCGCTGATCCTGATGCTGATCGAGGCGTTGATCAAACACTACCGGGCCGTGGTAGCGGATCAGTCGGCGCGGTTTCACGCCAGCGCAATGGTCATCATCGCAGCGTTCATGCTCACCAACTATGTGGCGTATGTCGTTCCCAACTACCGCTGCGCAGAGTTTCTGGTGTTCTGCGTCCTCGCCCTGTCCTTGCGGCATCACCACGCGACATACCCCGAGTTGTCACGGCCAACCCTGGGTCAGCGTCCGCCTGGCAAGGCATTACCACGCGACTCAGCCAATGCGTAACAAAAGGAGAAATAACCATGCCAGACCAAGCCCCCCCTTCACCCCATTCAGTATGCGTCGTGATCGCGATGTACAACGGCGCCGACAGCATCGAGCAAACACTGGCGTCCGTGGCCGGGCAAACCCGACTGCCCGATCACGTCATCGTCATCGACGATGGTTCCACCGATGATGGACCACAACGCGTCAAGGACTTCGCGGCGCCGTTTCGCCTGACGCTGTTGCATCAAGCCAACGAAGGTCAGGCCAGTGCCCGCAACCACGGACTGCAGCACACTGAAGAGACTTATGTGGCGTTTCTCGATGCCGATGACAGATGGTATCCGCAAAAGCTGGAGCGACAACTGGCACTGTTTGAGGAACTGAGTCGTCAGGGACGGCCGGTGGCCCTGATAGATTGCTACGTGAACAACGACTACAGCGACGGTACGCGAATACTGGAAAACCGGCAAAAAAACGGTAGGCATTTCGATGATTTCATTCGCGCCAACGTCCTCAATGGCGTGTCCTCCGCGATGGCCAGACGTGATGTGATCATGCAACTCGGCGGCTTCAATCCCAGCCTGCGTTACTCCGAAGACCGCTTCATGTGGACCCGGATCGCCGAACACTGGGAGGTTCACACCGTGCCAGAGGTGCTGATGCAGCGCATGGTCAACAGCGGCAACATGACCGCGCAACCGACAAGGTACTACCCGTACAAGATCAGGTTCATCGAAGCGTTCCTCGCCCACTTTGGCCCGCAGCTGAGCAAGCAGCAACGGATCGATTTCGCTCTGGGCAGCCACTCCGACTTTCTCGAACTGTTTTCCCGCAGAGGCGAGCATGCCCAGGTGATCGATGTGTACCGGCGAATGCTGGAGTACTCCTGGCAAACGCTGATCTTCAGGAACGGCAAACCGACATTGCGCTTGCTCTATGCATGCGTCCAGTCATTGCGCAAGGCAGTTGCGTCAACCACCGCTCATTGAGCCGGTATCCGCCATGGCCAATCATCGTCTGGTTAAATTGATCTGGATTTTCACCGAGAAATTCGGCCTGGTTTTCCTGTCGATGATTACCTTTGTCGCGTATGCCAGGCTGCTGTCGCCCACAGAGTTGGGTGTGGGCACGGTCATCATTGCCATCGTCGAGTTGATCGGCATGATGTATTCCTCGGTTCTGGAAGACCCGCTGGTACGACTCGAGCGGCTGGAAGACAAACACATCGCCACAGCCTTCTGGGCGTCGGTACTCGTCAGCCTGGCGTCCATCGTCGTCATCTCGGGTGCGGCGATGCTGTACACGCCTCACCCGATGCTGCAATGGATGACGGCGGTGGCCTCGGTAAAAATCCTGTTCACCATGATGGCGCGGGTCTATGTGGCGCAAATGCGCCGTAGCGGCAACTTCAGGATGCTGGCGTCGCGCACGCTGCTGGGCAAGGTGTGTGGTGGCGTGGGCGGCATCGCTGTCGCCCTCTGGGGGTTGGGCGCCTGGGCGGTCATTGCTCAGGCACTGATCATGGAGTTCGTGTCCATTATCGTATTGATGCGCGCAGACCCGCGCCGCATTGCCTTTTACATTGACGGCCCGCTCTTGCGCGAACTGTTGAGGGCCGGCGCACCGGTTGCCGTCAACGCGCTGAGTTCGCAAACGCTACAGCGCGGGGTCACCGTCATCCTGGGCATGACGGCCGGCACCAACGCGGTTGGCATGTTCAACATGGCGATGCGCATCATCGATCTGCCGCGCACGGCGATCTATCACGGCCTGATCAGCTATGCGCTGCCGGTGTTTGCCCGACGCAGCGCCGATCCATCGCGGTTGCGCGCGATCATCAGCGACTCGACCGCCGTCAGCTGTTTCCTGCTGACGCCCCTGTTCATCGGCATCGCACTCACGGCGCACGACCTGATCCTGTTGATCTTCGGCGCCAAATGGACCGAGGCCATTGTGCTGCTGCAAGTGCTTGCGTGCACGGCAGCCATCGGTAATACCGCCATGTACGCCACGACCGCACTGGTCGCAGTCAATTGCAGCCACCTGACCATCAAGGCCGAAGTGGCAACCACCGTATTGGCACTGGCGCTGGTCTATGGCTTCGGCAGCCTCTATGGCGGCTTGGCCGCCGCCCTCGCCCTGCTGGTCCGGATGGCGATCATCACGCCACTGCAAATCCGCGGGTTGAACAGTGCAATCGGCTATGGCTGGCGGCGATTTTTCGAAACCAACTATCGCAGCGTGATTGCTTCGTTCGTCATGGCAGCGATCGTCCTGATGGTTTCTCCCCGCCTGGGTGTTCAGGGCTACTTGCACCTGATCTGCAGCATCGTGGTTGGCGCGCTGAGTTATGCCGTGGCGTATAGCGTGATGCATCCGCGCTGGCCGCAAGAATTCAAATCGGTTTTCACCATCCGCTGAGAGGACGCACCCGACAACCTTTTCCCTTCCCGGACCCCATTCTCCTGACTCGTGCAATTTCCTTGTGACAGGAACGCCTCATCATGCACAAAACCACGTTGATTACCGGCGGGGCCGGATACATCGGCTCCCATACCACCCTGACCCTGATTGACGCCGGTCGACAGGTGCTGGTCCTCGATAACCTGTGTAACAGCTGCCGCGAATCGCTCACGCGCCTGGAGTATCTGACTCGCAAGCGAGTCGATTTCATTGAAGGTGATATTCGCGATAGTCAGCTGCTCGACGATATTTTCAGCCGCTACGACATCGATGCCGTGGTGCATTTTGCCGGCCTCAAATCCGTCGAGGAAAGCGTTCGCAAGCCGCTGGATTATTACGCCAACAACGTGGTTGGCACGCTCAACCTCTGCCATGCGATGGCCCGGTCTGAGGTCTTCAAACTGGTGTTCAGCTCGTCGGCCACCGTGTATGGCGCCCCCCGACAGATACCGCTCATCGAAGACATGGGCGCCGGCAAACCGATCAATCCCTACGGCCGCACCAAGCTGCTGATCGAAGAGTTGCTCACCGACCTGTGCCTGTCCGATCCGCAATGGAGCATTGCGGTGTTGCGCTACTTCAACCCGATTGGTGCTCACGCAAGCGGGCTGATCGGAGAAAACCCCAATGGCAGACCCAACAACCTGCTGCCTTGCCTGACACGGGTCGCGATGAGGCAAGTGCCCGAACTCATGGTGTACGGCAGCGACTACCCCACTGTCGACGGAACGTGCGTGCGCGATTACGTCCATGTGCTCGACGTTGCCGATGGCCATCTCAAAGCGTTGCGGGCGTTGCAGAACACAAACGGCATCCACGTCTGGAACCTGGGAACAGGCATTGGCCATAGCGTGCTGCAGATCATCCACAGCTTCGAGAACATTACCGGTATTACCATCCCCTTCCGGTTCGCACCGCGCCGCGATGGCGATATCGCCGAATGCTGGGCCGACCCCACCAAGGCCGGGCGAGATCTAGGCTGGTATGCACAGCGCGACCTGATGCAAATGATCATCGACACCTGGCGATGGCAATTGTGTAATCCGCATGGGTACCACTCCCAACCCGGATTGGCGGCATCGACTGCGTTAAAGCAATGGATATGAGCAGGTTCATTCTTTTGGCGACCCTGCTGTCGATCGTTTGCAACGCGTCGGGTGGCACTCCCCCGCCGCTGGCCAACGGCCTGGTGCTGTGGCTCGACGCCGCCGACGCGTCGACAATGACCCTCGATGCCCAGAACCACCTCCTGCGGTGGCACGACAAGTCCGGCGAAGCCAATGACGTTACCGTAGACAATGGCGCAGACGCCGCGCTCCCGCAGCGTGTGGAGAACGCCATGAATGGCCATCCGGTGGTGCGCTTGAGTGGTACTTCAGCCTTCCTTGGCAAGGCCATTCGTACGGCAAAAGGCCCTGTTACCCTATTGATCGTGTCACGCAGACTAAACGAGCAAAGCGGCGGCGAGACCTGGCAGCGACTATTCAGTTCGCGCCCGATAATCGCCGATAACGACAACGTGCCACCGAACTTCGCGATCAGCGTGCAACAGCGCACCGCCTACGATCCGACCCTCTTCGTCCTGGAACTCAACGACGTGCCCATCGGCCCGTATGCGGTGGGGCGCAACGTAGTCGGCAGCGTCGAACATTTGCGCGGCGACATCGCCGAAATACTGATGTACGACCGGCACCTGGCATCCCTGGAGGAACGGCAGCGCGTATTTCAGTACCTGGCGAACAAGTGGTCCGTCGACCTTCCCAAGGCTGCCAATTCCTGGACCCGCGTCGGCCCGCTGGGAACGATACCGGAACGGACCCACACCGGATTGCCGCTGTCCGATCAGGGCAATGCCGGACAATGGAGGCTGGACACACAATTGTCCGACGATTTCGATGGTGCGATCCTTGACCCCAGCCGCTGGCACGTCAACAACGCCACGGGCACCGACTCGCTCGGGCGCAAACCGGCGCTGTTCATGCCGGACAACGCTTACCTGAGCGATGGCCATCTGAACATCGTTTTCCGCAAGCAAACCTTGCCGCAAAAGTACGTACGACTCGGCTTTGAAGGTTATAGCTCGGCTATGGTGCGCACGATTGAGCGCAGTTTTTACGGCTACTACGAAGCCCGCGCCAAACCGATGGACTCGGCCGGCTCCAGCGCCTTCTGGCTCGCGTGGACGGGGCTTGCCGACAATGCCACGGAAATCGACATCTTCGAAATCGGTGGCAAAACCAAAAACGCCTCTTTCGACCGCATGTACAACATGAACGCCCACGTTTGGGCCACGCCGCACAGCACCGAGCATTTGAGCGATGGCAGCAACTGGATCAGCCCTTGGCGGCTCGCCAGCGACTTCCATGTCTACGGTTTTGACTGGCAGCCCGATACGTTGCGCTGGTACGTCGATGGCGTCCTTGTACGCGAGGCAAAGAACACCCACTGGTTTTTCCCGATGCAGATCAACTTTGACAGCGAGGCCATGTGGAATTGGTTCGGTGTTGTCGACGATGCCGACCTGCCCTCCACCTTCAGCGTGGACTACCTCAAGGTGTGGCGTCGCGGTAGATAGTCGCAACTCGGCCAGGTTTTCTTGAAAGGCCCCAAGCGCTTTTCACAGGAGCCAGGCATTAACCCAAATCCAGGGACACACCTATAAAAGAGGTCGCAGCAATGAACGGTACGATGACTTCCGATCAAGCGATTGCCTGCCTGAATCTGGCGCTTGAACGTAACAAACAACTGTTCAGCGACGCCTATCACTTGAGCCACGCCGCCCTTGATCTTCTCGATCAGCCCCACATGGACGCGGAAAAGTTCACCCAGTATCAGAGGAAAAGACGGCAGGCCGATCTTAAATACCTGGAAGCTATCGAGCACTTGCGATTAATCATGGCTGAATACCCTGTCCATCTCTTCTCTGCGCAGAACTCAATACATGAGCCACAGTTTCAGCTGAGGGATGACGACGAAATCTGATCTGTCAGGGATGCCGGATCGACCGTTCTGGCCAACATGCTGTAACGCCCTGCGCGAACCAGAACAGAGCACTGCGGCTCGGAAATTCCCGCGACTGGTGCGTTGATCACCTTTTCTGCCTTCGCAGCCCTATAGCCATCGAATGGACCCCCTCCCACTGCGCGAGCGACAGGCTGACAAGTTGTCGATGGCACGGCTGGCAAACAACTTGCTTAGGTCTGATCAGGCTTGAGCCATCAACGACGATGGCTTCGCAAACATCACGGACAACGGCGTCCGCTCCCCTGCGCATTGCGACAGGTGGGCGTGCGCCGTTTTTGCTTTCACCCCGGCATAAAAGGAAATCCTCATGCCTGCTCAAGGAATGCTCCCCCAGGGTCACGCCATCGCGCCTGCACACAGCGGTGTTGGCAAGTTACGCCCTGCTGGCATTGCACTGCGGTCATTGTTCGACCCTGGCATGGCCCTGCTCGAACGCAGCAGGATCGGCCTCTGGTTACCACTCGGGCTGGCCCTCGGCGCCTGCGGTCTCGCACTGGCCGAACAGCCAGCAAGCGCACTAGCCCTGATACCTGGCGTCCTCTATCTGGGGTGCGCGTGGCATCTTCGTGAGCGTCATCAACGCCATCTACAGATATTCTGGGACACTGAACTTGCACAACTGCTGCGCAGCTCCCGGGATGCCGACCCAGCGACGCTACTGGTGGCCGCCAGCATGCAACTGCGCAACAACGAACGCTTGCGCAGCGAAGTACAGTTCGCCAGTCATGCGCTGGAGCAAATGTCTCAACAGGCCCGCGACCAAGGTGAGGAACAGAGCCAACGAATCGCCATGATCGCCGCCGCCAGCGAGCAAATCGATCAGACCTTACACAGCATTGATGCCTTGGCCCAGGGCGCGCTGGCAGCCTTCGCCAACGCCCATACCATGAGCGAAACCGGTTGTCTGGAGGCGCGCTCAGTGGGTGACAGCATGCGCGCCATTCAGCATAGCCTGGGCAATACCGCACACGCCGTGGAAGCATTGCTGCAGCGCACTAGCGCAGTAGAAAGCACCGTCAATAGCATTCAGGCACTGGCCAAACAGACCCAGTTGTTGGCACTCAATGCCTCCATCGAAGCGGCCCGTGCCGGCGAGCACGGTCGCGGTTTCGCCGTGGTCGCCGATGAGGTCCGCAGCCTGGCCCAAGCCACGGACCGGGCTACCCATGAAATCACCACAGCCGCGACGGCGATCGCCATGGCCGTGCGCCAAGTGGATGGCGAGGTCAAGGAACACCGCGGCCTGCTGGCAGCCGGTAGCCAACAGAGCGAGCAACTCGCCGCCAACCTCGACGACCTGGCTCAACATAGCCAGATCAATCTGCAACACCTCGGCGCCATGCAGCAGGCGCTCAGCGAGCATCAGCAAGCCAATCATGACCTCAGCGAACAGTTGCAACAGGTCAATGCCACGGTGCAAGAGCAGCGTACGCGGACCCATGCGCTGCACGACCTGACCCATTATCTCAACCAGCTCACCGTCGGAAACCGCCCATGAACCTACAATTCGCCGCCGCACTCGATGGTGGGCAATCCCGACGAACCCGTCTGCCACACAACGACGCGGGACTCAGACAGATGCTTTTGCTGGGTCTCGACCTGTTGCAAGGTCTGCAGCAGCATCGCGGTCTCGGCGGACAGACCACCCGCGAGGCACAACAACGTTGCCAGGCACTGGGTCATTCGCTCGACCAACGCTGGAAAGAATGGCCGTATAGCGCACAGTGCCAGGCCTGGAACGCATTACGCCGCGAACCTGCGGATTTCGAGGGCCATTGCCGGTTGCTGCAAGACCTGCTCGGCGCCATCCAGAACCTCGAACTGCGGCGCTGCGCGCTTAATCTGCAGCCCCCGAGCATCGCCGAGCGCTGTTGGGAGCTGGAAGACCTGGGGCGGCTGCGCGGCCTGTCGGTGCGCGCCGCCGCCCATCAGAATTGCCCACTGCAAATGCTTGTTCAATTGCAGTACCTGCACGAGCGCTTGCTCAGGCATGCCCCCCGCTCGCTGCACAACGCTCTCGAACGACTGCAACGCTGCCTGATCGGTACAACGACAGTGTCCATCTCCCCAGCGCAGTGCTACGCCCTGCTCACCCCATTGCTCGACGAGCGCCTCGACGCCATCCGCCGGGATCTGGGCTAAGGCTTACCTCCATTCGACTTCGCAACGGTGCGCAGGAGAGCTGTTTTAGTTCACCTCGCACCCAAGCTGCCCAAAAAGCGATCAGTGCTTCGCTCTCCCCCGGCTCTACGCCCCCTTCGATATCTTTTTAGAAAACATCACAAAACTACTTCAAGCCTTTGTACCAATTGATTTTTTTTGCATAAAAAAACTCGGACATAAACTTGGCAAGCCCTTTGCTACTACTGACTAACAGACTTATGCGGCACGCCAATGGCGGCGTGCTGCACTTTCCGGACAACGGCGTCCGTCAGGTCCCTCTATCGAGGGAGCCTGGCGCACGCCGTTTTTTTTGCCCCTAAAAAAAGGATGTGGTTATGACTGATGAGCGTGACTCGCAACATCCGGTACACCCCGGCCGGCGCACCTTTCTGAAGCAATCCCTGGTGACGGCAGGTACTGTCGCCGGGATCGCCGCCCTCGATGTTGTCGTGCCAGGCTTTCTGCGTAGCGCAGTCTGGGCTGCCGGCAGCGACGCGCCGGAGAAAGCTGCACTGAAGGTCGGTTTCATTCCCCTCACCGACTGCGCATCAGTCGTGGTGGCGGCAACCCAGGGTTTCGGCGAAAAATACGGTCTTACTATCACGCCGAGCAAAGAGGCGTCCTGGGCCGGCGTGCGCGACAAACTGCTCAACGGCGAACTGGATGCTGCCCATGTGCTCTACGGCCTGATCTATGGCGTGCAACTGGGCATCGGCGGGCCGCAGAGAGATATGGCCATGCTCATGGGACTGAACCAGAACGGCCAGGCGATCACCCTCTCCAAACAGCTGCAGCAAGCGGGCGTGACCAATGGCGAGCAACTGGCCGCCAAGGTCAAGCAAGGTGGTACGCCACTGACCTTCGCCCAGACGTTCCCCACCGGCACCCATGCCATGTGGCTCAATTACTGGCTCGCCAGCCTCGGCATCAACCCGCTGACCGATGTGAAGACCATCGTGGTGCCACCGCCACAGATGGTCGCCAACATGCGCGTGGGCAACATGGACGGCTTCTGTGTCGGCGAGCCTTGGGGAGCCCGGGCGATTGCCGACAACATCGGCTTCACCGCCGTTACCACCCAGAAACTCTGGCCCGATCACCCGGAGAAAATCCTTGGCACCACCCGTGCCTTCGTCGAGCAATACCCCAACACCGCCCGGGCGCTGACCATGGCGGTGCTCGACGCCAGCCGGTTCATCGAGGCCAGCGTAGAGAACAAAAAAAGCACCGCCCAACTGATTGCCGGCAAGGCCTACGTGAATGCGCCCGTCGAAGTGATCGAACAACGCTTCCTCGGCCACTATGACGACGGGGCAGGCAACCAATGGACGGACGAGCATGCGATGTCCTTCTGCAAGGATGGCAGCGTCAACTACCCCTACCTGTCGGACGGTATGTGGTTCCTCACTCAGTTCCGTCGCTGGGGCCTGCTCAAGGAGGATGTGGACTACGCCGGTGTGGCCAAGTCTATCAACCAGACAAAACTCTACGGCGAAGCCGCCAGCCAGCTTGGCCTGACTGTACCGGGCAGTCCGCTGCGCAGTAGCACCCTGATCGACGGCAAGGTCTGGGACGGCTCCAATCCGGCCGCCTATGCCAACTCCTTCACCATCAAAGCCTGACCGGAGTAACCCGCCATGAACGCACCCCTCAAGTTGCCAGCGCCGCCCACCACTACGGCGAGTACCCAGCCAGAGCGTCGCTCTCCCCTCCTGAGCGGGTTGCGTCAACGCGCCAGGGATGGCATTGCCCCAGCATTGGGTATCGCCCTGTTTCTCGCCGTCTGGGCGTTTATAGCCGCACGCAGTGAGGGCCTGCCCGGCCCGCTCGCTACTTGGTATTCAGCCCTGGAGCTGTTCAGCGCCCCCTTCTACGACAACGGTCCGAACGACATGGGCATTGGCTGGAACGTACTGGCCTCCCTTGGCCGGGTCGGCATCGGCTTCGGCCTCGCCGCCCTGCTCGGTATTCCGCTGGGCTTCGCCATTGGCCGCTTCGCCTTCCTAGGCGGTATGTTCGCGCCGATCATCAGCCTGCTACGTCCAGTCTCGCCGCTGGCGTGGTTGCCGATCGGCCTGCTGGTGTTCAAGGCCGCCGGCCCGGCATCGATCTGGGTGATTTTCATCAGCTCGATCTGGCCGATCATCCTCAACACCGCTGCGGGGGTCGCCAGCGTGCCGCAGGACTACTTGAACGTCGCGCGGGTGCTCAAGCTCAGCGAATGGAAGGTGTTCACCCACATCCTGTTTCCTTCGGTGCTGCCGCATCTGATGACCGGCATTCGCCTGTCCATCGGCGTGGCGTGGCTGGTGATCGTCGCCGCAGAAATGCTCACCGGCGGTGTCGGCCTGGGTTTCTGGGTATGGGACGAATGGAACAACCTCAACGTCGAGCACATTCTCATCGCCATCATCATCGTCGGTCTGGTCGGTCTGCTGCTTGAGCAGGGCCTGTTGTGGATCGCCAAACGCTTCGACTACACCAACTGAACCGACGCCCGCGCGGGTGTTTGGGTTGCCCGCACCTGACGCTTATCCGATGCAGGAGAACCGAGATGACTAAATTCGTCGAGCTGACCCAGGTCAGCAAGCACTTCGACACCAAAAAAGGCCGCTTCCAGGCCCTCAGCAACGTCAACCTGAGCATCGCTCGTGGCGAGTTCGTCTCGTTGATCGGCCATTCAGGCTGTGGCAAATCCACGGTGCTGAACCTGATCGCCGGTCTGCTTGAAGCCAATGGCGGCGGCTTGATATGCAACGGTCGCGAGATCGACGGTCCCGGCCCTGAGCGCGCAGTGGTGTTTCAAAACCACAGCCTGCTGCCCTGGCTGACTTGCTTCGGTAACGTGCACCTGGCCGTGGAGAAGGTATTCGGCAAACGCGAAAACAAGGCCGCGCTGAAGGCGCGTACCGAGGCGGCGCTGGCAATGGTCGGTCTTGAGCATGCCATGCACAAGCATCCCAGCGAGATTTCCGGGGGCATGAAGCAGCGTGTCGGCATCGCTCGCGCGCTGGCCATGGAGCCGAAAATACTGCTGATGGACGAACCCTTCGGCGCGCTCGACGCCCTCACCCGCGCGCACCTTCAGGACGAGCTGCTGCGTATCGTTGCCGCCACTCAGAGCACCGTGGTGATGGTCACCCATGATGTCGATGAGGCCGTATTGCTCTCCGACCGCATCGTGATGATGACCAACGGGCCGGCGGCCACCGTCGGTGAGATCCTTAGCGTTGGCCTGGCAAAACCGCGCAATCGCTTGGTACTGGCCAACGACCCCGAGTACCACCGCTATCGCACGACGGTCCTGGAGTTTCTCTACCACCGCCAGCAAATGCCGGCGGCTTGAAAACGAAACAAGTTTGGGGGTGGCCGTGACCGATATGACCCTGGCAGCGGAATCCAACGGTCGAGGTGTGCTCGTCAGCGACGGTGGATTCTTCATGCCACGGAACAGGAAAGACACGGGTCAGAGTGGGAGCTCTTCAAGCTTGCGATCGCCAGCCATAGCCCCGTTCAAGCACTCATCCAGAAACCTCACCACCGTCCCCATGCAGCCGACCCGCTCCTCGACATGGGGCATATGGCTGGAGTTCTCGAACAACGCCCAACGAACATTCGGGATCTGCTGCAGAAAGGGTCTGACCACGGTCGGTGTTGCTTCATCGTAGCGACCGGAGATCACCAGCGTCGGCACGTTGACCTGCGGCAAACGGTCGACGATGGTCCAGTCTTTCAGGCTACCTATCACATGAAACTCCGTCGGCCCGCTCATCGCATGGTAAACGGTGGGATCGGCATCGACCTGGGCAAACGTACGCGCGACTTCTTCGGGCCAGGGAATGACGCGACACACATGGTTGTCGTAAAAAACCCTCGAAGCGTCCTGATAGGCGACCGCTTGAAAATCCCCTGCCCGTTCGTACTCAAGCAAAGTTTCATGGACACCGGCAGGCAGCAGTTGACGTAAACGGTTGGCTTCCTGAACCCAGACGCGCATGTCCGACGGGGAATTAGCGAGGATCAAGGCCCGTAGTCCCGCAGGTTGGCGTACCGCGTGCTCGCTGGCGAGCATGCCGCCCCAGGATTGCCCCAGGAGTGCGTAATTGTCGCTGATACCGAGATGATCCAGCAGGTTGTCCAGCTCCTCGAGAAACAGCGCTACGTTCCAGAACGAGGTGTCTTTTTCCGGCAGGTGGGTCGAGCGACCGTTACCCAATTGATCGTAATGCACCACCGCCCGCCCACTCGCGGCGATGTCCTTATAAGCATCGACGTAATCATGCGTGCAGCCCGGGCCGCCATGCAGAATCACCAGCGGCGTGTTCTTGCCGTCAAAGTGACCTGTGACGCGATACCAGGTCTGATAAGGACCAAAAGGTGCGAAGCCTTCGCGTATTCCGATAGATTCCATTTCTTCGTGCCGCCCCTGAAAAACCGTACGGCACACGATAGCGGGATCAGACCGTCAAAATAACTAGAGAAATAGATAGGTTTTTGCCCTGTTTCAGCTATCGAGCAATCGATAGTGGGTGGCCCGCACCACGGCCTGGACCCGATTCTTGGCCCCGAGTTTATGCATGGCCGAGGTCAGATGGAGGCTGATGGTGGCCAATGAACGATTCAGTTGGTTGGCAATCTCGGCGGCGGTCAGCCCCTCAGCCGCCCATTTAAGGCACTCGCGTTCACGTTTGGTCAGATGAACGGGAGGCGTGTGAGCCTCCTTGCCAAGCAACGGATAGGCCGCTTCCTGCAAGGCATGGGAAATCAGGCTGAAATCGGCGAGGGTCCGCCGGGCATCGCACAGGACACTGCTGCTGCTGGTACGCAGCCCGGTCAAGGAGGCAAAGCCGCCTCTGGGCAGATGAATCGGGACCGACACACCACAGGTCATCTGCGCGTCTTCCAGATAATTCACCACTGGCGCATGGCACTGACTGATGACCGGCTCCAGCAGGGTGTCAGTCCCGGGTTTGTAAGACCAGACAAAGGGTGAAACACAATTGAGTGCTACCTGCTGGACAGGGTCGATCTGGTAGTAACCCTCTGCACACCAACGCGCATGCCAATCGGCTGGCGTGTTGCGCAGTTTGAGCACCGAGGGCGTGATCAACTTGCCTTCATGGTCCAGCGGCACCGGGCTGTAGTCGTACACCAACGCATCGAAGCCCAGCTCCTGGGCCAACAGCAAGGCGTTGTCCATCTGCTCATCCAGGCTCTTGCCCGACAACAGACGGGGATTGAGGTCTGATAGCTTCGTCTGCATCCATTGCCCTTCCTAATTAATTTCAATCCTGAAATTCAGCACGTAGAATGCCACGCCTCGGCGAGGGACTGCCAGACAAAACCTATTAGAAATACTAGCTTTTGGGCGCAAGACTTACTCAGTAAGGTAGGCCATTTAGTTAGCCTCCGAACCGGTCAGCATCATAAAGGGAGAATTGCGATGTGGCGTGAAATCGAGCCGGACCAGCACTATAACGTCGAGGTCGATGGCCACAATCTGGTGGTTTATAGCTTTGGCGAGGGCGATGAGGTCCTGCTGTGCCTCAATGGAGGCCCGGGGCTTCCCTGCGATTATCTGCGTGACGCCCATGGCTGGCTCAAGGACAAGGGGTTGCGCGTGGTCGCCTTCGACCAACTCGGCACCGGCGCATCTGATAGACCTCAAGACCCATCCCTGTGGGATATTTCCCGTTATGTCGCTGAGGTGGAAACCGTCCGGCAGGCCCTCGACCTGGGCCGGGTGCATTTGCTGGGGCACTCCTGGGGTGGCTGGCTGGCGATCGAATATGCCATTTACCACCCTCATGCACTCAAAACCCTGATTCTGGAAAATACCGTAGGCGATATCCCGCACCTGTCTCAGGAACTGGAGCGTCTGCGGGGTGCGCTGGGCAGCGAAACCGTGGCCATGATGCAGCGCCATGAAGCCATGGGCACCCTCGATCACCCTCAATACCAAGCGGCAATCACCCTCCTCAACTATCGCCACGTCTGCCGCCTGGACGAGTGGCCGGCGCCGGTCACGCGCTCTCTGGGCGACTGGAACATGGGGCCCTACACAACCATGCAGGGGCCCAATGAGTTTCTCTACGTCGGCAACCTGAAAAACTGGAACCGTCTCCAGGAAATGGCCGACTTCACCATGCCGGTATTGATTACCACCGGCCAGCACGACGAACTGACGCCGGCCTGTGCCATGCGCATGAAAATGGCGCTCAAGGATGCGGCACTGCATGTGTTCCCCAACAGCAGCCACATGCCCTTCTACGAAGAACCCCACGCCTACTTTCCGGTGTTACTGGACTTCCTCCAGCGGCACCGAGGTTAGTCGATGAATCTGTCGCGTTATCGTTTCATCCTGTCACGCCCCCTGCAGCTGCTGCCGGTGCTGTTCGGCATCAGTCTCATCACGTTTGTGCTGGTGCGCTCGATTCCCGGCGACCCGGCGCGCGCCCTGCTCGGCTCGCGCAGTACGCCGGAGGGGCTGCTCAGGGTACGGGCTCAGTTCGGCCTCGATCAGCCGCTGTGGATGCAGTACTTCTACTTCCTGAAAAACCTGTTCAATGGCGACCTCGGCCAGTCATTGCTGTACAAGGTCGACGCCCTGAAGCTGATCAGTACGCGCATCGAACCCACGCTGTTTCTGGTGCTTGGCAGCGTGCTGCTGGCCATGTTGATCGCGGTGCCGCTGGCCACCGTTGCGGCCCGTAACAAGGGCGGTTGGGGCGACAACCTGATCCGCCTGTTCACCACCGCCGGCCTCGGCATGCCGGCATTTTGGCTGGGGATCATGTTGATCCTGCTCTTCAGCGTACAACTGGGCTGGTTTCCGGTTTCCGGCTACGGCCGTTCCTGGCCGGACAAACTGCACCACATGGCCCTGCCCTGCCTGACCATTGCCCTGGCGTTATCGGCGGTATTGATACGTAACCTGAGGGCAAGCATGCTGATGGAGTTGCAAGCCGACCATGTCACGGCAGCCCGGGCTCGCGGCCTGCCCGAAAACGCGGTGTTTCGTCGCCATGTACTGCCCAACTCGCTCGTACCCGCCGTCAACCTGCTGGCGGTGAATATCGGCTGGCTGATCAGCGGCACGGTGGTCATCGAAAGTCTGTTCGCCATTCCCGGGATCGGCCAGTTATTGGTCCGAGGCATCTTCACCCGTGACTATATGGTGGTCCAGGGCGTGGCGATGGTGCTGGCCTGCGCCACTGTGGCGGTAAACTTTCTCGCCGATGTGGTGACAGTAGCCATCGATCCACGGGTGAAAATCCGATGAGCAGCCAGGCAACGACGGTCCCCCGACTGAACCTGCGCCTGGGTTTGCGCAACCCTCGACTGGCAATGGGATTGGGCCTGGCAATCCTGTTCGGTTGGCTGGTGCTGGCGATCTTCGCGCCCTGGATCGCGCCCTTCGATCCAATCGCCCAGAACACTGATATTCGCTTGCTGGCGCCCCATCTGGCCCATCCGTTCGGCACCGACAATTTTGGCCGCGACGTCTTGTCCCGAGTGATCTGGTCGGCCCGCATCGACTTGCAATTGGCGGTCATCGGGGTGATTTTCCCGTTTCTGATCGGCACGTGTGTCGGGGCTTTGTCCGGCTACATCGGCGGACGTTTCGACACGTTCTGTATGCGCCTGATCGATATCATCCTGGCCTTCCCGTTCCTGGTGTTGATGCTGGCGATCATGGCGATTCTCGGTCCCGGCCTGATGAGTTTTTATATCGCCATGGCCCTGGTGGGCTGGGTGTCCTACGCACGATTGATCCGCTCGCAGATCCTGATCCTCAAGGAAAGCGATTTTGCCCTGGCCGCCAAAAGCCTCGGCTTCGGTCATGGGCGCATTCTGTTCAGGCACCTGCTGCCGAACGCGATGTTCGGCTCGATCGTGTTTTCCATGTCCGATGCGGTACTGGTATTGCTCAACGGCGCGGCGGTCAGTTACCTCGGCCTCGGGGTTCAACCACCGACCGCCGAGTGGGGCACGATGGTCGCCGAAGGTCAGAGTTTCATTACCTCCGCCTGGTGGATCTGCACCTTTCCGGGATTGGCGATCGTCACCCTGGCCATGGGCTTCAGCCTGCTGGCCGACGCTGTTGCCGAACACTTGGGTGAACGCTCGTGAGTGCGCCTGTGCTGAAGGTCGAGGAGCTCAGCGTTATCGCCCGTAAGGGTGAGCACGAGGTGACGCTGGTGGATCGCTTGTCCTTTGACCTGGCCGAGGGTGAAGTGCTCGGACTGGTGGGGGAAAGCGGCTCCGGCAAAACCATGGCCTGTCGCGGTTTAATGAGGCTGCTGCCGTCGCCAAACCTGCGAGTCGAAGGCACAACCGTGCAGTTGGCCGGGGAAAATCTATTGCACCTGGACGAGGCCGGCATGCGCCGCATGCGTGGACGTCAATTGGGGATGATTTTCCAGAACCCCAGCAGCCATCTCGACCCGTTGATGCGCATCGGCGAGCAGATTGGCGAAGGTATTCGTCTACACCAAGGCGCCAGCAAGCGTGAAGCCCGCGCTCAAGCCATCGACGTACTCCGGCAAGTGGGCATTCCCGATCCGCAGCGACGAGTCGACAGTTACCCTCACGAATTTTCCGGCGGCATGCGCCAGCGAGCGATGATCGCCGTGGCACTGGGCTGCAACCCGAACGTGCTGATCGCCGACGAACCGACCACCGCCCTCGACGTCACGGTGCAAGCGCAGATCCTGCGCCTGCTGCTCGATCTGCGTGACCAGCGTGGCCTGTCGATCATCATGATCACCCATGACCTGGGGGTCGTTGCGCAGACCTGCGACTCGATTGCGGTGATGTACGCCGGACGCTTGTGCGAGCACGGCAACAAGCACGAGGTGCTGGCCCATCCACGCCACCCTTACACCGCGGGGTTGATCGACTGTCAGCCGGCCACCAGTCACGGTCACGCATTGCTCCAAACCATCGCCGGGCAACCGCCCCTGCTCGACGCCCTGCCCCAGGGTTGCCGCTTCAATCCGCGTTGCCAGCAAATCGGTAACCGATGCACAACACTGATGCCGGGTTTGCAGCCGGTCAGCCATGGACACCGCATCGCATGCCATTACCCCTTGGCCGCCGGAGACCGCTCATGACCCTGCTCAAGGTCAAGGATTTGCATGTGCGCTTCGCCGCGCCGGGCACTGGTCTGCTGGGCATGAACCGGCAATGGCTGACGGCGGTCAACGGCGTTTCGCTGACCCTCTCAGCCGGAGAGACGCTCGGCCTGGTCGGCGAGTCGGGCAGTGGCAAAAGCAGCCTGGGGCGAGCGATCCTGCACCTTAACGAGATTTACGCCGGGCAGGTGCTGTTCGATGGCATCGACATGGCCCATGCCGGGAAGATCGATATCGAGAGACTGCGTCATGAGACAGCGATGGTTTTCCAAGACCCTTATGCCGCCCTCAATCCACGCCTGAGCATCGGCCAGACCCTGGCAGAAGTGCTCCGGGTACAACGCAAGGTGCCGGACTCGCTGATTGCCGCCCGTGTCGATGAACTGCTGACGCTGGTCGGTCTGCGCCCCGAATTGGCCGCCCGCAAACCGCACGCCTTGAGCGGCGGCCAATGCCAGCGTGTCGGGATCGCCCGCGCGCTGGCTGTGGAACCGCGCCTGATCGTCGCCGATGAATGCGTGGCCGCGCTGGACGTGTCCATCCAGGGGCAGATCATCAACCTGCTGCTGGAGCTGCGTCAGCGCATGAACCTGGCGATTGTGTTCATTGCCCATGATCTGGCGATCGTTCGCCGGCTCTGTGATCGGGTGGCGGTGATGTACCTGGGCAAGATCGTCGAAGAAGGCTCCGTGGAGGACGTATTTCGTTCCCCGCGACATCCCTATACCGCCGCGCTGATCCAGTCGATTCCAGAAATCGACCCGGCCCGTGCGCTACCCACCGACCCTTTGCCCGGTGAACCGCCCAGCCCTTTGCAGTTGCCATCCGGCTGCGCCTTTCACCCACGCTGTCGCTACGCTCGTGCCACTTGTAGCCAGGTGGCGCCCCCTACCCGTCAACTCGACGCTCGCCGTTACGACTGCGTGCTCGAGGAGCCTGTGTTTTAAAAAACCACGTACTCATCAAGAAGGAGTTTGACCATGAGATCCAGGCATTTGAAATTGCTCGCCGCAGCCACATTGACCGCTTGCACCCTTGCCAGCGGCATTGCCCAGGCGGCGGGTGTACTCACCATCGGTTGCCGTGAAGAAAGCACCACGTTCGACCCGATCAAAAGCGCGCAAAACCGCGATACCTGGGTGTTTTCCAATGTCTACGACACGCTGATCCGGGTCGACAAGGCCGGCAGCAAGATGGAACCCGGCCTGGCTGAAAGCTGGAAAGTCTCCGACGATGGCCTGACCTACACGTTCAAAATGCGCGCGGCAAAATTCTCCGACGGCTCGCCGATCACGGCCGATGATGCGGCATTCAGTCTGTTGCGTACTCGTGATAACAAGGCTTCGCTGTGGAGCGATGCCTACAAACTGATCGACACGGCGAAAGCAGCCGATCCGCAGACCCTGGTGGTCACCCTGACTACCCCGTCGGTACCGTTCCTCTCGCAATTGGCCTCGCCGACCGTGTCGGTGCTCTCGCAGAAGGCCATGACCCGCATGGGCGAAGATGCCTATGCCCAGGAGCCCGTGGTGTCAGGGGCATTTTTTGTCAAGGAATGGCTGCGCGGCGATCGCGTGAAGCTGGCGAAGAACCCGCATTTCTGGCAGGCCGACAAGGTCAGCCTGGATGGCGTGGAGTGGATTTCCATTCCCGACGACAACACCCGGATGCTCAAGGTGCAGGCCGGTGAGCTGGACACCGCGATCTTCGTACCGTTTTCGCGAGTCGATGCGCTGAGCAAGGACCCCAACCTGACCATCCACTCCGACCCTTCCACTCGGGAAGATCACTTGTTGATCAACCACGAGCATGGGCTGCTGGCCAAGCCTGAAGTACGTCAGGCACTGGATATGGCCATCAACAAAAAATCGGTGGTCGATACCGTGACCTTCGGCCATGGCCAGGAGGCTTACTCCTACATTCCCAAAGGCTCGCTTTACCACTACGCCGACAACTTGAAGCGTCCATTCGACCCGGCCAAAGCCAAGCAGATGCTGAGCGATGCCGGCGCAACGGGCATGAAGCTGAATTACGTGGTCAACGCCGGCAACGAAGCCGATGAGCAGATTGCCGTGCTGGTTCAACAGCAACTGGCGGCTGTCGGTGTGACCGCCACCCTGCAAAAAGTTGACCCCACCCAGAGCTGGCAGATGCTGGTCGACGGTGACTACGACCTGTCCGTGATGTACTGGACCAACGACATCCTCGACCCGGACCAGAAGACCACGTTCGTTCTGGGCCACGACACCAACATGAACTACATGACCCGCTACAAGAACGACAAGGTCAAGGATCTGGTATCGGCTGCCCGCATTGAAGCGGCCCCGGCCAAACGTGAACAGATGTACGTCGACCTGCAGAAGATCGCCAAAAATGACGTCAACTGGATCGACCTTTACTACAGCCCTTACATCAACATTTCGCGCAAGAACATTGAAAACTTCCAGCAGAATCCACTGGGGCGCTTCTCTCTTGAGGAAACGGTGAAGAACTGAGTAATCGTTGCGCTCAAGCATGGAAAAACAAAAGGACCTCTTTTCAGAGGTCCTTTTTTTATACCTGGAAGCTCGTACTAGAACCCCACATCCAGCACCACACTGTCCATGTAGGTTCCCGGTGGCGGCGTGTTCTGGTCTAGGTAGATTTTGGCGTTGTAGTTGAAGATCTGACTGCCAGTGCCCAAGCCGTTGCCGGGGTTGACCTCGGCATCGGAACTTGTGCGACGCGCCGTGCTGACACTGCCCCAACGAGTGCTTCCGGCACTCTTGAAAATGTCGTAATCCAAGTAATTGCTGCCTGAGATCATCCGCCTGCGCCCGCCCACGCCGACAGCATGCTGACCATCATCCAGCCCCACCGTGTAGGCACTGCCCTTGGTACAGGCCAGGTTGATCGTCTGGCCAGTGACGGTTGAGAAGGAGCTGATTGCCGAGGCGCTGCCAAAGCTGATGTTCGGCGCAGTGATCGTGCAATCGTTGTCCACGGTCATATTGATAGTCAGACTCGTGGAACCGCTGTTGATGTCTCGCCCCTGACAGCTGCCACCGCCACCATAGTCATGGCAATAATCCCAACTCCAGAAAATGTTGAGGGTTTCAGAGTAGATCCCGGCCGCCACGTTGCTGCCGATGATCGTATTCAGATAGATCGGTACAGCCTTGGCAACCGTTGGATTGGAAAGCAGGCCGAGGTCATCGATGATCGAGTGTCGGGCGAAGTCGAACGCTACGCCGCGAGTGATCGGATAGCTGCTGCTGTTGTTGGCAAACAGTGTGTAGCCAATCACATCACTGGTTGGCCCGACCACCCCTGCGGTTGCAGACGTGATGGTGGCGTAAAAATGATCATCGCTGGCCAACGGCGATACCAACGAACCGGTGCAACTCAAACCGGCATGGGTGGTGGAACTGGTTTGCAAAGTGGTACGCACCGCGATCGAACTGAGCGAGCCAAAACCCGCCGGTGAAGTACTGGCCACCTCGCACAAGGCATAGGCCTGACACGGCAGAAAAATCGCCATCAGCCTGATCACTCTACCCGGCCATCGGTCAAAAAGTTGCACACCCACCTCCCTGTTCTATTCAATGCGGTTTTCATTGACACAGCAGCGGCCCGATCAACGGCACCTGATCCTGTTGCATGTCCAGCGTGAACTGCGCCTGGCAAGTCCGGCCATCGTCCAAGGTCACCTGCAAACTGTTGTGCTCTTCCAGGTTTTCCAGATAAACCAGCCCGTCCCAACCGACCACGGCGTGCGTCCCGCTCTGCTCGTGCCGCACGCCGCTGCCCAAGGGCAATGGGTGCTGCTGCGCGTCCACCAACACAACACTCGCGGCAATGATCCGGCTCAGTGGAAACTCCAGAAGGTAACCACTGCCACGGCGCACCGCGACTCGTTGTTCAACATTCGAACTCTGCACATTGGTCGGCAAATTCAGTGGGTCGATTTCATATTTGCCGCGGTAATAGGCGCTGCTCCATGGCACCAGCAGATGACCGTTCTTATCCGTCTGGCCCACCCGTTGATTTTCGTAACGCACCGGGATATCGGCAAAGCCACCCGTGCTGACCACGACGAAAGCATCATCGATACGATTGGCAACGAACACTTGATGGTCCATCCACACCAGCGAGCCGCTGGCATCGGCCCAGCGAGTCTCGGCGTCACTGCTGCCGTAAATCCCTGCCTGCAATTGCACCGACTGCAGACGCCAGGTCAGGTCGGCCTGACGATAATCCGGGCCTTCGTCGTGGGCATAACCGAGGTTGAAGCCCACGCCGCCTGCACTAGGCACCGCGCGACTGTAATTGACGCGCTGGCGGTTTATGCCGGTCTTGCTGCGCTCGCCACTCATGCTCAGAGTGCCACGCAGGTCGAACGGGATAACTAGTTGCGCCTGCATCGCCCAGTCGCTATCGCCGATCTCACGATTGGCCGACACGTAAAAACTGGTATTGCGCCACAGTGGCTTGCTCCAGGTCAGATTGAGTAACCGGGTGCGCGAATCATCCGCCGCTCGCACATCGAAATAGCCTGCGCCAAGGCTGCCCCAGCCGTTGAGACTGACGCTCAGGGTCAACTGCTCGCTGCGCTGGCTGAGGCTGACATAGGGGCTGTCGACCACGGTCAGGTCGGCGTACTGGTCGCGGCGCTGCATACGCTGATAGGCAACGCTGTAGTGCTGACTGCTGTATTGATAACCGAGGCTGACTTGCTGACCGCTATTGCCGTCGAACCGGCTTTGACTGATCGCCGTGTTGAGCACGCCGAAATTGCCCACGCGCAGGTTGCCGCCAACGCCACCAAGGGCCAGCGCGTCCGAGGCTTCGGCATGGGTTTCGAGGGTCAGACTGTCGTTCAGACCGTAACGCAGACTGCCGGAGGTCACACCCGGACCGTAACCGAAATCGCGGATCCCGAAGTCACGGCGCAGGGTACCGGCGGCCACCGAGAAATCCATCAGGCCTTTTTGCAGCAGGTTGCTGGTGACATAGAACGGCACAGTGGTCGAGACCTGTCGACCGAGGGCATCGGTCGTGACCACCACTGCTTCGCCCGCACCGTTGATGAACGGAACGTTGGTCAGCGTGTAGGGACCGGGCTGCAACTCGGCGCTGCTGGACTTGTAGCCGTTGATGAACAGGTCGACCGATGAAGGTACCGCCGCCTCCCCGGCGAACTGCGGCAACGGGTAGGTCACAAGGTCCGGGCGCACGCCGAAATCGCGCGACACTTGCACACCGCCCAGGCGCACCGAACTGCTCCAGGGCAAGGCACCACTGATCAGGTCGCCCGCCTCGTAAGTCAGCAGGCGTTCATCATCGGAATAACGCCAGGTGGTGTCGTAACGCCGATAACCATTGTTCAGTGTGTCGTTACTGATTCCGGAAATCGTGCGCCGGTATTGCCCGGTGTTGGACAGCGTACCCCAACTGTCAAACAGCCGCACTTCGTTCCAGGCCGCAAGGTAGGTGCCGCTGTCGTCGGTGTCATTGAGGTACAAGTCGTAGTTGAGCAAGGCACCAAAACTGCTCAACGCCGCGGTGCGCGGATACGCCTCTTGGCTGCCGACAAATTGCTCCGGCAACCAGTCCGGCGGGACGGTCAACAAAAGCCGCTGCCCCTGACTGTCATAGTCACTTGTCAAACCTTGCAGACTGTCGAGGGCGACCTCAGCGTTGAGTTCTTGCGGCAATTTCATACCGATTTCGCGTAACGCCGCGACCGGCACAAAGAATCGCCCGCCGCGCTGCTCCACTGCCACCACACGCCCGGTCTCCATTTGATTGACGATCAGTTCCAGAAACAATTGCGCGTCGGCAATCGCCTCCATGCCGCTGGGCGCTGGCGGCAGCTCTGCCCCAAGGCCGGGGTGGGCGAATACCAGACAGTAGAGGCCAATCGCGGCCCACAGCGGACGCTTGATACTGCGAGCCCAATCCTGGCTCATCACCGTTTTGCGTCCGTCAATGGACATTTCCTTACTGTGGCGATCAAGAGATGCGCACAACACTTGTAATGAGGGGGCTTGCTCCCGCTGGGTCGCGGAGCGGCCCTAAAATCAGCGACATCGTTTTATCAGGTAGAACGCGGCTGCAGATTTTACGACTGCTTCGCAGCCGAGCGGGAGCAAGCGCCCTCGCCACACTGTTCCTATCACCGGGCTATCACCGTCCCGGTGCAATATTCTGAACCTGCGGCGCGCCATTGACCCGCACTTGCAAGGCCTGGTCCGCACTGATCGGCTCCGGTGTCGGCCACCGCATGATCGCCCCCGGCAGCACATAACCGAGCAGTCCCTCAACCAGCGGCCGTGTCTGACCACCCTGCTTGAACGCGACATCGGTCAACCGAGCATGCACCGCGCCCTGATTGCGCACTTCCACGTAGGAACGGCCATCGACCGCCACTTTGCGCCAGCTCAGATCAGGCGCCCCGGCGCCTTTGGGATCGCGTTTACGGTTCATGTCTTCCTTGCTCCACAGACCGGCACCGTAGGCAAACAGCGGCACCGAATAACGCATTTGAAACCGGATGGCGGCAGCGGTTTTGCCGTCTTCAGCCGTCACGGGTCTGGCCGCGGGAATTTCATCGATAATGATGCGATAGGCCAACTCCTGCCCCGGCGGTACATCGCGGGTACGGGTCAGGCGTACGAGTTGCTTCTGCCCGGGTTCGATTTTCGCGACCGGCGGGCTGCCAATGACATCGCGCTGGTTTTGATACTGATCGCTGAAACCACTCTGGCTCCAGGCAAACACGCGGATCTGCAGATTTGCCGTCTCGTTGCCGCGATTTTCCAGCCACAACGCACTCGCTTGTTGATCGGCCTCCAGCACCGGATCGATCGGCCAGATCAACACCGAACTGGCCGCCTGCACCTTGACCCCGCCCAGCAATGCCATTGCCAGCACAGCGCAACGCGCGGCCGGTAACCTGCGCAAAGGTGAATACATATGCCTGCTCCTTATGCCCGAACTACCGAGCTACCACGACAGCTGCACCTGCAGCACGTCGCTATAAATTCCTCCGGGCTGATCACCCGGTAACTGTACTTGTGCGTAGATAGGCAATCGGATGTTGTTCGCATCGCTGTAGGCCACGGCCACGCTCTGACCGATGCCCAGGCTCTCACTGAAGGCCGCGTCACTGAATAATTGATAGGCCATACGGGCACTGCCGTCATCAAGCTGCAGATGTCGCCCGTTGCTGTTGTACTGGCCGCCATCGACGCTCATGTTCAGGCTCACGCCCGGCGTGCATTGCAACTGCACGCCGTCGCTCAATTGCACTTGCACAATGTTGGTCGCTAGCGCCGATTGAGTGCCGAAATCGAGTTTTCCGTAAGTGGAAACCCCGCCCATCACCAGACATGCCCCCGTCACGGTCGCGCTGACCTGAAAACTCTGACTGGTGTCCGCCGCCAGCGGCAGAGGCAAACCAGTCGCGCCGATCAGGATCAGCGCGGCAGGACTGCATCGCACTAGAAAGTCAGTGCTGGCGGAACCAGCGGGGTGAACTTCGGTACGCTGGACTTCGGGCTGTCGCCACCGGAAGCATCGAGGAACAATTGATAAGGGATGGTCTGGGTAGCATTGTCCAGGCGCCGCGTGGTGCCGTCGCCATGGGTGCCGCCGTCGATGGTCACCGTGAAACCGGTCACCGAAGAGTTGCAGGAGACTTGCAGCGTGCCGTTGCCGGCATCGCTCAGGTTGGCATTGATCGGCTTGGTCCAGGTCGGACCTTGCGAGCCGAAATCCAACAGGCCTACATCACCGATCGGACTGCCGTCGCTACTGGTTATGTCATTGGTCACTGCACAACTGGCGATGATGATCAGCCGCGCATCAATCTGCCCGCTGATCGCCACTTGCGCCTCCTCGGCCAGTAGTAAAACTGTGCCAAGGGGCATCACCACCCAACTTTTCATCGTCTTGCACCGATCCCAGTTCCATCAGGATTCAAACAGTGGGCGTCCATTTGCGAACGACCTTTCCTTGTACTGCCCGAATCCATCGGACAGGTGTCACTCAATGCCTGCTACCAGCTCACGGTCACTTTCAAGAGATCGGAATAACGGCTGACGCGCGGGATCTCGGCCAGCCGTTCGATACGGCCGTACAGAGGCAAATCCACCGTACCTGAATCCGGTACCCGCCCACTCAAGAGCACATTCACCGGCAGCGGAATCTGCCGTGCAGCGTCTTGATAGAGGCGATAAGGAATGGGTTTGCTGTGCTCTGCACTGCCCGCCAGATAACGGACCTCGCCGACGCCGCCATGCAGTCCGCCGTCGACCTGTAATTGGTAAGGGGTATCGGGATTGCATTCCAGGCGTGGCAGCCGTGTGTCAAGCAATGCTGCACTCAATGGCCCTGAAGGATCGTCCAGGCGGGCGGTAGTGCCGAAGTCGAGGACACCCAATTGCTCGATACCCGCTTCACGCTGTTGGCCAACCAACTGGCAACCGCGCTGCACATTGACCCGGACCTCAACCTGAAGCTGCGCCGCCAATGCTGTCGTACTGAGCATCGTGCTCATGACCGCCAAAACCCCTAGCCCATTCAAATTCCCATTCCCTTTAAGGGGTTATTCGCAGGCTGAGGTTAGCATCCAAGTGGGAAACAACACGTCAAATCCGCACCTTTGCGACGAAGGGGCATGTTTCGTGTGTATCAGGGTATCGATAGGATTTTTGAAGGAAAAAACCGTGCTTGACCACCGTCTTCAAGGTCAAAAGGTAATGGTGGCCGTCATTGTGTCGGCATAGGTGCCCGGCGGAAGAAGCTGCCCCGCCGCCACCCGACCATAGACCGGGATTACCTGGGCGGCGCCACTGCCAGTTCCAGTGATGAGACCAGTGCCACCGGTGTCGCCCCAGTTGATCGCCCGCGTGGCGTCCGAGTACAGCGCATAGAACAGGATGCCTGCGGGAGTGCCGGACATCTGCCGGGCGGTCGCGGTGCCGCCGCTCGTCCCGGCACCGAGGCCCACACTATAGGCAGTTGTGTTGGTGCAGTTGACCGACAGGCTGGACTCGGCATCGGCTTGCACACCTGTATAGGCGCCGAAAGCCAAAGGAGAGGCGGAGATCCCGCAGCCGGCCACAATGCTTGCGGAGACGGTGAAGGTCGCAGTGGAGGTCGCTGAAATGGCCAGAGTGGGCAGGAGGCTGAGGGTAAAAACGCTCAGGATGCCGATACGGGCGAGAATGCCCCTGTCGCGGTGCATCCGAGTCTTCCAACGGGGATGTGAGGAGGATTGCGTGCAATGCAAAAACGTCATGGCGATAACTCCCTGTAGTACTTGGCGAACGATCAGGTTTTTTCAGTGTTCTGAAAGAACCTGATCGTCCAGCCTGGATTCCAAAGCGTAGTTCAGAGTGGGCCTCTCACGGATGTTTCGTGGCCGCACGCTTCAGGTGGCCTCAGACTCGAGCGGGTGAAACGATGATTTTCACGTTGTGTTCCTTGTTATTGACCAATTCCTCAAAGCCCTGCCCGACGATCTGTTCCAGCTGAATGCGCCCGGTTACCAACGGTGTGATGTCCAGCCGGCCGTCGGCAATAAAGGCGATCACATCGGCGAACTCGCCGTTGTAGGCGAGCGCACCCAGCACCTGTTTTTCGGTGGAGACCAACTCGAAGAAATTGAACTCGCTGGGTTCTTCGAAGATGCCCACCAACACACACATGCCGGCCTTGCGAATGAGGTCGATAGCGAGCTTGGCCGTGTGTTTGTTGCCGATGCATTCGAAGCTGACATCCGCCCCAAGTCCGCCGGTCAACCGCCGCACCTCCGCCAGAGCGTCACATTCATTGGGGTCTAGCACATGGCTCGCCCCCACCTCCAGAGCCTTGGCCTTGCGCGTTCCTGACATTTCCAGGGCGATGACCTGGGCCGCACCAGCAGCCTTGGCGCACATGATGGTGCACAGGCCGATGGTTCCCGCGCCAACCACCACCACATTTTTCCCCAGCACACTCCCGGCTTTTTTCACCGCGTGCATGCCCACGGCCAGCGGTTCGATCAGCGCCCCGGCCTCGGCGGGAAAGTTGGCCGGCAACTTGTACAGCAGATTGGCCGGCACGTTGACCAACTCGGCGAATGCACCATTGTTCATCAGCCCGGTGAAGGCCAGGTTCTCGCAAATGTTGTACAAGCCATGGGTGCAGTAATAACAGGTGCCACAGTGCTGACAGGCATCGGCTGCCACCGGCTCGCCCACACTGAATCCTTCAACACCGGCTCCGATTTCGACGATCTCGCCACAGAACTCATGACCGAGAATGCACTGCCCCTTGATTCCGGTCAGCGGGTGTGGCGCATCCACCGGGATGAACACCGGCCCGGCCACGTATTCGTGCAGGTCGGAGCCGCAAATACCGCACCATTGCACGCGAATCTGGACCCAACCCGCTGGTGGCGACACGGGCAGCGGAACGTCTTCGACACGGATATCGTGACGGCCATGCCAGACAGCGGCACGCATGCGGCGGGTCGGATCAATTGAAAGGCTCATGTTGGAATCTCCTTGAAGTCGTTGGCCTTGGCGACCCGCAAAAAGGTCGCCATGGGAGCATCAGTGTTGTTGCACAAAGTCCAGAATCAGCCGGTTGACCTGCTCGGCCGCTTCCATCTGCACCATGTGCGCCTGGCCCGGCAGGATTTCGATCCGGGCTGTCAGGCCGGCACTGTGGGCCGCAGGAATGATCGCGTCGTCACCGCCCCAGATCAGCAACACCGGCTGCCGGCTTTCTTGCACCACGTCGCGCAGATCGAACTGTTGCCGTCCTTCTTTGAACAATCCCGAAACCAGCTGGCGCAGGGCCGCGTCCACCCCTTCCAGGCGCTTGTACTTGAGCATGTCTTCGAGCATCTGCCGATTGACCAGTTCGGGGTCGGAGAACAGTTGCACCAGCTGTGGCTTGAGGGCATTGCGGCTGGCCGCCTCGACAAAACCTTGCAGGTAATCGCCGTTGATGTCCGCGCCCAGACCGGCGCTGCCGATCAAGGTCAGGGAACGTACCCGTTGTGGAGCCAGACGCGCGGTGTTCAGCGATACCGCACCGCCCATGGAATGACCCACCAGATGCGCTGCGGGAATGTCCAGGTGATCGAGCAATGCCAGCACCACGCCGCTCAGTTCATCCAGGTTTCCGTGCTCCAGCTGTTTGGTTGATTCGCCATGGCCCGGCAGATCCAGAGCAATCACCCGTTGCTCGGCAGCCAGTGCTTCATGATTGAACATCCAATTGTTCAGATCACCGCCAAACCCGTGCACCAGCACCAGAGGCACCCCGCCTTCGCCGCGCTCGAAGTAACGGATCAGCCGCCCGTCCAGTTCGACCTTCTGCGGCTTCGGTCCACTGTCTTCCTCGGCTCCGTCACCCGGTACGAACGCGGCCTGAAACTGCTCGATCACCGCATCGATTTCGGCCTCGCTGGCTTCGCCGTCGACCACAATGCCGAGCAACGCACCGACTGCAAGGGTTTCATCCTGGCGCGCGATCTGCCGACGCAATACACCGGAAAACGGCGCCTCGACGCTGCTGGAAATTTTGTCGGTTTCCACATCGAGCACTTCATCGCCCTTGGCGATCGCCTGGCCCTCCTCCTTGAGCCAGACATCGACCCGGCCTTCTGTCATCGACAAGCCCCACTTGGGCATCGTCAGGGTATGAATCTGGCTCATGAACGCTTGCTCCACTCGATCAACTTGAGCACGGCGTTTTCGATCTTCGCCGCATCAGGGATATAGAGGTCTTCCAGGGCATCGGAGAATGGCACCGGTGTGTGCGGCGCAGTCACCATCTCGATGGGCGCCTTGAGCGAGGCGAACGCTTTTTGCGCCACCAGGGCCGAGATGTCAGTGGCCATGGAACAGCGCGGGTTGGCTTCGTCGATCACCACCAGGCGCCCGGTCTTTTCCACGCTTTCGAGAATGCTGTCTTCGTCCAGCGGGCTGGTGGTACGCAGGTCGATGACCTCGCAGTCAATGCCTCGCGCGGCCAGGCTGCGGGCTGCGTCCATCGCCGTATTGACCGTGCGCCCATAGGAGACCAGCGTCACGTCCTTGCCATCGCGCAGGAAGTTGGCTTCTCCGAACGGGATGGTATAGAGCTCTTCCGGTACCTCACCCTGCATGCTGTAGAGCAGTTTGTGCTCACAGAAGATCACCGGGTCGTTATCGCGGATAGCCTGGATCAACAGGCCCTTGGCGTCGTAAGGGGACGACGGGCAGACGACTTTCAGCCCGGGGATGTGGGTCCACAGCGATGTGAGCATTTGCGAGTGTTGGGCCGCTGCCCGCAGGCCCGCGCCGACCATGGTGCGAATCACCAACGGGGTGGAGGCCTTGCCACCGAACATGTAGCGAAACTTGGCCGCCTGATTGAGGATCTGGTCCAGGCAGCAACCGGCAAAGTCGACAAACATCAATTCACACACCGGGCGTACGCCGCAGGTCGCTGCGCCTACCGCAGCACCGACATAACCCAACTCCGACAGCGGCGTGTCCAGCACGCGTCCGGGGAATTGGTGATAGAGGCCCTTGGTCACGCCCAGCACCCCGCCCCAGGCGTCGTTTTCACCGGGAGCACCGGCGCCGCCAGCGACGTCTTCCCCCATGATGAACACGGTGGGATCGCGGCGCATTTCCTGGGCCAGAGCTTCATTGATTGCCTGCTGATAACTGATTTTTCTCGCCATGATGAAGGTCTCGATTCTTGTTATAGGGGGCGTTCAGGGATAGGAAACGTAGACGTCGGTCAGCAGGTCGGCCGCACTCGGCTTGGGGTCGGACTTGGCCTTGCGCACGGCATTTTCGATCAGCAGGTCCACTTCGCTATCGATCTGATCCAACTGGCCGGCATCAATCAAACCGGTCCGAGTGGTGCGTTCGCGAAACTGCATCAGGCAGTCGTTATGCTCGCGGAAATACTTGACCTCGTCCGGTGCCCGGTAGGTCTGGGCGTCGCCCTCGAAGTGACCGTAATAGCGGGTGAGCTTGACCTCGATCAGCGACGGTCCTTCACCCGCTCGAGCCCGTTCCACGGCGGCGCCGGCGGCTTCATGAACAGCGAAAAAATCGAAGCCGTCGACGGTGACCCCGGGCATGCCGAAGCCGGCCGCGCGGTCGGCGATGTGATCGCACGCCACAGACCAGTTGGAGGCGGTGGCCTCGGCATAACCATTGTTCTCGGCAACGAACAGGCACGGCAGGTTCCACACCGAAGCCATGTTCATCGCTTCGAACACCGCACCTTCATTGGAGCCGCCGTCGCCGAAGAACACCACCGCGACGCTGTCGGTACCTTTGAGTCGGGCGGCCAGAGCCGCGCCCACAACCAGCGGTGCGCCGGCGCCGACGATGCCGTTGGCGCCGAGCATGCCCTTCTCGAAATCGGCAATGTGCATGGAGCCGCCCTTGCCCTGACAAACCCCGGTTTTCTTGCCGTAGATCTCGGCCATCATCCCGTACACATCAACGCCCTTGGCGATGCAATGACCGTGGCCACGGTGATTGGAGGCGATGCAATCATCATCCCCCAGGTGAGCCATGACACCGGCGGCCGAGGCCTCTTCACCGGCATAAAGATGGACGAAACCGGGAATCTCGCCGGTGGCGAACTCCACGTGCAAGCGCTCTTCAAAAACGCGGATGGTGCGCATCACCCGATAGGCATGCAGCAATTGATCAGCGGTCAGCTGTGTCGACATTTTTATTCTCCAGGGTGTCTTGAGGCTCAGGTTTCAAGGTGCAAGGTTCAAAGGGTGTTGCGGATGTTCACGGCCGATGGCCAGCAGCCGCTCTCGCGCTGCATAGGCCAGCGCCGCATTGACATCGATGCTCAGCGGACCGCCGGCATCGAGGGTAACGGTGGGTAAGTCAGGGGCGTTGAATTCGATTTCCCGCTCGCCATCCAGGGCCAGGGTGCCGCTGGTCAGGCACAGACGATGGGCAACGCCGGGTTCAAGGCTGGCGGCGGCGAGTACGCCGCAGCCTTGCAACAGGCCGGGCGCCAGTGGCACCAGCAACGCTTCGCAAGAGTGCGGATCAAGGCGCATCCAGGCGCCATTGGGGGCTTGGCGCGATACCGGAAACCACAAGCCACAGAGCGCCGAAATGCCAATGGACTGAGGTTCGGCGAAGGTTACAAACACCTCCGCCAGATCGATCCCACGGCTGATGGCGCGGGCGCCGATAAACGGCAGCGAGGACACCGCCACGTCCACCAAGGCCACTTCGCACAGGTCGCGGTTCGCAATCCGCACCAGCAGACGTTTATTGCGGCGCAAAGCGATTTCGGGTGGAATCCGCCCGCTGGCGAATAACCCGCCGGCCAGCCCGGCACTGGTGGCCTCACGCAGTTCCGGGAAGGCATTGTTAGTCCCTGTCGACAGCGTCAGCAGTGGAATGTCGCCGACTTCTGCAGCCACCGCTTTGTGGGTACCGTCACCGCCGAGTACGGCGATCAGCGACACGCCGCGTTCAGCCATCCAGCGCGCAGCCTGGCGAGTGTCTGCCACGCTCTGGCGCAAGGTAAGGTCGAGGAACTCCAGGGTGGGCCAGTGGCTGTCACGCGCCTGGCGGCCATGACTGTTCTTCAACACCGCAGCGGCGATACCGGTCATGTCGGTGGGCATCAGCACCCGCTCGACACCGGTGGCACCAAAAGCTGCCAGCAGCCGCTGGATCACCGAGACCTTGTCGGTGCTGGAAAACAACCCGGCATTCGCCGTCAGGCGCCGTACATCCCGGCCGGACGCCGGGTTGGCAATGATGCCGACGGTCAATGGCAAGCGACTCATGCCAGCACCACAGGTAGAACAGGGAAAAGGTCTCGGCAGGAGGACATAGGGCACCTCTTTTTATTATTGGGTTGCCAGCGCACTGGTTGCTGGGACTAGGTTGCAGGGGCTACGTTTCAGGGACTAGAGCAAGGCCGGTGCCAGATTTGCAAAAAAGCGCCAGGATGCCTGTTCCAGAGCGGCTCCGACTTGAGTCCATGAGGGTTGGGATCACGCTCGATTGAGACGTCCCATGTCAGCCAGCGCGGGCTTGTGGTGAGACCTTGAGACGTTGCGTCTCACCGTCGCCATGAGTGAACCGATGCTTGTCGAGCGTCCGTGAACGGCGCTTAATGGCCGCACAACTAAAAGAACATCGAACCGGAGACCTTAAATGCTTTCCGCCCACTCGAAGGCGCACGTGGATTGCGTCAGCCGTGTTTTGAAGAACGCAGCGCACCTGCCGCAACTGCCTGTGCCGGACTTGATATTGGACTCCTGGCGCCGCTCCATGGAGCAACACCACCTGGACCCCGGCTCATTACAAGGGCCACGGATCCTTTCGCAGAACGTGCTGCAGGAGTGTCAAGAACGCTCCGAACTGTTCCTGCGCATCGCCAGCGAAGAAGTCGCCCGCCTCCATGGTCGCGTGCGCGATGCCGATTACTGCGTATTGCTGACCGATGCCCAGGGCCAGACCATCGACTACCGCGTGGAAAGCACTATCCGAAATGACTGCCGCAAAGCCGGCCTGTACCTGGGCACCTGCTGGTCAGAAGGTGAGGAAGGCACCTGTGGCGTGGCCGCGGTGCTGACCGCACGCACACCAGTCACGGTGCATAAGCGAGATCACTTCCGCGCCGCTTTTATCGGGCTCACCTGCTCTGCTGCTCCCGTCTTCGACCCTCGGGGCGAACTGCTCGGAGTGCTTGATGTGTCCGCGGTGCGCTCTGCGGACGACCGCCGTTCGCAACACCTGATCCGGCAGATGGTGGTGCAGAGCGCGCGGGAAATAGAACAGGCGTTTTTCATGAGCAGTGCCCAGGGCTACTGGGTGCTGCGGGCTCACAACAGCCCGGGCTACGTCGACAGCCAACCCGATTACCTGCTCGCCTGGGACGATGACGGGCGACTGCAGGCGCTGAACCCAGCGGCGCGGCAGTGGCTGTCGCACCGCTTTGGTCAACTGCCGGAACACATCGACCAAGTGTTCGATCAGCAGTTATTGCATCGGGCCAGGGACGAATCGCTTTGCCTGTTTCACTGCCAGGGTGGCCGCCACGCCTTGCATGGACGACTCAACGCACCACGGCGGGTCAAACGCACCCCGGCGCGCCGGGTGCTGTCACCCGCCGAACTCGACCCGCGACTGGAAGAAAGCCTGCGCCTTGCGGTGCGGGTCAAAGACCGCAATCTACCGGTGCTGATCCAGGGGGAAACCGGTTCTGGCAAAGAAGTCTTCGCCCGCCAGCTGCACCAGGCCAGCCTGCGCCGTGAGCGACCTTTTATCGCGGTGAACTGCGCAGCGATTCCCGAAAACCTGATCGAAAGTGAGCTGTTTGGTTATGTGGCCGGCGCTTTCACCGGTGCCTCGAGCAAAGGCATGCAAGGGCTGCTGGAACAGGCCGATGGCGGCACTCTGTTTCTCGATGAAATCGGTGACATGCCCCTGCCCCTGCAAACCCGCCTGTTGCGGGTTTTAGCCGAGGGCGAAGTGGCGCCCCTGGGAGCGTCACGAAGCAAAGCGATAGACATTCAGGTCGTCTGCGCGAGCCACCGCGATCTGGAAGCGCTGGTGACCTCTGGGGAGTTTCGCGAGGACCTGTACTTTCGCCTCAGAGGTGCGCGATTCCAGTTACCGCCGTTGCGCGAGCGCAGCGATCGGCTGGCCTTGATCAACCGGATACTCGAAGAAGAATCGTCGGCCTGTGGGATAGCAGTGCAACTGGGAAGCGCCGCGCTGGAATGCCTGCTCGGCTATCGCTGGCCGGGAAATGTGCGCGAACTGCGGCACGTGCTGCGTTATGCCTGTGCGGTGTGCGAGACCCATTTGATTCTGTTGAGTGACTTGCCTGAGCAACTGCTCGGCCATCGACCCAATGATCCGGCTTCAGCTGACATCGTGGAACGCTGCGCCAGTCCGGAACGCCAGGCACTCATCGATGCCCTCGTGCGTCATCGCTGGAAACCCACCGCCGCGGCCAAGGCCTTGGGCATCTCACGGGCAACGCTGTATCGACGGGTGCATCAACATGACATCGACATGCCTGGCAGAGGCTAACCACAGCTTCATCCGGCCGCCCCGCTCGTCGCCGGAGGGGCCTATGGGTGCCGATCAAACATTTCGCCGCTACAATGCGCACCTCGACCGTGACAAGCCCGACTAAAAAAATATGTCCCTGCCCAAACATCATCTGGAACTGCTCAGCCCCGCCCGCGACGTGGCCATCGCCCGCGAGGCCATCCTGCATGGCGCCGACGCCGTATACATCGGGGGCCCGAGTTTCGGCGCCCGCCACAACGCCTGTAACGAGGTGAGCGATATCGCCCAATTGGTGGAATTCGCCCGTCGCTACCACGCCCGGGTGTTCACCACCATCAACACGATCCTGCACGACAACGAGCTGGAGCCGGCCCGCAAGCTGATCCACCAGTTGTACGACGCCGGCGTCGACGCGCTGATCGTCCAGGACCTGGGCGTGATGGAACTGGACATTCCGCCGATCGAGCTGCACGCCAGCACCCAGACCGACATCCGCACCCTGGCGCGGGCGAAGTTCCTCGACCAGGCCGGCTTCTCCCAACTGGTACTGGCCCGCGAGCTGAACCTCCAGGAGATCCGCGCCATCGCCGACGAAACCGATGCGGCGATCGAATTCTTCATCCACGGCGCGCTGTGCGTGGCGTTCTCCGGCCAGTGCAATATTTCCCATGCGCAGACCGGCCGCAGCGCCAACCGAGGCGACTGCTCCCAGGCTTGCCGCCTGCCCTACACCCTCAAGGACGAAAAAGGCGGTGTCATCGCTTACGAAAAACACCTGCTGTCGATGAAGGACAACAACCAGAGCGCCAACATCCGCGCGCTGGTGGAAGCCGGCGTGCGCTCGTTCAAGATCGAGGGTCGCTACAAAGACATGGGTTATGTGAAGAACATCACTGCCTGGTATCGCCAGCGCCTGGACGATGTCCTCGAAGACCGCCCGGACCTGGCCCGCGCGTCCAGCGGCCGCACCGCGCACTTCTTCGTGCCCGATCCGGACAAAACCTTCCACCGTGGCAGCACCGACTACTTCGTCAGCGACCGCAAGATCGACATTGGCGCCTTCGACACACCGACCTTCACCGGCCTGCCAGTGGGCGTGGTGGAGAAAGTCGGCAAGCGCGATCTGCTGGTGGTCACCCACGAACCGCTGTCCAACGGCGACGGCCTCAATGTGCTGGTCAAGCGTGAAGTCGTGGGCTGGCGTACCAACATCGCCGAGCCGAAGGGCGAGTTCGAAGAGGACGGGGAAAAGCGCTACCGCTATCGTGTGGAGCCCAATGAGATGCCTAAGGGGCTGCATCAGCTGCGACCGAATCACCCGCTGAGCCGCAACCTCGACCACAACTGGCACCAGGCCCTGCTCAAGACCTCCGCCGAGCGCCGGATCGGTGTTGCCTGGATCGCTCGCCTGCGTGAGGATCGCCTGGAGCTGACCGCCACCAGCGAGGAAGGTGTCAGCGCCAGTGTCGCCCTGGACGGTCCATTCGGTCTGGCCAACAAGCCGGAACAGGCCCTGGAGCAATTGCACGACCTGCTCGGCCAACTGGGCACTACTCAGTACCACGCCACGGCGATCGAGCTGGATGCACCGCAGGCGTATTTCATCCCCAACTCGCAGCTCAAGGCCTTGCGCCGCGAAGTCATCGAAGCGCTGACCGCGGCCCGCATCAAAGCCCACCCTCGTGGTGGTCGCAAGGCCGAGACCGAGCCGCCACCGGTGTACCCGGAGTCGCACCTGTCGTTCCTGGCCAACGTCTACAACCAGAAAGCCCGCGACTTCTATCACCGTCACGGCGTCAAGCTGATCGACGCGGCCTATGAGGCTCACGAGGAGACCGGCGAGGTGCCGGTGATGATCACCAAGCACTGCCTGCGTTTCTCCTTCAACCTCTGCCCCAAGCAGGCCAAGGGCGTCACCGGCGTGCGTACCAAGGTCGCGCCGATGCAACTGGTGCATGGCGATGAGGTGCTGACGCTGAAGTTCGACTGCAAGCCTTGCGAGATGCACGTGATCGGCAAGATGAAGGGGCACATCCTTGACCTGCCGCAACCGGGCAGCGTGGTCCAGCAGGTCGTCGGCCACATCAGCCCTGAAGAGCTGCTCAAGACCATCCCTCGCGCGCCCCACTGAGAGACTGGCGAGCGCGCCGCTACGGCGCCGCGCTCGCTGCACTCGCAAGACGGCTGAACGTCAAAGACGTCACCTAAAGGGATTTACAGGCATAAAAAAACGCCAGGCCGGATCGGCGTTGGCGTTTTCTGTATGACGACTCTCCAAGACTCCCGCACTGCCTGCCGGCGGGGCCATACTTGGATGAGTATCAGGAAAATGGCAGGGGCGGCTGGATTCGAACCAACGCATGGCAGGATCAAAACCTGCTGCCTTACCGCTTGGCGACGCCCCTGTATCTGTAGCGAGTGCCCTTGCGCGACAAACCCTGTAAGGGCCGCTGCAAGAACGGGCGGCAATTTATCAACTTTCTCTTCATCTGGGAAGGCCAGCACAAAAATATATTTGTTTTAAAACAGATGCTTACTCTTGATGCTGGAGGGTGCCATGGCGGCTGTTACCGATACACTGAAGCTGTTTCTCGCCGGCGATGTCATGACCGCCCGCGGCATCGACTCAGTACTGCCACATCCTGGCGATCCGCAGCTTTACGAAGACTACGTCAAGAATGCCGGCGTTTACGTCCGGCTGGCAGAAAGACTCAATGGCCCGATTCCCCTCCCCGTCGATTTCACCTATGTCTGGGGCGCTGCATTGGATGAGTTTGAACGTCGCCAGCCACACGCACGCATCATCAATCTGGAAACAGCGGTGTCGCGCCGCGGACGACCGGCGCCAAAAGGCATCAATTACCGCATGAGCCCGGAGAATTTCCCGGCCATCAGCGCAGCCGGCATCGACTGCTGCGTGCTGGCCAACAACCATGTGCTGGACTGGGGAGCTGCCGGCCTGGCCGATACGCTGGATACCTTGTCGAGCAACGGCGTGTGCAGTGCCGGCGCCGGGCACAACCGGCAATTTGCCGAAGCGCCCGCCGTGCTGCCGCAGCCTGGCGGGCGGCGCTTGCTGGTGTTTGGCCTCGGCGCACCAGACAGTGGCATACCCTCGGACTGGGCCGCCACGGACAGGCGCGCAGGCGTTGCGCGCCTTGAGGATCTGTCGATGCACAGCCTGCGCCCTGTGGCCGAACGGATTCTCCAGGGCAAAAAACCGCGGGACCTGGTGGTCGCCTCCATTCACTGGGGCGGCAACTGGGGGTTCGATATCCCGCGCGAGCAGGTCCGGTTCGCCCATGCCTTGATCGACGAAGCCGGAGTTGACCTGGTGCACGGGCATTCCTCACACCACATCAAGGGCATCGAGGTGTACCGCGAACGCCTGATTCTCTACGGCTGCGGTGATTTGCTGAACGATTACGAAGGCATCGAGGGTCACACAGCCTTTCGCGGCGACTTGGGGCTTCTGTATTTTGCCTCGCTGGACCCGAACGGGCACCTGCAGTCGCTGGATCTGGTCCCCACTCACCTGCGTGGCTTTCGCATCTGTCGCGCCGAAGGGGATGACCGTCAATGGCTGCACGACACCCTTTCTCGCGAGTGCGCGCGCTTGGGCAGCGGCATCCAGCCGGGTGCGAAAAATGCCTTCGAGTTGCGTTGGTAAGAGCCTCTGGACATGTGAAAGCCCAGGGAACCCTCCAATGCCAGTCAGCTAGCAATTTCAGCCACGACGCAATCCATGTAGCAGCTGCCGAGGCTGCGTTCGGCTGCGTAGCAGTCGTGAGTCCGACAGATGCAGCCTGCCTGACACACCACAATTTCTGATTTTACGACTGCTTCGCAGCCGAACGCAGCCTCGCAGCCTCGCAGGCTCGGCAGCTGCTACGGATAACATTACGGCTTAACTGACTGGCACTAAGCAACCTTCCCGGTTTTTTTCGTTTCTGCGTCGCTTTTGCATTTTTGTGCGACAGATCCCCCTCCAGGGACTCCCGTACCACTCCCTTGTGGTGTTAGTTTGGAAACGTTTCTGACTCATCGACCAGATATTTCTTACAACCTGCCTGCAAAGGAATGCCCCCAACAATGGATTTCTCACTCAAGCACCTGGCCGCTACAACCCTGATGCTGGCCAGCCTTTCGTCGTTCACCACGTCAGCGCACGCCAACATCACCGCGCAACAGAGCGCGACCATCCTCAAGACCTTCAGTAACACATCGGTCACCGATTTCAGGCAATTCCTGGGACGCCTGGCCAAGAGCGACCTTGCCCACACCAGCGATCTCGGCCCGGCAATCAGTGCCTTCCAGGGCAACAAGCCGCTTACCGCTGAACAACAGAACGAGATCCATCGCCTGCTTGGCCTCTATGCACGGGTGAAATACGGCAGCGCTGCCACCGAGACCCTGCGCGAGCTGGTGGCAATCCCGACCTTCCGCGTGGACGGCGTTGCTCAGCACGACAATCCCGAATTCATCAAGATCGCCGACAAGCTCAAGGGCCTCGCCCAAGCGTTCAACCTGAATTTTCGCAACATCGACAACCGCGTCTATGAAATCTCCCTCGCAGGCAATGGCGACGAAGTCGTAGGCATTCACGCGCATGCCGATGTGGTGCCCGTAACGCCGGAGAACTGGGTCCTGAAAGACGGCACCCGACTCGATCCGTTCAAGGTCACTCTGGTCGGCGACCGCCTGTATGGCCGGGGCACCGAGGATGACAAGAACGGTATCGTGGTGGCGCTCTACGCCATGAAGATCATCAAGGAAGAGAAGCTGCCGCTGGCGAGGAATTTCAAGCTGCTGGTAGACACCACCGAAGAAACCACCGGCGACGCCATCCCCTATTACTTCGAACACAACCCGACGCCCAACTACAACCTGGCGCTGGATGGCGGCTATCCGGTGGTGATTGCCGAGAAAGGCTACGGCACCGTCATGGCCAGTTTTCCTCGGCGCGCCGCAGAGGGCAAAGGCGCCGAAATCACTGCAATGACGGGCGGCTTGGCAACCAACCAGATTCCATCGACTTCGGTCGCCACCCTGGTGACTGCCAAGCCCGCCGAATTGGCTGCCAGCCTGCAGAAAGCAGGTAGCGATTATGCCAAGCATAATGGCGGCAACTTCGAGGTGAGCGCCAAGGTCGTCGGCAAGGACGTCAAACTGACGGTCACCGGCGTTTCCGCCCACTCCTCCGAGCCCGAGTCAGGCGTCAACCCGGTGGCAAGGATGCTGGACTTCATCAACAGCCTCGACGGGAAGGTCGCGCTCAAGCACAACCACATCACCGACGCCGCCCGCTACGCCGCCGACAACTGGGGACTGGACTACCTGGGTGGCAAATTGGGGGTCGGCTTTTCCAATGACTTCATGGGACCGCTGACCGCATCCCTGACCTACGTCGGGATGGATGAAAAAACCTTCAAACTCGCGGTCAACCTGCGGGTGCCCAAGGGCAAATCCCCGGAAGTGCTCAAGACCGAAATCGCCGACAAGCTTGGCGTCTGGAGCAAGAAGACCCACATTGCGGCGGCCTTTGACTACTCGATCGCCGAGCCGATGCACCGCAACCCGGAGGGTGAATGGGTCAAGGCCCTGCTGGCCGTGGCCAGCGAAAACCTCGGCATGGAACACAAATTCGGCACCTCTGCCGGCGCCACTTCGGTCCATGAGTTGCCTAATGGCGTGCAGTTCGGCCTGGCCAGGCCCGAGGTCAAGTACACCGGCCACAACGACAACGAGTTCAAGACTGTCGACCAGTTCCTGCTGGACCTGCAGATCGTGACCGAAATGTTCGGGCGCATCGGGCAGATGCCAAAACTCTGATCCCTCCTTTCGGACCCGCTATTCTGGCGGGTCTGTCAGTCAGTCAAGACATAATGTTATCCGTAGCAGCTGCCGAGCCTGCGAGGCTGCGTTCGGCTGCGAAGCAGCCGCAAATCAGCAATAGTTATATATCAGGCAGACCTTGCCTGCCGGACTCACGACTGCTGCGCAGCCTCGCAGGCTCGGCAGCTGCTACATCGAGTGCGTCGCGGCAGAGATTGCCTGGAATTCAGTGGGATCAATTTATGTCGCTAAGTTTTCATAAAATGCACGCCAACGGCGATGACTTCGTCATCGTGGACTCGCGAAATTCGGCCAATCCAGTGACAAGCGCCATGGCCCGGCGAATGGGTGATTGGCACCGTGGAATCGGATTCAATCAACTCGCGGTGGTGCTCAATTGCGATGATGCCGTTGCGCGCCTGATGTTCTGGAATGCCGATGGTTCCAACCTGGATGCGTGTGGCAGCGCAACGCGGGGGGCCGCGGATATGCTGATGCGCGAATCAAATACTACGTCGATAACACTGCGAACCAACCGTGGCCTACTCACCTGTGAGCGAACCTCAAGCGGTGAGATTTCCGTCAACATGGGGGAACCGCTTTTCGGCTGGTCGGAAATTCCCCTGGCGCTGGAACTGGATACGGCTGTTTTACCACTGGCGGGTGACCCAGCAGCGACCAGTATGGGCAATCCGCACTGCACCTATTTCGTCGATGATCTCACCGCCGTCGATATAGCGACCCTCGGACCGATCATTGAAACCAACCCTCTATTCCCCCTCAAGACGAATGTGCATTTCGTCCAGATCATTAATCGAAAGCACATTCGATTGCGCATTTGGGAGCGCGGGGGCGGGATTCCACTCGGCTCAGGCTCCTGCTCTTGTGGCGCCGCTGTTAACGGCATTCGTCGTGGTTTGTTAGATCATTGCGTTGAGGTTGAATGTGATGGCGGCACCGTAACGGTTCAATGGGATGGCGTGGGACCTGTCTTTCTCATCGGGCCGGTAGAGACAACGTTTTCGGGAACCGTTCACGACAGCCTCAGGCTATGAATCGGCAACCATCGCGTAACTGACCTATTCTGAATCGACCGACAAAAGATCACCCTTTTGAGGTACCTGAACTCGTTACAGCAATGGAGGCTGGATGATGAAGGAGCATTCGATTGAGTTTCGCGCTGGAGAGGCGCCCACGCCGCACACTTCGCCCCTCGCCATGACCCGTTCCACCCAATCTCCCAAGCTCAATAGCCGCATCGAGCTTTACACCCAGGAGGCGATGGTCAACTGGCTAGGCCCGTTGCAGCTGATGCGCACGGGCTTACAAACGGCTGTCGCCACCACGATGGGAGCCTTCGCAGACCCGCGCGAAGTGCTGGCGATGCTCAACCCCCGGGACTCTAACCCGCCTATCCAGGTGGTTGCCGACGGTGACGTGTGGGTCGATTATCTGGCCGATACCGGCGATGGCTGGGACTCTACCTACTCGATGGCGCTGTGTGTCAGCCATGCTGTCGAGTTGCCGGAACACCAGCTCTCACTGCCGCGCGGCGACGTGCTGCTGCTCGGCGGCGATCAGGTCTATCCCACACCGGCCGGCAACGGGTATCGCACCCGTTTCCTTGATCCCTTCCGCGCCGCATTTCCCGCGCCGGTACCCAAGGAGCGCCCGGGTGACCAGGCCCAGCCCGTACGACAGCCGGGTGCGCCGTGGATATTGGCGACGCCTGGCAACCATGATTGGTATGACGGTCTGCGCGGTTTCTCCCAACTGTTTTGCGAGCAGAAGCCCATCGGCGCCTGGGACACCCGCCAGCGCACCGGTTACTACGTGCTGCAGTTGCCCAATGGCTGGTGGGTCTGGGGCCTGGATCTGCAGTTTGAATCCATGATCGACCGCCAGCAGAAGCAATACTTCCAACAGATGCACGCCAAATTGCAGCCAGGCGATCGCGTGATCCTCTGTACACCCGAGCCGAGTTGGGTGGACGAGGCCGAACGGCTGGCACGGGAGGAGAGCAAGGCCTTGCCCTCGATCGAAACCCAGACGCCGCGCTTTCGCAGCCTGCGCGAGATCGAGGAACTCTTGGGTGACCACCTCGCGGTAGTCTTGGCCGGAGACTCACACCACTACGCGCGCTACCAGCCACAAGCGGGCACCCAGGCGCCGCAGCGCATCACCTGCGGAGGCGGTGGCGCCTTCTTGAATGCCACCCATCACCTTCCCGATCCGCCCAAGCCGATCAACGTTGGCGGAACCCGCCAGCATTACGAGCTGGCGGCGGTCTACCCGGCCAAAAAGACCTCCGAGCAACTGCGTAATCGGGCATGGCGGCTACCTACCCGCAATCTCTCGTTCTGCGCCATGCTGGCCATCTTGTACCTGCTGTTTGACTGGATGGTGCAAAGCGCCAGCACGGTGCCCCACCCGGCACGAGGCAACCGCAGCCTGATGGACGTGTTGTCTGACCTCCAGGCGTCTATTCCCAACATCAGCGAAGTTTGGCGACATCTGCTCCTGGTCTTGTCACACAGTCCTTCGTCGGTGATGTTCGCCGTGATCATTGTGCTGGGTTGCGCCGTGTTCTCAGCCGCCGGGGTCAAGCGCACCCGAAAGCTCGCCTATGCCATTGGAGCTGTTCACGGGGTCCTTCATCTGGGACTGGCTATCGGACTGCTGTGGCTGATGGGCCGTGTCAACATCCACTACCTGCAGTTGGAGGTTGAAAACCTGCACCAGGTTGTGTTGTTCCTGGCGGAGACGCTGGTGCTCGGCGGCAGTTTGGGAGGCCTGTTGTTCGGTGCCTGGATGGTGATGGGCAATACCTTCTGGGGGCTACACAGCGAGGCGGTTTTTTCCTCGCAGTGCATCGCCGACCACAAGTGTTTCCTGCGCATGCACTTCAAAGGCGACCAACTGACCATTTACCCACTCAAGCTGGAGAAGGTCTGCCGGCGCTGGTCCCTGGGATCGGGAGTCGCCAAACTGGCGAAGGTACAGCGCACCTGGAGGTTGCGGGCAACGCCTGAAAGCACTGGCCCGCGATTCGTGCCAGCCTCGGGTGAGCTCGAACTGCAACTGATCGAGCCGCCCATCGAAATTCTGCGTGGAAGAACCGCCTCATGAACGCTTCGTAGGAGTCAGGCTTGCCGGCGAAGGCGCTTTCAAAGATGCCTTCGCCGGCAAGCCTGGCGCCTACACAGATGAAGCAGATATCAAAACCAGGTTTCCATCTGTATGCCGTACTGCCATACACCGCCGGCGTTGAAGTCCGACTTGCCGAAGTTGTCTGTGGAACTGTATCCGTCCAGATCCGAAGACCAGTTCATCAGGCTTGCGAATACTCGCAATTCAGGGCGTGTGAGCAGGTCTCCAACGTCAGGTTTGAATGTCGGAGCAATCGTGAATTTCCAGAAGTTACCGTCGACCGCATTACGTTGCAGGTAGCCCTTGGGGTCGAGGTCCATGGTTTGCCAGCTCATCTCGTAGGCCATCTCGAAATTGCTGTTGATTTCATTGGCCAACCGCACGTTCAAAGTCATCCAGCGGTAGTCGTCACCCTTGACGTATCTGTCCTTGCTTTGTTCGGCCAACAAGCTGGGGCCGATGCGCCAGCCGGGGGCAATGGGCGTCTCGCCGTAAAGCGCCAGACGCAGAGCCCGGGCGTCGTCGATCAGTTCGCCATCCGAACCGATGTTTTTGACCTCTGCCCCCAGACCTTGCCCGTAGAGCAGCGCTGTTTTAAAGAAGCCTTCGCGGCCGAAAAAGTTTTTCTGATGATTGGCCAGCATGCTGTGCAAGCCGGAATCCGCAGGCGTCAGGCCCGCTTCATTGGTGCGAGTGGCAAAGTCGTTTTTCTTTGAGCCAATGCCATTGAACATCCACTGCCACTGACCATTATCGAAGAACTGGTTGGAGGTCAGGATGTAGCTTTCCACATCGGCATTGACACCGCCCTCACTGAAATCCCCATAGTTACGCCCGATCAAGGAGTAATTCGAGCGCCAGTCCTTGTTCATCTGCACATCGTAGATACCACCCCCGGTGCCGGCCAGAAAGACCACGTCCGAGTCCAGCCAGTGGATATCGAAGTTGTCTCTGTCGAATCGTTTGCCAGCCCACAGGGTGGAGTTCTCGAACACTGAATTGCCCTTGAAGGCAGCGAGATGATCGAGCTCGGTAAACACCTGACGCACGTTCAGATTGCTCTCGTCGGCGGTCCAGTCGTTGGAGCTTTCCACACCGTCGGCGATGGACACCGTGAATTTGGAACGGGTGCCGTTCTGCGCATAGATTTCTTTCGACAGGTCTATGCGCATGTAGGTGTCGTCTTCGTTACCGAGTCGCCCGACGGCACCACCGACTGAACCGGCAGGCGTTGTATAAGGGCCGCCACGACCACCACCCAGCCCATCGTTGATCAGCAATCCGGAGCGGGCGTAACCCTTGAAGCTGAAACCGTCAGTCAGGTGTCCGCTACTGTCCTGCTTTTCCATGCTTTGCTGACGGGCTTCGAGTTTTGCCAGTCGAGTGTCCAAAGTAGGCGCCGCAGTAGCGGCTGCAGTGGACGCCGCCGGTTGCAAGGCGGGAGTCGCCAGTTTGATCTGCTGCAATTCTCTGGCAAGTGCCTGGGTTTGCTGCTCGGCTGCGGCGGCGCGTTTTTCCGCAGCGGCGGCACGCGCTTCAAACGCGGCCATTCGTTGTTCCAGAGTCGCGGCCTGAGTGGTCGCCGCCGAGGTGCCGAGTACGCCTGCGAGTAGCCAGCTTGATGCTTTCTGCATGGGGGATTTCCTGTTTTGTTTTTATTTTTCTGTCCTGCGACCGGCCTTTTTTTCGTGAATTGTTAATTGTCAAAATCGACGAAAAAAAGGATGCCTCATCGCAAATACACTGCTACATTTGGCGATGTTAACGTTAACTTTTCTAAAAACAAAAATAAAGAGGGCTTTATGAAACACCTCAAATCTCTTCTTCCAGCAGCACTGCTTACCCTCTGCGCCGGGCTTCCATCCCTCTCGAGCGCTGCCGATTTGACGATCTCGTGTGGGGCGGTAGGTGCGGAGTTACAACTCTGCAAAGAGGCTGTCCAGGCGTGGTCGAAACAGACCGGCAACAACGTCGAGGTGGTTTCCACGCCTAACTCGGCCACCGAGCGATTGTCGTTCTACCAACAGATCCTCAGTGCGCAGTCCAGCGACATCGACATCATTCAAATCGATATGGTGTGGCCGGGGATGTTGGCCAAACATTTGCTGGATCTGCGCGAGGTGCTTCCTGCCAACGCGACCCAAGGCTATTTCCAGGCACAGGTGGACAACGCCACGGTGAACGGACGGCTGGTGACGATGCCGTGGTTCACCGACTCGGGCCTGCTGTATTACCGCAAGGACTTGCTCGAGAAGTACAACCAGCAGGTTCCCCGGACCTGGGAGGAAATGACCGCTACCGCCAGAACTATTCAACAGGCTGAACGCACCGCCGGGAACCCCAATGCCTGGGGTTACATTTTTCAGGGGCGCGCCTACGAGGGCCTGACGTGTAATGCGCTGGAGTGGATCAGCAGCCAACCGGAAGGCGGACTGGTCAATTCACGAGGCGATATCGTGGTCAACAGTCAGGCTTCAAGAACGGCGTTGACCCTGGCCAAAAGCTGGGTAGGCGACATCTCCCCGCGCGGCGTACTCAATTACACCGAGGAGGAAGGCCGGGGCGTATTCCAGTCGGGCAATGCGCTGTTCATGCGTAACTGGCCGTATGTCTGGGCCCTGGTCCAAGGTCAGGACAGTGCCGTAAAAGACAAGGTCGGGGTCGCTCCCCTGCCCCGCGGCGGCGAGACCGGCAGCCATGCATCCACCCTCGGTGGCTGGGGCCTGGCGGTATCGCGTTACAGCGCCCACCCAAAACTGGCCGCCGAACTGGTGAGCTACCTGACCAGTGCCCAAGAGCAAAAACATCGTGCCCTGATAGGCGCCTATAACCCGGTTATCGAGTCGCTGTATCAAGACCCCGAACTGCTCGCGGCCATGCCTTATTACGCCCAACTGCACAGCATTCTCAACGATGGGGTCATGCGTCCCGCCTCCATCACCGCCGATCGCTATCCACGGGTCTCCAATGCGTTCTTCGATCGAGTGCATGGCGTGCTGGCGGGCGAGTTGCCTGTCGATCAGGCGCTGGCAGAACTGGAAAGCGAACTCACGCGCATCAAACGCCGGAACTGGTAAGCCACAAGGAAGGAAATCACCATGTCTGTCTCTTCTACCCATGCCCCCTGTGATGAGCTGCTGCTCACCAGGGAAACGCCCGTACAACGTCGCCGAGTGCGCGCCGCCTGGCTGTTTCTGACACCGATGTTGCTGTGTCTGGCCCTGGTGGCAGCCTGGCCGCTACTGCGCACATTCTGGTTCAGCCTGACCGACGCCAACCTGGCGGACACCGGTGGCGGAGCCTTCATAGGCTTTGGCAATTATCTGTTCCACAACGGTTCCAGCTGGTCGGGCATTCTGGTCGATCCGCAATGGTGGAACGCGGTGCGCAACACCTTGTATTTCACCGTGGTGTCGGTGGGACTGGAAGTCGTACTGGGGCTGCTGGTGGCGTTGCTGCTGAACATCAAGTTCACCGGACGTGCTCTGGTGCGTGCGTTGATTCTGATTCCCTGGGCGATTCCGACCATTGTCTCGGCGAAGATCTGGTCATGGATGCTTAACGACCAGTTCGGCATCATCAATCACCTGATGCTCAGCCTGGGCCTGATTGACGCCCCTCTGGCCTGGACGGCCGATGCGGATCTCTCGATGTGGGCGGTGATCATCGTCGATGTCTGGAAAACCGTCCCGTTTGTCACGCTGCTGATGCTGGCCGCGTTGCAGATGTTGCCGAGCGATTGCTACGAAGCTGCCAGGGTCGATGGCATTCATCCGCTGAAGGTGTTCTGGCGTGTCACGCTGCCCCTGCTGATGCCCGCACTGCTGGTGGCGGCAATCTTCCGCATCCTCGACTCGCTGCGGGTGTTCGATGTGATCTATGTGCTGACCTCAAACTCGTCGAGCACCATGAGCATGTCGGTGTATGCCCGCCAGCATCTCGTGGAATTCCAGGACGTCGGTTACGGCAGCGCGGCCTCGACGCTGTTGTTTCTGGTGGTTGCGGTCATCGCCCTGCTTTATCTCTACCTCGGACGCCGTCAACTGGAGGTCCGGTCATGAACCTGCGCCTACTGAAAAAAGCCCTGTTGCGCCTCGGATTCTGGTGTCTGATCGGGGTGTTGCTGCTGTATGCGGTCTTCCCTTTCTACTACGCCATCGTGACGTCGCTGAAGCCGTCCAGCGCCTTGTTCGAGGTGAGTTACTGGATCGACAACCCCGACTTCTCCAACTACGCGGCGGTACTCAATCAAGCCTCATTCCTGCGGGCGATCGGCAACTCGCTGGTGGTTGCGCTGTGCGTGGTGACACTGGCGCTGTTCCTCAGCCTGACCGCCGCCTATGCCTTGGGCCGGGTGAAGTTTCGGGGGCGTGGCACGGTCTTGATGATGGTCCTTGGCGTGTCGATGTTTCCTCAGGTCGCGGTGCTGTCGGGGCTGTTCGAAGTGATCCGCGCGCTGGGCCTGTACAACACATCCTGGGCGTTGATCCTGAGCTATACGATTTTCACCCTGCCCTTCACCGTCTGGGTGCTGACCACGTTCATGGGGCAACTGCCCCATGAACTGGAAGAAGCGGCAATCATGGATGGCGCCTCACCCTGGGTCACGCTGACCCGCGTGCTGTTGCCGCTGCTCTGGCCCGCACTGGTCACCACTGGCTTATTGGCTTTCATCGCCGCGTGGAACGAGTTCCTGTTTGCCCTGACCTTCACCCTTACCGACACCCAACGCACGGTGCCGGTCGCCATCGCCCTGATTTCCGGCGGCAGCCCCCATGAGTTGCCTTGGGGGTTGTTGATGGCTGCATCGGTGGTGGTCACCGTCCCACTGGTGATTCTGGTGCTGATCTTCCAGCGCCGAATCGTTTCCGGTCTCACTGCCGGCGCGTTAAAGGGTTGATGCCCAACAAAGACAAGGAACAGCATCGTGATCAAATTGAAACTGGACAACGTAAACAAACAATTGGGCGGCGCGCGGATTCTTCGCGACGTCAGCCTGGAAATCGCAGCGGGTGAATTCGTGGTATTCGTTGGCCCTTCGGGCTGCGGAAAGTCGACCCTGCTGCGACTGATCGCCGGCCTGGATTCGATCTGCGGCGGCGACCTGCTGATCGACGGGCGTCGAGTCAACGACCTGGAGCCGCGCGAGCGTGGCGTCGGCATGGTGTTTCAGTCTTATGCGCTGTATCCGCACATGAGCGTCTACGACAACATCAGTTTTGGCCTCAAACTGGCCAAGACGGAAAAGACCAGCCTGCGCGAGCGCGTGTTGAAAACCGCGCAAATCCTGCAGTTGGACAAACTGCTGCAACGCAAGCCAAAGGAACTGTCCGGTGGGCAGCGTCAGCGCGTGGCCATGGGCAGAGCCATGGCGCGGGAACCGGACATTCTGTTGTTCGACGAACCGCTTTCCAACCTGGATGCATCCTTGCGGGTGCAGATGCGCAACGAAATCGCCCGACTGCATGATCGGCTCGGCTCGACCATGATCTACGTCACCCACGATCAGGTTGAAGCGATGACCCTGGCCGACAAAATTGTCGTGCTCAATGGCGGTCGCGTAGAACAGGTCGGCTCACCGCGTGAACTCTATGAGCGCCCGGCCAGCCGCTTTGTCGCCGGTTTTCTCGGTTCGCCCAGAATGAATTTTCTGTCGGCGCGCCTGCAGACGCCAGGCGAAACCAGCCTGGTCGACACCCTCGTTTGGGGGATCACCTCCCTGCCCTTCGACAGCTCGAAGCTGGCGGCAGGTACGCAGCTGAGCCTGGGGATTCGCCCGGAACACGTGTCGCTCAAGGCGGCGGATGGAACCGCCGGCGTCGTGGTGACCGCGGTCGAATACCTGGGCAGCGAAACCTATGTGCACCTCGAGACAGGTCAGGACGAGCCACTGATCTGTCGTTGCGAGGTCAGCGCCGGATGGCAAGCGGGCGATCGGGTTGAGCTGCAACTGGACATCGACAACCTGCACCTGTTCGACGCCGACGGCGCGGCCTTGAGCCGTCATCCACACGCCATTGAAACCCTGCCGGCTGGCGTCCCTCAGCGCTCGGCACGAGCAAGCGCCCTATGACTGTGTCTTTGAATTCCATGAGTGTTCCAATGTCCGCTGCCCTTGAGATTGCGCAACATGCGCTGAGTGATGGCCTGTCTCGCGTCATCGATGATTATCGTCCCGGTTATCATCTTGCCCCCCCGGTGGGCTGGATGAATGACCCTAACGGGGTGGTGTACTTTCGTGGCGAATACCACGTGTTCTATCAACATCACCCCTTCGACGCGAAATGGGGCCCGATGTATTGGGGGCATGCCAAGAGCGCCGATCTGGTCCATTGGCAGCATCTGCCCATTGCGCTGGCGCCCGGCGATGACTTCGACCGTGACGGTTGTTTTTCCGGTAGCGCCGTGGTGTGTGGCGATACCCTGGCACTGATCTACACCGGGCACACCTGGCTGGGGGACGTGGGTGACGAGCGCTCGATCCGTCAAGTCCAGTGCCTGGCCACCAGCAGCGACGGCATCCGGTTCGTCAAGCATGGCGCCGTCATCGACACCGCGCCGCAAGACACGATCATGCACTTTCGCGATCCCAAGGTATGGCAGGAGGATGACGGCTGGTACCTGATTGCCGGCGCACGTCTGGGCGATAAACCGCTGCTGCCGCTGTACCGTTCCACCGATCTGCACACCTGGGAGTTCCTCGACTATGTGTCTAGCGGCAGCGAGGGCGATGGCTATATGTGGGAGTGCCCGGACCTGTTCCAGCTGAACGGGCGCGATGTGCTGCTGTACTCCCCTCAGGGCATGCAACCCGAGGGTTACGAACGGCTCAACAAGTACCAGACCGGTTATCGAGTGGGCCGACTCGACAGTCAATGGCACTTCACCGGCGGGCCTTTTATCGAGCTGGATAACGGCCACGATTTCTATGCCGCGCAAACGCTTCTGGCCGCCGATGGCCGCCGCCTTGTATGGGCGTGGCTCGACATGTGGGAAAGCCCGATGCCGAGCCAGGCTCATCACTGGTGCGGCATGCTCGGTGTGCCGCGCGAACTTGAACTGCACGCCGATCGCCTTTGCGTGTATCCCGCACGGGAGCTCACCGCTCTGCGCCAGGCGCCATTGCCGGGCGTGCCTTGGTGGGAGGGTTCGGGAACCCGGTGCGTGCCGGAAGTGAATGGCGAGATGCTCGAAATCCATGTGCATCTGGATTTGCGTGGCTGCACCAACGGCCACCTCGGAATCGCCTTGCGTTGCAGCGACGATGACCACGAAGAAACCCTGCTCTACTACGATGCGTCGCTGCAGCGTCTGGTGCTTGACCGCAGCCGCTCGGGTGCGCAAGTCACCGGTCAGCGCAGCGTGTCGATAGACCCGACACAAGAGCGACTGGAACTGCGAGTGTTCCTCGATCGCTCGTCCATCGAGGTGTTCGACGAGAACGGGCGCTTCAGCCTCAGCAGTCGGCTCTATCCGCTACCCGACAGCCTGGGCGTGAAGCTGTTTGCCAATGGGAGTGGCGGCCGTGTCTCGATTCCCAAGGCGTGGCCTCTGGCCTCGGGATGGCTGTGAGCGGCGTCATTCGAGTCGCGGGAAACCCGGGCCCTGTGTCATGATCCTGCGTCAACCTGACCGGCCTCGCCTCGCATGACTTCAGTGAAAGACGTTGCACAGCTGGCCGGCGTGTCCCTGATGACGGTTTCTCGAGCGCTCAATAATCCGGAAAAACTGAGCCCCGAAACCCTTCAGCGGGTGCGTCGCGCCATTGACGAACTGCAATTCGTACCGAGCCTGTCGGCGCGCAAGATGCGCGGCGACAACCTCCAGTCACGCACCATCGGAGTGTTCGCACTGGACACCGCGACCACACCGTTCGCGGTCGAGTTGCTGCTGTCCATCGAACAGACCGCGCAGCAGGCGGGCTGGAATGTGTTCATCCTCAACCTGCTGAGCAACCCGCCAACCGACCAGAACATTGACCTGATGCTGTCGCACCGTCCCGACGGGTTGATCTTCAGCGCCATGGGGTTTCGCCAGGTGAGCATTCCCGAGCGCTTGAAGAGCAAACCTCTGGTGCTTGCCAATTGCCTGGCAGATGACAGTCGCCTGGTCAGTTATGTGCCAGATGACGAAACGGGGCAGTATCGAGCCGTACATCACGCGTTGAGCCAAGGCTATCGGCGCCCTTTGTGCATCAATCTGCCCAAACAGAGCCTGGCCTGGGGCTTGCGACAAAAAGGCCTGCAGCGTGCCTGTCAGGCATTTGGCCTTGCGCCTGAGGCACTGCTGCAATACGACCTTTCCGATCATGATGCCTATGGTGAAACCGCAGCCATCCTCGACCGGCACATTATTGAAGGACGCCCGGAATTCGACATTCTGATTTGTGGCAACGACCGGATTGCCTTTTGTGCCTATCAGCTGTTGTTGGGCCGAGGCCTGAAAATTCCCGCCGATGTCGCCGTGCTCGGCTACGACAACATGATCGGCATCGCCGAACTGTTCATCCCGCCGCTGACCACGGTGCAACTGCCGTACTACGAGATCGGTCGCAATGCCGCCCGGCACCTGATCGAGGCCCTTGAGGTAGAGGGTGCCCAGCCCGTTGATTGTCCATTGGTGGTCAGAACGTCGTTATGAGCCATCAAAACCCTTTACCGAGGGGGCAAGCCTCTCGGTAAAGGGCTGAGTGATTACTTGGGTGGAACGAAGTTATCCCGGCATTCGATTCACCGCCAATTTCCCCCAGCATGATGACCTTTGTTCATGATCGCTGCCACGCCGCGCCCTCTCGCCTCTTCCCGTTCCTCTCCGAGTAGTCCGAAACTCCCAGCCCGTCTGGGAGTATCCGCCGATGCGCAATCCCTGGCGTTTATCCATAGTTGCGACCAAAGGTCAACGGTCAGGCCTAGATGACCGCAACTGCCCCAGGAAAAAGTCATGACTATTGAGCAAAATTCGTTGAGCATCGCGGCGACCGGCGTGGACGTTACGCTGGACGAAACGGCCGGACTGCAGAACGCCACCGCCACTCTAACCCCTGCCGAAGACGCTAACGACAACGACACGGCGACATCCCTGCCCTCGGCCTTCTCTACCCGTCTGACCGCCCTTGGGGCAGGTACTGCAACGGGTGCGGCCTTGAGTGGCTACACCGGTGCCGTGGGCAACGCGGGCAGCGATGCGTTCACCATCAGCGGCGGAACAAGCGGTACCGATATCAGCTTCGTCGGCAGCGATGGCGCACCGCTCAATGGTTTTGACAGCGGACTGGATACCCTCGATGGCACCAGCATCCTTCTCTATACCGATACGAACAACAACATCGTTCTGGGCCGAGCCGGGGGCGCAACCGGCGCGATCGTGTTCGCTGCCTATATTGAAGAAACGGTCACAGGCGGCAAGATCTGGACCGTGGAGTACCAACCACTCAAGCATCCAGGTACGACGAACCCCGATGACTCGGTCGATCTGACGGGCAAGGTTTTCATCGGAGCCAGTCAGAACCTGGAATTCAGTCTGGCCGGTGCGCCCTCCGGTCAGAACCTCTTCCTGATGTTCACGAAATTGAACCCGGCAACTGAAACGGTCAATGGTGTCGTGCGGATCACCGATCCCGCCATCATCGCCACCGGCAAGTTACCGGCGAATCAGTCCGGGCTTGACCCCAACAGCACAGCCGACGACATCAATATAACGACCGGCGACACGATCAATACCAGCCAGGCGGGTGGGCCGACCACCTTCGGCACCAACAACCAGATGATTACGGAACAGGAAGGCATCCGCTTTTCGTTCGTCACGGGTGCCCGGCAGGATATGACCATTCCCAACCTTAGCCAGGGCGAAGCAGATGTTGAATCCAACATCGACTTTACCGGCGTCGTCAATGTGAAGACGGTCAGTTTCGACGTCGTGCAGTTGCAAAGCGGCAAGAGCGCTGTCGTAAAAATCAGCGCATTCAGCACCGCTGTTGAATCTGGCACGCAATTCATCGACGGATATGCGAACGATGCGCCGGTTGCCATCACCAATGTGCGCGTCTTCAATTCAGGCGTATTGGTGACTGATCCGGCCCTTGTCATCAGCATTACTGGTGGGGTTGCAACCATCATCGGCGTTAAAGCCGGCTACCTGATTGAATACACCACAACGGCGGATCACAACCGCGTGCTCATCGAGAACGGGGCGGCCCTCGACGCCAAGGGTAATAACCACGCCGATTTTGATATCGATGGCCTCCACCTGTTCCAAGCCTCTATTACGAGCACCGAAATCGGTTCCCGGATGAACTTCGAAGACGACGGGCCGGCGGCAGCCGGGACCGCCGTGGCGGGAACCGTCGACGAGGACGGCCTGGCCAATGGCATTGCCGGTGGTACAGGCGACGTGGCTGGCGAGGCGACCACAGCCAGCGGAAGTGTGACCGGCATCTTCCAGTCCGGCGCCGACACGCCGCTGACCTATGCCTTGTCGAGTGACACCAGCGGCTTGCCGGCGCTGAGCTCGGGCGGAGTGGCGCTGGTGTACAGCGTCGCGGGTGGCACACTCACCGCCAAGGCCGGCGTAGCCGGTGCCGACGTGTTCACGTTCAGCCTCACCGCAGCGGGTGCCTACACCTTCACACTGCTCAAGCCGCTGGATCACGCGGCAGGTAACAACGAGAACGACATCACCATCAACCTGGGCTCGCTGCTGCAAGCCACCGACAAGGATGGTGACACGGTGACAGCCGCGGCCGAGAAACTGGTCATCACCGTCGATGACGACACGCCGACTGCGACCGGCACTGCCGCAACGGGAACCGTCGACGAGGACGGCCTGGCCAATGGCATTGCCGGTGGTGTGGGCGATGTGGCTGGCGTGGCGACCACGGCCAGCGGCAGCGTGACCGGCATCTTCCAGTCCGGCGCCGATACGCCGCTGACCTATGCCTTGTTGAGTGATACCAGCGGCGTACCGGCGCTGAACTCGGGCGGAGTGGCGCTGGTGTACAGCGTCGCGGGCGGCACACTCACCGCCAAGGCCGGCGTAGCCGGTGCCGACGTGTTCACCTTCAACCTCACCGCTGCGGGTGCCTACACCTTCACGCTGCTCAAGCCACTGGATCACGCGGCAGGTAACAACGAGAACGACATCACCATCAACCTGGGCTCGCTGCTGCAAGCCACCGACAAGGACGGTGACACGGTGACAGCCGCGGCCGAGAAACTGGTCATCACTGTCGACGACGACACGCCGACCGCGACCGGCACTGCCGCAACGGGAACCGTCGACGAGGATGGCCTGACCAATGGCAATGCCGGTGGTACGGGCGACGTGGCTGGCGAGGCGACCACAGCCGGCGGCAGCGTAACTGGCATCTTCCAGTCGGGCGCCGACACACCGCTAAGCTATGCCTTGTCGAGTAACACCAGCGGCTTGCCGGCGCTGAGCTCGGCCGGGGTGGCGTTGGTGTACAGCGTCGTGGGCAACACGCTCACCGCCAAGGCCGGCGTAGCCGGTGCCGACGTGTTCACGTTCAGCCTCACCGCAGCGGGTGTGTACAGCTTCACGCTGCTCAAGCAGCTGGATCACGCGGCTGGCAACGACGAGAACGACATCACCATCAACCTGGGCACGCTGCTGCAGGCCACCGACTACGATGGCGACACGGTGACGGCCGCGGCCGACAAACTGGTCATCACCGTCGACGACGATACGCCCGTTATACAGACAGCCCCTGTGCAAGATGGCGATCCCACTTTGGGTGCAACGTCCTGGACCTTTTCGGGTGACTTCGCCTACTCGTTAGGTGCGGACCAGCGCGGGCCGACCTACTCTTCGGCAGCGGACAGTGATTTTGCCGAACTCGCCCTCTCTGGTACGGCGAACGATGTTGCGATCGTTGATCCAACGGTCACCTGGGATTCAGAGGACCTCAACGCTGCCACGTTTAACGTGTCGTTCGAATACGATCACGATCGGAATGCTGCCACCGCGACTGAACTGGTGGAAGGCACGCTGGTGTTTGACAAAGTCAATGACACCTACACCTTCGAGATGGATGCGCTGCAAACGACGCAAGACGTCACGCTGGGCGAAGGCACTGGATACGAAACGTATGACGTGGGTGGCACGAGCCCTTCCAGTGGCCCATCACCTGTGGCTACCGGGAAGCTTGGTGAAGGTTTCTTCATCCAGATCACGGGCTTCGAGGCACCACTTAGTGCCGGCGGCAATTCTGTTGTGACGGCGAATGAGCTGGTGAGCGGCACGCAGGCCCCTGTAACCTTGTCCAGCACTGCTCTGGGCGTCTCCGGAAATACGATCCAGGCAGGTGAAGCGGCCAACATCAATTTCTTCCAGACTGATCCGAAAGGAAATCTGGGCGCGACCAATTTTAGTTACGCGACCGATTTCTTTATCAAGTTCGATGGCTATGAGACTGAAAGCGATGATCTTTTGCTTATAGTCAGTCTTGCTGATGCAAATAATTCCTCCCTCACTACAACACGTGCCATCTACGTCGACCAAGGCGATGTGTACGAGAACGATACAAACAACGCCGATCTTGTTGGAACCAAGTACGAGGCCCTTATCGCCAACGACCCAGCCGATCCGAACGACCCGTTCCTGGACAATAATGATGCGCTATTGATTGTTGAAAGTAATGATTTCAACATTCAGACCGGTGATAACTGGCTCATCAAGGGTATTCAGATTCTTTCGAATGATGCGGGCCTTACGGGCAGCGCGATAAATCTGAATCGCAATGTCGGTGCCGATGGCGCAAGCAGCACTGCCGCACAGCCGGTCAGTGGTCTGGTCGGGCCTGGAAACACGATTGCGGAGGATACGAGTACGAATCCGCTGAAGATCATCGATGCTGGTTTCTCCACCACCACGACTACACCCGCTACCCTTGATCTAACGCTGGATTTCAAGGTCGTCGATAGGGATAGCGATTTCACCGCTGTCCAGACGATTGATATCGAAAATCCTGTGGTGGTCGAACTGGTGGGAGTGACTAACTTGGCACCGACAGATTTGGTGCTTTGATTCGGTGACCGACATCGCAAGCACTGACATTGTCTGAAAACCGCTGCAGGTACACGGCCTGGCTCCCGCAAGGGGCCAGGCCGTTTTTTATTGGGCCACTGCGGTCCCTGAGCCAAGGCCAGACGAGCCTTGCGGCATGTCCTCATTCACAAACGGAATAGGCGGCACCGTTCCTTCACGCCCTCGTGCTGTTCCCCCATCCAAGTAGTCTGAAACTCCCATCCCGCTTGGGAGTATTGGCCGATGCGCGATCCCCGGCGCTTAGCCATAGTTGCAGCGATAGGTCAACGGTCAGGCCTCGATGACCGCAATTGCTCTGGAGAAAGATCATGGCTATTGGAATCACCGGCGTGGACGTTACGCTGGACGAAACGGCCGGGTTACAGAACGCTACCGCCACTCCAACCCCTGCGGAGGACGCTAACGACAACGACATTCTGGTGGCGTCCCTGCCCTCGGACTTCTCAACCCGTTTGACCGAACTGAATGCCGGTACCGCAACGGGTGCGGCCTTGAGTGGCTATACCGGTGACGTGGGCGACACGGGCAGCGATGCGTTCACCGTCACCGGTGGAGCCAGCATTACCGACATCAGCTTCGTCGACAGCGATGGCGCACCGCTTGATGGCGCGGACAGCGGACTGTTTACCCTCGATGGCGCCAGCATCCTTCTCTATACGGATACGAACAACAACATCCTTCTGGGCCGCGCCGGGAGCGCTACCGGCGCGATCGTGTTCGCCGCCTATATCGAAGAAACCGGATCGCCGGTCTCGGGCGGCAAGATCTGGACCGTGGAGTACCAACCGCTCCAGCATCCAGATGATACGAACCCCGATGATTCACTCAATCTGCTGGATAAGGTATTCGTCGGAACCAGTCAGGACCTGGAATTCAGCCTGGCCGGTGTGCCTTCCGGTGCGAACCTCTTCCTGATGTTCACGAAGACGAACCCGACAGTTGTCGACGACGGTGGTGTCTTGCGGATCACGGATCCCACCATCATCGCCACCGGTAAAGACCCCGCAGACGAGTCAAGCGGCGCCAATATCAACACTGGCGACACGATCATTACCAGCCAGGCGGCTAACCCGACCACCTTCGGCACCAACAGTCAGATGATTACGGAACAGGATGGCATCCGCTTTTCGTTCGTCACCGGTGCCAGGCAGGATGTGACCATTCCCAACCTGAGTCCGACCGAAGCAGATGTTGAATCCAACATCGACTTTACCGCCGTCTTCAACGCGAAGATGGCCAGCTTCGAGGTCGTGCAGTTGCAAAGCGGCAAGAGTGCCGTGGTAACAATCAGCGCATTCACCACCGCTGCTGAACCTGGCGAGGATTTCATCAACGGCTATGCGAACGATACGCCGGTTGCCATCACAAATGTGCGCGTCTTCAATTCAGGCGTATTGGTGACTGATCCGGCCCTTGTCATCAGCATTACTGACGGGGTTGCAACCATCACTGGCGTTAAAGCCGGCTACCAGATTGAATACACCACAGCGTCGGATCACAACCGAGTGCTCGTCGAGAACGGCGCGGCCCTCGACGCCAGGGGCAATACCCACGCCGACTTTGATATCGGTGGTTTCACGCTGCTCCAAACCGCAGTTTCGACTGCCGAAATCGGCTCCAAGATGCTTTTCGAAGATGACGGCCCTGCACTCGCCTTTGGCAACCTGATCGGCACCGGCAGCGTCCTGCCACAAACCGGGTACTGGAGTCATTCGGCCGGCGCCGACGGGCTGGATGCGAACGGTCTGGATATTTCGGTGGATAGCTCGTTCACCCTCGTCAGGCCAGACAACACCACCACGACCGGGACCGCCACACTTGACGAGCTATCGCCCTCACCGGACGGCAATGGCGCGTACCAGTTCGCCGGGACGTTGACCGGCGATTTCGACAACAACGCCGGAACGGACGATACCACCATCGACTACACGCTGAGTGCCTTGGCCGATGGCAGCTATGTACTGGATCTGGTGCAAGGCTTCAGTTCGACGGTCGTGCTCAGCACTGCCGATGGCTCGCTCAGTGCCGGCGGCCCGGATCCAGTGCGCACCTTGTTAATTCCGAAGACGAGTGACCCGACCATTCCTTCGGCATCCGAGGAGGTTGTGTTCTTTTCCGCGAAGGCGCTTGCGTCGACTTCGGACATCCTGACCGGTATCGGGCTTGGAGCACCCGACCCCACCGAAGCCCAGATACAGACCAACCCCCTGCCCTCGTACATCGACTCAAGGGCCATGAACGTCAGCACGTCCGGCATCGGCGTCGCCAATAACGTTTTCCAGGGAGACAACCTGGCGGCAATCAGCGCCGCCGATGAAAGTTTCGTCGTCAATCCGGAGAGCCTGGTGACGGCCATGAAGGTCTTCATCGACAACTCTGTAGCGGGTTACAACACCGCGACCGAGGACCTGTACTACAAGATCTACTATGAGGATGGCACGACTTCGAACCTCATCGAGGTGAATACCCTGACTCCAGAGCCCGGTGGACAGGTGTCCTTCCTCATTGAGCAAGACGGCACGACGCTGATCGACGCTGTTCAGCTCACGATGGGCCGAGGCACTATCAAGATCCCGGTGATCCAGTTCATTCAGGAAACCGCGAGTCTGGCCAGCGATATCCAGCTGTCGTTCAATGCGACGGTGACGGACAGAGATGGGGACTCGGCATCAAGTACGTTTGACGCCAACCTGTTCGCCAACGACTTGGGCGGTTCCTTCGACTACACGCTGGTGGGTACGGGCGGTGAGCGTGATGCCTTCAACGTCGACTTGTCATTCACCGAGAACCTGTACCAGGTCACCGGCTTCGATGCGGGCGCAGACCTGCGAGATACGCTGGTGCTCAACGGCGACCAGAACGCGGTTGTCCAGATTGACAACAGCGGCTCAGACAGCATTGTGTCGGTCACCGAAACGGGCGGACAAGTCACGACCATCACCTTGGTCGGGGTTGATCTTCTGACTAGCAACGACATCGTTATGGGCAGCGTCTGAGGCGTCGCGCGCGTGAAAGGATGCGAGGGTGGCGCAAACTACCCTCGCATTGTTTTTTTGCAGTTCCAATAGGAGATCCGCACGCTCGCATCACCCTGGGCACCCTGCAGCAGACCACCAACGAGGACCACTAGGCCGAAACTCCCACCCCGCTTGGGAGTATCGGCCGATGCGCAATTCCCGGCGCTTGGTCATAGTTGTAGAGGTCAATGGTCAGACCTCATGACCGCAATTGCTCGGGAGAAATATCATGGCTATTGCAATCACCGGCGAGGACGTTGTGCTAGACGAAACGGCCGGGTTACAGAACGCCACCGCCACGCCAACCCCTGCAGGAGACGCTGACGACAACGACATTCTGGTGGCATCCCTGCCCGCTTCCTTCTCTACCCGTTTGACCGCACTTGGAGCCGGTACCGCAACGGGTGCGGCCTTGAGTGGCTATACCGGTGCCGCGGGCAACACGGGCACCAATGCGTTCACCTTCACCGGCGGAGGAAGCATTACCGATATCCGCTTCGTCGACAGCGCTGGCGCCCCCCTCAATGGCGTGGACAGCGGACTGGACACCCTTGATGGCACCAGCATCCTTCTCTATACCGATACGAACAACAACATCCTTGTGGGCCGAGCCGGGGGCGCCGATGGCGCGATCGTGTTCGCGGCCTACATTGAAGAAACCGGATCGCCGGTCACCGGCGGCAAGATCTGGACCGTGGAATACCAACCGCTCAAGCATCCAGATGCTACAAACCCCGATGATTCGCTCAATCTGCTGGATAAGGTGTTCATCGGAGCTACCCAGGACCAGGGATTCAGTCTCGCCGGTGCGCCCTCCGGTCAGAACCTCTTTTTGATGTTCACGAAAGCGGACCCGACAACTGAAACGGTCGATGGTGTCGTACGGATCACGGATACCACCATCATCGCCACCGGCAAGAACCCCGCTGACCAGTCGAGCGGCGCCAATATCAACACTGGCGACACAATCAATACCAGCCAGGGTGGTGGCCCGACCACCATCGGCACCAACAACCAGATGATTACGGAACAGGAAGGCATCCGCTTTTCGTTCGTCACGGGCGCCAGGCAGGATGTGACTGTTCCCAACCTGAGTCAGACCGAAGCCGATGTTGAATCCAACATCGACTTTACCGGCGTCTTCAATTCGACGTCGGCCAGTTTCGACGTCGTGCAGTTGCAAGGCGGCAAGAGTGCGGTGGTCAAAATCAGCGCATTCAACACCGCTGCTGAACCTGGCGTGAACTTCGTCAACGGCTATACAGGTGATACGGCGGTTGCTATCACCAATGTGCTCGTCACCAACATCAGCACCGGGCAGGTGATCGAGAATTCAGACGGTTCGGTGAATGATCCGGCCATTAACATCAGCTTTTCTGGTGGGGTTGCAACCATCACCGGCGTTCTGGCCGGCTACCAGATTGAGTACACCACAACGGCGGATCACAACCGCGTACTCATCGAGAACGGGGCGGCCGTCGATGCCAGGGGCAATGACCACGCCGATTTTGATATCGGTGGCTTCACGCTGCGCGATACCTCTACTACGATCGCCGAAATCGGCTCCAAGATGATCTTCGAAGACGACGGACCAAGCGTCAGCGCCACCGGCACGGAGCCAATACTGACAGTAGACGAAACGGTCCTGACAACTGACGCCACCCAGAGCTTTACCGCCAACTTCAGCTCGGCGTTTGGCGCTGATGGCGCCGGCACGCTGACCTATGCGCTGGGCATGACGGCGGGGGCTTCCGGGCTGACCGATACGGCCACCGGCGAGGCAGTCAACCTGTCGCTCAACGGCGGTGTAGTCGAAGGCCGCACGGCCACCACCAACCTGCTGGTATTCACGGTCAGCGTCGCCGCCAACGGTGACGTCACGCTCGACCAGCTGCGCGCCGTGGTGCATCCCGATGCCACTGATCCCGATGATGCGACGAGCCTGAGCTCGGACGATCTGGTAACGCTGACGGCCACCATCACCGACAAGGACGGCGACAGTGCCCAGGCGACCCTCAACATCGGCCAGAACCTGGTGTTCGAGGACGACGGACCAAGCATCCACACCACCGGCGACGAACCGACGCTGACGGTAGACGAAACGGTGCTGACAACCGACGCCACCCAGAGCTTTACCGCCAACTTCAGCTCGGCGTTTGGCGCTGATGGCGCCGGTACGCTGACCTATGCACTGGGCGCGACGGCCGGCCCTTCCGGACTGACCGACACCGCCACCGGCGAAGCAGTCAACCTGTCGCTCAACGGCACCGTGGTCGAAGGCCGCACGGCCACCACCAACCTGCTGGTGTTCACGGTCAGCGTCGCCGCCAACGGTGACGTCACCCTCGACCAGCTGCGCGCCGTGGTGCATCCCGATGCCACCGATCCCGATGATGCAACGAGCCTGAGCTCGGACGATCTGGTAACGCTGACGGCGACCATCACCGACAAGGACGGTGACAGTGCCCAGGCAACCCTCAACATCGGCCAGAACCTGGTGTTCGAGGACGACGGACCAAGCATCCACACCACCGGCGACGAACCGACGCTGACGGTCGACGAAACGGTACTGGCGACCGACGCCACCCAGAGCTTTACCGCCAACTTCAGCTCGGCGTTTGGCGCTGATGGCGCCGGCACGCTGACCTATGCGCTGGGCGTGACGGCGGGGGCTTCGGGGCTGACCGATACGGCCACCGGCGAGGCAGTCAACCTGTCGCTCAACGGCGCCGTGGTCGAAGGACGCACGGCCACCACCAACCTGCTGGTGTTCACGGTCAGCGTCGCCGCCAACGGTGACGTCACCCTCGATCAGCTGCGCGCCGTGGTGCATCCCGACGCCACTGATCCCGATGATGCGACGAGCCTGAGCTCGGACGATCTGGTCACCCTGACCGCAACCATCACCGACAAGGACGGTGACAGTGCCCAGGCGACGCTTAACATCGGCCAGAATCTGGTGTTCGAGGACGATGGACCGAGCATCAGCACCACCGGCACCGAGCCTACGCTGACGGTCGACGAAACGGTGCTGGCGACCAACGACACCCAGAGCTTTACTGCCAACTTCAGCTCCGCGTTTGGCGCTGATGGCGCCGGTACGCTGACCTATGCGCTGGACGTGGTCGCGGGCGGCTCAGGACTGACTGATACGGCCACCGGCGAGGCGGTGAACCTGTCGCTCAACGGCGCCGTGGTCGAAGGCCGCACGGCCACCACCAACCTGCTGGTGTTCACGGTCAGCGTCGCCGCCAACGGTGACGTCACCCTCGACCAGCTGCGCGCCGTGGTGCATCCCGATGCCACCGATCCCGATGATGCAACGAGCCTGAGCTCGGACGATCTGGTAACCCTGACCGCAACCATCACCGACAAGGACGGTGACAGTGCCCAGGCGACGCTTAACATCGGCCAGAATCTGGTGTTCGAGGACGATGGACCGAGCATCCACACCACCGGCACCGAGCCTACGCTGACGGTCGACGAAACGGTGCTGGCGACCGACGCCACCCAGAGCTTTACCGCCAACTTCAGCTCGGCGTTCGGCGCTGATGGCGCCGGCACGCTGACCTATGCGTTGGGCATGACGGCCGGTGCTTCGGGGCTGACCGACACGGCCACCGGCGAGGCAGTCAACCTGTCGCTCAACGGCGGTGTAGTCGAAGGCCGCACGGCCACCACCAACCTGCTGGTATTCACGGTCAGCGTCGCCGCCAACGGTGACGTCACCCTCGACCAGCTGCGCGCCGTGGTGCATCCCGATGCCACTGATCCCGATGATGCGACGAGCCTGAGCTCGGACGATCTGGTAACGCTGACGGCCACCATCACCGACAAGGACGGCGACAGTGCCCAGGCAACCCTCAACATCGGCCAGAACCTGGTGTTCGAGGACGACGGACCGAGCATCCACACCACCGGCACCGAGCCAATACTGACGGTAGACGAAACGGTGTTGACGACCGACGCCACCCAGAGCTTTACCGCCAACTTCAGCTCGGCGTTTGGCGCTGATGGCGCTGGTACGCTGACCTATGCGCTGGGCATGACGGCCGGTGCTTCGGGGCTGACCGACACGGCCACCGGCGAGGCAGTCAACCTGTCGCTCAACGGCGGTGTAGTCGAAGGCCGCACGGCCACCACCAACCTGCTGGTGTTCACGGTCAGCGTCGCCGCCAACGGTGACGTCACCCTCGACCAGCTGCGCGCCGTGGTGCATCCCGATGCCACCAACCCTGATGATGCGACGAGCCTGAGCTCGGACGATCTGGTAACCCTGACCGCAACCATCACCGACAAGGACGGTGACAGTGCCCAGGCGACCCTCAACATCGGCCAGAACCTGGTGTTCGAGGACGATGGACCGAGCATCCACACCACCGGCACCGAGCCAATACTGACGGTCGACGAAACGGTACTGGCGACCAACGCCACCCAGAGCTTTACCGCCAACTTCAGCTCCGCGTTTGGCGCTGATGGCGCGGGCACGCTGACCTATGCGTTGGGCATGACGGCGGGGGCTTCCGGGCTGACCGACACGGCCACCGGCGAGGCAGTGAACCTGTCGCTCAATGGCACCGTGGTGGAAGGCCGTACGGCCACCACCAACCTGCTGGTGTTCACGGTCAGCGTCGCCGCCAACGGTGACGTCACCCTCGACCAGCTGCGCGCCGTGGTGCATCCCGACGCCACCAATCCCGATGATTCGACGACGCTGTCGGCGGACAATCTGGTGACGCTGATAGGGACCGCAACTGACAAAGACGGTGATAGTGCTCAGGCAACCCTCAACATCGGCCAGAACCTGGTGTTCGAAGACGACGGCCCATCACTTGCATTCGGGAACCTGATCGGCACCGGTAGCGTCCTGCCGCAATTCGGCTTCTGGGACAATTCGGCGGGCGCCGACGGGCTGGGTGCGGCCGGTCTGGATATTTCGGTGAATAGCTCGTTCACCCTCGTCAGACCAGACAACACGACCACGACCGGGACCGCCACGCTCACCGAGCAGTCGCCCTCACCGGACGGCAGTGGTGCGTACCAATTCGCCGGGACGTTAACCGGTGATTTCGACAACAACGCCGCCACGGCGGATACCAGCGTCGACTACACGCTGACCGCCTATGCCGATGGCCGCTATGCACTGGATCTGGTGCAAGGCTTCAGTTCAGAGATCGTGCTCAGCACTGCCGACGGCGCGCTCGGTGCCGGTGGCCCGGATCCAGTGCGCACATTGTTAATTCCAGAGCAGGATCCACCGACTATTCCTTCGCCATCTGAGGAGATTGTGTTCTTTACCGCGAAGGCGCTTGCGTCGACTTCGGACATCCTGAGCGGAATCGGGCTTGGAGAACCCGACCCCACCGAAACAACGCTACAGACCAACCCCCTGCCCTCGTACATCGACCCGAGGGCCATGAACGTCAGCACCGCCGGCATCGGCGTCGCCAATAACCTGTTCCAGGGAGACAACCTGGCGGCAATCGGCGCTGCCGATGAAAGTTTCGTCGTCAATCCGGAAAGCTTGCTGACGGGCATGAGGGTCTTCATCGACAACTCCGTGGGAGGTTACAACACGGCGACAGAGGACCTGTACTACAGGGCCTTCTACGAGGATGGCACGTTCTCGAATCTCATCGAAGTGAACTCCCTGACTCCGGAGGCAGGCGGACAGGTATCCTTCCTCATTGAGAGCGATGGCACGAATCTGATCGACGCTGTTCAGCTCACGATGGCCCGAGGCGAGATCAAGATCCCGACGATCCAGTTCATCCACGAGACCGAGAGCCTGGCCAGCGATGTCCAGCTGACGTTCAACGCGACGCTGACCGACAAGGATGGGGACTCGGCGACGAGTACGTTCGACGCCAACCTGTTCGCCAACGACTTGTCCGGCACCTTCGACTTCTCGCTGGCGGGCACGGGCGGTGAACGTGATGCCTTCAACATCGACTTGTCAGTCGATGAGAACCTGTACCAGGTTACCGGCTTCGATGCGAACGCAAGCCTGCGAGACACACTGGTACTCAACGGCGACCAGAGCGCGGTTGTCCAATCGATCGACAACACCGGCGCAGACAGCATCGTGACGGTTGCCGAAACGGGCGGACAAGTCACGACCATCACCTTGGTCGGGGTCGATCTTCTGAGTAGCGACATTGTTTACGGCAGCGTCTGAGAAACGCTTGTAAAAAGATGCGAGGGTGGCGCAAGCCGTCCTCGCATTTTTTTGCACTTCCAATGGGCGATCCGCACGTTCGCATCAAACTGGGTACCCTGTGGCAGGCCACCGACAAGGACGGCGATACAGTGTCGACCCAGGCACGCCAGAGGGTGTCAAAACGTCTTTTTTTGACGTGAAACCAAATCCAGCTCCACCCACGTGGACTCGGGTGGTTTTTCGTTGTTGGTGAGCCCGTGCTTCAGCGCATACATCAGCAAATCGATACGGTTGATCAGATTAAGCTTTTGATAGATGTTGCTGAGGTGGTTGTGCACGGTGTGTTCACTGATGCCCAGACGCCCGGCGATGCTCATGTATTTGGCGGACGGATCCCCGACAATGGCGCGAATCAATTCCCTCTCGCGTAGCGTCAGCCGCGCCTGTTTTGCCTGCTCCAGATTGCATTTCAAATGGATATTCCCGGTCGCGGCATAGCCGGAAAGCCCACCGGCCCAGGCTCTATCCAGTCCGGTGTCGCGATGATGGACTGTGATAATGGCCTGGATGATCGATTCTGTCGGGTCTTCCGCCAGCACGATGCCCCGTGCGCCCGCCTCTATTGCCTGGGCAACGGGGATGGCTTCGTACAAACCCTTGAGCACCAGCACTTTCATTTCGGCGTTGCGGGTGAGTCCCGCAACGACCTCCAAAGGGTTCAACGCATCTGGAAAAAAACTGAAAAAAATCACATTGGGGCGCAACTGATCGGCAAGATCCAGCGCATTGGTATAGGTGGTGGCCTGGCCGCTCACTTCCATCTGAGGCTTCCTGGCATTGATCAAGTCTTGAAGACCCATGAGAACGAGGGGACGACAATCGATCAGCATCACGCGTATTGTTTTTTTGTGGGTCGTCATATTTTCCTGACTCCCTTGAAGAATTAATGACCTCCCTCCCTTGGCCTTCCTGAATCAGCAGCTCGCTCACCTGCCCATCGTGATCGAAGGACAGATGCGAACGCCGACAGGCCTTAACGGTGCCTGCCCGGGTATTCATTTTTTTTGGCCCCTTCCACTGGTTCGACAAGCAGGGGTTGCGGGCGTTTCCGAAAGCCGGGCAAAGCCATCGAGGCAACATAAATAGGAATAATCATCAATCACTTGCGCGTGATGACGTGCTCCCTCGATCTGTTCAACTGAGTCTAGGCCAGACCAGCACACTGCCAGCACGCCCATTCGCCAGTCGTCGACTCACGCCTCATGCGGGTAGCCCGGCCGCTGTCAAAAGCGCTCATTTATCCCTTTATAATTAATATCTTAGGCTTACCTTGGCCGACCTGCGATCAAGTCTGACCTCGATCGAAATCGTCAATTAACCGACAAATGGTTTGCACGCAGGCGTAACCGCGATATTGGCGTCAATTTATCGGCGACACAGTGGGTGTTGCGGCAGGATCAGGGGGATGTGAAGTTTTGGCTGGAGCTGCCGGAGCTCAACCAGCCATTAACGCTTTCGACACTTTCGGCAGGCAGCTTGCCCGCCCAACGATTGAGCGTGAGGACATTCGTGATGAATTCGTATTGCGTCTTGAGCAGGTCACGACGCGCCCGGAATTCGTTGCGTACGCTGGTCAGTACATCGACGGCATTGACCATTCCGTAATCGAGCGCTTTCTCTGCGGCCACTCTGGACAGCTGTGCCGAGGCCAGGGCGTTTCGGCTCGCGCTGATCTTTTCTCCGCTCGAATTGGCGGTCAGGTAAGCGCTGGTGATCTCCTTGACCACCCGGCGCCGGATCGCTTCCAGTTCCTGCTCGGCGGTAATCTGATCCTGGTAGAGCCCACGGACCCGCGCTGAGGTCGAGCCGCCGCTATACAGCGGCACCTGAACGCCAATCCCGGCGACATAGCTGTCGGTGCGTGGCGCCAGGGTATTGTTATAGCCCTCGTTGGTCTGCTGCGCGCTGAGCGTGAGGCTCAGGGTCGGATAGTGCCCGCCCTTGCCGCTGCGCAACGCAGCGCCCGCGGCTTCCACACCGCTTTCGTTGGCCTTGAGCGCCGGGTTTAGCGCTATACCCTCGCGCACCCAGGTTTCCAGGCTCTGCGCCGAAACCCGTAGTTGCACGTCATCGCGAATCCGGTTGAGCTTCTCCTTGACCGGCCGGCCGACGATCTCCGCCAGTGCCTCGCGACTGATACTGGCCTGGTTCTGGGCATCCAGTTCCTGCGCCGCCAGCAAATCGACCCGGGCCTTGAGGTCGAGCTGATCAGTAATCATTGCCAGCTGCTTCTCATACAACGCATTGACTCGGTCCAGACTCTTTTGCGTGGTTCGACGCTCCGCCCTCACCAACTCCAGTTCATCTTCGGCGGCCAGCGCGGTGAAGTAACGCTGTGCCAGGTCCACTGTGGCCTCGGCCTGAGCATCCAGCGCTTGCGATTCGGACTGCTTGGCCAGGCTTTTGAATTTTTGGTAGTTCTCCCACGCGGCCTTGTTGTAGAGGTACTGACGCAGCACCAAGCTGTAGTTTTCGCTATCGTAACTGCGCTGCACCAGATCGCTCTCCTGATGAATCCGATTCGTCCCGGCATTGAGCGAGACCTGCGGGAACAGCGCCCCCATAGCCTCGCGCTGATGCTCCTTACCCGCCTGCGCTTGCGCATAGGAGGCCAATACCCGCGGATCTTCCAGCCTCGACTCACGGTACAACTGCATGAGGTCGGTGGAAAATGTCGAGGCACTGACACCGGTCGGCGTGGCCGCAATGGTTTGCGCCAGAGCGGCCCCCCCCGCAAGCATGAACACACCGCCCAGCAGAACTGCCGACGCGCTCATGGTCATTCCTCGATCATCGATTGAGCCATGGCATCGCGAGCAGGCTGCATCAAGTACTGCAACAACGTGCGTTGCCCGGTGATGATTAATACGTCCGCCGGCATCCCCGGCAACAATTTGCGCTCACCCAAGGTGCGCACGCCCTCCTCTGTTACCCGGACCCGCGCCAGGTAATAGGCCGTCCCGGCCTTTTCGTTGACCAGCCGGTCAGCCGATACGCTGCTGACCTCGCCTTCGATCACCGGCGTGGTCGAGCTTTTGAACGCGCCGAAACGGATATCGGCCCGTTTGCCGATGCCGATACGATCAATATCCACCGGCGCCACCTGGGCCTCTATGACCAGCTCGGAAACCGATGGAACGATATCCAGCAGCGGCGTCGCGGGGCTTACCACACCACCGATGGTGTGCACGGTCATGCCAATCACCATGCCCGCGTCGGGTGCGCGGATGACGATACGACTGAGCCGGTCTTCCAGGGACGAGGTTTTCTCTTGCAGGTCGTACATCTTCGTCTGAACCTCGGCCAGCTCCTTGACCACCTCGGTATTGAAATCCTTGTCGATTTGCAGAATCTGCAACTGTGTTTCGTTGATCTGCAGACGAGTCTTGTTAATAGCGGACCGGTGATCAGCCACCTCCGACCTGAGCATCCCCAGCTTGCGTTCCTGATCGAGCAGACGTTGTTTGTCAACGAACCCTTGCTTGAGCAGGTCGGTCAATTCAACGATTTCACCGCTGTAGGATTTCTCCAGATGAACCTTGGCAGCAATCATCGATTCCAGTCCCTTGATCTGTTGACTCAACTGGCCAATGCGTTCGCGCAACACCGAGATCTGACCCAGCCGCGAGCCTTGCCGGGCGTTGAATACCTGGGTCTCGCCCTGACGCGCCTCCACGCCTCGCAGACTGGCGGGATCGGCTATCTCCCCAAAACTGATCGCCGACTGTGTGTCGCGCTCGGCCCTGAGTCTTGCCTCCATGGCTCTGGTGGCGACCAGCTGGCCTCGGGTCATCTCGTATTCGAAGCGCAACTGGGCATCATCAAGAATGATCAGCGGATCACCACGCTTGACGATGTCACCGTCATGGACCAGTACCGCTTTGACGATGCCGCCTTCAGGATGCTGGACCGTTTTGCGGTAAGTCTGCACGGTGACCACCCCCGGCGCGTAAGCGGCACCGTCCAGGGGTGCAAGCGCCGCCCAGGTGCCGAACAGGCCGAAGGTCACCCCTACAATACCAATGCCCAGGCGGCGTGCTTTACGATCAGATATCGGCAGGCCGGCGAAGCTTTCAATTTGACGACTGGGCATCGTAGGGTTCATCGGCATCGCCCTTGCTGGTTTTGACCGAAGCCATGGTGGCGCCTGCCGACATGGCGTGCTTTTGTGCCTGCTGTTTCTGCGCGAGTTCGGCGAGCACTTGCTCGCGTGGTCCATAAAGACTGATAGCCCCTGCGTTCATCACCATGAGCCGGTCCAGTTGCGACACGATGTTGGTTCGGTGGGTAATGACAAACAGGGTCGCGCCGCTCTGCTTGATCTGCTGGATGGCTGCCACCAAGGCGCGATCGCCGACTTCGTCAAGATTGGAGTTGGGCTCGTCGAGAATAATCAGTCGCGGGCTGCCATACAGGGCGCGGGCCAGTCCGATGCGCTGGCGCTGCCCTCCCGACAGCGTGAGGCCTTCACTGCCGATGACGGTGTCGTAGCCATCGGGCAATTGCAAAATCATTTCGTGAACGCCAGCGGTCCTGGCAGCCTGAATGACTTTTACCGAGTCGACCTCGGCGAAGCGGGCAATGTTCTCGCTGATGCTGCCTTCGAACAGCTCAATGTCCTGGGGCAAGTAACCTATATACGGTCCAAGTTCATCTTTATCCCACGCGCTGATGTCCGCGCCATCGAGCCGGACCACGCCATGCAGCGGTGCCCATACCCCCATCAATGCCCTGGCCAGGGTCGATTTACCCGCGGCGCTGGGACCGATGATGCCGACAACACAGCCGGCAGGTACGCTGAAACTCATGTTGTTGATGATCGGGGTTCTCGAACCAGGGGCCGCGACGACCAGGTTCTCCACCTGCACGTGCCCCTGAGGCGCAGGCAATGACATACGCTCGGGCTGGGCCTGTTGTTTGTCGAGAATGTCGTTGAGACGGCCATATTGCGAGCGAGCCGCAATAAAGCCCCTCCAACTGCCGATGATCAGATCGATGGGGGCCAATGCACGCCCTAGCAGCACGGCCCCGGCAAACACCAGGCCTGCCCCCACTTGATGGTCCACGGCCAGGTATGCCCCCAGGCCAAGGATCAGTGATTGCACCAGGATCCGGAAGGTCTTGGAAAGCGTGCTGATTATGGCACCTCTGTCGCTCGCCTGGGCCTGCAGCAACAGGACGTTTCTTTGACGATGCCCCCAACGGTCCATCAGGGTTTCAAGCATGCCCATGGACTCGATGACTTCAGCGTTGCGCAGATTTTTCGTGGTGTAGAGCGTCGCGCCGATATGTTCCTTGTTAGCCTGGGCCAGCGTCGGCCCCGTCAGCCTCTCATTGATAAACGCGAGCATTAACAACAGCAGCGCACTGCCCGTCGCTACCCAGCCAAACCAAGGGTGAAACATGAACATCACGGCGATGTAGATAGGCAGCCAGGGCGCATCGAAAAAGGCGAACAAACCATTACCGGAGAGAAACTGTCTCAAACCCGTCAGGTCGTTGAGCGACTGGGCCGAGGCATCCATACCACCGCTGTCCAGCGCCCGCTTGAAACTGGCCTTATAGACCTGGCGACTCAGCAACACATCCAGTCGGGTACTGACCCGAACCATGATGCGCGAACGGATCCACTCCAGGGAGCCGAGCGTGATGATCAGCCCGGTCATGATCAGCGTCAGCATTGCCAGGGTTGTCAGGCTTCCGCTGGTCATCACTCGCCCATACACCTGAAGCATATAGAAGGTGGGAACGAGCATGAGCGCGTTGATGAAAAGGCTGAAAAAACCAACAGAAATAAAGCTGTCTCTACAGGCTTTCAACGCATTTTTCAGGCTGTTTTCAGGTGTGCTCCGCATTGAAACCCCTGCTCGCAAAAACCATCTTCTGGAGCTTAGATCATGCCGAACGACTGTGTGCAGCAATTGGCCGGATCGCCTCCTCCCCCACAACGACCCGGCAGTGAGGAGCGCAAGCGATCGGCGACGAAGCCAGGATGCTCTATAACGTGCTGTCGCCCTTATCACGGGCTGGAGAGAGGTTTCTGGTGCAGGTTATTGGCCAAATAGCGGATTGCCGGGCAAGCGCGTCGTGCGCCTTGCTTCGCTTATGGCAATCCGATAGTCGGCACCGACAGGCCGGACTTCGTCGACCACATGGGTGGCTGAGGCTCAGAGGAAGGCGGTCAAGTCACGCACTGCTACAAAATGCGTCGCAGTGCGTAGCCCTCGCTGGCTGACGGGTGCCAGCCGTTTACAGATCGGTGATTTCCTTATGGCGTGGTACCAGCGCCTTCATGACGCTCCATGCCACCAGATAGGCCAACGCACAAATGGCAAACATGATCATGTAGCCGGTATGAATATCGCCGATCAGTTTGTAGTGATCGATCACCCAACCGCCGATCTTGGTCATCACTACGCCGCCCAAGCCACCTGCCAAACCGCCGATACCGACCACCGAAGCGATGGATTTTTGCGGAAACATGTCAGACACCGTGGTGAAAATGTTGCACGACCATGCCTGGTGCGCCGACGCGCCCACGCCAATCAGCAGCACCGGCACCCAGAAACTGATGTAACCCAATGGCTGCGCCAGTAACACCAGCAATGGAAAGAATGCGATCACCAGCATGGCTTTCATGCGACCGTCATACGGCGCGTCGCCGCGTGACATGAAATAGCTGGGGAACCAGCCGCCGCCGATACTGCCGATCATGGTCATGCTGTACAGCACGGCCAGCGGCATCACGATGGCCTGGCCTTTCATGCCGTATTGCGCCGACAAATAGGTGGGAAGCCAAAACAGGAAGAACCACCACACGCCGTCGGTCATGAATTTACCGAAAGCAAAAGCCCACGTCTGGCGGTAGGTCAGCAATTTGAACCAGGATACTTTTTTGTCGGCAACACCCGGTACCGGGCGAGTAACCGCCTGCACGACCTGGTCGCTGCGGATGTAGGCCAGTTCCTGCGCCGAGAGGCGTTTTTGCTGCTCCGGCTTCTCGTACAGCGCAATCCAGACGCCCACCCAAACGAAGCCCAACATACCGATCACGATGAAAGCCGCTTCCCAGCCCCACAGACCGGCGATCAGCGGCACGCAGATCGGCGCCAGGATCGCGCCCACATTGGCACCGGAATTGAAAATGCCGGTGGCGAAGGAACGCTCTTTCTTCGGAAAGTATTCTGCGGTGGCCTTGATTGCGATCGGGAAGTTGCCCGCTTCGCCTATCGCCAGCACGGCGCGCGACACCATGAAGCCTGCGATCGAAACCGGAATCATGGCAATGCCGAGCGCACTGCTCACAGCACCTATCCCCTCACCCATCGGCACCGCAAAGGCGTGCATGATCGCGCCGGTCGACCAGATGCAGATCGCTACCACATAGGCGGTCTTGGTGCCGATCTTGTCGACCACGCGACCGGCGAACAGCATGGAAATCGCGTACACAAACTGGAAAACAGAGGCAATGTTGGCGTAATCGCTATTGCTCCAGCCAAATTGCGTCGATAGATCCGGCGCCAACAGGCTCAATACCTGGCGGTCGAGGTAATTGACGGTAGTGGCAAAAAACAACAGCGCGCAGATAGTCCAGCGATAGTTGCCGACAGCCTGGCCGATTCGCTGAGCATTGAGGGGCTCGTTCAGATTCATGGCATCACTTTATTGTTGGATTAGGGTGATGAAGTCTCGGTTTTAAGCGAGATCAATTGTCGTAGAGCATCGCCACAACGCGATGGGTCCGCGCCAAGGCCATTCAGACTCCTGGGTGTTGCGATTAACTTGAGTAATCATCAGGTGCAACGATGCGCATGCAATCGGAGTGCTGCGCGCAGATGCCAGCAGCCAGGATTGCATCTTTGGAAGGGGCGTTTAGGGAGGTGAGAAAACAGGCTGAGTTCATGATGGGGGCCGACACTTTTTTTATTGTTAAGGGTTGAGCAGCCGATTAATCGTCTGTCGTCGTACAACTGTGCTTTTTATATCGATACCCCTACCCCGCTGTCAATCTGAAAAAATGGCCGTCTGTCTCAAAGAGACACCGGCCATTATCAGGATTAAATCAAGAGAACCCACGGAGCGCTGGCCGATGGACCTTCAATTTCCCGGTATGACGGCAAGCTACCGGGTTCAACCATAGTCATACGATCACTTGCGCTCCACCTCCTTATGGCAGTGACTTTCCCTCAGTGGCCCTGCACGGTCCACGCCACAAGTCGAGCAACCAATGGGCGCACGACGAGCACGCAGATGAATGCCGAAGGCATTGCCACCCGGTACGCATTCATCACATTTTCCATGTAATGTTCACCTATTCCGAATTCCGCTAGGGTGATGACGAGACACATGAGAAACGCCATGATCGTTGCCATGTAAAGAGCAAAGACGTAAGGCGTGGCATGTTTAGGCAAGCGAAAACGCACGGTATTTTTAGCTGTTCTATCGGACATCGATTTAAGCCTTGTCAATCTTGAGTGGCGAAAGAGCGGCTAACCTAGCAAGCTGCCAAACGCGTCGGTAGACGCGTTGCGCTTGAATCTTTCTTAAGCAAAATCAACGAATCGAGAATGAGGGCCCGATGGATATTCTTGGTTTGATCAATACCTATATCCGTGTGGTAGAAAACGGCAGCATCGCGGCGGCGGCCCGTGCCCAAGGCATGAGCGCCGCAGCGGTCAGCCAGAGCATCACGCGACTCGAAGCCCACTTGGGCGTGCGCCTGCTCTCTCGTACAACCCGAAGTATGGCGCTCACCGAAAGCGGCACTCGCTATTTCGAGAAAGTGCGCCACATCCCGGGCGATATCGATCTCGCCTCGCAAGCTGCCACGGTCGCCACCAAACCGCAGGGGCCGCTTTGCATCGCCACCACCGCGGCATTTGGTCGGCATGTACTCGCGCCATTAATGCCCGCGTTCAAGGACGCCTATCCGCGCATCGACATCGAACTGATCAATACGGATCGCAGCGTTGATCATCGGCTGGAGGGCGTCGACGTCAGTATCCGCATCGAAGCGCAACTGAACGATCAGCTCATTGTCCGGCATATCGCTTCGTTTCCTTTCGTATTCTGCGCGGCGCCCGCGTATCTCGACCGCGCGGGCATACCGACAACACCTGAGGAGCTGAAGCAACACACTTGCCTTGTCTTTCGCTATCCAACGGATGGTCGTTTTCTGCCCTGGACCTTTGTACTCAACGGCAGCCGCTTCGAGGCCAAAGTCAACCCGGGCTTCATCTGCGATGACATCGATACTATCGCGCAGATTGCTGTAAACAGCGGCGGGATCGCACGTCTGGCGAGCTTTATCGCTCAGCCACTGATCGACAACGGCCGACTTCTACCGTTGTTCGAGCCGGGCAGTCGCAACACATCTTGCGCGGAGCCTGAGCCGATGCACATCTATGCCTGCGTCACCGAGCGATCGGCTTTGAATGCAAAGGTGCGCGCGTTCATCGATTTTCTTGAACGAGCGATGCAAAGCCAATCGCATGCGCTCGCCTGAGCCGCACGACGAGTTCAACTCAATCCGTGGCGATCTGCGCGCCTTCCTTGCGCGGCTCGGCACTGAAAAACAGGACTTTAACCACGATCACCAACACGGCCAGCGCGGCAAATAACAAACCGCTGTAAAGGGTGCCCTGCAAGCCCATGCATGCCAGGAACCACCCACCCGTCGTTGATCCAATGGTCACACCCAGGTTGATGAACGAGATATAAATGCCGGTGGCGAATTCGGGTGCTTCCGGCGCTTCGGAGGTTAGCCATATCTGCGTGACAATCAGCCCGCTGGTATGGGTCGCGCCCCAGATCACCACGATAACCAGCATGGTCATCAGGGACGGGCCGGCGAACAGGTACAACAGCCCATAGGCACTGGCCAGCAGGATCGGGTGCAGGATGGTTGTCCGAACCATGTTCCGCCCGATCAGCTTGCCGGCATACAAATTGCCCGCGACGCCGCCAATACCGAAGATCACCAGCAGGATGCTGATCATCTGCGCGCTCATGCCCGCTTCCTTGGCCAGATACTCGGCTGAGTAGCTGTAGACGGAAAACATTGCGGCAAAAATCAGCGTCGAGGCGGTGATGTTCAGCCAGAGCGGGAACTTGCGCAGAATGGCCAGTTGCTCTTTATAGGAAACCCGCTGTTTGTCGGGCGCGTCCGGCAGCTTGGCAATGATCCCCAGACCGGCAATGCAGTTGACCACGGCGCAGAATAGAAACGACGCTTCATAGGAAAACTGCGCCGCGATCAGCGTCGTCAACGGCACGCCCAACACCATGCCCATGCTGGTGCCGACAAAGGCCTTGGCGGCGGCGCGGGTCGACTCCTGCGGCGGGTACAGCGAAACGGCCGCGACAAAGGCCAGGGAAAAGTACACGGGGTGAAACAACGCAGGGATGATCCGCAGCACCATCAGCGATTCAAAGTTGGGTGCGTAGGCCGATAGCACGCTGGTGCCGGCAAAAATGAACAATGCAATCGTCAGGATCTTCTTGCGATTGAAGCGCGACAGCAGCAAGACCATAACCGGGCCGAAAACCGCAATGATCAGCGCAAACAGCCCCACCAACAGGCCGGCCTGGGACGCACTGATCGCGAAGCGCTCGATGATCACCGGAAGAATTCCGACCACGCCAAACTCAATGGTGTAAACGCCAAACAGACCCAGAGCGAGAAAGTAGATCGGATGGAGCATGTTCATGAGTCTGACTCCAGCGGGACCGCGACTTTGTTGCGGTCACTGTTAATCGCCCCATAAACGGCGTTGCACAGGTCGACGGTAAATTGTCCGAACATGCCTTCGAAGGCGGTATTGGTGAACGCAACGACCGTCAGTTGCTCGGTCGGGTCGACAAACCAGGAGTGTCCATAGGCACCGCCCAATCGCCAGCTGCCCACCGACTCGGCCGTCTGGGCGGCGGCCGGGTCCTTGAGCACGGTAAAGCCCAGACCGAAACCGCGACCGGGCCAGTTTTCCAGTTCGAGCTCGCCGGTCTGGTTGGTGGCCATTTCTTCCACCAGCGCTTCAGGCAACAACGGCGCCCCGCCTTTGCGCAGGGTTTCGAGCAACTGGAGGAACTCACCGGCACTGCCGATCAGTCCCGAACCACCGGAGTTGAAAGCCTGTGGGTCGAGGGCCCGGCTCGGCTCCAGCTTGATGCCGGCGGTGCCTTCGAAAACCGGCACCACTTCCAGCTCTTTCATGCGCCGCGGCTGTGGTTGATCGTTGAGGTACGCCGGGCTCAGGCGGCTAGCGTCGGACACGCTGAAACCGATATCGCGCAAACCCAATGGCTTGGCGATCAGCGCGTCGATTGCGGCGGCCAGCGAGGTGCCGGTGACCGCAGCAATCACGCCGCCCAAGACATCGGTCGCAATCGAATAACCCCACGAACTGCCCGGTTTGTACAACAAGGGCGCGTGGCTCAGACGACGCAGATTTTCTTCCAGCGTCAGGTTACTGCGCTCCATGCCATCGGACACACCGGCGTCACGATAAGGACCACCCTGATCGCTTTCCAGAAAACCATACGTGAAGCCGGCGGTATGGCTCAGCAATTGACGCACCGTGATCGTCGCTGGCTGGCCGTCGCTCAGGGTCGGCTTGAAGTAAGGCAGCCAGCGGCTGATGTCGTCATCCAGATTGAGTTTGCCCTGGCCGATCAGCGCCAGTGCCGCCACCGAAACGATTGGCTTGGATACCGAAGACAGCCGAAACAAGGCATCCTCGCGCATCGGTAACTGCGCCTCGCGGTCGGCCAACCCTGCCGCGCGCTGGTAAATGAGCTTGCCGCGGTGAGCCACCAGCACCACTGCGCCTACCAGGCGCTGATCGTGCAAGGTCTGCTCCAGCACCGCGTCGATGCGCGAGCGTAGAGACTGTGATGGGCGGAGCGGTTCGTTGACTGACATTGGCGGGCCTGAATAGTTGGATGAATGACTCGATGTCTCGAGAGTAGAGGGGGCCGTTGTCAGGAAACAGAGGCTACAATTCCGAGGTCTACGGACCTTTTTGTCCGCAATCAAAGGAGTGAGTGTTGGATAAGCTCAATGGCATCACGGTGTTTGTGCAGGTCGCCGAAAGCCGCAGTTTTGTTGGAGCCAGTCGTTTGTTGGGGATCTCCGCCTCGGCGGTGGGCAAGAGCATCGCGCGCATGGAAGAGAAACTCGGCGCACGCCTGTTCCATCGCAATACCCGCAGCATCAACCTGACCAGTGAAGGCTCGTTGTTTCTGGAGCGCTGCCGCCGGGTGCTCAGCGAACTGGAAGCCGCCGAGCAGGAACTCTCCAGTTTCAGCGAGACACCGCGAGGTAAACTGCGCATCAGCCTGCCGCTGCTGGGCAACGTTCTGTTCATGCAGCTCTCACGATTCATGCAGCACTATCCAGACATCCAGCTGGAACTGGACTTCACCGATCGGCTGGTGGATGTGGTCGAGGAAGGTTTCGACGCCGTGGTGCGCACTGGCCAGTTGCACGACTCCCGGTTAATGGCCAGGAAACTCGACAGCTTCAGCTTCTATCTGGTCGGCGCCCCCAGTTACTTTGCCAGCCACGGCTACCCGCAGAATGTCGAGCAACTGCAGGAGCACCACTGTCTGCATTACAAACTGCCCTCCACGGGCAAACTGGAAAAATGGCCACTGTCGGGGCTTGCCGAAGGTACTGAGTTGAAAGTACCGGCCACGATGGTCTGCAATAATCTTGAAATGCTGATCCACATGGCCCGCCAAGGACTGGGCATCGCCTGCGTCCCGGAGTTTGCGGTACGCGAGGCACTGGCGGCCGGAGCGCTGGTGTCGATACTGGACGACAAAGTGCTGCGCACACTGAACATCCAGGTGGTATGGCCGTCGAGCCGCTACCTGACGCCAAAGTTACGAGCGTTTATTGACTTTGTTTGTGATGGCGCAACGGCGGGCCTCAGAAGTGGCAACGCAGCAGTAAGTGATTGAGGCGTTACAGGCCCGGTGTTCAGCGTCATTGCACGGAGGAACTGCTCGCGGGTCTGCGCATCGCGAGCAAGCGCAATTCATGAATCAATTGCCTCCGATGCCTGAAACCGCGCCCGATACCGCCCCGGGCTCTCCCCTGTCCACTTCTTGAACGCGCGATGGAACGCACTCGGCTCCTGAAACCCCAACTGCTCGGCAATATCGCTGATGCTCGCCTTGCTCTGGCGCAACCGGTCAAACGCCACCGCGCGCCGCACTTCATCCTTGATCTCCTGATACGAACAGCCTTCACGTCCCAGTTTGCGGCGAAAGGTGCTGGGGCTCAGGTGCTGTTCCAGGGCGAAGGCCTGCAAGGTCGGCCATTCGCTGTAATGGCTGTGGCGCAGGCGCTGATGAACCTGCGAGGTCAGCCCATGCTGGTTGCGGAAGCGGATCACCAGCCATTGCGGTGCGGTGCGTAAAAACACTTTCAACGAAGCAAGGTCTTGAATCACCGGCAGACGCAGGTAGTGACTGGCGAACTCGATTTCGGTGCGTTCGGTGCCAAAGGTCAGGTTGGGCCCCCAGAGCATGGCATCATCACGCAGCGACAAACGCTGATGACGAAAGTCCGCACGATCGATCGGAATGCGCCGCCCACCCAGCCAGCACAGCAGGCTGATCATCAATACCAGAAACGTTTCTTCGCCCAACCGGCTGACCTCGCTGTTCTGCGCACGGGTCTGCAAGCTGATGACCGCACGCTTGCCACGCACACTCAACGTGCCGCGAAAATCACTCAGGAACAGGGCGAAATTGGCCAGACACTGACGCATGGCTTTTTCCAGCGTCGGCTCCTGAATCAATGCCCGACAGATCAAGGCAAAACTGCCCGGTGGCATTCCGTGGGAATCCAGCTGGAAAAATTCGTCGTTCAACTCTCGAATCTGCACCAGCCACAACGCGGCGAAAGCCGTGGCCGGCACCCGTGCCGTCGGCTGGTCCATCAGTGCCGGATCAATTCCCACTTGCTCAAGCACTGACCGCAGACGCTGCGGTTCTTCACGTAGTGCATGGATCATGGGGTACATGAAGTAAACCGCCACCGAATCCGTTTCCCGCATTTGAATGCCTCTCTCGTCACATCTGAATATGGCAAAAAACGCCATCACCCTTGAACAGTTTTGGCATAGGCCAGTGGCGCTGCTGATTCTAGACTCGTGCCCAACAAAAAAGACCTATTCAGAGAGCCAACATGAACCATTCCGATATTTTTGTAGTGAGCGCCGTTCGTTCTGCCATTGGCAGTTTTGGCGGTTCACTCAAGGATGTGCCGCCTATTCAGTTGGCAACCGACGTTTGCCGCGCCGCCATCGAACGTTCAGGCCTGGCGCCCGAGCACATCGGTCATGCAGTGATGGGACATGTGATCCCGACCGAGGCACGCGATGCCTACATCTCTCGGGTGGTCGCGATGAATGCCGGCCTGACGAAAGAAACGCCCGCCTTCAACGTCAACCGCCTGTGCGGTTCGGGTTTGCAGGCGATTGTCAGTGCCGCGCAAAGTTTGATGCTGGGGGATGCGGGCGCTGCACTGGCAGGCGGCGTCGAGTCCATGAGCCGAGGCGCGTACTTGTTGCCGCAGGCGCGCTGGGGCGCACGCATGGGCGACATGCAGGCCGTCGACTACATGCTTGGGGCACTGCAAGACCCGTTTGCCGGTTTCCACATGGGTATCACCGCTGAAAATATCGCCGAACACTATGGCATCACGCGTCAGGCCCAGGACGAATTGGCGCTGCTCAGCCAGCAGCGTGCTGCCCGGGCGATTGCCGAAGGGCGTTTTGCCGGGCAGATCGTGCCGATCGAAATTGAAACCCGCAAAGGGACGGTTACGTTTGCGACGGATGAGCATGTTCGGGCCGAGGTTAACGCCGAGCAATTGAGCCGAATGAAACCCGCCTTCAAGAAAGACGGTAGCGTCACCGCCGGCAACGCGTCCGGCCTCAATGATGGTGCCGGCGCACTGATCATGGCCACGGGCCAGACTGTTCAGGAACAAGGCCTCAAGCCTATGGCTCGACTGGTGGGTTATGCCCATGCAGGCGTTGAACCGTCGATGATGGGACTGGGTCCGATTCCCGCCACCCGCCTGGTGCTCAAGCGCGCCGGCCTGACCGTTGCCGACCTTGATGTGATCGAGTCCAACGAAGCCTTCGCGGCCCAAGCCTGTGCCGTAGCGCAAGAACTGGGCTTCGATCCACAGAAGGTCAACCCCAACGGTTCGGGCATCTCGTTGGGCCATCCGGTGGGCGCCACTGGCGCGATCATCGCCACCAAAGCCATTCACGAACTGCATCGCTGCCAAGGCCGTTATGCCCTGGCGACCATGTGCATCGGCGGCGGCCAAGGCATCGCCGTGTTGTTCGAGCGGGTTTGATAAGGACATGCGCATGATTCTTCAGAACATCGGCGTCATCGGCGCCGGCACCATGGGCAATGGCATCGCGCAAGTCTGCGCTCTGGCCGGCTTCAACGTGACTTTGATCGACATTGCCGAGAGTGCCTTGCAAAAGGCAATCGCGACCGTCGATAAAAACCTTGATCGGCAGGTCGCCAAAAACACGCTGACGCATGAGCAAAAGCTCGCTGCCCTCGACAAGATTCGCACCAGCACCGATTACAACAGCCTGCAAAACGTGCAGCTGGTGATTGAAGCCGCCACCGAAAACCTCGACCTGAAACTGCGCTTGCTACAACAAATCGCCGCGCAGGTCAGCGCTGACTGCGTGATCGCCTCCAACACGTCGTCGCTGTCCATTACGCAGCTCGCCGCCAGTGTGAGCCAGCCTGAACGTTTCATCGGTCTGCACTTTTTCAATCCTGTGCCGGTGATGGGCCTGATCGAAGTGATTCGTGGCCTGCAAACCAGCGATGCCACCCACGCCCTGGCGCTGGACATGGCGACCACACTCGGCAAAACCGCGATCACCGCCGGCAACCGTCCGGGTTTCGTGGTCAACCGGATTCTGGTGCCGATGATCAATGAAGCGATCCTGGTGTTTCAGGAAGGCCTGGCCAGCGTCGACGACATCGACGCCGGCATGCGCCTGGGCTGCAACCAGCCGATCGGCCCGCTGGCGTTGGCGGACCTGATTGGCCTGGACACCGTGCTGGCAATCCTTGAAGCCTTCTACGACGGCTTCAACGACAGCAAATACCGCCCCGCTCCACTGCTCAAGGAAATGGTCGCCGCTGGTTACCTGGGACGCAAAACGGGGCGTGGCTTCCATGCCTATGCCTGAGCGGTGCTCACGCTTCGCCGAATACCGGGACAAGGTGCTGGAGCTCTTTGCCAGCAAGGGTTTCGGTCAAGTCGGTATGCGGGAGCTCGCGACCTGCCTGGGGCTCGCCCCAGGCTCGCTGTATCACCATTACCCCAGCAAGCAGCACCTGCTGCTCGACCTGATCGAGGAGTTTTACGAAGAGCTGCTGGCCACGTTGGGGCGCATCGAACAAACGGCCCCGGCAAAACGCGACAGACTCAACCAATTGATTCGCGCGCACCTGAATCTGCATCAGGAAATGCCCTGGCATTTTCGTCTGGTGGAGCGTGACAGCGGTTGCCTGAATGAAGAGCAACAAGAACGGGTCCGGCAACTGCGCGAGCAGTACGAACGCAAGTTGCTGCTGATACTGCGCATCCGCCCCCGGTTCAGTGAACAGGGCGTGTTGGCCGTCGGTCATGCCATTGCCGCCCTGCTCAACAGCGCGCCCAGTTGGCTGACGCACTATTCGCTGGATGAACAAGAGCGCGATAATCTGCTGGAAAACATGGTGAGTGGCGCCATCGAGCGATTGCTGGCGCCAGGTGATAAGCCGCGCCTGGCCAGTGTGATCAAAAAACAGGACGTGTATCCACGGTCGCAAGACCCCATGCAATAAAATCCCGCACCGGGATTGGCACAACAGATGACACACAAACAAAAACGCCGCTCAATGAGCGGCGTTTTTGTGTTTGGAGCGAAATACAAGATTCACCTGTATTTCGCACGCCTCAGGCGTTTCAGCTCCAGGGACGGTCTCCATTCTCGTCCTTGATGCGGGTCGGCAGACCCATCACATCCAGCGCCTTGAGGAACGGCTCGGCCGGTAGCTCCTCGACGTTGGCCATGCGTTGCACATCCCATTCGCCACGGGCGACCAACAGGGCGGCCGCCACAGGTGGCACCCCAGCGGTATAGGAAATGCCCTGGCTGTCGGTTTCGGCAAAGGCTTCTTCGTGGTCGGCGACGTTGTAGATGAACACTTCGCGCGGCTGGCCATCCTTGGTGCCTTTTACCAGGTCGCCGATGCAGGTCTTGCCGGTGTAGCCAGGCGCCAGCGAGCTCGGATCAGGGAGCACGGCCTTGACTACTTTCAGCGGCACGACTTCCAGGCCTTCAGCGGTTTTGACCGGTTGCTCGGAGAGCAGGCCGAGGTTCTTGAGTACGGTGAACACATTGATGTAGTGCTCGCCAAAGCTCATCCAGAAACGCACGTTGGGCACGCCGAGGTTCTTGGACAGGGAGTGCACTTCATCGTGGCCGGTCAGGTACAGGTTCTGCGCCCCTACGACTGGCAGGTCGTCGGTGCGTTTGACTTCGAACATTGTGTTGCTGGTCCACTGACTGTTCTGCCAGCTCCACACTTGTCCGGTGAATTCGCGGAAGTTGATTTCCGGATCGAAATTGGTGGCGAAATACTTGCCATGGGAGCCGGCATTGACGTCGAGAATGTCGATCGAATCAATACGGTCGAAATACTGTTGTTGCGCCAACGCTGCATAGGCGTTGACCACACCCGGGTCGAAGCCCACACCGAGGATGGCGGTGATGTTCTTCTCTTTGCATTCCTCGAGGTGCTTCCACTCGTAGTTGCCGTACCAGGGCGGCGTCTCGCAGATTTTGCCCGGTTCTTCGTGAATGGCGGTGTCCAGGTAGGCCACGCCGGTATCGATGCAGGCACGCAGCACCGACATGTTGAGGAAGGCAGAACCAACGTTGATGACGATCTGCGATCCGGTTTCGCGGATCAGCGCCTTGGTCGCCTCGACATCCATAGCGTTCAGCGAGAAGGCTTTGATGTCAGCGGGCTCTTTGAGGCTGCCCTTGGCCTTGACGCTGTCGATGATGGCCTGGCATTTGGAGATGTTGCGCGACGCGATAGCAATACGACCGAGTTCATCGTTGTGCTGCGCGCACTTGTGGGCCACCACCTTGGCGACACCTCCTGCACCAATGATAAGCACGTTCTTCTTCAATTTTTCTCTCTCTCCTTCTCTGCCAGCTTACGAAAGGCTGGACATGTAGTCGTTGAAACCAAACTCACGAACCATCTCGACACTACCGTCGAGTTGTTTCACTACGATGGACGGCATTTTCAGGCCGTTGAACCAGTTCTTCTTGACCATGGTGTAACCCGCCGCGTCGACGAACGACAGCCGATCACCGATAGCCAAGGGACGATCAAATTGATACTCGCCGAAAATGTCGCCGGCCAGGCAGGATTTGCCGCACACCATGTAGGTGTGTTCGCCCTCGCTGGGCGCCAGCTTGGCATTCAGGCGATAGATCAGCAGATCGAGCATATGCGCCTCGATGGAGCTGTCCACGACGGCCAGGTGCTTGCCGTTGTAGAGAGTGTCGAGCACGGTGACTTCCAGCGAAGCGCTCTGGGTGATGGCGGCTTCGCCCGGCTCCAGGTAGACCTGCACGCCGTATTTCTGCGAGAAGGCCTTGAGCCGCGCGCAGAATTCGTCGATCGCGTAGCCTTCACCGGTGAAGTGAATGCCGCCGCCCAGGCTGACCCATTCGACCTTGTGCAGCAGATGGCCGAACCGCTCTTCGATGGTGCTCAACATTTGGTCGAACAGGCCGAAGTCGGCGTTCTCGCAGTTGTTGTGGAACATGAAGCCCGAGATCTGCTCGATGACTTGCTCGATCTTCACCGGATCCCACTCACCCAGACGGCTGAACGGCCGCGCCGGATCGGCCAGCAGGTAATCCGAGCTGCTCACCTGCGGATTGACCCGCAGACCGCGCACCTTGCCGGCTGAAGCCTCGGCGTAGCGCTGCAGCTGGCCGATGGAGTTGAAGATGATCTTGTCGCAGTTGTCGAGCATCTCCTCGATCTCGTCGTCGGCCCAGGCCACGCTGTAGGCATGGGTCTCGCCAGCGAACTTCTGTCGACCGAGCTTGAGCTCGTAGAGCGACGACGACGTAGTGCCGTCCATGTATTGCTGCATCAGGTCGAACACCGACCAGGTGGCGAAGCACTTGAGTGCCAGCAGGGCCTTGGCCCCGGACTGTTCGCGCACATAAGCGATCTTCTGCATGTTCGCCAGCAGCTTTTGTTTGTCGATGAGGTAGTACGGCGTCTTGATCATTTCGAGGCCTCCGGCAAGGCCAGCCAAAAAAAGGATGCGCATTGTGCCTTCACTGGCAACTTATCGAAAGAGCAGAGAGCGCAGTTTGCCGAGCCGTCCTTGATTGGATCCAGAAGCCAGCGTCAGCGGCAGCTCAAACGGCGGCTGCTTTCTCGAACACAATGCAGTACTTCATCGCTCGGGAAGTATCGACGCTATTTCGGTTTCAGATGCTGACTTTATCGCGTACCGGATCGTTCAGGGCTTCAGAATTTTGATACTGGCGAACGTTGATTCATCACGAGCCTGATCCAGCAAACTCATCGGCCTTGCCATTGGCAACGCCTGTACAACCGGCCTTGATGTCACTTGCGGTTGCGTTTGCGTCGCCAAGCGCTCATCGCTGGGTGGAATGCCGAAATACTCGCGATAGCACTTTGAAAAATGGGGTGTGGACACAAAGCCACACACCACCGACAACTCTACTATCGAAATCGGCGTTTGCTTGAGTAACTGACGAGCGCGGATCAGACGCAGCTTGAGGTAGTAGCGTGATGGGGAGGAATGCAGGTATTTCTGGAATAACCGCTCCAGCTGTCGACGGGACAAACTGACATAGTTCGCCAGTTCGTCGAGGTCGATCGGCTCTTCCAGATTGGCCTCCATCAAGGCGACGATTTCCTGCAATTTCGGTTGGTGGGTACCAAGCATGTGTTTAAGGGGCACCCGTTGATGATCCTGTTCGTTGCGGATTCGCTCGTAGACGAACATGTCGGAGATGGCCGCTGACAGTTCATGACCATGATCGCGACTGATCAGGTGCAGCATCATGTCCATTGGCGCGGTGCCACCGGAACTGGTGAAGCGGTCTCGGTCAAGGGTGAATAGACTGGAGCTGAGGTTCACTCGCGGAAATGCTTCCTGCATGGCCGCCAGAAACTCCCAGTGCACGCTGCAATCGAAGCCATCGAGCAAGCCTGCCTGGGCCAAGGCCCAACTCCCTGTGCACACGCCCCCTATCCGCTTCGCGCGCCGCGCCTGGGCTCGCAACCAGGTAACGTGCTCTCGGGTCACCGCGCTTTGAATGCCAATGCCACCGCAGACGATCACGGTATCGAGTATCGGTGCGTTATTGATCGCCGCATCCGGGGTGATCGGCATGCCATCGCTCGCCCACACTCGCTCGCCCCCCAAGCTGAAGGTGTGCCAGCGGTACAGCTCTTGTCCGGTCAACTGATTGGCCATTCGCAGAGGCTCAATGGCAGATGCCAAAGAGATCAGCGTGAACTGGTCCAGCAGCAAAAAACCAATGGTTTGCAGAGGAACGGCCTTGGAGGTGTCGTATGCCATCGAAGTTTTTTCTCGCAGTGAGCGGCAATGGCCCGTGGCGCTGGCGGCGTTAACCGCCCCGCCACTGCTGGCGCACTGAAAAGATCGCAAGCAGGTTTACGCTAATAGAGCTGCTATGCACTTTCCGCCGACACTGCACTGCGCGGCTGCCCATGCTGACGCGCGGTCACAAGGCCGATAAAGGAAATCACCAGCGCCAGACCGATGGTCGAAGAAACTTCCATACGGTGCTCGGGCGTCACCATCATCACCGCCAACGCTGCGCAGATGAAGGCGATGACAAACCAGGTGAGCCAGGGGAACAACCACATTTTGAAGGTCAGCGTGACATTCTGCCGACGCAGAATCTTGCGCATGCGCAGTTGCGACACTGCAATAGCCAAGTAGACCAGCAAGGCGATGGCGCCGGAGCTGGCGAGCAGAAACTGAAACAGTCCGGCGGGCATGAAGTAGCTGAACAAGGTCACGCCGGCTCCCAGTACGGTGCTGGCGATCACCGCTGCCCTCGGCACGCCACACGACGACGTCACCTTCAGCGGCTTCGGTGCATCACCGCGCTTGCCCAGCGAAAACAACATGCGCGAGGCAATATAGATCGACGAGTTCATGCAGCTGGCCACGGCAATCAGCACCACCACATCTACCATTAACTTGGCGTGGGGAATGTTCATCAGCTCCAGCGCTCGCTGGTAAGAGCCCACCGACGCCAGCAACGGATCATTCCAGGGCACCACGGAAATGACCACGAAAATGGACAGCAGGTAGAACACCCCGATCCGCCAGATCACCGAGCGTGTGGCTTTGGCGATGTTCTGCGCCGGGTTGCTGGATTCGGCAGCGGCAATGGTCACCGCTTCTGTACCGATGAAGCTGAACATGATAGTGATGAAAGCCCCGACAACCGCAGACAAACCGTTGGGCGCGAAACCGCCATGTTCCTCCATGAGTCGACTCAACCCGCTGGCTTCGCGCTCGGGAATCCAACCCATCAACACCGCAAAACCAAGGCCGATAAAGCCGATGATCGCCACGACCTTGGCCATCGCAAACCAGAATTCGAACTCGCCGTATTTGGACACGCTGAACAGGTTAGTCACGACTAACAGGATGATCGACGTCAAGGCAAACAACCAGGTATCGATCTGCGGGAACCATTGGTTCAATACATGCCCGGCCGCGAGCGCCTCGATGGGTATCACCAGCACCCAGAACCACCAATAGAGCCAGCCGATAGTGAAGCCTGCCCAACGTCCGATTGCCTGGTCGGCGTAGGTAGAGAACGATCCGGTGTCCGGGTTGGCAACCGCCATTTCGCCCAGCATGCGCATGACCAGAACGACCAAAAGGCCGGAAAACAGATAAGCCAGCAATACCGCCGGCCCCGCCGCAGCGATGGCATGTCCGGAGCCAACAAACAGACCTGCGCCGATAATCCCCGCGATAGAAAGCATTGTGACGTGACGCGGTTTGAAACCCTGCGCCAACTGACCGTTCGAATCTCTGGAGTTCAGGTTATTCATTGTTTTTTTTGTTCTCTGGTGATCGACGTTAGGCGTACTGACTGAGGGTCAGGCGATCATCATTTTTCCCTGTTGCCGCGTCTCGAACGCGGCGCACCTCAACGCTCCGGAGTTTCTAAATCAAGCATCACAGCCGCACCCGACCATGAAGTGACGCGCCACCTTACGCGTCTTGACTTGGAAGCCAGTAGCCCGAGTGCGCCACTTACGAGTCTGATTTCGACACGCGTTGCGCGTATCGCGTGTGGTGCATTACCCGAAAAAAAGAGACCGAAGCTGGCCATTGCCACTCAGCAATATAGAAATCGGCCTATGGCTCAGTGCGCGCCACACCCCAAACCGATGTTCGGGTCGACACTGAGACAAGGTTTCCTCATCAAGCCGCCAGGTTCTGGACTACGCTGAAAACACAACCGGAGGCTTCCAACTATGTGCGGACGTCTTTCCCAGTACCGAGGCATTCATGACTTTGTCGCGGCGCTCAACATTCCAAACGCATTGATCAACTATGCAGGAGACCAGCCTTTAGAGCTCTACAACGTCGCGCCATCCGCTCAGCTCGCCCTCTTCCACCAGGAAGGTCAGTTTATGCGAGCCGATATGGTGCGCTGGGGATGGCGGCCACGCTGGGCAATGGAGCAGCATGCCGCGCCGATCAAGGTCCGAGTAGACGGAGTTGCCCATAATCCATTCTTCAGAACGATATGGCCGCATCGGGCGATCATCGCGATCGACAACTGGTTTGAATGGGTGGACGAAGGTGGAGCGAAAACACAGCCTTATCTGATCCGGCGCAAGGATCGCGCCCCAATCTTCTGCACCGCGATAGGCCAGTACCCCACCGCCGAGCATGCACCGGAAGCGCATGACGGCTTCGTGTTCATCAGCGCCGACAGCAAGGGCGGCGTGGTGGATATACACGACTGGCAGCCAGTGACGCTCAATCCCGAACTGGCGCGGGAATGGCTGAATCCAGCTACATCGGAAAAGCGCGCGGAGCAAATAATGCTATTACAGTGGGAACCGCCGGAGGCTTTCGAGTGGTTCAAGGTCGACCGCGCTATCGGTAATATCCGCAATCAGCAAAGCGGCCTGATCAATCCCAGCGATCCGCTTATCTAACTAGTAGCAGCGTTGGTACCTAAATCAGGTCATGTCGGTTTGCCCAGGAGCGTCAGAAGGACTGCATTTGGCCGAAACCATCCCTCCCCCCCCCACAACAATCGACCAATCGCACCCCGCATCACTATCTAGCCCCCTGCTGATATTCACGAGGCGTACATCCAAACTCGCGACGGAAAACCGTGTATAGATATTGTGCGGATTTGAAACCGCAAGTGCGGGCAACGTCCGCAATCGCGGTGTCGGTATTTTCCAGCCTGCTGGTGGCCGCCGCCAATTTGAAACGCAAAATCTCGTCGTGCACGCTGCAGCCTCGCACGATGCGAAAGTGCGATTCCAGCGATGAGCGCGACACGCCGACATAAGCCGCCACCTGTGCCGTCTTGATGCCCTGACAGGCATATTGGCGGATAAACAGCAGCGCTTGCATGACGTAGGGGTTGCCCAAAGGTTGGTGCAAACTCGACACCTGCACGTTGATCGCATCAGGCGGAATCAGGATGTGCGTGCCCGTGGACGGCATGCCGTGCAGCATCTGGTGGAGTAATTGCGCGGCGGTGCGGCCCATGGTTTCGGTGCCCTGGATAACCGAGCTCAGGGGAACCCGGGTCAGGCTGCGTGTGAGTGGGTCGTTGTCGATACCGATCAACGCCACCTGCTCCGGTACGGCGATTCCGGCGGTCAGGCAGGCTTGCAGCAACTGCCGGGCGCGGGCGTCACTGACGGCGATGATACCGATGGGCTTGGGCAGGCTTTGCAGCCAGGCGATCAGTTGTTCGACGGCGCTGTCCCAGAGCGGTGCGCTGGTTCCCATGCCGCGATAGACCTCGGCGTGCAAGCCGTCACGTTGCATCAGTCGTTGAAAGGATTTTTCCCGCTCCTGGGCCCAACGATTGGCCTGCGCTTCAGGCAGGCTGAAGCAGGCAAAACGCTGCAGCCCGGCCTCGATCAAGTGCGCGTAAGCCAGGGTAATCAGTGCGCTATTGTCGGTGGCGACGTACGGGATCCCTTTCGGGTAGGCCCGCTCATCCTGATAAGAACCACCCACCGCCACCACCGGCAACTTGATGTCGGCCAGCGCCTCGCCAATCAGCGGATCATCGAAGTCAGCAATGATCCCGTCACCTTGCCAGCGCTCGATTCCTTTCAACCGGCAGAGAAAATCCTCTTCCAGGAACAGGTCCCAGGACGCGCGGGTGCTGCTCAGGTAGTTACCGATGCCGCTAATGATGCCCCGGTCATAGATCTTGCTCCCGTTGAACAACAGTGCGATGCGGTGAACAGGCGGTACTGTTTTCATTGTTTTTATGTTTGTTCCGGGGCCCCTTGTCACGGAGGCGGTTTGCACAGACTAGGCGCGCAGACGACGAATCTCAATACGCAAAATCGCACCCTGTGTTGGTGATTTTCATAATCAGCAGGCAAGGGGCCGTTGCTAGTATCGAGACACCGCCAAGAACAACAAGGACATTGCCAATGCTGTACTTCCCCGATGTCGACAAGATTCGCTACGAAGGCCCTGCCAGCGATTCTCCCCTCGCCTTCCGTCACTACGACGCCGACAAAATCATCCTCGGCAAACCCATGCGCGAACACCTGCGCATGGCCGCCTGTTATTGGCACACCTTCGTCTGGCCGGGTTCCGACGTGTTCGGTGCAGGTACTTTCAAGCGCCCTTGGCAACACGCCGGCGACCCGATGGAGCTGGCCGTTGGCAAGGCGGAAGCCGCGTTCGAGTTCTTCTCCAAACTGGGTATCGACTATTACTGCTTCCACGACACGGATGTCGCCCCGGAAGGCAACTCACTGAAGGAGTACCGCAACCACTTCGCGCAAATGATTGATCACCTGGAGCGACACCAAGAAGAAAGCGGGATCAAGCTGCTGTGGGGCACCGCCAACTGCTTCAGCAACCCGCGCTTTGCCGCAGGCGCCGCCAGCAACCCGGACCCCGAAGTGTTTGCCTTCGCCGCTGCCCAGGTCTTCAGCGCCATGAACGCGACCCAACGCCTGAAAGGGTCCAATTACGTGTTGTGGGGCGGTCGCGAAGGCTACGAAACCCTGCTCAATACCGACTTGAAGCGTGAACGCGAACAATTGGGCCGCTTCATGCGCATGGTGGTCGAGCACAAGCACAAGATCGGTTTCAAAGGCGACCTGCTGATCGAACCCAAGCCGCAGGAGCCGGCCAAGCACCAATACGATTACGACAGCGCCACCGTGTTTGGCTTTCTCCAGCAGTTCGGCCTGGAAAAGGAAATCAAGGTCAACATCGAAGCCAACCACGCGACCCTGGCAGGTCATAGCTTTCATCACGAGATTGCGACGGCCGTCTCGCTGGGGATTTTCGGCAGCATCGACGCCAACCGCGGTGATCCGCAAAACGGCTGGGACACCGATCAATTCCCCAATAGCGTCGAAGAAATGACCCTGGCCACCTATGAAATTCTCAAGGCCGGCGGGTTCAAGAATGGCGGGTACAACTTCGACTCCAAGGTTCGCCGCCAGAGCCTCGATGAGATCGATCTGTTCCATGGCCACGTCGGCGCAATGGACGTCCTCGCCCAGTCTCTGGAGCGGGCTGCCGCCATGGTGCTGAACGACCAGCTTCAGTTGCTCAAGGATCAGCGCTACGCCGGCTGGCAGCAGCCGTTCGGGAAGGCGGTGCTGACAGGTGAGTTCAACCTCCAGTCATTGGCCGAACATGCATTTGCCAACGAACTGAATCCGCAAGCCGTCAGCGGCAGACAGGAAATGCTCGAAAACGTCGTCAACCGGTTTATCTATCGCTGATCGCCAACGGAGTCTACGAGCGCAACAACGCTGTGACATTCGCACGACAAATCTGTGTCCGCTGCGTCTGCCGATTCTCTACAGTTCTACCAGCCCGAGACTCATCGTCAGGCAGTGTCTTTCAAACAAAAATAAAAGGACGCACCACCATGAAGAATGTAAAACGCGCGCTATTGGCCAGCGCCCTGGCGCTGCTGTCGCTACCGGTAATGGCCGATGCTGCCCATCCGAAAATCGGTTTCTCCATTGATGATCTGCGGCTGGAACGCTGGTCGCGTGACCGCGATTACTTCGTTGCGGCGGCGGAGAAAATGGACGCCAAGGTCTTCGTACAGTCGGCCGATGCCAACGAGCAAAAGCAGATTTCGCAAATCGAAAACCTCATTTCCCGTGGCGTTGATGTCATCGTCATCGTGCCGTTCAACGCCACGGTGCTGACCAACGCAGTGGCCGAAGCGAAGAAAGCCGGGATCAAGGTCGTGTCCTATGACCGCCTGATACTCAACGCGGATATTGACGCCTACATTTCCTTCGATAACGAAAAGGTCGGCGAGATGCAGGCCAGCGGCGTGTTGCACGCGGCGCCCAAGGGCAATTACTTTCTGCTCGGTGGTGCGCCCACCGACAACAATGCAAAAGTCCTGCGCGAAGGTCAGATGAAAGTGCTGCAACCGGCCATCGACAAGGGGGATATCAAGATCGTCGGCCAACAATGGGTGAAGGAATGGAATCCTACCGAAGCGCTGAGCATTGTTGAAAACGCCTTGACCCGCAACGACAACAAAATCGACGGCATCGTCGCCTCCAACGACGCCACGGCGGGCGGCGCCATCCAGGCACTGGCCGCTCAGCAGCTAGCCGGCAAGGTGCCGATTTCAGGGCAGGATGCAGACCTCGCGGCGGTCAAGCGAGTGATCGCCGGCACGCAAACCATGACCGTGTACAAACCGCTGAAACTCATCGCCACCGAAGCCGCCAAGCTCTCGGTACAACTGGCGCGTAATGAGAAACCCGCTTACAGCTCGCAGTACGACAACGGCAGCAAAAAAGTCGACACCATCCTGCTCACTCCGACTCCGTTGACCAAGGACAACATCGACCTGCTGGAACAGGACGGGTTTTACACCAAGGCGCAGATTGCCGGGCAGTAATCATCACCTCGTGATGCACCCTGCAGGAGCCAGCTCGCTCCTGCGGGCCCCGCCTCGTACCTGCCGCTTATGAGTCTCTGCCATGTCCGACTATCTGCTGCAAATGAACGGTATCGTCAAAACCTTCGGCGGTGTCAAAGCGCTCAATGGCATCGACATCACGGTCAAGCCCGGTGAGTGCGTCGGGCTGTGCGGCGAGAATGGCGCCGGCAAGTCCACGCTGATGAAAATCCTTTCCGCGGTCTACCCCCATGGCACCTGGGACGGGGAAATCCTCTGGGACGGTCAACCGCTCGAGGCGCAATCGATCAGCGAAACGGAAGCCGCCGGCATCGTCATCATTCACCAGGAACTGACGCTGGTTCCCGACCTGTCGGTGGCCGAGAACATTTTCATGGGCCATGAACTGACGCTGCCCGGTGGGCGGATGAATTACCCGGCGATGATCCACCGCGCCGAAGCCCTGATGCGTGAATTGAAAGTGCCGGACATGAACGTATCGCTGCCGGTTTCGCAGTACGGCGGCGGCTATCAGCAACTGGTGGAAATCGCCAAGGCCCTGAACAAGCACGCGCGTCTGCTGATCCTCGACGAGCCTTCATCGGCCCTGACCCGTTCGGAAATCGAGGTGCTGCTGGACATCATCCGCGACCTCAAGGCCAAGGGTGTCGCCTGTGTCTACATCTCCCACAAGCTCGATGAAGTGGCTGCCGTGTGCGACACCATTTCGGTGATCCGTGACGGTAAACACATCGCGACGACCGCCATGGCGGACATGGATATTCCACAGATCATCACCCAGATGGTCGGACGGGAAATGAGCAACCTCTACCCCACCGAGCCACACGACATTGGCGAGGTGATTTTCGAGGCCCGTCACATCACCTGCTACGACGTCGACAACCCCAGGCGCAAACGGGTCGACGATATTTCCTTCAGCCTCAAACGCGGGGAAATCCTCGGCATCGCCGGGCTGGTCGGTGCAGGCCGCACCGAACTGGTGACAGCGCTGTTCGGCGCCTACCCCGGTCGCCACGAAGGCGAAGTCTGGCTGGACGGCCAACTCATTGACACCCGCACGCCGCTCAAGTCAATCCGTGCCGGCCTATGCCTGGTGCCCGAGGACCGCAAGCGCCAGGGCATCATTCCAGACCTGGGCGTCGGCCAGAACATCACCCTGGCCGTGCTCGACAGTTACTCGAAACTGACCCGCATCGATGCAGAAGCCGAACTGAGCAGCATCGATCGGGAAATTTCGCGCCTGCATCTCAAGACCGCGAGCCCGTTCCTGCCGATCACCAGCCTGTCCGGCGGCAATCAACAAAAAGCCGTATTGGCGAAGATGCTGCTGACCAAACCCCGAGTCCTGATTCTCGATGAGCCCACCCGCGGTGTGGATGTCGGTGCCAAGTACGAGATCTATAAGCTGATGGGGGCGCTGGCGGCCGAAGGCGTGTCGATCATCATGGTGTCTTCGGAGCTCGCCGAAGTGCTCGGCGTTTCCGACCGCGTACTGGTGATCGGCGAAGGCCGGTTGCGGGGTGACTTCATCAATCACGGACTCACCCAGGAACAGCTGCTCGCCGCCGCACTCAGCCAGCCTGATGGCCATAACAATAATGATCGGAAATCCGCGTAAATGAATCAGGTCAAACAGCTCTTCACTCGCTACAAGATGCTCGCACTGATGTTTGCCGTGGCGTTTATCTGGCTGTTCTTCAGCTGGCAGACCGAGGGTGGATTCCTGACACCGCGCAACCTCTCCAACTTGCTGCGCCAGATGTCCATTACCGGGATTCTCGCCTGCGGCATGGTGCTGGTCATCATCAGCGGCGAGATCGATTTATCGGTGGGCTCATTGCTGGGCCTGCTCGGTGGCATCGCGGCCATTCTCGACGTGATCTACCACCTGCCGCTGCTGGCGAACCTGGGCCTTGTCGCCCTATGCGGACTGCTGATCGGCCTCGCCAACGGCTACATGGCCGCCTACCTGCGCATACCGTCGTTCATCGTCGGGCTGGGGGGCATGCTGGCTTTCCGCGGCATTTTGCTGGGGATTACCGGCGGCACGACCATCGCCCCGGTATCGCCGGAGCTCGTCTATATCGGCCAGGGTTATTTGCCCCACACGATCGGCACGGGCCTGGGCGTACTGCTGTTCGCACTGACGTTGTTCCTGACCTGGAAACAACGGCACAATCGCGCCCTTCACGGCCTGGCCGCACACTCACTGGTGCGTGACGCCATACGCGTGCTGTTGATCGGCGCGGTGCTGGCCGGCTTCGTCCAGACCCTCAACAGCTATGACGGCATTCCCGTGCCGGTCCTGCTTCTGCTGGTTCTGCTGGGCGGGTTCAGCTACGTGACCAGCCAGACCGTCTTCGGCCGACGCGTCTACTCCGTGGGCAGCAATATGGAAGCGACACGCCTGTCCGGTATCAATGTGCAGGCCGTGAAGCTGTGGATTTTCGGGATCATGGGCGTGATGTGCGCCCTCGCCGGCGTGGTCAACACCGCACGACTGGCCGCCGGTTCGCCCTCGGCCGGCAGCATGGGCGAACTCGACGCCATCGCCGCGTGCTTCATCGGCGGCACCTCCATGCGCGGCGGTTCCGGCACCGTCTACGGCGCCCTCCTCGGCGCTCTGGTCATCACCAGCCTGGACAACGGTATGTCCATGCTCGACGTCGACAGCTACTGGCAGATGATCGTCAAGGGCAGCATTCTGGTGTTGGCCGTGTGGGTCGATGTGAGCACCCGGACTGGGAGACGTTGATTCACTGTGGATGAGGTGATTCACGACAGTCTGCTTCAGGCGAGGTGCGCGTTGTCGTGGTGGTCGTAATGCGGCCACTGATGGTTAGCGACCGGTGATTTGGGTCGATGAAGCTCAGGGATGAGTCTTGGCTAAGATGAAGTCGATCAGCGCTCTGGATGCGGCTGACAACTGCCGGTGAGGCGGATAGATAATCGAGAATGGCCTGCTGCGCCCACCCAACTCTACAAGGACCTCCACCAACTCTGCGCGCTGCACCCTGTCGCGGATGATGAAGTCATAGGTCTGACAGATTCCCAGACCGCTTTGTGCTAATGAAACGATTCCGAGGACATCATCGGATACCACGACATTGGCATGCGGTATCCACTCCAGGTTTTCCCCGTCAAGACAGAACAACCAAGGCCCGATCTTGCCGCTGCTGGGCATGATGAACGGCAAGCAAACGTGTTCACTCAACATATCCAGTGTCGCAGGGACACCGGCGCGAGCCAGGTACTCGGGTGAGGCGACCAGAGTCAATCGAGCATCTTCCAGCTTGCGTCCGACCAGGCCACTGTCAGGCAACTGTCCCAAGCGAATCGCCAGATCATAGCCCTCAGCAATCAGGTCAACGTTGCGATTGGTGATACTGAGCTCCACCTGAACAGCAGGATACTGCCTGGCAAATGCGCTGAGCAGCGGCGGCAGACGGTGATGCCCATATGTTGTCGGTACGCTCATGCGCACGCGTCCACTCAACTCGCCTTCCTGGCCGCGAATGGCTCGCTCCGCCTCTTCGATCTGGGTAAATGCCAGACGGGTCTGCTCCAGATACAACCTGCCGGCGTTTGTGAGACTGAGCCTGCGGGTGGTACGTCGCAACAATTGCACGCCAAGGCGCGACTCAAGCCTGGTCAACGCGCGGCTGAGAACCGAAGGTGTGGTCGCCAGTGAGACGGCAGCAGCGCTGACAGTGCCCTGCTCCACCACACGCATGAAAACCTCCACATCGCCAAGATGGTCGAATTTACGCGGCATTATTGCTTTCCAGGACCAAATGATTTCCATTTTAGGTGGTTTTTCGCCATATAACACACCAATAGAGTGTCCTGCGAAGAGGCGACAACCGTTCGCCTAACTGTTTGCGGACTCGACATGAAGACAATGACCCGTATTGCCCTGATTACAGCCTTGGTCGGCACCAGCCTGACGGCGAGTGCTGGCAACGTGCTGGTGGTGCTATCCGATTCGGCGACCCTCGATCTTAAGGAGGGCAAGGTCTTCTCGACCGGTTTCTACCTGAACGAGCTGTTGCAACCCGTGAAGATGCTGCTCGACGCTGGCCATGATGTCACTTTCGCTACCCCGAAAGGTAAGGTCCCGACTGTGGACAAGACGTCTATCGACAAACTGTACTTCAACAACGATGAGGCCACGCTTGAGACCTACAAGCATTTGCTCGGCCAATTGAAACTGACCGTGCCGGAACAATCACCGGTCATCAGCCTCGCTCGCGTGGAGCAGATCGGCTACGCGCATTTCGATGCTGTCTACATTCCTGGTGGCCATGCGCCGATGCAGGATCTGCTGCATAGCCGTGCGCTGGGTCGCTTGCTGATGGACTTCCATGCTCGAGGCAAGACCACTGCCCTCGTCTGCCACGGCCCGATCGCCTTGCTGTCGACCCTGCCCGACGCGCAGAACTTCACCCGACAACTCCTGACCGCGAAGCCGGTGAACGCCAGCGCCGACTGGATCTATGCGGGCTACAAGATGACCGTTATCAGCAACAAGGAAGAGGAAGCAGCCAAAGGTCTGCTCAACGGTGGCGAGATGAAGTTCTACCCGCAAACCGCGCTGGAGAAAGCCGGTGGGTTGTACAGCAGTAACACGGCAAACTGGGCGCCCAATGTAGTCTTGGATCGCGAGTTGATCACGGGCCAGAATCCAGCCTCGGCCACCGAGGTCGGCAAGGCATTGCTCCTCCGATTGAAGTAACGCACCTGCTGCGCATGGCTAAAACGATATCGCCCGACACTCCCACACAGAGTTCGGGCGACTGTGCCAGCATCGGGGCCACGCCGTTGTCCTCCACATTGAGGGAGGACAACGGTGGATCAGTCACAATGAGTGGCGGTCGCTGTCCGGCAAGAAGCGGTCACCGGGATGCGCCTGGAAAACGAGTTGATTCAGCATCAGAAATGACCGTGTGTGCCGACACGACGGCTGATATCTTTCCCGCGCACCAAATCGTGTCCAGTCGACACTGATCCCATCAAGGAAGATAAAACAATGAAAATATTATTCATCGCTTCGCTAGGAATTTTATCGCTAATTCAAACATCCCTATCCTTCGCGGATAATGTTAATGGAAAAAATCTCTATTTACAGCGATGCACCATGTGCCACGGAATAGATCTCAAAGCAACAGGACCATTGGCTAATAAAAGCAATCCTCCTACACCTGATCTAACAACATCCGCTTTCAAAAAACGATTAAATGATTATCCGGGCGTAATTGTGTCATCGATAATACTTCGTCCAAATGGAGACTTGATTCCAAAAACTTTGCGAGAGAATGGTGTAAAGCTATCGCCGTACTCATGGAGGATTGAAGATCTGCGCGATATAAATCAATACATGGGTGGTGTGATTTCGAAAAATCGATGATTTTTGAAAGAGGTACCGTGTCCACCGTCCATCTTTGGCCCTTTTCTACCGAGTGCCACAGCGAGGATCCATCGGCACACGCAGAGGCCACAAAGCCTACAGCGTTAGGTCAATGTCTGGATTCGTTCGCAGACATGCAGCCCGATATAGCTGTCGATACGCCGCCACCAATTGCTCCAGTGTAAACGCAAGATTTCGCCCACTGGGGTTGGGCAGCACCCAGACGGCTGCACCGCAGAGCGTCTGGGCCTGACGCCCCCACTGATTAACCTTCTGCCCGGACAATCCGACATAGGCCGCTTTTCCGAGAAACGCCACATGGAGCGGTGCATAGCGGGCAATCTTCTGCTCAAAACTCACAGCGGCGTCGGTGAATTCCTGGGCGGACAATTGATCAGCCCGCGCTGTCGGTCGTGCGACCACGGCGGTCAATCCACATTGGTACTCAAGGATTGACCGGTCGTTTTCAGGCCGCACTTCTTCGGGAGTGAACCCTGCCAGATGCAGCGTCCGCCAGAAGCGATTTCCCCGTCCCGCAAAATGATGCCCCCGGGCCGCAGCCAGCAGGCCGGGATTGATCCCGCAAAAAACCACTGACAGACCTTCAGCCAGAATGTCTTCAAGCCCTTCCATGACCCATCTCAACCGCAAATGACGTTGACGGCATTGCGCGCAAGGCCGCTCAACTCTTCGCGGGATTTACCCGCCCGCGCGCGAATTGAAATGCTATGCAGCAGCGAGGAAGCGAGTACTGCAAGTGCTGCCAGATCGGTACCGGGCTTCAGTTCGCCGGCATCAATCGCGGTTTGCAGGCGCGCTTCGAGATCGGCATCGAGCTGGCCGAGCCGCGCAGACAGCACATTGCGGATTTCCGGATCCTCGACGGCCTCAGTGGTCGCTGTGCCAATCGCAAAACAGCCACGCGGCTGCCCATCCCCCGAGAAATAGATCGCTAGTTGCCCTTCATAAAAATGGGTCAGCGCTTGCTCCAGTGTCAGGCTGCTGTCGGTTAACGCGGACCGCATGGCACTGTGAGCCGTTTCCCAATACTGGTCGAGCGCCTTGATATAGAGAGCGTGTTTATCGCCGAACGCAGCGTACAGGCTCGGGCGATTCATTCCCGCCGCACTGGCAATACTGTCCAGCGAAGCGCCGGAGTATCCGGTGTTCCAGAACACCCCGAGCGCCTGTTGCAGCGCTGTCTGCGGATCATACGCGCGAGGACGGCCGCGGCCTTTTCCTTCTGTCGTTTTATTTTGTGCCATGTCGTACAAATTCCTTGCATGAAGATGGGGTCGCTCATATTCTTACACCATCGCACAAAATTAAGGAACCAGAAATTCCTTGATCGGCAGCGCAGCTCAATCGGGACTGACAACGACGAAACAGCGGTACGGAGCGATCCTCCCCCACCGCGCACGGATTTGATTACTCACAGCAATTAATGACGTCGGGGCCGCAGGCGATCGCGCACAGGTCGGCCCGATTTCCCGGTTAAGGGTGGATTCGATCATGACCAAGCAATTCGATCTCTCAGCAATACCAGCTAACGCACACCCAGCCCCTGACTTGGCTGACGCACCGCCAAAAAAAACCCTTAAGCACAAGCTCCGGCCGCTGCTCATGGCAGGCGTCCCCGCCCTCTTCGCCGTCATCGGCTACAGCCAATACGTGGCGAACGCGCCGTTCGTGTCCACTGACAACGCCTATGCCCGCGTGGCCAAGGCCTCAATCAATGCGCGGATTTCCGGGCAAGTGATCGAGATCGCTGTCGATGACAATCAACAGGTGCGCAAGGGCCAGATCCTGTTCCGCATCGACCCCAAACCGCTCCAGATCGCCGTTGACCGTGCCCAAGCCCGGTTGGGCACCGCACGCCTGAGCATCGACGGACTCAAGGCCAACTACCGCCAGCAACAGGCCGAACTGCAATCGGCCAAGGCGTCGGCCGATTACGATCAGAAAGAGTTCACCCGCAAAAAAGCGTTGATGGCTACCGAGTTCGTATCCCGGGCCCTTTACGAGCGTGCCGAAACCGACCTGAAGGTCTCGCAGCAACGCATCGCCTCAATCGAACAACAGATCGCCAGCGCCATCGCCGCCCTCAACGGCAACCCGGATATCGCCATCGACAGTCACCCCGCGGTGCGCGAGGCCCAGGCACTGCTCGACGAAGCGCTGCTCTACCTTTCCTACACGACAGTGACCGCGCCAGATAACGGCATCGTCGCCAAGGTCGACGATCTGCAGGTCGGCAACTACGTCAACAATGGCGCCGCCGCGTTCACGCTGATCTCCGATCGGGAGATCTGGGTCGAGGCCAACTTCCGCGAGACGCAAATCACGCACATGCGCCCCGGTCAGCCAGCGACCATCACCCTCGATACCTACCCGGATCGGCAGTTCAAAGCACACGTGATCAGCATGAGCCCCGGTGCCGGCGCTGACTTTGCCCTGCTGCCGCCGGAGAACGCGACCGGCAACTGGGTGAAGGTGGTGCAGCGGGTTCCAGTTCGCCTTGAACTGGACGAGGCCGATCCTGCCCTGCCGCTGTTCTCCGGCACCAGCGCCACGGTCAAGGTCGATACCGGGCACCGCACGCCATGGTGGCATCCGCTCAAGTCGTTGTTGACCGCAGGTAATTCGTGATGAACGCCACCGCTCACCCCCAGGCAACCAACGCGCGCTCGCTAAGGTTCGTTGCCCTGCTCGCGACGTACATGCAATCGGTGAATCTGCCGTTGCCGAATGCAGCGCTGCGTCTGATTCAGGGCAGCATTTCCATGACCGACGATCAGGCCGGCTGGATCTTCACTGCTTACCTGGCCTCCAGCGCTATCACGCTACCCATCGCGCAATGGCTGGCCGGACGCTTCGGTTTGAAGCGTGTTTATCAGAGCGCGCTTGCGTTGTTCGCACTCGGTCTGTGGCTCGCAACGCTGGCCGGCACACCGCTGGAATTTATCGGTGCACGCATCCTTCAAGGCTTGGCCAGTGGCGTGCTGGCGCCGCTGTCGATGGCCATTGCGCTGGAGACGCTGCCCGCCGAACGGCGCCCGGCGTTCGGCCCGAAATGGACGGCGCTGGTGCTGCTCGGCATCGTCAGCGGGCCGAGCATCGGCGGCTGGATCAGTGAGTATTTCGACTGGCGCCCGATGTTCTACCTCAGCCTGCCGCTGACGGCGTACATCTTCATGGTGGTGACGTTGCTGCTCGCCGAGAAGAAGGCCGATCAGCGCCCCTCGTTCGACTTCTTCGGCTTCGGCACCTTCACCCTCGGCATGATCGCCCTGCAAATGCTCCTCGACCGTGGCGAGCGCCTGGACTGGTTCGACTCGCCGGAAATCTGGATCGAAGCGCTGGCCTGTGCGCTGGGGCTGTACCTGTTCGTCGTCCATGTACTGACCGCCAAGGTGCATTTTCTCAGCAAGGGGTTGATCGGCGACCGTAACTTCACGCTGTCGACGGTGATGTTCTTCGCCCTCGGTTTCGTGCTGCTGTCGACCATGGCGCTGACCTCGCCGATGCTCGATGAAATTCTCGGCTACCCACCGGACACCACCGGTTTGCTGACCATTCCGCGCGGCATCGGACTGGTGGGCGCGTTCCTGCTGATGGGCCGTACGCCTGCCTGGATCGACACCCGCGTGTTCATCGCCGCCGGCATTGCCCTGGTGGTGTACGCCAACTGGCTGATGCTCGGTTACTCGCCGCTGATGGACTGGACACCCGTGGCGGTGACCGGATTCATCCAGGGTGTCGGCCTCGGCATTTTGATGCCGGCGCTGAGCAAGGTCGCGTTCAGCACGATTGACCCGAAGTTACGCCCGGAAGCCAGCGGATTCTTCAATCTGATGCGGGTCTACGGCAGCACCCTCGGCGTGGCGGTAGTGCAGATCTATTTCTTCAACAACACCCAGGCGATGCATTCCGCGCTGGTCAGCCACCTGACGCCGTATCGCATGACGCTGCCGACCTCGCTGCCGGCGCTTGAGGGACTCAACCATCTGGTCACGCACCAGGCGGCGTTCATCGCGGTCATGGGGCAGTTCAAGATTCTGATGATGGCGATGCTCGTGGTGAGTCCGCTGGTGTTGTTCCTTCGCAAGCCTGTTGCGGCCAACTGATATTCGGGAGTCTGGAAAATGAAAATGTCTACGCGCTTCACCCGCTCTGCGCTCCCGGGCACCTTCATTGCGCTGGCGATGGTTGTGATGCTGTCCGCCTGCACTGTCGGCCCCGAATTTGAACGGCCCGCCGCGAGTTCGTCACAGCACTACGATCAACAGGCCGAGCGGCGATCTGGCAACCAGCGCTTTGATATTGGCAAACGGATCAACGGCGACTGGTGGTCGGCGTTCCGTTCGCCAAAACTCGATCAGGTTATGCACCGTGCCATCGATGGCAACCTCGAACTGGTGGCCGCCGATGCGACCATCCGCCAGGCTGCTTCTGCCGTCGCGGCGGCGGAAGGTGCGCTGTATCCGCAGGTAGACTTCGGCGCTACAGGCGGTCGCCAACGTACCCACACCGGGCCTGAACCGAGCGTCTCGAACTTCTACGCCATCGGCCCACGGGTCGCGTTCGATCTGGATGCGTTCGGCGGAAACAGACGCGTGGTCGAAGGGCAACAAGCGCTGACCGATCTGCAAAAGCATCGCTATGAAGCGGCGTATCTGACCCTGACCGGCGACGTCACCCGCCAGGCGTTGCTGCTCGCGTCCGCCAACGCGCAAATCCAGGCCGTGCAGGAGCTGCTGGCCAACGACGCGAAAAACCTCGATCTGGTACAGAGGGCGCGTCAGAGCGGCTCTACGACCCAGATCGATGTGTCGCTGGCCGAAACCCGCCTCGCGCAGGACCGCACGCTGCTGCCGCCACTCGCCCAGCAACGTGATGCGGCGCGGCATGCGTTGTCGATCCTGGCCGGCAAAGGCCCGGCAGACTGGATCGCACCGGACTTCACCCTCGACGAATTCGCCCAGCCGTCGAGCATCCCGGTCAGCCTGCCCTCCGAGATGGCCCGCACCCGGCCAGACATCCTGCAAGCCGAATCCGAACTGCACATCGCCAGCGCGGCAGTGGGCGTGGCGACGGCCAATCTCTATCCCCGCATCGAACTATCCGCTTCGCTGGCGCAAGCCGCGTCGGGTAATGGCGGCACCGCACTCTGGGGTTTCGCTGCCGGGTTGACCGCGCCGATCTTCAATGGCGGTACGCTCAAGGCGCAGCGCCAGTCCGCCATTGACGGCTACAACGCCACTCTCGCCCGGTACCAGCAAACGGTGATTCAGTCGTTCGGCCAAGTCGCGGACACCTTGCAGGCGATCAACCATGGCGCTGAGCAAAACCTGGCGCAGGACGACGCCTTGCGCGCCGCCGACACCAGCTTTCGCTTGAATCAACAGGCTTACGCCCAAGGCGAAAACAGCATTCTGCAAGTGCTCGAAGCCGAACGTGCCTACGAGCAAGCGCTGCTCGGGCAGATCCGCGCGAAGACTGCGCGCTATCTCGACACGGTGCAGCTATTCGTGGCGCTGGGCGGCAACGCCGTGGGCGTCTTCGAGCAAAAACTCGCCGCGCGCGATCGCACTGATCAACAGCCGCTGTAACGACCCACATTGGAAAACTGACATGACCTACGAAGCCTTTCACGATGAACTTCGCGACACACGCTTGCCGCTGAACAACGGTGCGGGTTCGATGCCCGCCGTGGGATTCGGCACGCTGTTCCGCGACCTGAGCACCACCACCGAAGCAGTCAAATGCGCTCTCGAAGTGGGCTTCCGCCACTTCGACTGCGCCGAGCGTTATCGCAACGAAGACAAGATCGGCGTTGCGTTCCAGCAGGTTTTCGCCGCCGGCAGCATCCGCCGCGAGGACGTATTCATCACCACCAAACTGTGGAACACCAACCACCGCCCCGAGCGGGTCAAACCGGCGTTCGAAGCGAGCTGCCAACGGCTGCAGGCCGACTACATCGATTGCTACCTGATCCACACTCCGTTCGCCTTCCAGCCCGGTGACGATCAGGACCCACGGGACGTTCTCGGGCATGTCATCTACGATGGCAAAATCACATTGCTCGACACTTGGCGCGCCCTTGAAAGCCTGGTGGATGAAGGCCGCTGCAAGTCCATCGGTCTCTCGGACATCACGCTGGAGGCGCTCAAGGAGATCGTTGCTGCTGCACGGATCAAACCTTCCGTGGTGCAAATCGAATCGCACCCGTATTTGCCGGAATGGGAGATGTTGGAGTTCTGCAAACAGCACGGGATCATTGTTCTGGCTTTTGCACCGCTGGGACATGGGATGGAGCCGAATGTGCTGGAAGACTCGGTGATCACTAGCATCGCCCGGCATGTGCAACAAACCCCGGCGCAAGTGGCGCTGGCGTGGGCGGTACAACGCGGCACAGCTTTCCTGACGACTTCGGCGACGCCGAGCCATATTCAGGAGAACTTCGATATTGCGACACTGCCGCACCGGGCGATGCGTGAGATCAAGGAAGAAATCACAACCCGGATTCGATTTAATTCGGTGGTCGAGACCGGCGTACCTGGCTTTATTCCGCGTAAAAAGTGACAACGAAAAAAGGGGCGGTCTACCCGAGGCCGCCCCCTATACTTTTCCCACCTGATTCCTGAGACGAAAAGATGGACGTCTTCCAGAGCATGCGCATTTTCATCGCCGTCGCCCAAAGCGGCAGTTTCACCGCCGCCGCGCAACTGCTCGACACCACCACAACCAACGTCTCCAAAGCCGTTTCAGCCCTCGAAGGCCGCTTGCACACGCGCCTGATCAACCGCACCACTCGCCGCCTTGCCCTCACCGAAGCCGGCATACGCTACTTGCAACGCTGCGAAAAAATCCTCGACGACGTACGCGAAGCCGACGAGGAAGCCGGAACCGCCCAGACCTTGCCCGTCGGCCGCTTGAAGATCCATGCCATGTCGGCCATCGGTAACCATTACGTAATCGACGCCATCGCCCGCTACCGGGAAATTCATCCGACAGTAATGTTCGACCTGACTCTGACCAACCGCATCCCGGATCTGCTGGAAGAAGGCTACGACATGTCCATCGTGCTGGCCCGCGATCTCCCGGATTCCGGCTTCGTCGCCCAGCGACTCGGCATCACCTACAGCATCCTCTGCGCATCGCCGGCCTACCTGGAAAAACGCGGCCTCCCGCAAACACCCGGCGCGCTCTGCGAGCATGAATGCTTGCGGATCGTCAACACAGTCATGCCGGTCGAGAACTGGACCTTCGAAGGTCCGCAAGGCATGGAAACCATCACAATTCCCGTGTCGCCCTTTCACATCAACACCGCCGACGGCATGACCATCGCGATCAAAAAAGGCATGGGAATCGGCATTCAGCCAATAGCATCGGCCGTGAACGGCCTGAGGGCGGGAACATTGGTGCGGGTGTTGCCGGAGCACCGGCTGGAGGAGTTGAACCTGTTCGCGATCTATCCGTCACGCAAGTTCGTCGATGCGAAAATCAAAACCTGGGTGGAATTTCTCAAACACTCGATCCCGGACTTGCTGGCAGCGGATGAAGACATCGTCGGAGCAAAAAACGCCTGAGTGCAGCAGATATGGAGTGTCGACCCTCCATCGTCTGCACCGGACTCAATTGGAACAGCCAGTACCCATCGTCTGATACTGCAGAACATGCCGCTCGCCATGAGAGTCTTCATACGTCATCTGAACCGGAACCGGTGCGCATTCATTCGCGGGTTCGGTGATCGAGATCACGTGTTCGATGTCGAGCTTCGTCGAGTATCCGTAGGTTTCGACCGGGATATTTTTAGTCTCCGCCGTGTCGGCGTAAGCGTGTGAGCCCAAGCTGCCGAGCACTAAAACAACTGCCATTTTTTTCATGTTCATATTTTTTACCGTCTCGTAGAGTTGACCGCATCAGCCCAATTGCTGGCGGCTTCGAGACGATATTAAGAGTTGATGCCTCCTGTAAAAATCGATCGGTGGGACAAACAGTGTTGCCGAAATTTGTATGAATGTAGCTGTCGCGGTTCCTGATAACGGTTGAGAACTGCATGACTGGTAGCTCTCGGTCGATTCTGTTGAAAAAGTCGGTTCTTCAAGACTGCCGTCATACTGACTGCTGAGAAGGCTTTCCTTGCGCGCTGCTACGCGAAATCTGAGTCCGGAACCCTCTGCTTACAGTAAAAATTTCAACCTCAAGCGCGGACTTTTCTGGCGTAGGAACCATGACCGACTTTTTCAACAGCATCGGCCAAAAGAAGACACCAGAAACTCAACCGCGCACCAGGTAGGCCCCTGACGGAACCCGATATCGCAGCTTCTTGCATTTGCCCGGTGCAGGCTGATGCCCCGGCGGACGATCAGGAAACCAGATTCGGCATTTACCCGGAGGTGGCATATGGCCGCGGGGAATCTCAACCTCATCGTATGTAGGCTCTGGCTCGACATTAACCATTTGCAATTGTCCTTCGGGCCCGGCTCTGCCAACCGTCGGAGCATTCGAAACCCCATTTGCCTCTGCGCGAGCGAAGTTGTCAACGTCATACCCAGTGTTCTGAGTGGATTGCTCAACAACCGCCATTTCCGCTTCGCGGCGCCTTTGGGTCTCCTCTGTTAACCCCTTCTGCGCTGCGACCAGATCCTTTTGGGCAGTGGGTGGGGTACCCGAAGACTGGGCCTGCTGCGCCGCCTGGATCAATTGGAAGTTGCGGTTGCGCAACTCGACGTTGCGACCCACCCCCATGTTCGAGCGCACCGCCAAGGTTTCAGCCTGCTGGTACTGCCCCTGCTGAAGACGCAACACACCGAGGTAATGCAGCGTCGCGGGATTGTTCGGCTGGATATGCAGGGCACGCTCCAGCGTGGCAGCGGCCTGATCCAGTTGGCCATTTTCATACTGCCGCGAGGCGGTTTCGATCAGGGTCGTTGATGCGCTGTTGCTTTGCGCGGGCGCTCTTCGCTCGGCAGCAAACGAACAAAACGACGCGACGGCGCAGAACACCAGAATGAGACCCGGCAGAAAACTCTTGGTTGGCATCAGGGGGCGGACTCGAGTGAATTCGGACGGCACTGCCGTAAAACAGACCACAGTGCTGCTCGGCAATCCAATACCGGGCCGCTATTGACCTGGCCAATACCCTGAAGTTCCTGCAACAACGGCCGTCGCAACCAGCATCATTTTTTACCTGCCCAACGTCTAAGCATGAGTATTTGCTGCACTTCGCGGCGTTCCCGCCGCACGCATGCCGATCGAAGCCTACTGGCGCCGGGCAAGACAGGACTGATTAAAGGTCAGTGTGATGACACGAAGGGCGACGGGGTTGTCGGTGCCGGCAACGCATAGGTCCGTTTCATCCACGCCACCTCCGCTATCGGTGTGCGACCGAAGAGGCGCTTGAAGTCGCGGCTAAATTGCGAAGCACTTTCATAGCCCACCAGAAATGCCGATTTGGCTGCTGTCAGGTCGTTACGCAGCATCAGTAATCGAGCTTGATGCAACCGTGTCGACTTGAGGTACTGCATAGGCGAGGAATCGGTCACTTTGCGAAAATGCAGATGAAAGTTGGGCACGCTCATCTGCGCTTCCTGGGCCAGGACTTCTACATCCAGATGCTCGTGGTAACAGCTGTGGATTTTGTGAATGGCGCGCGTCACCTTGCCGAACTGGCCCTGCTGGGCGATGGCGGCGCGTAGGGTGCCGCCTTGTTCGCCGGTGAGGATGCGGTAGTAGAGTTCGCGCAGCATCGCCGGGCCGAGGATTTGCGCGTCGGTGCGGTCGGCCATGACTTCCAGAAAACGCAGGGTCGATTGGCGCAGCGGTTCATCCATGGGCGAGGCGTACATGCCCATAGGCTGAGCCGAGCGGAAGTTCCATACCTCATCCACCTGCTCAATCAGCTCGCCGGCCAGGGTGAAGTCCAGACGCAGGTACACCGCCAGCATTGGCTGCGCCTCGCTGGCGTCGGTCTCCATCGTAAAGGGCACTGGCACCGACACCACCAGATAATGCAGGGCGTCATAAACGTAAACTTCATCACCCAAATAGCCGCGTTTCTGCCCCTGACAGAGGATAACGATGCCCGGTTCATACAAAACCGGCGTGCGCGTCAGTGGCCGGTTGGAACGCAGAAAACGCACATCATCCAGCGGGCTCAGGTTGTAACCCTCCAGCGGCGCAAGCTGGCCCATCAACTGCACCATACGCGATGTGCTCGGGTCCTTGGGTTTCGGCATCGACTGCACGCTCTCCACATTTATGCTCAGCCATCCGTAGAACAGCTAAGCGCCTCCCATTGCTTAATACTCTCCGCCGTCCGGTGCAGCTTGTCACGCACCAGAGCCAGGGCGTCGCTGCCCAGCAGCAGGTGAGCCGGCGGGCTGGGACTGGCGATAATCGTCAGCATGGCGCGTGCGGCTTTCTGCGGGTCGCCCGGTTGATGGCCGCTTTTTTCCTCACGGGCTTTGCGCACCGGGTCGAAACTCGCATCGTAGTCACTGATACTGCGCGGCGTACGCTGCATCGAACGGCCTGCCCAGTCCGTGCGAAACGACCCCGGTGCCACGGCCGTGACAAATATATCGAAGGGTGCAAGCTCCTTGCTCAACGTGTCAGAGATGCCCTCCAGCGCAAATTTGCTGCCGCAGTAATAGGCAATGCCTGGCATGGTGATATAGCCGCCCATGGACGTGATATTGAGGATATGCCCCGCCCGCCGCTGGCGAAAATACGGCACAAACGCCTTGGTCATTGCCACCGCACCGAATACATTTACGTCGAACTGGCGACGCATTTCCGCCAACGACGACTCCTCGAAAATCCCCTCGTGGCCATAACCCGCGTTGTTTACCAGCACATCCACCGGGCCATGCTTGTCCTCAACAGCGGCGACCACCGCGTCGATGGCATTAAAGTGGGTAACGTCCAGCACCACACCATGGGCCCGCTCAGGCGAGAGTGCCTCGAAGGTTGCCAGAGAGAATTCGCTGCGAACAGTGCCGATCACTCGATGGCCCAGGGCAAGGGCTTCCTTAGCCAGGGCCTGGCCAAATCCACTACTAACACCGGTGATAAAGAGGGTTTTTTCTGCACTCATGGGGCGCACTCCTGAAGATACAAGGTGAGGCCATGCTAGGGTGGAGAGTACTGGGGGACTATGCCGGATTGGATTTGAGTATTGCCTAATCCTATCGGCGTGATCGGTGGGCAACCTGAAATCTGGTGGCAAAAAACGAGACCAAAGGAAGAAAAGGAACGGATTTATTTACCCTACTCTAAACGTCTGATTCTGGCCGATTGCTCATTCCGCGACGGGCAGCTATGGGTCGGTTAGCGACCACCACGCACCGTGACTGATTCACCCTTGTCCTCCCTCAACGTGGAGGACGAGCCATGAACACTATTGCTAGAACAGTCATCAGCCATGGAACAAGGGAAAGCTTGTCGGGCAGAAAGCCCCGCTCCGAGTCAGAGATATCTGGGCTATTCGGGTCAGACTCCAGCTCGCGGAGAAGACACGTGATTTGGCGCTCTTCAACTTGGCCATCGACAGCAAGCTACGTACTTGTGACTTAACCAAGCTGCGAGTTCGAGACATCGCCCATGGGGAGCATGTATCGTCACGTGCCATCGTGATGCAGCAGAAAACTCAGCACCCTGTGCAATTTGAAATCACTGAGCAAACTCGAACGGTTTTGGAGGCGTGGATGCATCAGGCGCATCCCCGCAGCGAGGACTTCTTGTTTCCGACCCGGTTGCACGGCTCAGACCATCTATCCACCAGGCAATACGCTCGAATAGTCAAAGCATGGGTGACAACCATTGGCCTTGACCCAACCATGTACGGTACTCACACGCTCCGACGAACCAAGGCATCGCTGATCTATCGCAGGACGAAGAACCTGAGAGCTGTGCAACTCCTGCTTGGTCATACGAAGCTTGAAAGCACTGTCAGATACCTGGGTATCGAGGTCGATGATGCCCTAGAAATGGCTGAACAGACGGAGGTGTAATTCCTCGGCGATGGTCGCAACTAAACTGTGGCCAATGGCTGCCAGTGAGGTGAACCGGACTGACTAACCGAATTGTAAGCGCTCCATAAACCCCACCTGCACATGAAGCGCCGATTCAAGGATGCTGAGCTCCCATTTCTCGCTCGGATCGACCGATCCGCCGGACGGTCTGTTAGTCGTTACGTCTCTGTTCAAGCCGCTTATCAAGCTCGCTTGGCGGCAAGTTCGGCGTCGAGTGAAGCGTCAGCCAGACGGCCCGCAGAATGTTGATCGCGGCCATGTTCAGGTGTTGTTCGGCGGCGTGCAGGGCCAGTTCGGCTGCCAGGCGTTTGTCGGCAGCACTGAGGTGCGCCGTTTTGTGGGTCATGTCCGCATCGACGTTGGCCAACAGCCCCTGGAGTTCCTGCACCGCCTGATCCGATGCCTGACGCATGTCCGCCAGCAGGCGGCTGGCTTCGGCAGGCGTCATGGCCAAGGCGCGGACGCTGCGAAAAGTCAGGCGGGCGGGCAAGGTGGCCAAACTGAAACCCGTCGAAATTAACTTGCCAATCATACGAACAACTCCTGTAAACGAGTGTTTCAGCAGCGTATCAGAGTAAATCGCAAAAAAATGTCTGCTAATCGCTTGCCAGAATCAACTCTCCGCCTCTTTTTGGCATCAAGCGTTGATCCTCGTCAGCCCCCTCGAACGATGCGCCCAGGCACTTTGGAGTCGGATTCAGGCAGCCTCGGCAAAGGTGTTGCACCTAGCCGATGTCCAATTTCTTCAATCGAGCCAGGCCTTGTTTGATATGACCGGCGTTTTCACCCGTGGTCTACAGTGCACCACGGACATTTCCGCCCACTTCCTGTGCCCCTTGTTCCTCAATCAGCAGGGTCAACTCCATAATGGCCGCCTCCAGGGCCTGCTGATTTTCGAACAACCTTTCCAGCACATCCGACAGTGAATAATCGCTTGGCATGGTGTCGATTCCTTTCGAGAAAGCCCAAGCATAGCAGCGACAGTGCCCCCAATTGGAACCTGCAATAGGTTGATTGGGGTATGGTCAATTGATGAAGCTGTCACCGGCTACTTTCGACCCAGAGCTGCCCATCGCATTAGGCAGAAAACGGCCACAAGCGGACATGGAGCGCCAACGAAAGCTCAGTATCGCTATCCGTTGTATAGGCACTTTCCTGAAGAATAGGAAAGCGGGCCTCCTGCAAATTCGCAAAGGAGACCCAGCTCCACGATCACACCAGGCTAAGTCCCGCCATACGAGACACTGGACTGATATTTATGACTCATCTGACTAAAATGGCCTTCACCTCCAGCAGATGTTTGCGTAACCGGTCTGCATAATCCTCGGCGACAGCAGCCTGAACGCTAGCGCGATTGGCCAGTGCATGACGCCACTCGGCAATGCGACCAAGTCCATCAAACAATGAATGACTTGGTTCGAATCCCAGTATGTCGAAGTAGCGAAAAACTGGGGCTACAGCAATATCCACCATACTGAACGTCTCGCCAGCGAAGTACGGCCCCTCCATCTTTTTACCGCCAAGTCTCTCCAGCCTTCCCCTCAGCGCTGAAGACTTACCAAGCGCTGTCTGCTGATCCGTTGCGTTCAAATATCCCCATGCATCAGCAAGCATGCCAGTGGCGAATTCGATCCAAGCACGGTGTTGAGCACGGGAAATTGCATCTTTCGGGTGCAAAGCGGGCTCCGGATACACCTGTTCGATGTATTCACAGATAGCCACGCTCTCGAAAAGTACGGTCGCTTCCTCATCGCCTTTTTGCACCATTAGAAGCGGGACTTTGCCCGTTGGCGACATGTCCCGAAACCAGTTGGGCCTGTCCTTCAAATCCACATCAACCCGTTGAAATGGAGCCTCTTTTTCGAGGAGTAAAATTGCTACTCGCTGAACAAACGGACAAAGCCCGTGGCTAACAAGCGTGAGCCGTGATTGCGACATTTGAATACCCACTGTTATTTCGACAACACCCGCTTCCGAGCGGGAAGCGGGCTGTATAGAAGTGAAGTTGTGACTAGCCCATTAAAGCGAGCGCCCACCATCAACAATAATTTCCGTTCCGACCGTCCAACGAGACTCGTCCGACGCGAGGTACAGCACCGCCTTAGCTACTTCTTCAGGCGTGCCAAAACGGCCAAAGGGTATAGTCGCAGCAATATCTTTGTTGACCTGCTCGCGGTAGGCATCGGGGATACCCGCCTTGTCGTACAGCGGCGTGTCGATCGGACCAGGGCTGACCGCATTTACTCGAACACCACGCGGGAGAAGCTCGCTAGAGAGCGTTTTCGACATGTTCAGAAACGCCGCCTTTGTTGCGGCGTAAATGGATGAACGCGCGGCGCCCAGGTGCGCACTGACCGAGGTGTTAAGAACCACCGATGCAGGGTTGGAGAAGACCGGCAGCAGTGCTTGCAGGAGGAAGTAAGGGCCTTTGACATTGATGTCAAAGGAGCGATCAAACATCTCCTCGTTCCAGTCTTCGATTGGCATCCAGACGGATACGCCAGCATTGAGGAAGGCAACGTCGAGCTGCCCGTAATGAGACTGAACAGCCTGCGCCAGCTCCTTCTGGGCTGCGACACTAGCTGAGTCGGCTCGCAGCACCAGGACTTCGCTACCTAAAATAGCTTGAGCATTTGCCATGGACTCAGGATTAACACCTGTGACGATCACGCGTGCGCCTTCGGCGAGAAATTGCTTGGCGGTCTCCAGACCGATGCCGCTTGTACCGCCAGTGATGAGGGTACGCTTGCCTTGTAAACGGGACATGTAAATTTCCTCTCTTTTGGGGCGGCCAGCCGGACGACTGACCTTCTGAGAGCAACTATGTATTCATGCCAGCGCGCTGATAAGATGGGCAAATAGAATAGATCTCATGCAAAATCTGCATGAAAAGGGGCGTGATGGACCGGTTGTTACTGATGAGCTGTTTTGTACGCGCTGTCGAGACAGGTAGTTTTTCTGCTGCGGGACGTGATCTAGGACTAGGGCAACCGAACGTCAGTCGTTACGTCGCTGCTCTTGAAGACCATTTGCAAACCAGGCTGCTTCACCGATCCACACGAAAGCTGATGCTCACGCCCGAGGGTGAACGGTACTACGCAGATGCGCGGCGTATTCTGGACTCAGTGGAACAGTCAGAGTCCTCACTGAGAGGGAACGTAGCGCCGTCTGGGTTACTGCGCGTCGCTTGCCCGACCGCATTGGCTCACACCTTCATCGTACCGCACGTCGCGAGCTTTCTAGGGCGCTATCCCGAACTGTCGCTCGATCTTCAAATCAATGATCGCTACGTCAATTTAGTCGACGAGGGGGCAGAACTCGCGATTCGTATTGGCCACCTTGAGGACAGTGCAATGCGAGCCCGGCCACTAGCGAGGTTCGAGCGTGTGTGCGTTGCCAGCCGTGCGTACCTAGAGAAACGTGGATCTCCCTCTTCGCCTGATGACCTGAAGGAACACGACTGCCTCATTTATACCCTCCTATCCACTGGAACCAACTGGCGGTTTAAGGATACTGATGTCCCGATCTCCGGACGACTGCGTGTCAACTCGCCTGAGGCGATACGTGAGTACGTCAATGCAGGATTGGGAATCGCGCAGGGGCCTCAATGGCTTTATGAGGAAGGGCTGAGAAGTGGCAATCTTCAATTGCTGCTTAACGAATACGTGGCGCCACCCGTCCCGATCCAAGTCGTATACTTAGCGAATCGGCTGCTGCCCCAGCGAGCCATCGTTTTCATGGATTTTATGGCGGATGTTTTTGCTGCATTCCATGAGCGCCCTAAATAGCCTCCTAGCCCACGCCCAGGGTGCGAACGGAGAACCATCAGCATGGCGGCCCCTTGGGCGAAAATCGCTGCACACTCACCATTCTTGCTCGTCAACGGGGCTTTAAGTAGTCACACCGGACTGCAGAACTTGCTTCTCAAAAGTGTCCTGATTTATTGCCAACGCCGATTCGATACATCTCTAAATCAAAGGTGCAACGCTCATCTCATGCGGTTAAGAAAACGGGGGCAGATTTATTGATTTGGATCACCGACCGCTTCTGGCCGTTTTCAGCCGGTCGCGACAGGCAACAAACGGCCGATTCTGTTGAAAAAGTCCGGCTTGGTTTCCACGGCAGAAATGTACGCGCCTGAGATTGAAACCCTTGCTTTTAGCAGAGGCTTCAGATCTCGGATTTCACGTAGCAGCGCGTGCAAAAGAGGTGTTTTCAGCCATCAATATTCGAACATTTTGGGCAAACCGACTTTTTCAACAGAATCGGCCAAAAGCGGTCCTTCCAATTACAGTCACTGCTGAGAATGAACGGCTTTGCTCGAACGAAAGACCAGGCAACTCGCCGCCACTAGCACCCACGCAGCAATACCGCCATACAGCATCACCCAGCCAAACCCGTGCGCCAAAGCTGCGTTGGCGACATCGACCGAAATCGTAGTCCCCTGGCCAGTCTGCGCCAACACAGCAGTGTTGCCGGCCGAAATATTCTCCGCCAGCAACCGTAGTTGCACATCATCGGGCGAGCCATTTAACTGATTGCGCAGGGAAGACAGGATGCCTTCCACCAAGATGAATCCCATAAGCGCGATGTTGATGGCAAGACTGATCATACGAGCGCTGATATCGATGCCCGATGCCATGCCAGCACGCTCACTGGGCACCGATCCGGTGGTGGTATTGGTAACCGGCGTATTGGTCAACCCCAGTCCGATCCCGGCAATCAGGCAGCCTGGAAGCATTGTCAACCAGCTGGCATGCGTGACACTGCTGCCCCATTTCATCAGCAGGAACCCCAGACCTATGGTGAACAAGCCTGAGGGAATCACCACGTCAGGTCGATAGCGCAGCGCCAGCCGTTCGCCTAACGGGGGGACAACCAGCGTCGGCAGCGTATAGGCCAGCAGTGCCAGGCCGGTGCCGACACTGGCGTAGCCCAGGCTATTTTGAAAGTACAGAGGCAGGTAAATCATGAATGGCCAGAAGCTGAAGTTCATGCCTGCCGACCCTAGCAAGGCACCCGAGAAGCGGCGGATCCGGAATACAGAGAAGTCGAACATCGGATCGACATAGCGTTGCTGCGCGACGACAAAGACGATGAAGCTGACCATCGCCACAACCAGGCTGGCAATGGCCGAACCGCTGGAGAAACCCACGCCCGCTCCCTGAGTGATGAACCAGGAAAGACCTAACACTGCCAGCGATAACGAAATAATGCCCAACACATCCAGCCTGCGACGCTGCGGATCGCGTGATTCGTCGACACCGGCGATTACCAGCACCAGCGCAAGCACCGCAATGGGTGCATGCACCAGGAACACCCATTCCCAACTCGACAACGCCACGATAACTGCGCCAATAATCGGACCGAACCCCAAACCGATGCCGAACACGATCCCCCAGGCACTGAAAGCTTTGCCGCGCGCAGCTCCCGACTGGAATCGGTGAGACAGCACTGCCGCCTGACAGATCAGCATGGCACCACCGGACATACCTTGCAGGAATCGGCTTGCGATCAACACGCTAGCGCTTTGCGCCCATCCACAGCCCAGTGAGGTAATGCCGAAAAGCACCAGGCTGATGACAAACACCCGCTTGCGCCCATACCGATCCGCCAATGTGCCGGTGGCCATCAGCACCGTGGTGCAGGCGATAGTGTAGGCATTCATGATCCACTGCATATCTTTGAAATCGCTGCGCAGAACCGATTCAAGAGTGGGCAGGATTGCCGGTACGCTCGAGATTTCCAGGCCGAACATCAGCGAGGCCAGGCAAACAGCGGCTATTGTGAAAGCATCTTTTTGCGAAGAAGAGAACTGCATCGTGATCTTCCAGATCAAGTTGATGGGCACTGGCAAGACCGCTCTGAACATCGTCAGGGGGGAGACCCGATAGCCTCGCCAGCGTCACCAGACATAACTCCAAGTGACCGGCCGCATTCTGGAAGTAATTAAAAAATGACAGAAATGATTTAATTTCGTAAGTTTTATTAATATTCGTCATGAGTTGACTTAATGGACTTCGACCCAGCTCTATTGCGTGCTTTTGTCGCGATCAAGGAGACCGGTAGTTTCACTCGTGCCGCAGAGCGGCTGCACTTGAGCCAATCAGCGATCAGTCATCAGATCCGGCGTTTGGAAGAACAGGCCGGTACCGCGCTGCTGATACGCACCACTCGACGTTTGACGCTGACAGAAGATGGCGAAGATTTTCTGCGTCATGCCGAACAAATCCTCAGAGCACAAGACGCCCTCTCCCGGCGTTTCGAAGCGTCGCCGGTATCCGGGGCCGTGCGTTTCGGTGTGCCAGAAAACTTTATCGGCGACGGCCTGCCACCGTTACTGACTCGGTTCGCCAGACAATTTCCCGCCGTACGTCTGGATGTAACCGTCGGCACCTACCTCGATCTGCGCGCGCAGGTCGATGCCGATGGGCTCGATCTGGCCGTGGTCATGGCATTGCCGGGCAGCCAGGCCGGCGGTACCGTGCTGCGCGAAACCCGGTTTGTCTGGGCCGCTGCGCAAAGTTTCGACTTTACCGGCGATGCCTCTTTGCCGCTGGCGTTTGCACCAGCGCCCTGCTTGCACCGCCAGGTGGCCGTAGAAGCGTTGGAGAGTTCCACCGTGGATTGGCGGGTCGCCTTTACCTCTCCAAGTCAACAAGGACTACGGGCGGCGGTACTGGCGGGGCTTGCCGTCACAGCTCTACCGCTAGGCGATCTAGAGCCCGGTATGGTGGTGATTGACGGTCAATATGGCCTGCCACCGCTGCTGAATGCTGATTTCAGACTTATATGGAGTGTTACGGGAAAGACGCCCGCGGCCAATGCATTTGGACAACTGCTGGTGGAGATGTCTGAGTCGCCATTGATCTAGAACAAGCGGACTGCCATTGGCATTCCAGGATAAGTGCCCTGTTGATTGCGAATGGTTTCTTTGGATCATTTCTGGCCGGTCGTGACAGGCAGCGATCGGCCCAGAGTGTGTAAAAACCCGCTCGACAGAAGTCGCAATACAATCCCGAGCAATCTTGTCATTTGCCAAGGCTTAGGGCAGGGTCGATACCACTGAGATCTCTGCCAAAGGAGTCACCCCATGTCAAAGCTATATCCCAGTATCGATCCCGAGGGGTTGCTCGAGTACTCAGTGGTCTACACCGACCGCTCGCTCAACCACATGTCGCAGTCATTTCAAGGCGTGATGAAGAACATTTCCAGGACCCTGAAACAGGTCTACAACGCCCAGGCTGTTGCGGTGGTCCCGGGCAGCGGCACATTCGGCATGGAAGCGGTGGCGCGACAGTTTGCCACCGACCAGCAATGCCTGGTGATACGCAACGGCTGGTTCAGTTATCGCTGGAGCCAGATCCTTGAGATGGGCAACATCCCGGCGGCCACCACGGTGCTGAAAGCCCGACCGGTCGACACGGGTCGCCAGGCTGCCTACGCCCCACCCCCTCTGGACGAAGTGCTGGCAGCCATTCACGCGCAGAAGCCGCAGATTGTCTTCGCCCCCCACGTTGAAACCTCATCAGGGATTATCCTGCCCGACGAGTACCTGCGGGCCGTCGGCGACGCCGTGCATGCGGTGGGTGGCCTGTTCGTGCTGGACTGCATCGCCTCAGGCACGCTTTGGGTTGATATGCAGAAATGCGCAGTCGACCTGCTGATCAGCGCACCGCAGAAAGGCTGGAGCGCCTCCCCTTGCTGCGCCCTGGTGATGCTCAGTTCTTTGGCCCTCGAGCGCATCGAACAGACGCATAGCAGCAGCTTCGCCTGCGACCTGAAAAAGTGGCTTCAGATCATGCAGGCCTACGAACAGGGCGGACATGCCTACCATGCGACCATGCCTAGCGATTCCCTCGCACGATTTAACGACGTGATGAAAGAGACGCAAGCCTACGGTTTCGACAAGGTCCGCGGCGAACAACAGGCTCTGGGCGATCGGGTGCGCGCAATGTTGACCGGCAAAGGCATCAAAAGCGTGGCCGCAGCCGGCTTTCAGGCCCCTGGCGTAGTGGTGAGCTACACCGATGATGCCGACATCAAGAGCGGTAAGAAATTTGCCAACCACGGCCTACAGATCGCCGCCGGAGTGCCGTTGCAATGCGACGAGCCGGCCGACTTCCAGACCTTCCGCATCGGTCTGTTCGGACTCGAAAAGCTGCACAATATCGAGCGCACGGTCAGCACCCTCGAGCAGGCACTGGACGAGGTGATGGCTAACTAAGCCCTCATCTTGCCCGCAGCACATACCGAACTTGTGAATTCTGGGAAGGCATCCAGCCCTGGGCACTGCCGGCCGATGGCGCTGATCTTCGACGAATATGACGCTGGTCGCCCGGACGTCATTTTAAAACCATAAGGGAAAGCCCGTGCACGCGTCTTACTGACACGTGCGTCCTTCAGCGCTATCAGAAAAGGTTTCCAACGAAGCCTTTCACGGGGCGGATGATTGGCGGCTGTATGACTTGAATCGACCCTGTTGTATCAGCGCCCCCAGGCTTGCCGAGCCAGCCCGCCGGCCATACGATTCGACTATTCCTCAGGCGGAGGAGTCATTGTGAAGCCGGTGATGCTCCTGACGCGCATCCTGGCGCCTGCCATCGCTCTGGCGCTGGCATCCGCCGGCCTGCATGCCGACGATCCGTTCGCGCCGTTGCGCGACGCCATGGTGCGGGAGATCACCAACATGTCGTCCGTCACCCGCGACGAAACCGGCAGGGTCGAGTTTGCCGCGCCGGTGATGGCCGCGATGGCCAAGGTGCCACGACATAAGTTCGTCCCGCCCGACGAGGTGCCCTACGCCTACGAGAATCGCCCGCTGCCGATCGGCTACGGCCAGACCATCTCCCAGCCTTACATCGTCGCCCTGATGACCGACCTGACGCAGGTCGGGCCCGGCGACGTGGTACTCGAGATCGGCACTGGCTCGGGCTATCAGGCGGCGATCCTCGCCGAGCTGGCGCAGGCGGTCTACACGATGGAGATCATCGAGCCGCTGGCAGTGCAGGCCGGTGAGCGCCTGGGCCGGCTGGGATATGCGAAGGTGCAGACCCGGCTGGGTGATGGATACCACGGCTGGCCCGAGCACGGACCTTATGACGCCATCCTCGTCACTGCCGCCGCCAGCCATGTGCCGCCGCCACTGATCGCCCAGCTCAAGGCCGGCGGACGAATGGTAATCCCGGTCGGCGCGCCGTTCATGATCCAGTACCTGCTGCTGATCGAGAAGGCCGGCGATGGCAGCTTGTCCACCCGGCAGGTGCTGCCTGTGCACTTCGTGCCTCTGGTCGGAGGCGATTGAGCATGCATTCGCCGCCATTGCTCGCCCTGGCGCTGCTGTCTGCCTCCGCGCTCGGCTATGAGGTGCTGCTGCTGCGGCTGCTTTCGATCATCCAGTGGCACCATTTCGCCTACATGATGATCAGCGTCACGCTGCTCGGCTACGGCGCCGCTGGCACCGCCGTGGCGCTGGCGCGGCCTGTCCTGGCGCCGCGCTTCCACGGAGTGTTCATTGGTGGCGCGGTGCTGTTCGGGCTGAGCGCCATCGCCTGCTTCAGCCTGGCCCAGCAGGTTCCGTTCAATCCCCTCGAGATCCTCTGGGACGCGCGGCAGTCGGCGCGCCTGCTGATGATCTACCTGCTGCTGTTCGTGCCGTTCTTCTGCGCGGCGGTGTGCATCTGCCTGACCTTCACCTGCTTTCAGGAACATATTCATCGGATCTACGCCTTCGATATTCTCGGCGCCGGCGTGGGCAGCCTGGCAATCGTCGCCGCGCTGTTCGCCTTGACGCCCGTCGATGCGCTGCGGCTGCTGGGCGGCACCGGCATCGCCGCCGGGGCGCTGGCCGGCATGGCTTGCACGGGGCATAGGCACTGGCTCGCGCCGTTGCTGCTGGCGGCGGCAGTAGCGGTGCCTGCCGGCGTGCCAGAGCGCTGGATCGCCCTGTCGCCCTCCGAGTACAAGGAACTGAGCCAGACGCTGCGTATTAAGGATGCGTACGCAATCGCCCAGACCTGGAGTCCGCTGGGCCTGCTCACGGTCGTCGACAGCCCGACCATTCCCCTGCACCACGCGCCGGGTCTGAGCCTCAACGCGACGCAGGAACCGCCCGCACAACTGGCCATCTTCACCGACGGCGACGGCCTTTCCGTGCTGAACCGCTATGACGGACGCCGCGAACCGCTCGCCTACTTGGACTACCTGACCTCGGCTCTGCCCTATCACCTGCTGCGGCAACCCCGCGTGCTGGTGCTGGGCAGCGGCGCCGGTGCCGATGTGCTGCAGGCGATCTACCACGGCGCCAGCGCGGTGGATGCCATCGAACTGAACCCGCAGGTGATCGATCTGGTCCAGCGCCGCTTCGCCGACTTCTCCGGCAAGCCGTACAGCGCGCCCAACGTCCGTGTGCTGATCGGCGAGGCGCGCGGCCTGGTTGCTTCGCGCAGCGAACCCTACGAGCTGATCCAGATCGCCCTGCTGGACTCCTTCGGCACCGCCTCGGGCGGCCTGCATGCGCTGTCCGAGAACTACCTGTACACGGTGGACGCCTTCGCCGAGTACCTGCGCCATCTCGCGCCCGGTGGCCTGTTGGCCATCACTCGCTGGGTCACCCTGCCGCCCCGCGATGTTCCCAGGCTGCTGGCCACCGCGGCCGCAGCCATCGAGCGCGACGGGCAGGCCAGCGCGGCGCGCCGCATCGTCATGATCCGCGGCTGGAAGACCGCGACGCTGCTGGTCAGCAACAGGGATTTCGACGACGCTCGCATCGCCGTGCTGAGGGAATTCTGCCGAGCGCGCTCCTTCGACCTGGCCTACTACCCCGGGATGACCGTGGCCGAGGCGAACCGCTACAACCTGCTCGACCGGCCCTGGTTCTTCGAAGCGGCGCAGGCCCTGCTGTCCGGCGAGCGCGCGGAGTTCCTGGCACGCTACAAGTTCGACGTGCGTCCGACCATGGATGACCGGCCGTATTTCTTCCATTTCTTCAAGTGGCGCTCGCTGCAGGAACTGCTGGCGCTGAAGGAGCAGGGCGGCCTGTCAATGCTGGAGTGGGGCTATCCGGTGCTGATCGCCACGCTGCTGCAATCCAGCGTGGCCGCCGTGCTGCTGATCCTGGCGCCGCTATGGGTGGCGCAGCGGCGCTCTCAGAATGCGGCTTTGGCCAGGTTCGAACTTAGGGTCGTGTCCTACTTCGCCGCCATTGGCTTCGCCTTCATGTTCGTGGAAATCGCCTTCATCCAGAAGTTCACCCTTTTCCTCAGCCACCCGTTGTATTCGGTGGCGGTAACGCTCAGCGCCTTCCTGATCTTCGCTGGCCTCGGCAGCCGTTACTCCGGCCGCCGGCGGGGGGACATTGGAACGGGTGTGGGGCCCCGTCATCCGCTCGCGCGGCCAGTCCTGGCGATCTGCGTGATCGCCCTGCTCTACCTGATCGCCCTGCCCCCGTTGTTCCAGCTGCTGGCGCCGGTGCGGACCCTCGCCAGGTTCGGCATCTGCGCCGCGCTGGTAGCGCCGCTGGCGTTCGCCATGGGCATGCCGTTTCCGCTCGGACTCGCGCGCATCTCCGCGCGCGCCGAAGCACTGGTGCCGATCGCCTGGGGCGTCAACGCCAGCGTATCGGTGGTGGCGGCCGTGCTGGCGACCCTGCTGGCGATCCACCTGGGCTTCACCGTGGTGTTGCTGCTGGCGTTACTGCTGTATCTCGCGGCGGCGGTCGCATTTCCCTGATCGCGACGGTTCGCAGCGAAACGTCAACAGCCCCTGGTGAGACGAATGGCCTATTGGAACGTCGCTTGCCGCAGTTCACACGTCTCGCCGTGTCGAGACGCGAGAGTGACGCCTTTCCTGCTTCGAAGCTAAACATTTGAAACATGGACGTATGCGTCATGCCAAAGATGAGAGGTTCCGTGCCGCAAGCAATTGGTTTTGGCCGACGCAGTCGAGTCGTCAGAGGTGACTTTCATCCCATAGCTCCCGGTGGTGGAAAATAGCTCACTCGGTCGAAGGGACAGATGCTTTGCTGCCCAAGCGGATTAGTTCATTGGAGAAACACAGGCCGACGATGATCAGTGCCGCTCCCGCGTACAGGCTTTCGCGCGGTACTTCGTTGAGCGCCACAAACGCCAGCAGCGCGGCGAACAGTGGCTCGGTCAGTTCCAGCGCTTGCACTTGGGATGGCTTGAGATACTCGATGGCCTTGGTGGTGCAGAAGAAGCCCAGGATTGTCGGCAGCGTGGCCAGCGCCAGCAGCGCGGCGATCGCCAGCGGCGATAGCTCGCCCATCGCGAAACCATCGGCCGCAGCCGGCATCAGCAAGTACAGGCTGCCAAAGAACAACAATTGTCGGGTGAAGTGCAGCCCCCCCGACACCCGCATACGCTTCATGGCAACCGAAAAGGCCCCATAGCCGCAGCCGGCCATGGAGGCGAGCGCAGCACCTTGCAGGGTAAAGCCCTGCTGCAGGTCGCCCCCGAAGATCACCGAGATCCCAGCGATAGCCAGTGCGGCACCAACGGTAGCGTTCGCGGTGATGGCATCCTTGAGGAAAATGCGCCCCAGAATGATCGAGGAAATTGAGGCACTGGCCATCAGCACCACCACCACACCTGCCGCAGCGTAGTGTCGATAGGCGGACGTTTCGAAATGGAACAGCACAAAGATGCCAAGGAATGCGCAGATAGCCGCCTGAGTCCATTTGGTCGACGCCGCCGGGCGCTTGAGGAAAAACAATAAGATCGAGAGCAGCACGCAACCAAGTACGGTCTTGATGACAGCGACACTGCTAGCGGTGAAACCATTACTCATGAGTATTTTGCTGAGTACACCGATCGTTGCGTTCAGTGCCGCAGCGGAGAGTGCAAATATGACGCCTTTGCTGAAAGTAGATTGCATTGATGACGATCCCTGTCGCTGAATTGTCGTTCGATAGAATGCCGCCCTGTATCGACGGCGCAAAGTTTGAGGATACGAAGATCTCACCAACCCCAGTATTTATTGTGGCATAAGCTGGATCGCCCAGTAGGATGCTATTCGCCGTCTTGTCGCCGCCAAGGGAGAAGTCAGAGGGCCTAGCCCTTGGCTATGCAATATGAGTTGACGAACGTTGCAGTGTGCTGCAAAGACTGACGTATATCCGGTTTGGCTATTCCATGCCTGTTGGCAAATTGCTCGCCCGCCGCTGTATCAAAACGAGTGGTCTGGATAAAGTCCAAGGCTTCGGGTTTTGTATTCAAAAACCACGCAACGGGAGGAATACTCAGTAGCAACTTCAGCAATCGGAGTGAAATGTGATGCTTGGGAGACTTTAAGCCCAAAGGTTGTGCCACCTGTATCAGGAGTTCTCGCAAGTTTGGAGTTTGGTCATCAAGCGCCAGCAGTTCCTGGCCCAACATGGCAGGATCAAAAGCACAAACTGCCACCAGCTCAACCAGGTAATCCACGGTGACCAGTGGCAGCCAGTGTTCGGCGGTACCGGGCACTGCAGTCAGCTTTCCCTGCACAAGGTTGCGTATCAGCTCCACCAGCGGCTGACCGTCAAGGATATGCCCCGTGCGGCTGTGGCCGCAGACAGTCGCAGGGTGGACAACGGTAATCTCCCCGCCCTTGGCGGACATGACCTCCAGGGTCGCAAAATGCGCCTCCAGCTTGCTTCCCTCATAACTACCGACCTGTCGGTAGACGGCAGGCCAATTCGTCAACTCTGGATGACGAGGATCAATTCCGATGCGTTGCAGATGTTCATGATTTTTCAGCATGTAGCCGCCGATCATCACTAAACGGCTTTTTTGCTCAGCCGCCAACAGCGCCACGCGCTTTGCCCCTTCCACATTCACCGCACGAGAATGCTCCACTGAAAGCCCCCATGCGAAGTGGGCGCCCAGATGGAATATGACTCTGGCGTGCCTTAGCACTTCTCGGTCAGCATGACTCAGCCCGAGGTTGTCCCGTTCCAGATCGCCAGCTACGGCAAATACCCGGGTTGCGCACCCTCCCAAATTATCGACTTGCTCCCGCAGTGCAGCTAGTCGCTCTGGGCGACGCATCAACACCCGAATGGTGTGACCTTTTGCACTCAGGTACGCCACCAAATGCTGACCGATGAAGCCGGTACCCCCCGTGACAAAGCACTCCACGCTCATTTCCCTGCTCCTTGTTTAAGGTGAGAAATCAAGCGTAAACTATCGACCCAACTCTATAGTCAAGCGGTGTTTTCATGAAAATCGGCGAACTCGAGGCCCGCAGCGGCGCCAGCCGCCATACGCTGCGTTACTACGAGCAAATCGGCCTGATCTCACCGCTGCGGCAAATTAACAATTATCGCGTTTACACAGCGCAAACTCTGCAGGATCTGGACTTTATCCAGCGTGCGCAAAGCATGGGGTTTTCCCTGGGGGAAATAGGCGAGATTCTGGATGCGCAGCGGAGCAAGCTGATCGATTGTGCTGACGGCGCCAAGCTAATTGAAAAGAAGATGGCAGAGATCAAACAGAAAATCGCCAACCTCCAAAGCATTTATCGGTATCTGGATGAAGAGCGTGCAAACCTCGAAGCCAGTGCTGCCAAGCAACTTGAGCTTCAGCAGCTGAACAACTCTTCAAACTGAACTGTCAGCATCTGGGAAACGGAAGCTGCAGCCTGCTTCCAGTTTCAAGCCCCCCCTTACGCATTTTCTAAAACCTTCTGGCCTGGCCCTTGACAGTAAGCGTCCGCCCAAAAGACCTTGCGTGGTTAAACGGGCGCCCGTCTACGTGGCAGCTACTCGATAATCTCGCTCGGCCGCCGCATCGGCAGTCGCGTGAACACGCCCCTTAAATACGCAGTAAGCCTCCGGCGAACACATCCCCTGAAGCTGATATGGAGCCTTCGCCTCCATTGAACCGAGGCAGTAGTGGTTATGCGGATTCTGTTTTCTATAATGACTGACCGGCCATGTTTAGGGTGCTTGTTATGCCAGCCTCCGCTGATCAAAAATCCGCTGTCGTTTTATGCGCAGCTTCCAATAACGACCTGGAAGATCTGGTAGCCATCAGGATTGAGGCCATGCGCGAGAGCCTTGAGCGGCTTGGACGATTTAACCCAGATCGTGCGCGCGAACGATTTCTTGGTGGGTTCGACGCTAACAGCACACGCCGCATAGAAGTATCAGGTGATCTGGTCGGTTTTGTCGTTATCAAAGACCATCAGAGCGAGCTTCTGCTTGACCACTTGTATGTGATACCCAGTGCTCAAGGAGCAGGAATCGGTTCTGAAGTTCTTACTCAGATTTTCAGAGAGGCTGATGAGATCGGGCGTCCCATCAAGGTTGGTGCTCTCAAGGAAAGCGCTTCAAATCGTTTTTACACTCGCCATGGCTTTGTGTTCGTCGAAAGCGGTGAATTCGATAATTATTATGTCCGGATTAACGGTAATTCCGTTAATTTGGGCGACTAGGCAAATCTTGATACGGTGCCCCGTCAGAGGTTGTACCGTTAGATGGGCATACCCCTGTGCGGCAGTAGGTCGGTAATCTCATTCGCCCGCTGCGTCGGCAGGCGCGTGAGAACATCCTTCAGATACGTGTACGGATCATGACCATTCAGCCGCGCAGACTGGATCAAGCTCATGATCGCCGCCGCTCGTTTGCCGCTGCGTAAGGAGCCGGCGAATAGCCAGTTTGAACGCCCAAAAGCCCATGACCGGATTTGATTTTCACATCAGTGAATTGCTCCAGATTTGCTAGACACATGATGTCTCCTTTGGATCGCGGGTTGCCCTTCACTACCGACGGCTCTCGTTCCGAAGTGATCATCGAACCTCGTGGCATCCATTTTTTCCTCCTGCTGACTCTTTCAATCCCACTTTCAAGGACCGAACCTGTGATCGCATCCCCCGCCAAACTCCTCTTCCTGCCCGGAGCCTCTGGTAACACCCGGTTTTGGCATCCGGTTGCTGAGCGCTTGGCCCACCCGGCGCAGCAGGTCCACATCGGCTGGCCCGGCTTTGGAGACACTCCGCCGTTGCCTAGCGTGACTGGCATGCATGATCTGGTGGCTCGCGTGCTGGCCGAGATCGACCGGCCCACAGCGCTGGTGGCACAGTCCATGGGCGGCATAGTCGCTGTGCTTGCAGCGCTTGAACGCCCTGAGCTGATCACGCACCTGATGCTGACCGTCACCTCTGGCGGGGTGGATATGTCTGCTCTGGGCGCGCATGACTGGCGCCCGGATTTTGCTGCCACCAACCCGACACTGCCGAGTTGGTTTCTCGACGACCGCACCGACCTCACGCTCCGGTTGATCGAGTTGCGCATGCCAGTCCTGCTCCTCTGGGGAGATTCTGATCCGATCAGCCCCGTTCGCGTCGGCCAGCGCCTTTCTCAACTGTTACCTCGTGCTGAACTACACGTTTTCCCTGGCGCCGATCACAATCTGGGCTTTACTCACGCAGCCGAAGTGGCGAGGTTGATCGAGAGACATCTGGCCTGCTGGTAAGCGGAACACTTGTTGCCACCGCGTCGGACTGATTGTGCGACACCGTGCGTTTCAAGACCTGGTGGACAGACAACCGGAGGCATATCGCTCTAACCTCGCCGGATACTCTGCGCAAACCGCGTAGAGATGAAAAAAAATCAAAGCATAATCAAAAGTGCACGAACCAACATTGACTCTATGACATGTGATTTCGCACCTCGTTGACCACCTGCTATGGGTCGTTCTCTGCCGACTGTGACAGGCAGAAAACGGCCCAGAGTGTGTAAAAACACAACTACGCTCAAAGCCCTGTATCAAATTTTTATTTCGTTGTACGTTGAAGCCGCGGGCGGCCCTGAACTGAATGATGACCGTCCCCGGCCACAATACTCGCAAAGGAATGCACATGATCGATGGTCCCGCCGTTTTGACAGTCTTTTTGGTTTACCTGGCCGGTGTCGTTATTCCAGGGCCAAATTTCGTTGCCGTAGTCCACAAAGCGGTAGCTGCTACGCGGTCAGAAGCTTTGGCCTTGGTAGCAGGCATCGTATTGGTCAATTTATTCTGGGCCACCTGTGCAATTGCAGGTATCGGCGTTGTATTTGCTGCGTTCCCTTGGGCGGCGCTGATCGTAAAAGTTCTGGGGGCAGCCTATCTGATGTGGTTTGGATTCCGACTGCTGCTCAAGGCTGGGAAGAGCGCGCTTTCCCCCTGTAATAATGCTGTCGTTGGAAACTTTCGGCAGTCATTCATTCAGGGGGTCGTTACGAACATTGGCAACCCTAAATCCATGGCCTTCTATGCCGCTATTTTCTCAGCGGCAGCCCCCATCCACGTTTCACCAAGCACGTTTTTATCGATGCTGGCAGTCGTAGTGGTGGTTTCGATGACTTGGTATGGAGTGGTCGCAATCGCTCTTTCGCAACCTGAGATCGCTTCAGCGTATCGAAGGAGGAAAAAAGCTATTGATCGATTATGCGGTGGTTTGATTTTGTCTCTAGGGATCCGGCAGCTAGTTCAATAAGTCTATGATTGAGTATCTATCCAGCCCGAAAACCCTTGCTATGATTTCCGAGGATTTCATCGCAAGGATCGCCCATAAAGCGCTTTATTCAAGGTGAACATCGGGGTCAAGGCACCTTGCTTCCCGAGAGCCTCGACGATTACGTCAGCGACACCAATCCAGTGCGTGTAGTCGACGTTTTCGTCGACGAACTCGACTTGGTCTCCTTGGGTTTTGACGACGCTATTCCCGCTGACACAGGCCGTCCTGCTTACCACCCGGCGATCCTGCTGAAGATCTATATCTACGGCTATCTCAACCGCATTCAGTCGAGCCGACAGCTGGAACGAGAAGCCCAACGCAACATCGAGCTGATGTGGCTGACCGGGCGTTTGATGCCCGATTTCAAGACCATCGCCAACTTCCGAAAAGACAACAGCAAGGCCATCCGAGGCGTCAGTCGCCAGTTCGTTGTGCTGTGTCAGCAGTTGGGATTGTTTGGAGAAAATCTGGTCGCCATTGATGGCAGTAAATTCAAAGCAGTCAACAACCGCGACCGCAACTTCACCAGCGCCAAACTGAAGCGGCGAATGGAAGAAATTGAATCGAGCATCAGCCGTTATCTGGCGGCACTCAATGCTGCCGATCGGCAAGAACCAACAGCTACCGAGCCCAGTGCCGTTCGGCTGGAAGAGAAAATCGCCAAGCTCAAAACTCAAATGAAAGAGCTTCAGGCGATCGAAATCCAGCTCAAGGAATCACCGGATAAACAGGTCTCACTGACCGATCCAGACGCCCGTTCCATGATGACTCGTGGCACGGGAATCGTCGGGTACAACGTGCAGACAGCGGTCGATACCCAGCACCATTTGATCGTTGCACATGAGGTGACCAATGTCGGCTCCGACCGCGATCAACTCAGCTCGGTGGCCAAGCAAGCCCGCGAGGCGATGGCGTCAGATACGTTGTCGGTAGTGGCTGACCGAGGTTACTTCAAAAGCGAACAGATCCTCGCTTGTCACGATGCCGGCATCACCGCTTATGTGCCCAAGCCGATGACCTCTGGAGCCAAGGCTGACGGGCGTTTCAATAACGATGCCTTCCTCTATGACGCGGGAAAAAACGAATACATTTGCCCGGCTGGAGAGTCGCTGATCTGGCACTACTCCTACGTTGAAAAAGGCCTGAAATTGCATCGTTACTGGAGTTCGAAATGCCGGGGCTGCGCAATGAAGCCGCAGTGCACACCGAGCACACAACGGCGGGTTCGACGCTGGGAGCATGAAGCCGTATTGGAGGAGATGCAGTTTCGGCTGAGCAAAGCCCCGGAGATGATGCGAGTCCGAAAACGGACGGTTGAGCATCCCTTCGGGACGCTCAAACAATGGATGGGTGCGACGCACTTCCTGACGCGAAAGCTGGCCGGGGGTGAGCGCGGAGATGAGCTTGAATGTGCTCGCCTACAACTTGAAACGGGTTATGAAAATCATCGGTGCCAACGGTTTGATGAAAGCGCTGACGGCCTGAAAAAGGCTGATTTTGGCCCATCCCAGAGGCTGTAAAAACAGCGTTGGCGTGTTCCAAGCTGCGACTGATGCGGCCCGCGGCATGACCGTGCGATCGCTCAGCCAACGAACGAACGAACATCACTGCTCCACGACGATGAGCTCCATGAGCGTTTTTACACACTCTGGGCCAGAAGCGGCCCTTGGGCGAACGATAAGTCCATCATTTTCTGCATTAACTAAAGTTCGGTTCGGTCAACACATTGCGCCCTGACTGGCGCAATCGCATGCGAAAAAGATAATCACGAAGATTTGATGTTTTTTTCAGCCACTGCGCACTTTCGGGCACGCGTTCCAAATAATCGAGCATAGGCGTCAGGATGGCGTCCGCCATGCTGTAGTCCGCCCCGCAGAAAAATGGCTGCCCGTCCAAATGCTTCGCCAGCAGCCCAAGTGTCTGGATCGCCATTGGCTCGGCGGTAGCCACAGCTTCTCTATCGATAGGGCGCGACGGCTGCGCAGGTGAAACCAGCAATAAAAGATAACGACGTATCAGTCGATCATCGGCATACATCGCCAGGGCAGCGGACCACTGATCGACCTTTACCTTCTGGGCCAAGTCTGCGGGTCTTAGAGAAGTATGCGCAAAGGCTTCATCCAGGTAGCGGCAAATGGTGGTTGTTTCGATTACGTTCCGCTCTCCATGCAGCAATACCGGGACCTTTCCAAAAGGATGCAGTGCTTTGTGTTCAGGGCTGTGGAGCGTGATTGTTTTACCATCCACGTGCATCCCGTGTGTGTAATCCAGCGCTTTCTCTTCGCAGTAAAGTCTGACACTGCGTACGAAGGTGCTAAATCCAGGTCCCAGTATGTGCAATCTCATGAGTAGCTCCTTGAGGGAAGAGTCGGCAATTCTGGTCGGTATGACTTTATGTTCAAGAACATAAAGTCCCGTTTTGTCATACTCCATCTCACGCTTTACTGAGGAGAAGATGTATGCCCTGGCCTGCTACACAGCGCGCAACCACTCGACAGATGATTCTGGATAGCGCAGCGCGACTCTTCGCACTGGAAGGTTTCGAAAAAGTCACTATCGACTCAATTATGGAGAGTGCCGGATTGACCCGGGGGGCCTTCTATAGTCACTTCGCATCCAAAACGGAGCTTTACACCGAAGCTATTAGAAATGCCGCGAACGCGGGGGGCGCGATACTGGAAGAGGCTGGTAAAGACGGTTTACAACAGGTAGTGAAAGACTATCTGCGCATGGACCATCGGGATGCAAGCCGTATGCACTGTCCGTTAGCTTTCATGGTCAATGATGCTGCTCAGCAGGACGGAACCATCCAGGAGAGCTACACCCAAGTGCTCGCAGCTTTCATTACACGCCTGGAATCCGGACTGAAATCGACGACAGAGACGGATACACGCCAGCATGCTGTGCAAATTGCCGTAGGGATGATTGGTGGCTTGGCGCTAGCTCGAGCTGTGGCCGATGACCAGTTGGCGCAAGAGATTCTCACAGCCTGTCAACAGGGATGTTTGCAGCTCGTTGAGCTATGACATGACTTAGCAAGCAACGAAACGACCGTATTGGGTCGCACGCTGCCCCACGTCAGAGGCAGAAATCGGCCGATTCTGTTGAAAAAGTCGATCATGGTTTCCACGGCTGAAAAGTATGTGCTTGAGATTGAAATCTTTGCCTTGAGCACAGGACTCCGGGCTCAGATTTCGCGTAGCTGCGCGCAATAAAGGCGTTTTCAGCAGTCCGTATGCAGGCAGTCTTGAGGGATCGACTTTTTCAACAGAATCGGCCAGGAGTGGTCAGTCGAAGCCAATATGATGGCGTTCCCCCTATATCGGGATAAGCTCTAAGCCTTCAAACGCAGCGAGCTTTGAAACCGTAATGGCTACTCGTGCCGATAAAGGCGGAAAATTTTCATTTTCAAAGCGTATAGGCGCGTCAGCGCCTTCCTTGTTCTCGAAGAAAAACGTGGAAACCAATTCTTCGAGGTGTCGTCGCGCCATTGAATACCCAGGGGGAACACTAGCCTTTCACGTCTCTTTCCTTGGCGGCGCCGGTATTCAAATATCGCTTCCTCAAACTGCAAAGACTTAAGCTCCCCTGCCCTCACGGGGGCTTTTGTTCTCAGAGAGGCAGTTGCCCCCGTCGACCACGAGAAGCTCGCCCGTAATGTAGCTGGACTCTGAAGAAGCAAGAAAAGCTACCGCCGCAGCGACCTCCTCTGGTCTACCGGCACGCCCGACGGGAACATACTGCGCTGCGATCACTTCCTCAGGTGTGCTTGACTGCGTTGCGATCCACCCAGGGGCAACAGAGTTCACGGTGATGCCGTATGGTGCGACTTCCAGCGCCAAGCTCATGTTCATCCCCACAATCCCCGCTTTCGCCGCCGCATACGCGGCCTCGCCAGGGTTGCTGACGCGGGTGCCGGTCGTAGAACTGATATGGACGATGCGTCCGTAACGACGATTCTGCATACCCGGCAACACAGCGCGGGTCAGCAAAAATACAGTGGTCAGATTACGGGCAAATCGAAGTGTTCCACACATCGACGCTCATATTGGCCACTTCAGAAAATGTTTCGGCTTCACCCTGAATCGCCATACCGGCGTTGTTCACGAGTACATCGATTCGCCCCCATAGCGACTCAGCCCAAGTCACTAGTTCGACGACCTGAGCCGGCTGAGTGAGATCTGCAGCGCGTCCTTGCACCTCGTAACCTGCCGCGGTCAGTTGCGCGACGCGATCATGGATACGGGCACTGCTGCCGGTGATGATCAGCTTTGCGCCCGAGTCCCCAAGCCGTCGCGCGATGGCGAGACCAACCCCATGTTCGCTGCCAGCTCCACTGACCAATGCGACCTGACCACTCCAGTTTTTGAACATTGCAATGCTCCACAGGGTTACACAGGAAGTACTGTCTGACAGTCCAGAGTAGATGCTAGCTGCCCGCATCGATGCATTAAAGATTGTGAGCGGCAGCATTCGGCCAGACTGTGATGCATTGATAGCCTGTATGCGCGCTCAGTCGAGTAGGCCTTTACCTCATGAACTACTCAGGCTCCACACGCAACAATGAACGCATGACACAAGGATATCCCGATGACACTGGCTGACCTGCAACGGCTATCCGTATCTCAGAGCGAACTGGTTCTTCCCTATCTCCACGCGATTAAAGCTGCCGATATTCCGTCAGGCGATAAAACACTTGAACATGGATGCAATCAGACCGGCGATCACTCGTTCAAGTTTTTGACCAGATAGCTATCTACGATTTGCGAAACGCCCGTCAACGCAGTACGCAGCAACTCCGGTTCAGTGCGATAGCGCAACGGCGTATAGCCATAGGTATTGGCGCCGTTGAATGCGGTGATCGGTTCATTGCGCTGCCAGATTAGTTCCTCGCCGCGTTTCATGACAGCGCTCACGGCAATCGTCGGGTAGACCACACTGCTGAAGCCTTGAGTCAGTGCGAAACCCCAGTTCAGGACGGTCAATTCGATCTGCGCATCGGCCGGTTCGTTTTCACCCACGATCTTGAAACGGCCGGTGGCGGTCAATTGCTCCTCGAAACTCTTTTTGACCAACTCGCCCAGATCGATATCCGCTGTTTCCATGTTGTACAGAATCGCATCAACCGTCGACATCGAAGCCAGGTCACCTGCCTTCAGACCTGCGGCAAATCCAGCCCCTCCCAAAGCAGCCTTGGTCAGGTTCGATGCACCAGCTGCCATCCCTACGCCAGCACCGACACCTGCGCCCAATGCAGCGCCCCATGCCTGTTCACGTCCCATGTAACTCATTTCCTTGGGCTTCCATGCAACCGGGAGAATCTTTACCGTGTGGATCTGGGTACGGTATTCGGGCTTGAATTTCTGGTTGGCACATCCGGCAAGGAAAAGAACGGCAAACATCAGGACAGCAATCTTCTTCATGAACAACTCACGACCCAAAGGAATGTGCGGAGTTTGTCGTCACCGGCAGGAAATTCTGAAGGGGTGAGCGCCGAGATAGGAGTTGCTTGACGCTGATCTCAACATCGGCCCCGCTTACCTGTTGCTGGACATAAGCCTGCCCGAGGCGACAGGGCTGGAACTGCAATCGACGCTCGGACAATGCGGGCATCCGTGGCCGGTCATTTTCATGACCGGTTTCGGCACCATCCCAATGTCGGTGCAAGCCATGAAAGATGGCGCTTCAACCCCGGCACTAGAGTCATCAGGATAAACACCGCCAGTGCTCGCGCCCTCACCTGTGCCGGAACCACTCGACAGCACCGCCATTCAGGCCGCTACAGGTTCACATCTCTGGGCGTGAATCATTTCCCCTCACCTGCAGTCGTCAAGTGATGCCCATCGCTGCCGTCACCCGATAAGCGTTCCGCTGTCTTATCAAGAAACCGCACGCGCACAAACATCCCAAACCACAGCACACCTGTTCAATCTCGGTCTTGTGGAATGTGTGACCATCTCCCCACGAAAGACCCGATGACTTTTTCATCAGCTCAACGGCACTTGTCGTCGAGCAACCCAAAAAACCCTCGCCAATACTTAAGGAAAAATATCATGGCCCTAGCAAAAGCAGCTCCAGGCAAAACCCTTCTTACCCCAACTGACCATACCTTGATCATGATCGACCATCAGTCGCAAATGTCCTTCGCGACCAAGTCGATTGATGCTGTGACCCTGCGTAACAACGCCGCGCTGGTAGCCAAGGCCGCCCGGGGCTTCGAAGTGTCGACCATCCTCACCACCGTTGCCGAAAAAAGCTTTTCCGGCCCGATCTTCGACGAAATCAAGTCAGTGTTTCCGGACCATAAAGTGATCGACCGCACCAGCATGAACACCTGGGAAGACGAACGCATCGCCGTAGAAGTCAACGCCTTCGGCAAACAGAAAATCGTCCTCGCCGGTCTGTGGACCTCCGTGTGCATCGTCGGCCCGGCGCTGTCAGCTATCGATCAAGGCTTTGAGGTGTACTTCATCGCCGATGCCTGTGGCGATGTCTCCATTGAAGCCCATGAAATGGCCGTGCAACGCATGATCCAAATCGGCGCCCGCCCAATGACAGCACTGCAATATCTGCTGGAGCTGCAACGTGACTGGGCTCGCAGCGAAACCTACGAGGAAACCGTCAAGACTTCGATCGCCAATGGCGGCGCCTACGGCCTGGGGCTGATCTACGCCAAAACCATGTTCCAGGCCTCTGAAGGCCATTGAGCAATGACAGCGGCTGCGCACAGGCGTAGCCGCTTTTTCACGCCTTTCTCATTGCAACCAGGACGCAAGCCATGAGTCTTCTCAAACACCTCCCCTCCTACTTCAAGGGCTCACTGATGGCCCTGGGTCTCACGTTTGCAGGCAATCAAGCCCAGGCGGCGCCACCGCCGCCACTGCAAACCCAGGCCCCCGGCTATCAGCGCCTGGCGGTGGGTGAATACGAAGTTACCGCGTTGTTCGATGGCTACAGCGACCTCGGGCCGACGCTGCTCAAAGGCCTTTCGCAGAAAGACATTCGCGCCATGCTCGAACGCAAGTTCATTTTTACCCCAGGCATGCCGACCGCGTTCAACGCATTCCTGATCAACACCGGTAAAAACCTGGTGCTGGTGGATGCCGGTGCCGGTGCTTGTTTCGGCGGAACCGCGGGCTGGCTGCCCGACAACATCCGCGCTGCCGGTTACCAACCTGAGCAAGTGGATACCGTGTTGCTAACCCACATGCATGTCGATCATGTCTGCGGCCTGATCAATACCAAGGACGAGCCGGTGTTCGCCAACGCCACCGTGTATGCAGCGAAACCGGAGGCCGATTACTGGCTCAGCCAGGAAAATCTGGACAAGGCCCCAAAAGACGCCCGTGGCTTCTTCGAGGTCGCCCGTAAATCGGTGGCCCCCTATGTCGCCGTCCACCGGTTCAAAACCTTCACCCCCGAGCAGTCGCTGGTGCCCGGCGTGACCGCGGTCAGCCTGCCCGGCCATACACCCGGCAGCAGTGGTTACACGTTCAGCTCCAACGGCCAGAGCATTCTGCTCATGGGTGACCTGGTCCACAGCTTCGCCGTGCAGTTCCAGCATCCAGAAGTGAGCATCGGCTTCGATGTCCAGGGTAAACAGGCCGTCGTGACGCGTGAAAAACTGTTCAAACAGGTCGCTCATGACCGTACCTGGGTTGCTGGTGCTCACTTGCCCTTCCCTGGTATCGGGCATATCGGCGGTCGCGAAAAAGCCTTCGCCTGGGTGCCCGTCGAATACGGTCCTTACCAGCGACCGAAAATGTTCCGCTGATCCAGTGATCCCCCCTGGACATAACCCGACTTCACCGCGGGAGTTCCCACTCCCGCCCTGCATATAAAGGTCCGTGTGCAGTGCAGATATATGCATCCAAAAATCTCAACGCGACCGGACCTTGGGCGCCCTTATGGTTGGGCATGTTGCTCACCAGTACAGCCGGAACCGCGATAGCCGCTGAGCCCGCACCCACCGCACAAGGTTTGCTGGCAGGGTCGACGCTTGAGGTGCTCAGCCGAAACTTTTACCTCAACAATGACTATCGATCGCCCTCGCCGGCAGACAAGAGTTACAAACAGGAATGGGCTCAGGGTTTCGTCACCTCGTTCGAATCCGGGTTCGCCCCTGGCATGATTGGAGTGGGTATCGACGCCCATGGATTTCTCGGCTTGAAACTGGACGGCGGCAAGGGGCATTCCGGAACGGGGTTGTTGCCTCTGGATCATGACGGACGCAGCGAAGACAACTACTCCAGTGGTGGTGGAACCCTGAAGTTGCGAGCCTCTCGCACCATCCTGGCCTCGACGGCAATCTTTACCACACTCAGGATTATGGCGAGGCCGTAGCAGGAGCGATCAATAACAGCGCCTACAGCCTGTCGGGCAAATACACCACCGGAGCCCAAGCCTTCACCCTCGCCTATCAAAAAATCAACGGCGACACACCCTTCGACTTCGTCGGTGATGATTCCATCTACCTGGCCAACTCGATCAAGTACGCTGATTTCAACGGCCCTCATGAACGCTCCTGGCAGGTGCGCTATGACTTCGACCTCGGCACTTTCGGCCTGCCCGGCTTGAAATTCATGGCCCGCTACGTGACCGGGCGTGGCATCGACGGTACCCAGGCACCCAAGGGCGGCGCTTGTAACCCGTTCGACCCGCGCACTGGCGATTACCAACCTCAACAAGGGGATGGCGGCCGGCATTGGGAACGCGATATAGACCTGCGCTACATCGTGCAGTCAGGCCCGGCCAAGGACTTGTCCGTGCAGCTGTCCCATGTGACGCATCGAGCAAATAACGCTCAGGCCGGCGATGACATCGATCGGGTTTATGTGGTTATTGAGTACCCGCTCAAGCTGGGATCGCTTTGAGCCTTCAAGGTATTAGCCCCCAGCGCCGCTATACTTACGACGCCAACGGCAACCTTGCCGGTATCGACGACAGCCGCAAAGGCAACCGCAGCTATCACTACGATCCGCTCGACCGCCTGATCAACGTCCGTGGCACCACCCCGGAAAGCTTCGTCCATGGCCCGGTAGGCAACCTCCTCGGCCAAGGCGAACAACCAACCGCGAACCTGGCCAACGTCAAAGGCAACCGATTACACCTTTTAGGATGTGTACTTCTAGTCAGGCAGAGAGGAGAGCACGATGAGCAACGAACAGGAGGCACCTGAGACCAAAGGTGTTGCGGTGAAGTTACTTGCAACGGTAGACCTCGGCCCTGAGATCGAGGGCATGGCAGGGCGCCAACTTAGAATGCGTATGGTGACCATCGAGCCTGGAGGCGTCTTCGGGCCGATTCACAACCATAAAGACAGACCAGGCACCGTCTACATACTGCAAGGAACGATCACTGACCATCGAAATGGAGTCGCCACGGACTATGGGCCGGGAGTGGGCTGGCCCGAGGATAGGAACACCACACACTGGCTTGAGAACAGAGGCACGATTGCGGCGGTGGAGATCTCGGTCGATATTGTCAGGCAACCGTAAGCTCAGGCCCGACAACACGGTCGGGCCTGATACGCGACTCAACGCCAAACGTTCGAAATGTTCAGAATCGTCCCTATCTCCATAGGCAATGGACTAACCTCCGCGCCCGCATCACCCATGACTGACTCAACTACGCTTTGAGTGAGGATTGTAGGCTGTCATACCCGCAACTGGAGGTCCCGTGAACAGTCACTGGTGGTGCCGCCTGTTCTTGCTAATCATACTGATGGGGTTACCGACGGGTTCGACGATGGCGGCAGGCAGTGTCGTGGTACTGACCGTCAACGATGCTATCGGTCCGGCCAGTGCCGACTACGTGGAGCGCGGCTTGGCGCGTGCGGTGACCGAGGGCGCGCAGTTGGTGGTCATCCGCCTCGACACCCCCGGGGGGCTGGATACCTCGATGCGCTTGATCATTAAGGCGATTCTGGCCAGCCCCTTGCCAGTGGCAAGTTTCGTCGCTCCCAGTGGCGCACGTGCGGCCAGCGCCGGCACCTATATTTTGTATGCCAGCCACATTGCCGCGATGACCCCCGGCACCAACCTGGGCGCTGCTACACCGGTGCAGATCGGCGGCCTGCCCGGGACCGCGCCCGAATCGCCGGGCTCACCCACCACCGACAAGGATTCTGCGCGTGAACCGCAAGATGCCTTGACTCGAAAACAGATCAACGACGCGGCGGCTTACATCCGTGGCCTTGCGCAACTCCGCGGACGCAATGCCGACTGGGCCGAACAAGCGGTACGTGAATCGCTTAGCCTGTCGGCCCACGAAGCGCTCAAACTCAAGGTGGTCGATTATGTGGCCAATGACGTGGCAGACCTGCTCAAGCAACTGGACGGCAAGAGCCTGAATGTCTCTGGTCAAAACTTGAAGCTGAACACCGCCGGGGCTGCACTCATCGACCATGCGCCTGATTGGCGCACACAACTGCTGGCGGTGATCACTAACCCCAGCGTAGCGTTGCTGCTGATCATGTTCGGGGTCTATGGCTTGATCTTCGAATTCATGAACCCAGGGTCGGGTGTTGGTGGGGTGCTCGGTGGCATCTGCCTGTTGCTGGGGCTGTATGCCCTGCAATTGTTGCCCGTGAATTACGCCGGGGTCGGACTGATCCTGCTAGGGATCGCCTTCATGATCGCCGAGGCGTTTCTACCGAGTTTCGGTGTAATCGGCTTCGGTGGGGTGGTTGCTTTTGTAGTGGGCGCGGTGATTTTGATGGACACCGATGTACCGGGCTTCGGCATTCCGTTGACGCTGATCATCGGCATGGCACTGATCAGCGCCCTGTTGCTGATGACGCTGGTCGGCGTGGCGCTCAAGGCCAGACGCCGTGTCTTGGTCAGCGGCGATGCGGGCTTGGTCGGCAGTCAGGCCACGGTGACGGGACTGCTGCCGGGTCTGCCGATGAGCGGCTGGGTGCAATTGCAGGGCGAAAGATGGCAAGTACAGAGCCGCTCGCCCCTGCACCTGGGCCAGCAGGTCCGGGTAGTGGCGCGCACGGGCGTGATGCTGGAGGTCGTTGCGCTGGAGGAAACGCCATCGCGAGGAGATTGATGCGAGTTTTTTTTCGTTCCAGCGACATGCTTTTCACGAAGTCCTCACATTACGGAGCGCAGATTGAACGGACAAAAGGATTTGACCCCATACAGAGAGCCCGCCATGCGCGGGCTTTTTGTTGTCAGCCATTCCCACTGCCAAGCTTTCCACTGACCTCTTTTCAGAGATCCATTTTTTAATGCCTGGAGCGGGAAACGAAACTCCCATCTAGCGTCCGACATATTGAAACCCAAGGGCTTCTTTTATTCCTGAAGCAGAATGGATTTGTTTTCAAGGTATATAAAGATTATTGAAATCGTCACTACCCCTTTCAAATACATCAGCCAACTTATTTAACGCATAACCCTGCATCAAATCATTGAAGGAAGTCAACACTCCATCGCGCCGCCCCCGAACAAACACGCCCATTACCCATCACCACATCACACAGCCAACGAACCGTAATTATCAGGCGCAATCTAACATTCCACACTTCCCACGAATAACATAACATCTTAATAACACTCAAATTAACATTAACAGGCATCGCTGACTTTTTATAACAATCATTGACACCCAGACGCCGGCATCCTAGATTAATGGCACTCTGCCAACGCCAAGACGACGCATAAACTTTGTTAAGTTAATGGAATGCTGAGTTTCTGAGTTATTTCATTCCTGGTACAACGCATGAAATATGTTGACGATATTACGAAACTCTTCACACGTTTTGGCGCCACTGCGCAAAGTTACCAGGAAATACAACCGAACTATAAAGATTTCAAAGACGACCCGGTTACACCTGTACTGGCTGAGCCAGAACCGTCGGTAGCCTTGCCTCTCCCAACATCAACGCCAACGCCCCCTGTGTTTTTACTGGACGAGCCACAGCCTTCTTTATTGATTGGCGCGCCCAAGTCCTATCCCCTGACCGAGCCACCTGCGAGTTCTGCTACGGGTGACCGTCAGCGATTGAGCGACCTGTTGCGTGAACTCAATCAGTTTCGTCGAGACGGTCTGCCAGAAACGACTCGCAAGCGGACCAAGGCGAAGGTCATTGCTATTGTTTCGGCGAACGGTGGGGTGGGTAAAAGCACCGTCGCCGCTGGCCTCGCGAAAACACTTCGGCACCCCGGCGGGCGCACCATCGCGATTGATCTGGACCCTCAGAACGCGCTGTCCAGCCACTTGGGTATCACCAGGCAGGTTCCCGGGCTGATCCAGCTCAAAGAGCAAGGCGCAAACTGGGGCGCTCATCGCCTGCCGGGCTTTAGCGAGAGTGAGTGCCTGCCCTTCGGCACTGGCGAGATGAACGATCGGCGCTTGCTCAGGCAGTTGATGCTTGAAGATTCTGACTGGTTGAATCAGCACCTTGCGTCAATGGACCTCAGCGAAAACGATACCGTGATCCTGGACACGCCTTCGGGTGCGACCGTCTATTCGCAACAGGCACTCGACGCTGCGGACCTGGTGCTGGTGATGACGGTGGCCGACGCGGCTTCCTACCTGGCACTGGACACCATGACCCAGTGGCTGGAAACCACCCGACGACGCGCGCAACGGCACCGGTATGTGCTCAACCAACGGGATGACTCACGTTCGTTCAGCAGGGACATGGGCGTGCTGTTTGTGCGGCGGCTCGGCGCTGAACTGATCGGGACGATTCATCTCGATCACCAGTTCAACGAGTCGCTGGCCTATGGTCGGGACCTCCTCCAGTACGCGCCTTTGAGCATTGGCTGTCAGGACATTCTTTCGCTGTCAGGCGCGGTCCATGCCCTGCTTTTCGCGGATGCTACCAGCCAGCAGGGCACGCCATGACCGCCCAGCTGAATCAGCTACCTCCAAAGACGTGGCGGTTGCAGGAGCTACTGGATACTTTCCAGGATCGCGTCAGTCGATGGCCCGTGCGTTGGCGCCAAAGCCTGAAGATCTCAGCCGGGCTGATCGCGGCATTGTTGGTGCTGGGCATCCTCACTGCGCCGCTGAATCTGTATTCCCAGGCTGCGTTTGCCGCCGTCTGTTTTGCCGCCAGCCTGGTCATCCGCAAGCAAGCCGGGCGTCTGGCGATCCTGACCCTGATCACCCTCTCGCTGATCGCTTCGTTGCGTTACATGTACTGGCGCCTGTCCGACACCCTGAATTTCGACAACTGGCAGGATGCCGTATTTGGCTACGGGCTGGTGCTGGCCGAACTGTATGCCCTGCTCGTCCTGGTCTTCGGCTATGTACAGACCGCCTGGCCGCTGCACCGCAAACCGCAGTTTCTGCAACAGCCGCCCGCTGAATGGCCGACAGTAGATGTCTTCATTCCCACCTATAACGAAGCATTGGGTATCGTCAAACTGGTGGTGCTCGCCGCTCAAGCCATGGACTGGCCCGAGGGCAAATTGCGGGTGCACATGCTCGATGACGGACGCCGCGAGGAATTCAAGGTTTTCTGTCAGCAGATTGGTGTCAACTACATCACCCGCGACAACAATCAACATGCCAAGGCCGGCAACCTCAACGAGGCACTCAAAGTCACCGATGGCGAGTTCATTGCCATATTCGACGCCGACCACGTGCCCACCCGCTCCTTCCTGCAGATCACCATGGGCTGGTTTTTAAAGGACCCGAACCTGGCGTTGCTGCAAACGCCGCACTTTTTCTATTCACCCGATCCATTCGAAAAAAACCTCGATACCTTTCGCTCGGTACCCAATGAAGGTGAGCTGTTCTACGGCCTGGTGCAGGACGGCAACGACCTGTGGAACGCAGCATTCTTCTGTGGCTCCTGCGCGGTCATCCGGCGGACTCATTTGCTGGAAGTCGGCGGCATCGCCACCGAAACCGTGACGGAGGATGCGCACACGGCACTCAAGCTCAATCGCCGCGGTTTCAACACTGCTTACCTCGCCATTCCACAAGCGGCGGGACTGGCCACCGAAAGCCTTTCCCGACACATCAGCCAGCGCATACGCTGGGCGCGGGGCATGGTGCAGATTTTTCGGACCGACAATCCGTTATTTGGCAAAGGACTGAACCTGGGGCAGCGCATCTGCTACCTCAACGCCATGATGCACTTTTTCTACAGCCTGCCCCGTCTGGTGTTCTTGACCGCACCCTTGGCCTACCTGTTTTTCGACGCGCAGATTTTCCATGCCTCGGCGTTGATGGTCACGGTCTATGTACTGCCGCATATTTTCCACTCCAGCCTGACCAACTCCAGCATCCAGGGGCGCTTCCGCCATTCCTTCTGGAACGAAGTGTATGAGTCGGTGTTGGCCTGGCACATTATGCGACCGGTACTGTTGGCCCTGATCAGCCCTTCGCTGGGCAAATTCAACGTAACCGACAAGGGCGGCACCGTCGAAAAGGACTATTTCAACTGGAAGCTCGCGCGGCCTTACATCGTCCTGCTGACCTTGAACATGATCGGTCTGGCGATCGGCGTGGTGAAACTGGTCGGAAGTGATTCGGCCGAGGTCACTACCCTGCTGATCAACCTGGCCTGGACCGTGTACAACATCATCATCGTCAGCACCGCCGTGGCGGTGGCCACTGAGTCCTCTCAGGTGCGCAACGAGCCCAGGGTGCCCGCGGATCTGCCCGTGCGCGTCTATCGCGAAGACGGCACATCGTTCGATTGCATAACCCGGGACTTCTCACAAAACGGCGTGGGTCTGACACTGCCACCGCAGGTTCAGCTCAGCGCCAAAGAGAAGCTGCGGCTCTGCATTCTGCGCACACCTCCCTCAAGCCTCTTTCCCGCAACAACGATCTTCAGCAACGACAACGTGGCAGGCGTGAAATTCGAGGGTTTGACCCTGCGCCAGCAAAGTGAGCTGGTGCGACTGACCTTTTCACGGGCCGACACCTGGGCCAATACGTGGGGTAACGGCCGCCTCGACGCGCCCATGTCGGCGTTGCGCGAGGTCAGCAGCATTGGCTTGCGCGCCATCCTGCGCTTGTTCATTGCAACCCTAAAGGACGGCCAGGCGCTGCTACGCAAACGCCCGGACACTCCATCACCTATCGACTCCACCGCGGACACGCAACGATCTTGAAGCCTTCCACTCGCCGGACCTTTCTTCCTCGTCGCTCACTCATGCTGATCACCTGCTCGCTAGTGGGCTGGAGCAGCTGGGCATTGAGTGCTGCCGCCCAAATCAACGCCACAGAGCCGGCGATGATGCCGGTCACAGCGTTGCCCGGGCCCGATGCCCCGAGCAACAGCTACACCCGCACCCTCAAGGAGCTGGGCAAAAGCTATTCGATGACCCTTAAAGGCGTGGAGGCTACCGACAGTGTGAACTTCGATGTGCGCGCCGATGAAGTCGTCACGGCGGCGCAGGTCACGCTGCAGTACAGCTACTCACCGGCGCTGCTGGCCGACCTTTCGCAGATCAATGTGCTGGTCAACGATCAAGTGGCCGCCAGCCTGCCTCTGCCGAAGGAAGAGGCCGGTAAATTGCAGACCCGGACCGTGCAGATTCCGCCGCAGACCATCACCGAATTCAACCGGCTCAGCCTGCAGTTCATCGGTCATTACACGATGCAATGTGAAGACCCTTTGCACTCCAGTCTGTGGGCCAGGATCGGCAACGAGAGCCAGCTGAGCCTCCAGGTGTCCTCGATTAAACAGCCCAACGACCTGTCCGCCCTGCCGCTGCCCTTGTTCGATCGTCGAGACGCCTCGCCCCTGAAGTTGCCCTTCGTGTTCGCCGCGCGCCCGGGCGGCCCTGAGCTTGAGGCCGCCGGTATCCTGTCGTCCTGGTTTGGCGCCCTGGCCAGCTACCGCGGCGCCACCTTCCCCGCCAGCCTCACCAGCCTGCCGGCCAACGGCAACGCCGTGGTGTTCGTCAGCGGCAGCGAATCAACGACCATGAGTGGCTTACCGATCAAAGAGACCACGGGGCCGACATTGACACTCGTTAGCAACCCCAATGATGCTCAGGGCAAACTGCTGATTGTCTCCGGGCGCGATGGCGCCGATCTCAAGGTCGCCGCCACAGCGCTGGCCCTCGGTAGCTCGGCCTTTTCCGGGCAGAGCGTAGTGATCGACCGGATCGACTCGCTCAAGCCACGCCGACCGTATGACGCGCCTAACTGGCTGCCCTCCGATCGGCCGGTTCGCCTGGGTGAACTGGCGACGCCCGCAGAGCTCAATGTGTCGGGTTATAACCCGGGACAAATGACGGTTGCGCTGCGCTTGCCGCCCGACCTGTTCAACTGGCGTGAGCCCGGTGCGCAACTTGACCTGAAATACCGCTATACGCCGCAACCGGTCTCCACCAATTCCTCGTTGCTGGTCAACTTCAACGACACCTTCATCAAGTCGATCGATCTGCCTTCTATCGAGAAACTCGGCAACAGCGACAGCCTGCTTGCGATGCTCAAAACCGATGACAGTCTGGCCCGTACGTCACGCATGCTGTTGCCGCTCAATTCCGTAGCGCTGCAATCACGCCTGCAATTTCGCTTCATGTATGACTACATCAAACAGGGCGAATGCCGCGACATCATCATCGACAACATGCGCGGTGTGATCGACCCGGACTCGACCCTGGACCTCAGCCAATACGAACATTTCATGGCTATGCCCAACCTTGGGGTGTTCAAGGACAGTGGCTTCCCGTTCACTCGCATGGCCGACCTTTCTGAAACCTCGGTGATCCTGCCCAACGACCCAGGCCCGGCCGATCTGAGCGCCTATCTGACCCTGCTGGGCCGCTTCGGCGACTCCACCGGTTATCCGGCCACCGGCGTGAAGGTGGTCCACGCCGACCAGGTGGCCGAGCAAAGCGAGCGGGATTTGCTGGTGCTCGCCTCGGGCAACAATCAGCCGCTGCTTGCGCAATGGCAAAACCTGCTGCCAGCCAAGGGCGAAGAGGCTGCGCAGTACTTTGAACTGTCTGACCTGCCCTTGCGTCTGCGCAACTGGATCAGCCCGGATACGAAAACCAATCTGCGTGAAGCGCGCAGCAGCTTCAGGTTCACCGCTGACGACGGCAGTGCTTATCTGACTGGATTCGAATCGCCGCTCAAGAGTGGCCGCAGTGTGGTGTTTATCGCCAGCGCAAGGCCCAACGGCTTGGCCGACGTAACCAACGCCCTGCTCAGCAGCGAAGAAAACGCCCGCGAGTTGCAAGGCAGTCTGGTGGTGGTCAGGGGCAAGCATGTCGAGTCACTGGTCGCCGAGCAGGATTACTACGTCGGGAGCTTGGGCCCATTGCGCTATCTGCAGTGGTACCTCTCGCAAAACGTAATGGCGCTCATGCTGTTCACGCTCCTCGGGATCCTGCTGCTTGCTTCGATGGCCTACCTGGCCCTGCGCTTACGGGCCAAACGTCGTCTTGGTCAATGAGCCGCGCATGCCTGTGTCGTCCATGAGCAGCGGGGGTATTTCACTTCGCCAGTGCCTGCGCGGTAACACGCGCAGGTTGGGCGCCGTGCTTGCGCTTGCCCTGCTGGCGCCTGCGATAGCGGCCGGGAAATCCTGTGAGTCGCCAGCCTGGCCACTGTGGCAAACCTATGCAGCGCGCTTCGTCCAGGCCGACGGCCGGGTTCTGGAATCGAGCCAGGAGAACAATCACAGCACCTCTGAAGGGCAGTCCTACGGCATGCTCTTCGCACTGATCGGCAACGATCAGCCACGCTTTGACAAACTCTGGCGCTGGACCTCAGCCAACCTCGTAGGCTCCGCCACCGCCACACGCCTGCCGGGCTGGTTATGGGGGCAAGGCACGGACGGTCAGTGGCGCCTGCAAGACGCCAATTCGGCCGCCGACGCCGACCTGTGGATCGCCTACGCCTTGCTCGAAGCCGCACGCCTGTGGCATCGGCCGGACTATCACCAGAACGCCCTGCACCTGATGGCGACGATTGAAGCGCAATTGGTTGTCAAGCTCCCCGGTCTGGGCCCGATGGTGTTGCCTGGACCACAGGGCTTCGTCCAGCCGGACGCTCTCTGGCGCTTGAATCCCAGCTACCTGCCACTGCCACTGTTACGACGGCTGGCCAAGGAAGCCCCCTCCGGGCCCTGGCAAGCGATTGCCAACAACACCGCGACGATGATTGCCCAATCAAGCCGCCACGGTTTCGTCGCTGACTGGGTCGGTTATCAAGGCACTTCAGCGCAATCGGGTGCCTTCACAAGCGACCCGATCCACGGCGACACGGGCAGCTACGATGCCATTCGCGTGTACCTCTGGCTGGGCATGAGCGATACCTCTGGACCGCTGGCAGCGCGCCTGCTCAAACGGCTGGACGGCATGGCCCGCAGCACTGTCGCAACGGGTTCTCCCCCGGAAACAGTCCAGGTTCTCCACGGCACTGTTCAGGGTCAGAGCCCGTTCGGATTCTGGGCGGCACTGATTCCCTACCTTGAGGCCAAGGGCCAACCCGGGTTGGCCGATCAGCAACGACGCCGCGTGGAGCTCGCCTTGCACGAGGCACTGGCCAGGCCTGATGGCGAAGCCGGTCCACCGCGTTACTACAACTTCATGCTCAGCCTGTTCGCCCTCGGATGGGCAGATAAACATTACCGATTCCGGGAAGACGGAACGCTGAAACTCTCCTGGGAGACCGCATGCACGCGCACCACCGCACGCTAGCCATCGCCGTCATGAGCGCATGGACGGCTGCTGCACACGCTCAAAGTCCGACACCACAGGCATTACTCGTCGAGCAAGGGCAGTACTGGCAGTTGCACAAAAACCCTCAACGCGCGGCGGAAGTCTGGCTGAAAGTCCTGCTGTTGGACCCGGCCCAGGTTGACGCACTGTATGGCCTGGGCTTGATTGGCGTGCAACAGGGCAAGCCACAACAGGCGCAGCAATACCTCGCCCGCTTGCAGGCCATCCAGCCACCGCCTCGGCAGGCACTGCAATTGGCGCAGGACATCAGCGTGGCCCAACCGCAGAACCAGCAGCGTCTGGAAGAGGCTCGGCGCCTCGTCGATGCCGGTGAGCGTGACAAGGCGACCGTCGTGTTTCGCTCGCTGTTCGATGGCCGTCCACCTCAAGGTACGATCGGCCGCGAGTATTACAACAACCTTGCCTTCAATCAGGCTGACTGGGCTGAGGCACGCAGCGGACTTGAGCGCCTGCAACGTGAGATGCCCAACGACTCGATCGTCGCGCTGTTTTACGCCAAGCATCTGGTGCGCCGTGAAGACAGCCGTGCCGAGGGTATTCGCGCCCTGGCCGCGCTGACCCAGCGTGCCGACATTGCCGGTGATGCCGACGAAAGCTGGCGCCTGGCGCTAACCTGGATCGGTCCGCCCAATCCGACACAAGTGCCGTTGTTCGAGGCGTACCTCAAGACGCATCCGGATGACGTGGAAATCCGGGCGCAGATGAACAAGAGCAAGCAACAGGTGGCAACGACGGCCAGCAAGGAATGGCAACCGCCTGCCGAAGTCGCGCGCGGCCTGAAGGCGCTCAAAGAAGGCGATCAGGCCTCCGCCGAACAGGCTTTTCAAGCACGCTTGAAAACCCGGCCCGATGATGCTGACGCACTGGGTGGCCTTGGGGTTATTCGCCAGCAGCAACACCGACTGGCCGAAGCGGAAAAGCTCTTGAGTCAGGCCACACGACAAAACGACGGCAGCCGCTGGCAAGTTGCGCTGAACGAAGTGCGCTACTGGTCAGCATTGCAGCAGGCCCGCGACGCCCAGGCCAAAGGCCAGACAGCCCAGGCACAGGTCTTGGTCAACCAGGCACTGCGGCTCAATCCAAACGGGGTAGATGCTCGCCTCGCCCTGGCAGATATTCAGGCCAGCGCGGGCCAGTTCGATGACGCTCAGCGCAACTATCGGCAGATTTTGAACCAGCGCCGCGACGACCCTCAAGCACAGGAAGGACTGGTCAATGTGCTGCTCAAGAGCGGCAAGAACGATGAAGCCCTGCAACTGATCAACAGCCTGCCCGCCACCGGACAGGCAAAGATCGGCCAGTCCGCGCGCCTGCAAGCCTTGCGCGCGACGCAACTGGCCGCCCTCGCCGAACAACGCAACGACCTGCCCGCTGCGCGCAATGCCTTGCAAGACGCGCTGCGCGTTGAGCCGGACAACATCTGGACACGTTTCGCCCTGGCCCGCCTGAACCTGGCGATGGGCGAACCGCAAAAGGCTCGGGACCTGATCAACGCCATGCTCCAGGCCCGCCCCGACAATGCCGATGCGCTTTACGTCAGCGCCTTGCTGTCGGTGCAGATGGGTGAGTGGAAAGCCGCCCAGACAACATTGGGACGCTTGCGCCCTGACCAGCGCACCCCGGACATGGACGCGCTGGCCGCTGATGTCAGCCTCAACCTGCAACTGCGCCAGGCGATCGAGTTGGGCAAGCGCGGACAGCGCCAGGAAGCCCTGACCTTGCTCGATCGTATTCTGCCGACGGCCAACAACAGTCCCGATCGCATGGCGAGCCTGGCCTCGGCGTATGTCGACATCGGCGAGCCAACCCGTGCGCTGGCCCTCATGCGCGGCCAGTTGCAAAACACCACGGCGCCCTCGGCGGACTTCATCCTGCAATACGCGGCGGTCCTGCTTAAAACCGGAGAAGACGCACAGGTCAACGAGATTCTGCGCGACCTTCAGAACAGGCCCTTGAACGCACCGGCTCGCAAGCGTTTCGACGACCTGCTCTATCTCTATCGCATCCGCCAGGCTGACCAACTGCGTGAACGAGGCAATCTGGCCAGCGCTTATGACACGCTAGCGCCCGCACTGGCGCAACGTCCCGGTGATAGCGCTGCCGTCGCGGCCCTGGCGCGGATGTACTCGGCCAACGGTGACACGGCAAAAGCCCTCGAACTCTACAAACCGCTATTACAACGTCAGCCAAACGACCCACAACTGCTGTTGGGTGCCGCCGACGCGGCGGTGTTGGCACAGGACACGGCCTTTGCCGAACAGGCACTGCAACAGCTGCTCAAGACTGAATCCGGCAACCCTCAAACGCTGACAGAGGCCGCCCGCCGCTACCAGAACATGGGCCAGACCGGCACGGCGACCGATCTGCTGCGCAAAGCGGTGGCCATTGAACAGAGCGAGAAACGCAGGAACCAGGGAGGCCAACTGGCCGGCTCGACGGTGGCGCCCAACCCTTTTGCCGGGGTGTCAGGTCCGCGTAACGAGGTCAGTCGCGACACCTTGCTGGCGGCGATCCCGCCACCGGTTCAGGAGATGCCGGGCAGCGTGAGGTCTCACACCCCTTTTGGCATCGACGCCCCGCCACGGCCACAGCAGGCAAGCAATCGATTCGAGTCGCAGCTGCCGCGCGCAGCACTGGTGAGCGAGGACATCAGCCCCGCGCAACTGGCGCTGAATAAAATCCTTCAGGAGCGCAGTGCCTACGTCACCCAGGGGGTGAGCATTCGCAGCAACAACAGTGAGTCGGGGTTGAGCAAACTGACCGATATTGAAACACCGTTGGAAATCAATATCCCGCTGGATGAAAGCCGCGTCGCCCTGCGCGTGACGCCGGTCTCGCTGAACGCCGGCAGTGTCAGCGGCAATGCACTGTCGCGCTTTGGCAGCGGTGCGCAGAGCGACGGTGTCGGCTCGCAAAAAGCCGAGGGTGTCGGCCTTTCCGTCGCTATTCAACGGCCCGCGGATGGGTTCAAAGCTGATCTGGGCACCACCCCGCTCGGCTTCAAATACACCACCGCCACTGGCGGCATCAGCATTGATCGCCCCGTGAGCGACTCCTCTAATGTCCGTTACGGCGTGAGCGTTTCCCGGCGTCCGGTGACTGACAGCGTCACCTCGTTTGCCGGCACCACGGACAAACGCAGCGGGCAGTCCTGGGGCGGCGTGACCGCCAATGGCGGGCGTGGCCAGTTGAGCTTTGACGACAACGAAGTCGGCGCCTATGGCTACGCCTCCTGGCACCAGCTGTTGGGCAACCATGTCGAGTCCAACAGCCGCAGTGAACTGGGCAGCGGCGTCTACTGGTACCTGCAAAATGCAACGGACAGCAAGCTGACCGTCGGCCTGAGCATGACCGGCATCAGCTACGCCAACAATCAGGACTATTTCACCTATGGCCACGGCGGCTATTTCAGCCCGCAGACGTTCTTTGCCCTGGGCATTCCGGTGACCTGGGCACAACGCACCGGGCGCTTGACGTATCAAGTCAAGGGCTCGGTCGGCGTGCAGCATTTCGAGCAGGACAGCGCCGACTATTTCCCCAACGACAAAGCCCTGCAAGCGGCCTCGGGGCTGCGCTACGAAGGGCAAAACAAAACCGGGATCGGCTACAGCGTCGCCGCGGCGGCTGAATACAAGGTCGCTTCGAACTTCCTGCTGGGCGCCAATCTGGGCCTGGACAATGCCCACGATTACCAACAACTCAGCGGTGCCCTGTCTTTGCGCTACCAGTTCGAAGACATCAGCGCCCCCATGAGCCTGCCGGTCAGCCCGTACACCTCGCCTTATTCCAACTGATCATTCTGGAGCTTTCGATGCCCACTTCTGCCCTTGCCGGCCTGTCCCTCCTTGTTCTTGGGGAGAGCCATATGAGCCTCGCGGACCATTTGCTGGAGCCGCTGCATGACAACCTGACTCGCCAAGGCGCCCAGGTTCATTCCATCGGTGCCTGCGGTGCCAGCGCCGGCGACTGGCTGATCAGCAAAAAGGTCGACTGCGGCGCCGAGCGCAAAGGCAACGACAAGATCGTGATCAAAGGACGCGAGGCAACCACCACACCGATCCAGGACCTGATCGCCGCCGACAAACCCGATCTGGTGGTACTGGTCATCGGCGACACCATGGCGTCCTATGACAAACCAGTGTTTCCGAAGGCCTGGGCATGGCAAAGCGTCACCGGCCTGGCCAAGGCCATCGCGGCCACCGGGACCCGTTGCGCCTGGGTGGGCCCGGCCTGGGGCAAAGCCGGTGGCATGTACCAGAAGAATGATGCCCGCACCCAGTTGATGTCGCAGTTTTTGGCCGCGAACGTGGCGCCTTGCACCTACATCGATTCGCTGACGCTCTCCAAACCCGGGCAATGGATCACCACCGACGGGCAGCACTTCACCGTCGCCGGTTATCAAGCATGGGGCACTGCGATTGGCGGTGCGTTGGCCAAACTGCCCGCCAACACCGTCAGCAGTACAGGAGCCGGAAAATGAACCGATCCGCATATGGCTGGGCGTTGTTGGCGCCCTTGATGCTGAGCCTGCACGCCCAGGCCGCCGACATTGCCCTGTACCCGACGGGCCCGGATCAGGACTCAGCCTTCCTGCGCTTTATCAACGCTGCTGACCAACCGTTGCAGCTGCTGGCCGAAGGCTCACAGGCCAGCCTAAGACTCGAGGGTTCGAATGCCGTGTCTGACTATCTGCCCGTCCCCGCCAACCAGCCGATCAAGGGCACCCTGGAACGCAACGGCAAAAGCCAGCCGCTGGACATCCAGGTGGCAGCAGGCGAATTCGCCAGCGTGATCGCTTTGCCAGACAACGCTCAAGGTATCCGTCAGGTCGTCATCCGTGAGCAACCCGACGACTTCAATAGCCTGAGAGCCTCGCTGGCGTTTATCAGCGCCGACCCAGCGTGCGCCCAGGCTGGTTTGCGCGCTACGGGGAAGAACGCCGACCTGTTCAAGGAGGTGGCCGACGGCAGCGTACAACGTCGTGCGATCAACCCGGTCAGCCTGTCGGTTCAATTGGTCTGCGCCCAAACCAACGTCGGTGCCCCGCTTGACCTGGGCCAGCTCAAGGCCGGCGAGCGCTACAGCGTTGTGCTGCTACCTGGCGCAACGGGTCCGCACCTGTTGCTCGCGACTGACGTCCTGGCCCACTGATCGGATCGCGCCAACACCATGGTTTTTGCCTCTCTCGAGTTTCTGACGTTGTTCCTGCCGCTGTTCTTGTGCACTTATGCAGTGTGCCCAGCCGCCTGGCGCAACGTCACGCTACTGATCGGCAGCTGGCTGTTTTATGGCTGGTTGAGCCCCCGGTTCCTCGCCGTGCATGTGGTGCTGACGATCACGGCGTGGGCCGGCGGTTTGCTGATTGACGCCTCGCGGGAAAAAGGCACGGGCCGCGTGCGGCTACTCGTGATGCTGATCGTGCTCAACACGGCGGTGCTGTGCTGGTACAAGTACGCCAACATCGTCGCCGGCACGTTGATCGATGCCGTCACCTGGTATGGCGCCATGCCGCTGGACTGGCAGCGGGTCATCATGCCGGCCGGGCTATCGTTTATCGTATTGCAGGCGATTTCCTATCTGGTGGATGTCCACCGCCGCACCGTGCCGGTCGAACGCAGCTTCATCAATTACGCCACCTATATCTCGATGTTCGGCCATTCGGTCGCCGGCCCTATCATTCGCTATGACTGGGTTCGGCGTGAGCTGAATCAGCGTCACTTCAACTTGCAGAATTTCTCGCTGGGCGCACGCCGGTTCATGGTCGGGATGAGCATGAAGGTGCTGGTGGCCGACACCCTGTCGCCGGTGGTCGATGTGGCGTTCAGTTTGCCAAACCCCAGCTTCTCCGACGCCTGGGTTGGCTGCCTTGCCTACTCCCTGCAACTGTTCTTCGACTTCGCCGGCTACAGTGCCATGGCGATTGGGCTAGGACTGATGCTGGGATTTCACTTTCCCGAGAACTTCGACCGTCCGTATCTGGCCAACAGCATCCAGGACTTCTGGCGTCGTTGGCACCTGTCGCTGTCCAGCTGGTTACGTGACTATTTGTATATTTCGCTGGGTGGCAATCGCAACGGCACTTGGAAAACCTATCGCAACCTGTTCCTGATCATGGCCATCGCCGGCCTCTGGCACGGTGGCGATAGCTGGAATTATCTGCTGTGGGGCAGCGCCCATGGCGTTGCGTTGTGTGTAAATCGTGCCTGGAACAGCTCTACCCTACCCCCGGTACCGCCGGTGCTTTCCCATGGGCTGACACTGCTGTTCGTCTGCCTCGCCTGGACACTGTTCCGTGCCCCCGACTTTCACAGCGCGCTGAGCCTGTATGCCGGGCAATTCGGCCTGCAGGGCATCGCCCTCGGTGATGAACTGTCCGCGACCCTGCGCCCGGTACACGGCCTTGCTGGCTTGCTGGGTGTGTTCGGAATCGTCGCACCGCTGCTGCGCCCTTACTGTGAGAAACAACTGGGCGGCATTGCGTTTTACACCGCCGCCCTTTGGCCCATCGCCGGTTTAATGCTGTCGTTCGCACTGATCGCCAGTCGCGAAACCGTCCCCTTCCTGTACTTCCAATTCTGATGACGAACCTAAAGCACACCCTGCCCCCCACTCCGCCAGATGATCTGGCGACACGCAGCAGTCGGTTGGCAGGCGTGGCGCTGCTGATATTCCTGTTCGTCGGACTGCTGTCCTCTGGTCGTCTGATCGTTTCAGGGCAGATCTCGCTGTTACCCGATAAAGTGCTGACCCCGCAGATTCTTGACGGCGATATCACGCATCGGATCGCCAAGGAACTGTCGAACGCTCAACTCCCCACGACCTTCGCCGAGCTGGAGCGCGGTGCCAGTTGGCTGCTCCTCGGTGACACCGGGCCGAGGGTTCGCTCGGGTTGTCCTGACTGGTTGTTTTTGGCCGATGAGCTCAAGGTCAATGATCAAGCGCAGCGCAATGCCGATGCCAAAGTCCAGGCAGTGATTGATCTGAAGCAGCAGCTCTCCCGACGTGACATCAGCCTGCTGGTGGTCATCGTTCCAGACAAGAGCCGCATCGCTTCTGAGCAGCGTTGCGCACTGCACCGTCCAGCCGTTCTCGAAGGGCGCATACAGACCTGGGCCTCGAAATTAGATGTGGGCGGCGTGCCGAATCTGGACCTCACCGGTGCGCTAATGCCACTGGGGGCCAGTGCCTGGTTGCGCACCGATACGCACTGGAGCGAATCCGGCGCGAAGGCGGCGGCCGATGCCATCACCCAGCGCCTGAAGACCCTGGGCATCAGCGCAACGCCACGCAGGTCGTTCAACGAAAGTCATGCCCCGCTCGCGGTGCGACCTGGCGATCTGGTCCATCTGGCGGGCATCGACTGGCTGCCGCTCAAATGGCAACCCGCACCCGAAATGGTCGCCCAAACCAGCACCCACGAACGTCCCGCTGCGTCAGCCGACAGCCCTGATACAGAGGTAGACCTCTTTGGCAATGCCGACCTCCCCAACACCGCGCTCATCGGCACCTCATTCTCGCGCAACTCCAACTTCGCAGGGTTTCTGCAGCAGGCACTGGGCGCCCCCGTGGGTAACTTCGCCAAAGACGGCGGAGCGTTCTCTGGCGCGGCAAACAGCTACCTCAACAACCCGGCCTACAAAGAAACGCCGCCAAAGCAAATCATCTGGGAGATCCCGGAGCGGGACCTGCAGTCGGCTTACATCGACCCCATTGCCTCTGATTTTAAAGTCACCAGCGAGTAGTTGACGCTTTCTGGTACGTGACGAGCAATGGTCAAAGCCATCAGCTTGCATGAGCGTTTGGGCCAAAAAATCGTCTCGCTGGCGAGATAACTGCGCAAGCAATACAGTGAGTAACGGTCAGACATCCACGGAGAACTTATGACGAACATCCTGGACAAAGGAACAACGTCAATCTCACTGGTGCATGAAGCTCTATATAGCGCTAAGCAACGAGGCATGGATCTGGCCCTTGCGCTAGCAAATGCGGA